>CAZOQC010000003.1:268864-346473 GCA_964581865.1 uncultured Spirosoma sp.
ACCGGCCCGCCAGCCTACATACCAGAAACAGCAAATGATTATCCACTGTTTACCTGCTTACTCCTCAGCCGCTTTCCAAACCAGCATCTTGTCGATACGGCTCTTGTCCATATCGATGATTTCAAACCGGTAGGCCTGCCAGGCAAACTGCTCGCCCGTCTGTGGGATGTCTTTCAGAATATGTAGCGCAAAGCCACCGAGCGTATCGAAGCCGGTCAGGTCACGGCGATTCTGTGGCGTAATGCTGATCTCGAAGTAAGACAGAAAATCCTCGAATGGCAGCTGCGCATCGATCAGGTAGCTACCGTCGTCGCGCTTGCGAATTTCGTAGTCATCGGTCGCGTCGTCTATATCTCCGACGAGTACATCCAGAATGTCATTGATCGTAACGACGCCAAGCACCCCGCCATATTCATCGACAATCATACCAACATATTGCCTGCGTTCGCGGAACCGCTCCAGCACCTGGTAAGCCCGGTTGTTTTCCGGTATAAACAGCGCATCGCGTTTCAGGTCGTTCAGCCGCAGCAACTCGGTGTCGAGATCTTTACCCAGAAAATCTTTTGAGTAAATCAGGCCGATCACCTCATCGACCCCACCGTTGCAGAGCGGAAAGACGGAGTGACGATGCGTCGTAATTTTTTCTTTGTTTTCAGCCGGATCATCTTCCAGATCCAGGTAAACGATTTCTTGCCGGTTGGTCATCAGCGACGTGATTTTACGGTCGCCGAGCTGAAACACGTTCTGCACAATCTCCTGCTCAATTTCCTCGATTGCCCCCCCCGTCGTGCCTTCCTGAATCAAACTTTTGATTTCTTCCTCCGTAACGGCACTATCGTTTGGCTTGATTCGCAGCAACTTGATGAGCGTATCGCTCGAAAAAGTTAACAGCGCGATAAACGGTGCCGTCAGTTTCGAGAGCAGCATCATGGGGGCCGCCATTGTCTTGGCAATGCCTTCGGGGTTCGACAGACCAATGCGTTTAGGTACCAGCTCGCCCAGCACCAGCGACACGTAAGTCAGTACGATCAGCACAAGCACGACCGCGACCGAATGGGCGTAGGGTTGCAACACCGCGATCTGGGCTACGTAGCCTTCAACATCCGTGGTGATTTTGTCGCCGGAGAAAATACCCGTCAGCAGGCCAATCAGGGTAATCCCAATCTGTACTGTCGAGAGGAAGCGATTCGGCGAATTAGCCAGATCGAGTGCCGCCTGTGCCTGCCGGTCGCCGTTTTTGGCAGCTGCTTCGAAGCGCGATTTTCGGGAGGAAACAAGGGCAATTTCTGACATGGAAAAGACACCATTCAGAATCGTCAGCAACAGAATTATCAGCAGTTCCACACAGGGAGAGAATTGGCCCGACGCAAAAATAGCATAATAGGGCATGTTTCCGCCCTTATTTGCCGCAGGTTAGACCGCACGTTTCGTTACTTTTGCCCCTGCTACTTACTTATTCTTTTTCATGATTGTCTTTATTGACGACCGCCCGCTGCGGCTCATCAGTCTGAAAACAGCAACCCGCCTGGCGGGGTCGCCTGCGCTATCATCAACAACGGAGTTTGACAATACCATCGATGCCCGGCTGGGTATCGTTAAAGAAGAATCGCTGAAAGGGCATCTGCTTGTACTGAACGCAACCCCCGCCACTGTCGATAAACTGCTGGCGCTGCTTCAAAAAACGAAGTCCGGTCGGCTGCTGTCGATCACGCTGGGCTGCCTCAGCAAATCAGACTGTGAATCGGCCATCAAGCGAAATTACAAGGTTATCAAAGCCGCTGGCGGTGTGGTCAGTAAAGACAATAAGGTTCTGATGATGTTCCGCCGGGGCGTGTGGGACTTACCGAAGGGCAAACTCGACAATGGCGAATCGTCGCGCGAGGGTGCCGCCCGCGAGGTTGAAGAGGAAACCGGCGTCCGGGTCAAGGTTGGCGATCGGATCTGCACAACCTGGCACACATATGCCCTCAACGGCAGCCGGATATTGAAACGCACGAAATGGTATCAGATGACGGTCATTAACGATACCAATATGGCTCCGCAGGCCGAAGAAGGCATTGAGCAACTCGCGTGGCTCGACTCCCGACAGACGCAGCAGGCCCTCACCAACTCGTTCAGTTCGATCCGGTACGTTATCGAGGAGAATAGTAAATGATTGAGTGATTGAGTGATTGAGTGATTGAATAGTACTCAATCATTCATTCAATCATTCAATCATTCAATCACTCAATCACTCAATCATTCAATCATTCAATCATTCGTTAGCTTATACGGCAAAAACGGATCGACGTTCTGCCCGTAGCGATGCAGATCGCGGATGATGCTCGAACTGATCGGAGCCAGTTCGGGCGATGTAATCAGAAAGATCGTTTCGACCTCGGCGTAGACGTATCGGTTGACCTGCGAAATACCGTTCTCATACTCAAAATCGGTGGTGTTGCGCAGTCCCCGCAGCAGAAACCGGGCACCGATGTTGCGAGCTACAGCCGCTGTCAGATTTTCGTAGCTCATCACCCGCACGGCGGGTTCGTCGGCAAAGGCTTCTTCGATGAGCAATATCATCCGTTCCAGTGGGAAGTACCGGTCTTTGCGGGCATTTTTGCCGATGCCAATGACGACCTCGTCGAACAGGTTCAGTCCGCGCCGGACAATATCTTCGTGACCACGTGTAAAGGGGTCGAACGAGCCGGGAAATAACGCTATTTTCTTCATAGAGAGCCGGGAGCAATCGCCAACGGGGCTACGTCAATCTCCCATCAGGCAAAGTCCGTACAGGCTTAGATAACGGTGGTCGGGTAAATCGCTGAAGTCGCCACCCAGCGTCACACCAGTGGGAAATGTACCGAAACGCAGGTGCGCCAGAAACCGGCTCAGTTCAGTGTACCGTTCAGCAAAGGGGGTGATCTCACCGTAAAGCATGACAACCACCGTTTCGGGATTGATCTGCAATTCGGTCAGCGTATACAGCACGTAATAAGTCAGGTCCTGCGCATTTCTACAGCCAAACCGGTTGCAGTAGCGTAGCGTAGATCCGTTTCGGCAGATAACCGTTACAAATTCATCTTCGAAGTACAGATAGACCGTTGGCTCACCAGCTGTTTGCTGAGCCAGCACGGCCGTTGCTTCGAGCAGTGCCCCGATCTGATGCACAAACGTCATCGGTTGCAGCGGGTACGCTTCCGAAAAGAAATCAGCCAGGTCGTGGCTCAGGCTGAACACCGACAGAAACCCTTCGGCTTCGTGGGCGTACGCCTGGGCAAATTCATGCGCGGGCAACTGACTGCCCCGCATCAGCGCCAGGTAACTGCCAGCGTATTCCTTCCGGTACAGCGGCTGCGGTACCAGTGTAAAGGATGGTGTATTGATGCTTACCCGAACCTCCTGCCAGGGCGAGGCCGTCAGCAAGGGGTGCTCGCGAAAAATATCGGCCAGTAAGTCGGTTGGCAGGCGATCCGTCAGCAGCGAGGGAAACGCATAATCTTCCAGCCACTGCCCTTGCCCCTGTTCATCCAGTGCGATAAACCGAAACCGGTCGTGCCCCGCTTCCAGACACAGTACCGACCGCGCCGACTGCTCCGGACCAAACTGGTCAGCATGAATACTGATGGTGGGTGTGGGCATCTGAAGAATCTGCACAGGAACCAGACAATCGTTTGGTGTTACAACCTACTCATTTTTCGCGAAACGGGTCTACGGCAAAGAACCGGAAAGCGGCTTTTTACTACCTCAACGGGGCAAATAGCCGCGCAAGGCAAAGACATCACTAAGCGAGTGACAAAACCGAAACAGGGCGTGTACCTCTTCGGGCGGGTATGCTTTTATCTCATCGAACGACATCAGCCGCACTTCCTGGATAATTTGCCCATCAGGACTCATCTCCGGATCGGTACCGGCCAGCAGTTGCCCACCGAATGCCTCGACCCGAAAGAACAGCTCGAGCGCGTGCAGGGGCGGCTGCATGAATTCGTTGACAAACAGTAATTCGCCGACCTGCACATCGAGCCCGGTTTCTTCGGCAAATTCACGAATCAGTGCGTCGGGAGCCGCTTCGCCAAACTGCGCGCCCCCGCCGGGTGGGCACCAGAACGTATCGGTCGGGCCGATACCCCGGTGCCGGACCATCAGCAATTGATCGTTCTGACAGTACAAGCCACAGACCCGCAGCCGAAGCCGGTTTCCATACAGCGTAATCACTTCCTGCCGGGGTTTGTCAAGTACCTGCGTCACAGCCAATCAAGATTTTGGGACGCAAAGGTAGACGTTTATCGTTTGAGGTTTACCGTTTAAAGTTTAAAGTTGTCGCTCAGCAGCCGTGGCAACCTTAGAGATTATTCAGAATTGTGTTTTATGGCCTGTTTTGTCATCCCGAGCCTGCGAGGGATCTTCGCTAAAAGCACACAAAACCGCCTGTTAACGAAGATCCCTCGCAGGCTCGGGATGACAAACGGGCGATTCCAGAACGGGCTATAGAATCCTAAACAACCTATTAAACCTCAAACGATAAACGTTAAACGCTACGCTAGTAGGGGCTACCGGAGATGTAGCTTTCCAGCGAATCGATGCGGGTTTTCTGATCGCGCATGATGGCCGTTACGACGTCGTTGATCGAAATGATGCCGATCAATTTACCCGATTCCATAACCGGCAGGTGACGAATGTGCTTGTCGGACATGATCTGCATACAGTCCTCCAGCCGCTGTTCGGGTTCGATCGTAATAACGTTGGGGGTCATTACATCGCGCACCAGGGTATCGTCGGAATGGCGACCTTTCAGGACAATCTTGCGGGCGTAGTCGCGCTCGGAAAAAATACCGGTCAACTCGTCGTTATCGACAACGAGCACCGCCCCGATGTTTTTTTCAGCCATCAGTTTGAGGGCGCCGAGTACGGTTTCTCCCGAACCAACCGAGAACAGTGCGTTAATCGATTTTCCTTGTAGAATTTGGCGTATTTTCATCGTACTGAGGGGGTTAAGTGGCGGGTGAATATAGTCGTTTTTCCGTAAATTAGTAGCATGAATGATACCCAGACGGCGGCCAGTTTATTGGCCAAACGTTTTCCTTTCAAACCCACGTCCGGGCAGCTGGCTTTCTTCGATCAGATCAGTGCCTTTATCAGTACCGACAATCCCGAACTCGACCCGTATCGCGACTGCTTTCTGCTACGGGGCTATGCCGGTACGGGGAAAACGACCCTTGTCGGTACGTTGATCAAGATTCTTCCCCGCTTCGGGTATAAATCGGTGCTGCTGGCCCCCACCGGCCGGGCGGCAAAGGTCATGGCCAGTTATTCCAAAAAGCAGGCGCAGACCATTCACCGGAAAATCTACCGGCAGGTAGCCGATCCCGGATCGGGGTCGCTGTCGTTTCAGCGGCAGAAAAATTACCACGAAGACACCCTCTTTATCGTCGACGAGGCTTCGATGATTTCCGACGAAGCCGACTTTGGGGGCAAGGGGTTACTGACTGACCTGATCGATTTTGTGTTTGAGAACCCCGGCAACAAGCTGATGCTCGTGGGCGATACGGCACAGCTTCCCCCCGTCGGGCGCGATCTTAGCCCTGCCCTCGACCGGGGGTTTCTGGCGAGTTCGTTCGACATGAACGTTTATGAGCAGGAACTGACCGAAGTAATGCGGCAGGATGAAGCATCGGGTATCCTGTACAACGCCACTGATTTGCGGACGCTACTGGCCGAGCAGGGTATCGGCACCGGTGATCCAACGCCCAAAGCCGTCGGGTTCGACGCCCTGCTGAGCGATGGCCCAACGGCACCGGAGACGGGCGTCCCACCCATCAGAATTGACGTCCGCTCCTTCCGCGACATCTTTAAAATGCCGCTAACCAAGCTGGAAGACGGTATTCGCTACGCCTATAACAAGTACGGACGGGAGAATACGGCCATTATCTGCCGGTCCAACAAGACGGCCTCACAGTACAATCAGTTCGTCCGGCGAATGATCGATCAGTGTGAAGACGAACTTGACGCGGGCGATATGCTGATGATTGCCCGAAACAACTATACCGTTCTGGGCGACGACTCCCCGGCGGGCTTTCTGGCGAACGGTGAGTTTGTGGAGGTGCAGAAGGTACGACAGCACGAGGAAGTGCACGGTTTTCGGTTTGCGACCGTCACCATGCGCCTGATCGATTACGAGGACCACCCTGATTTTGAAGCCAAAATTCTGCTCGATACGCTCCATTCACCTGTACCGTCGCTGACGCAGGAACAGTCGAAAGCCCTGTATGAAAGCGTCGCGCAGGACTATTTTTACATCAAAAGCAAGAAAGAGCGCACCGAAGCCATCCGACGCGACCCCTACCTGAACGCGCTACAGGTGAAGTTTGCCTACGCCCTGACCTGTCACAAAGCACAGGGTGGTCAGTGGAACGCTGTGTTTATCGATCAGGGCTTTTTACCGGAAGGTCAGGTCAATCACGAGTTTGTCCGCTGGCTGTACACCGCCCTGACCCGTGCCACCGATGAAGTATACCTGATGAACTTCAACCCGCAGTTTTTCAGTTAGTAACTCCGTGTTTATATCGACATGATTTTGCGTAGCACTACTTTGTCGGGTATCCCATTTCATCCTCTTTGCTTTCGCTTATGTTCCCATTCAGTAAATTTTGTTTAACTAAAATTAAACAAAATTTGCATATGTTCGTACTACAGATCAGTTTGCCATCGATTTGGACACTCCCTGTTTGCACTGACTATGATGAATGGATTTGAATTGTACAGAAAGTACATGACGATTGGTGAGTCGTCGAAGCGTGACACGCCCGAATGGTTGTATGCCCAAACGCTCACAGAAGCTTTTTATATCGTCGGCGTAACCCACCTGTTTGATATGCTGGAGAAGGCCGAGGAGCAGGGAATGCGTATCGAAATCAGCTATTCGGATTCAGCGACTCCGGATATGATGCCGCCCTGTGGTATTCAGCTTGTCAGTCGTGAACCCGTAACAAACAGGTTCGATGGCCGCGTAACGGCCTGGATGTATCCTTCGTACACGCTCGATAGTGACAGTACGGGGGCAATGAGGGCTAACTAGCGTTTTCTGTTTATCGCAGCCAGAAACCTGTATCAGGGAACATACAGACAGAGCGACACTATCGCTGTAAAATAAACCCTTCCCCTCAAAATAGGTTAGGCATACAGAAACAGCGTAACCAACTATGTCTATTGCCTGGATAATGAGTGCCTGCCTAGGTATTGGGCTGGCGGCCTGCTGCGGCTTCCGTGTCTTTGTACCGCTGTTGCTGGCGAGCATGGCCACCCGGCTGGGGTACATAAGCCCAATGGCCGGTTTTGAGTGGCTCAGTCAGACAACGACACTGCTTGGACTGTCGGTAGCAACCGTGTTCGAACTGGGCGCTTATTACATCCCCTGGCTCGACAATCTGCTCGACACCATTGCCACGCCCGCATCGATCATTGCGGGAACGTTGCTCAGCACATCACTCCTGCCCATCGACAATCCGGTGCTGCACTGGGGATTGGGCCTGCTGATGGGGGGCGGTTCGGCGGGGATAATTCAGGCTGGTACCAGCCTGCTTCGGCTGGGCTCCACTGCCACCACCGGCGGGCTCGCTAACCCTGTGATAGCAACGGGAGAAAACGTGGCTTCTTTCGTCCTGTCGTTGTTATCGATCTTTCTGCCGTTGCTGGCTTTTGTCGTACTGATCGTCGTACTGCTGTTTTTCATGGCCCGGCTTGCCGCCAAACGTCGGGTGTGGTTTACACGACGTCCGCAGCCCTAGACCGTTTACGCATCCCGACGATGGCGAAAGTCGAGCAACGTTACTGTTTCGTACCAGTACGCACGGAGATTCTGCAGGTACGTTTTCCAGTCGCTGTACGAGTACGGTTTCATCGTAAAGGCTGATGCACCGAACGCATACGATCGTTCAATTTGTTTGGGCGTTCTAGACCCCGACAACATCACGACGGGCAACAGCCGCCCCTTTGGATGCGCCCGTAGCATGGTCAAAAAATCCAGCCCATCAACCGCTCCTTTCAGATCAATATCGAGCAGTACAATCTTTGGGCCTCTCCCTTCCAGATCATCGACGTACGATTTTGCTTCTTCAAAACTGCTTACATGAATAAACGAGGCTTCTGGAAAACTCGATTGAGCCGCCCGCTCCAGTATATCAGCAACCTGCGCGTCGTCATCGACCAGCAAAATGGGAAACTGCGCTTGTAACATAATCATGTACCTGGGAATCAGTTAAGATTCCCCCGCTGTCGGTTTAAGTAGACGAAGTTAATTGACGCCTGATAACGTGTCAGGCTATTTCACCTGTGACGTATAGCCGTATACGACGACCAGCCAATTACAGGTAAACCTACAAAAATTGACCCCAAACATACTACACTTGTCCAATAATTAACAGGTTGCATAGGTATATGTACTCATACAATCTGTACGAGTATATAATCTGATCTATTTACACCCTACAGCCATTCGTTGGACCAGGGCTGATGGCCGAACCTGCAAACGGAAAGGCCACCCAATGAATGGCCCTTCCGCTTCGACCGTCTGCTGTTTTACAGCCTGGCTACCGTGCGCTGGACAAAAGCCGTCAGGTCAGCACCAGTCAGCATATTTTGCGCCAACAGCGCTAAATCGTACGTCTGTTTCACCAACGACTGCTGGGCAGTTTCGTCAGTTTCAGTCAGTAGTCGGCCGATCAGCGGGTGGTTGGCGTTGATAGCGACATTGTACATAGTAGGCATGTTGCCGTAGAACGACTGCTCACCCGATAGGGCCGACATATCTTTCATCCGACGCATGAACTCGGGCTGCGTAATCGTGACGGGCATTTCGTCGGCGGGCATCGCCACGACATTAATCGTCAGCGTCTTGTTGTCGAGCGTTTTTTCGTACAGTTCTTTCAGCTTCGTCTGATCATCGGCCGACAGTACGCTGTCGTTACTGATGTCTTTATCGATCAGTTTGTCGAGCGTATCAGCGTCGACGCGCTGTAGCTGTACTTTGTCGACTTTCGATTCCAGTGCGTTGATAAAGTGCGGGTCGATGACGGTATCCATCAGCAATACGTCGTAACCGCGCCGGGTTGCCGAGGCCACGTACCCATCCTGCTGCTTACGATCAGTCGTATACAGCCAGATCAACGAGTCCGATTTATTGGTCTGGTTAGCCTGTGTCTTTTCGCGATACTCGTCGATCGTTGCGTAGGTGCCGTCCGTGCTTTTCAGCAACACGAAGTTTTTGGCCCGATCCCAGAATTTATCATCGCTCAGGATACCGTACTTGATAAACAGACCGATATCGTCAAACTTCTCTTTAAAGCCTTTCCGGTCGGCGTTGAACAGCTCGTTCAGTTTGTCGGCCACTTTACGGGTAATGTAGCCGTTGATTTTCTTCACGTTCGCGTCGGCTTGCAGGAAGCTGCGCGATACGTTCAGCGGGATATCCGGCGAGTCGATCACCCCATGCAACATCATCAGGAAGTCAGGCACTACGTCTTTCACTTCGTCCGTGATGAACACCTGCCGACTGTACAGCTGAATTTTTTCCCGCTGGAAACGCAGTTCGTTCTTGACACGCGGGAAATACAGGATACCAGTCAGGTTGAACGGATAATCGACGTTGAGGTGAATCCAGAACAGCGGCTCCTCACTCATCGGGTACAGTTCCCGATAGAACGTTTTGTAATCTTCGTCGGTCAGTTCCGCAGGCGACTTCGTCCAGATCGGCACCGTGTTGTTCACGACGTTACCATCAAACGAAACCGGCGTAGGCAGAAAACGGGCGTATTTGTCGAGGATACCGCGAATCCGGCCTTTATCCAGAAACTCCTCCGAATCCTCGGCGATGTGCAGGATTATATCGGTGCCGCGCTCCGGACGTTCTGCCGCCGTCAGTTCGTATTCGGTCGAGCCATCGCACACCCACCGGGCAGCCTCGGCCCCGTCGCGGTACGACTTCGTAACGATCTCGACCTCTCTGGCAACCATAAATGCCGAGTAGAAGCCAAGCCCGAAGTGGCCGATGATCTGACCTTTGTCGTCGGTTTTGTCCTTGTATTTTTCCAGAAAATCCGACGCGCCGGAGAACGCAATCTGATTGATATATTTTTTGATCTCCTCGGCCGTCATACCGATGCCATTATCGCTGATGGTAATGGTTTTGGCTTCTTCGTCCAGCGAGACCGTTACGTTCAGGTCGCCAACTTCGCCGTTGAATTCACCAAACGACGCTAGTTGCTTCAGCTTCTGCGTCGCATCGACGGCGTTGGATACCAGCTCACGCAGAAAAATTTCGTGGTCAGAATAAAGGAATTTCTTGATGATCGGAAAGATATTCTCGGTATGAATCGAGATCGTTCCTTTTTCGTGTTGTACGCTTTCCATAAAGCTAATTTGTCAGGGAATCGAACTAAATACTGTATACACACTGCCTGACAAAGCTTGTTCCAGTTAGCCAATTAACTGACAGATTGACAGCAGTTGCTTACTCCGGGAACGCTCAGCTACCAGTTGCGTTTCCGTTATATGACTTCGATGGCTTACACCGATATTTCGCTGGACGAATTCGACTTACTCCGGCAGGAGCCCGGCGCGCTGGTCGTCGATGTGCGCGACGAGTGGGAATTCGAGGAATTTAACCTGGGCGGACTGAACCTGCCCCTGCCCACTATTCGCGCCCGAAGCGCGGAGTTGATCAACCACAACCCGTTGATTGTGGTGTGCTCTAACGGCGTTCGCAGCCGCATCGCCGTTAAAGACCTGTTGCGCCAGTCCGCGTTTCATAACCACACGCTCTACCACCTCCACGGCGGCCTGACCGGCGATGTATGAACGGCACGCGGATGACGCGGATTTTGTAAGATCAACACAGGTAAATCCTACAAATCCGCATCATCTGCGTTATCAGCGTGCCATCCCTAGGTGACTATCACGAAGCCGGGTTTGGCGGCCTGTTTCTCGGCCTGCGGCAGTTCGTAGTTTAGGATATCGTGTACGTTGACCCGTATCAACTGACTGATCTGGTTTAACGGCAAATCGTTGCGGTCGACGCCAAATGGATCTTCGATCTCCTCGCCGATCAATTCCAGTCCGACCAGTATGTAGGACGTAAGCAGTACCGCCGGAATGGTCATGTAGCCAAACGCCTGGACAATCGTAAACGGCAGCACCCCTACGTAAATCGTAATGAACAGTTTGATAAACAGGTTATACGAGAATGGAATTGGCGTACTCTTGATCCGGTCGCAGATACCTGACACGTCCATCAACGCCGTGAGCCGCTGGTTGAGATTAATGTGCTGCGACGTAGACAGCATCCCTTCCCGGTACAGCGATTCGGATCGATTCCACAGTAAGCTGGATACGCCACCGGGTTTGTAATCAAACCGGGTTATTGTTTTTCTATCGTCCTCATCCAGTATCTCCAGTTCGTCGATGCTTGTGCTTCCCCGCAGGTGATTCTTGAGCGCAAACGGAAAGTTAGAGATCATTTTAGCGAAGAACAGCCGGTCTTCCTGCCGATCCAGGGGCAGAACGGCATTAAAGTAAAGGGCCAGGTTGCGGCTGTTGTTCACCAGCGTACCCCAGGCAGTCCGGCCTTCGTAGAACCGGTCGTAAGCGGTATTTGTCCGGTAGATCAGCAACAGGCTGAGCAGGATACCCATTGCCGACAGAAACGAACTGGGTGTATCCTTCAGGCGGGTGTCGAAATAGTGTATTTCAACCGTCGTCACGACTGCAACGTAGATCAGCACGACGCCTAACCGTCGGAATAGCGCAAATGCGGTTGGACCAGTGTGGAAGTGCCAGACGGCGGGTAGCCAGCTTTTTGCCTTGTAAAGGATCATAACAACGTATAAAAATCAGGTAGTACTGGTTCCGGTAAACACCCGCCGGGCCGGGCCAATCAGGTAAATGTCGGTAAACGTACCGTCGGGCTGCTGCCGGAACGATACCCGCAGATCCCCCCCCAGCGTACGGATGGCTACCGGTTCAGCAATCCCCAGTTGCCGGTGAGCCGCCAGGGCAGCCGCCGTCACGCCCGTACCACAGGAATAGGTTTCGTCTTCCACCCCCCGCTCGTAGGTACGTACGGATAACGACGAATGATCCATCATCTGTACAAAGTTTACGTTCGTTCCACCCGGGCTAAACGGCTCACTATAGCGAATGGCGCGGCCCTGAGCCACTACATCGGTCGACTTCAGATCATCGGCAAACAGGACCACGTGCGGAGAGCCCGTGTTGAGAAATACATGCGTGCCCTGCTCGCTAATAGCCGCTACATCGCTCATTTTCAGCGACACCTCATCGTCGGTTACGGTAGCAGTGTGCTCACCATCGACGGCGACAAACCGGGTTTTTTGCTCGAACAGACTTAGGTCATGGGCAAACCGAACGATACACCGCCCTCCGTTGCCACACATGCTGCCTTCGGCTCCATCGGCGTTAAAATAAATCATCCGGAAATCGTAATCAGGGTCATTCCGCAGCAGAATCAGCCCATCGGCCCCAATACCAAACCGCCGGTGACACAGCCGCTCGATCAATGCCTGATCGGTAGCGGGAAACGTTTCGTCCCGGTCGTCGATCATCACAAAATCGTTGCCGGTACCCTGGTATTTGAAGAAAGGAATATCCACGCTGTAAAGGTATAGAGCTGTAAAGTTGTATAGTCGTAAAGTTATAGCGTTACTGGCGCTTCAGCCGGTAGCCGCGCGCCAGCAACGCTATAAGTTTACGACTATGCAACAAAAAAAGCCACCCTTACAGGCGGCTTTGCACACGTTTCTGGCAACAGAGCAGGCAATTAAGCTGCTGCTACTGGCTTTGGCTTGCGCTCTTTCAGACGTGCAGCCTTACCCTGACGACCACGCAGGAAGAACAACCGGGCCCGGCGAACTTTACCCATGCGTACGACTTCAATCTTGTCGATATTAGGCGACAGTGTTGGGAAGATCCGCTCAACGCCCACACCGTTCGATACTTTGCGGACGGTGAACGTTTCGCCACCGCTGCTTGGATTCCGGCGCTGAATAACAGTCCCCGTAAATACCTGGATCCGCTCTTTATTTCCTTCGCGGATTTTGACGTGCACATTCACCGTGTCTCCCGCCCGGAACGTAGGCAACTCGGTGCGACGCTGCGCATTGTCTGCCTCCACTAATTTGATTAACTCGCTCATGACTGTATATAAATCGCCAGATAACTATTTGCGAAATGAGCCGCAAAGATAGCAAAATTTCGGCGGCTGGAAAATACTTTTGTAAAATTACCTGTTACGGCCGATACCTCTCCTATGAAGATACTGAACGTTGACCAGATCCGTACCCTTGATGAATCGACCATTAAGCACGAACCCATTGCCCCACTCAACCTCATGGAACGGGCGTCGCTGGGATTTGTCAACTGGTACGTCGATCATTTTCCGGCAACGATGCCAACCAAAATTTTCTGCGGGCTGGGCAACAATGGGGGGGATGGGCTGGCGATTGCCCGACTGCTGATGGAGCGGGACTACCCGGTTGAGGTGTATGTGGTTCGGTATGCCCCGCGCGAATCCGACGATTTTATGCATAACCATCGACGGCTCAAGCTCATCACCGAGGACGTCAAGTACATCGAGTACTCGCGCGACATTCCCACGCTGCGGCACAACGAAATCGTGATTGACGCTATTCTGGGTTCGGGACTCTCGCGGCCGACGGAAGGCATTGTAAAAGCGACAATCGAAGCGATCAACCGCGCCCCGGCTACGGTCGTTTCGGTCGATATCGCCAGCGGACTGTACGTCGATAAGCCAAACCAATCCGACGACGTTATCATCGAACCCGACCACACGGTTTCGTTTCAATTGCCCAAGCTGGCGTTTGTACTGCCTACAAATGGCCGCTACGTCGGCGACTGGCACCTGGTCGATATTCAGCTGCACAAACGCTACATCGACCTCGCTCCTACGCCTTACTATTACACGCAGCCCAGTGAAGCGCGGCTGTTACTGCACAAGCGGCAACGGTATGCCAACAAGGGTACGTTCGGCCATGCGCTGTTGTTGGCTGGTAGCTTCGGCAAAATGGGCGCAGCCGTATTGTCGGCACGGGCCTGCCTGCGGGCGGGGGTCGGGTTGCTGACGGTGCATGTGCCCCAGTGCGGGTACCCGATTCTCCAGACATCAGTTCCCGAAGCCATGTGCCAGTCAGACGGCCACCAGACGGTCCTGACCGGTACGAGCCGCATCGGTGGCCCGGAGCCAGCGGAGTTTACGACAGTGGGCATCGGTCCCGGCATCGGCAAGGCACCGGAGACACTGGCGATGCTGCGGGCGCTGCTGCCAACCATTAAAAAGCCAATGGTGATCGATGCCGACGCGCTGAACCTGCTGAGTGAGAACCGCGAGCTGTACAGTCAGATTCCGGCGCATAGTATCCTGACCCCCCATCCCAAAGAGTTCGAGCGGCTGACCAAACCCTGGAAGGACGATTACGAAAAGCTGGATATGCTGCGCGATTTTGCGAAAACGCACAAGGTCGTCGTCGTCCTGAAAGGGGCATACTCAGCGGTAGCCACGCCCGACGGCGATGTGCATTTCAACGCTACGGGCAATCCGGGGCTGAGCACCGGCGGAACGGGTGACGTGTTGACGGGTGTACTGACGGCGTTACTGGCGCAGGGGTACGACCCGGTAGAGGCCGCCGTACTGGGCGTATATGCCCACGGGTTGGCGGGTGATGTCGTCGCTAATCAGCGCGGACCAATCGGCATGACGGCCTCGGACGTTGTCGATGCGTTGCGTTGGGCGTAGGCGTGTAGACCGTACACGACACAATTGGGGAATTGTTGCCCCAACTTAACAGCCTGAGCCTGTCAACGTATATAGTCTGCCTACCGCTTACGAAATGTGCGGCTCCACGGTTGGCTGGGAATTCACTGATTATGGCCCAGATAGCCTTTTATACCGTTTCACCGGCCCGAATCCTCATGTATCCGGTCTGAAAATTGTCCTGTATGCAAGACACTATATTCAGATACCGGAGATGAAATTGACAACTCAACGCAACTGGTCATCGAACCGTAGTAAATCGCGTAGCTTCTTCGATCAGACTACCGCTCTCGGTAGTGTTACCGTAGCGTTGTTTGGCTACATCGTTTACCACTTCATCTACCCACTAATCTCGAAGGGGTTGCTTTGGTAAGCAGTTCATTCATAAGCCACGACGCCACGCATGTCTGACATGCGTGGCGTCGTGGCTTATGGGCTTTTATCAACTCATCAACCGGTAGGTCAGGAAGGCGGCTCCGTAAGCTAATACCATCATATACACCAGTTGTACAGTTGGCCACCACCAGCTTTTGGTTTCGCGCTGCGTAGCCGCCAGCGTACTCATGCACATCATGGCGAACACGTAAAATATCAGCAGCGACCACGCCAGTGCGGGTGTATACATGGGTCCGCCAGTAGCGGGGTTTCGTTCCTGCCGGAGTCGCTCACGAATGGTCACACCGGCGTCATCACCCCCGTCGCCGATGCTGTAGATTGTAGACATCGTACCAACGAATACCTCGCGGGCCGCAAAGGAACTGAGCAGCGCAATACCAATTTTCCAGTCGTAGCCCAGGGGCCGGATAGCCGGCTCGATAAAGTGGCCGAACTTGCCCGCGTAGGAGGCTTCCAGCCGCTCCGACGCGATACGGTTGTTTAATTCGTCGTTCGACAGCGTCGCCTGTTCCCGCCGGACAGCGTCTTCGGCCTGCTGCATGGCGTTGCCGGGGCCGTAACTCGCCAGCACCCATAACACAATGGAAATCGCCAGAATAACCCGTCCGGCTTCCCACACAAAGGCCCGCACACTTTCCCAGACCGCCAGGCCGACGTGGTTCCAGCGGGGCAGCTTGAAGGTGGGCAGTTCCATGATGAAATAGCCACGCTCCTTTGTCTTCAGTATCAGTTTGAGTACGTAAGCCGCCACCAGTGCGCTTAGCAGACCGAGCAGGTAAAGTGCCATCAGTGCCAGCCCCTGTATGTTGAATACGCCCAGCACCCGCCGACTCGGCACTACGAGCGCAATCAGGATCGTGTAGATAGGCAGGCGGGCCGAACAACTCATCAGGGGCGTTACCAGAATCGTAATCAGCCGGTCGCGCCGGGTACCGATGCTGCGGGTCGCCATAATGGCGGGAACGGCACAGGCGACGCCCGAAATCAGCGGCACCACGCTACGCCCGTTCAGGCCAAACTTGCGCATGATCCGGTCCATGATAACCATGACCCGCGCCATATAGCCCGACTCTTCCAGCAATGATACCAGCAGGAACAGGAAAGCGATCTGCGGAATAAACACCAGAATACCACCCACACCGGCCAGAATGCCATCGGTAAGCAGATCGGTAAGCGGGCCGGGGGGCAGACTTTCTTTCAGTTGTCCATTGAGCCACGCCACGCCCGCGTCGATCCCGTCCATGAAGGGTGCGGCCCAGGCGAAAATGGCCTGAAAAATTAACAGCAGAATCAGCGCGAAGATGGTATATCCCCAGATTGGGTGCAGCAAAATCCGATCAAGTTTCTGCGTCCAGGTGGGTTTGCCGATGGGTCGCTGGTCAGTAACAACTTCGGTGACAATCTGCGCAATACGCTTATAACGGGTGATGGTTTCGCCCGCCTGAAACGGCACGTCGCGAAACTGATGATCAGTGATTAACGTATCAAGATTCTGGCGCTGCTGCTGATTCAGAAAGGTAAAGCCGTCGTGCTGAATGACGTATTGAAGCGCCAGGTAATTGTTTGTCAGGCCATACTGCTCCTTGGTCTCAGCAATCAGGTCGGGAACTTCGTCGGCCGGATCAAACAGCGGTTTGCCGGGCAATACCGGCTCCAGCAGCTGCTTTTGCACGGCTTTTCGCAGGGCATCGACCCCTTCACCTAGCCGGGCATTGACCCGCACAACGGGAACACCCAGCCGCATGGCCAGCCGCACCGCGTTGACTTCCTTATCCTGCTCCTTAGCCACGTCGAGCATGTTCAGGGCCAGCACCGTAGGCAAGCCCAGATCAGCAACCTGCGTAAACAGCAGCAGGTTTCGGTGCAGGTTCGATGCGTCGATGACGACAATAGCTACGTCAGGATAGTCGCGGTGCTTCGGGTTGGCCAGAATGTCGGTGACAACCTGCTCGTCCAGCGACTTCGGGTACACGGAATACACACCGGGCAGATCGACAACGGTGGCGGTTGTCTGTTCGTCAATGGCCCACGGCCCCGACTTCCGGTCCATGGTGACGCCGGGGAAGTTGCCGGTTTTCTGACGCAGCCCGGTTAGCTGATTGAAAAGCGATGATTTACCCGCATTGGGGTTGCCAATAAGGGCGATGACGGGGGGCTTCAACTCGGTGGTACGTTTTATCGGTCGGTGGTCTCCGCAGGTTACCAACGGATCGACCCGAAAACGTGCAACCTGTAAGCCGGGACCTTACTCTACAAGAATAGTGGCGGCTTCGGCTTTGCGCATCGACAGGCAGTAGCCCGACACGTGCAGACAAATAGGGTCGCCCAGGGGGGCTTTGCTACCCATGCAAACCTCAGCACCGGGTAAACAGCCCATTTCCAGCAGTTTCAGCGACATCACTTCATCGTTGAACGCCTGAATGATCGCCCGCTCTCCTATTTTCAGATCGGCCACGCTGCGTTTGCTCATACTCCGCTGCCGGTTTTAAAACGGCGTTAATTATTTAGATTCAGTTTAATTAACGCAACGTTACGACGGAAAGTTTGGGAAAGCAAAACAGTTTAGGGTGTACGGGTTTCAGCGACTAACTAAATCGGAAATAGATTCCGTTTGTAATCACCCCACCCCAGCCCCTCCCCGTTGAGGGAGGGGCTTTACTCTCGTACATTTTGAGCACCTCCCTTACGGGGAGGGGTTGGGATGGGGTATCTCTAACGACAAACCACAAACCTTAAAGCAAGCCCTGCTTCATTGCCTTCACCGCATAGTCGACCGAACGGGCGGAGAACGCCATGTACGTCAGCGACGGGTTTTGCGTAGAGGTCGAGGTCATGCTGGCCCCGTCGGTGACGAATACGTTTTTCACCGCGTGCAGCTGATTCCACTTGTTGAGCATCGACGTTTTGGGATCTTTACCCATCCGTACACCGCCCATTTCGTGAATGTCGAGGCCGGGGTTACGCTTGTCGTCGCGCAAACGGATATTAGTGAAGCCAGCCGCCTGGAACATCTCGGTCATCTGCTCCTGATAATCCTTGATCATCTTCTCGTCGTTGTCGTCGTAGGCAATCGCAATTTTGAGTTGCGGAATGCCGAACGGATCTTTCTGCGACGAATCGAGCGCGACGTAGTTGCTTTCTTTCGGAATGGTTTCGCCCATCATGTGCGACCCGACGTGCCAGCCGCCCATTTTGGGGTTCAACAGGCTCTGTTTCAGGTCGGCCCCGATACCGCTCTGATCCGAATACGACGAACGACCCGCCTGAAAACCGGCCGCATAACCTCTTAGAAAATTAGTCTCCTGCTTGTACACGTTGCGGAAACGGGGAATGTACGGGCTGTTGGGTCGGCGACCGTCGGTGGTCATATCGAGGTTGCCGTCGTACTCGCCCGAAATACCCGCCCGGTAATTGTGGAAGGCGACGTATTTGCCCAGCGTACCGCTATCATTGCCCAGTCCGTTGGGAAAGCGCGACGAGGTCGAGTTGAGCAGAATCAGGTTCGTGTTCAGCGCAGCCGCGTTGACGAAGATCAACCGGGCATAGTACTCGGTCATCTGCTTCGTGTGAGCATCGATCACCCGTACACCCGTCGCCCGGCCTTTTTTCTCGTCGTAGATGATCGAATGCACGACCGAGTCGGGGCGGAGGGTCATCTTGCCCGTTTTGGCCGCCCACGGAATCGTGCTGGAGTTACTGCTGAAATAGCCGCCAAACGGACAGCCACGCTCGCAGATTGTCCGGTGCTGGCACTGCGCCCGGCCCTGATCGTAGTGAATCTGTTTCGGACTCGTCAGGTGAGCCGCCCGGCCCATAATCACGTGCCGGTCTTTGTATTTGCTGGCGATCTGCTTCTGAAAATGCGTTTCCACGCAGTTCCACTCGTGCGGAGCCAGAAATTCACCGTCGGGCAGGGTATCGAGTCCGTCTTTGTTGCCGGTGATCCCCGCGAATTTCTCGACGTAGCTGTACCAGGGGGCCAGATCGGCGTAGCGAATCGGCCAGTCGACGGCGAACCCGTCGCGGGCGGGACCGGTAAAGTCGAAGTCGCTCCAGCGCTGGGTTTGCCGTGCCCACATCAGCGATTTACCGCCGACCTGATAGCCGCGAATCCAGTCGAAAGGCTTTTCCTGCACGTAGGGGTGCTCGGCGTCTTTCACAAAAAACTGCTCAGTGCCTTCGTAAAACGCGTAGCACTTGCTGATGATCGGGTTCGCGTCCTTTACCTCTTTTGTCAGTTGCCCCCGATGCTCAAACTCCCATGGTTGCGTGTTGGTCGTGGGGTAATCGGTAATGTGCCGCACGTCGCGCCCACGTTCCAGTACCAGTGTTCGTAATCCCTTCGCCGTCAGCTCTTTCGCCGACCAGCCCCCGCTGATTCCTGACCCAATGACAATAGCATCGTAGGAATTCAGCGCCTGGGCATCAATATTGAAATTAGCCATCCTTCGGATAGTTCAAGGTTTGTAGTTTGACGTTTAAGGTTTGTCGACTGGGCCAACGTTAAACGTTGAACCTATTTTTTCACCGGCACGCAGCCATAGTAATGGCCGGGGATAAACTCGTAGTGCGTCAGGTTGGTCATGACGTATTCGGAGTTGAGATAGCCCCTGATCGTTAGCGGCTTGACCAGCTTGATAAAGTCAGCCTGCGCCGGATCGGTCGACTGCTCGAGTTGCCGGAGCAGGGTTGTGCGCTGCGTTACGTCGCCCCCGTTGAAGGGTTTACCGTACGCTTTCTGCGCCAGATCGTTCGTCAGAATCAGGCCATTCGCCAGCGTATCCTGCGTCGTCTTGTCATAACAGTCAGCTATCACCTTCTGGATAAACTGCTGCACGTTGAGTTCTTTGGCACCCGGCGTATCGGTGGCCGGAATAATTGTATCCACGACTGCCGCCAATGTCTCAATCTGATCGGCGGGTAGCAGTGGCTTCGTCAGCTGAACTGACTCTGCCGTCCAGCCGGATGCCCAGCCGGGCAGGGCAACCAATCCACCCACGGCACCGGCCAGGGTTTTCAGCGCATTTCTCCGTTCCACAAAAGCAATGGTTTTTCTTTCTTAAATTCTTAAGAATTCTTCAAATATAAGCACCAGACGCCAGCGAAACCAGTGAAATAGGACGAAAAGTGGATTCGTCAGGATTACCAGAATCTATCTATCCGCTGCGCTTGTCCCCTCGCGCAAACGTGTACATTTGTCAGCTACCCAATCATCTTTATTTCTTCATCATGCCCTTACCTTTTTCTTCTGTACGACGCCCTCACCTGACTGGTCTGCTGGCAGCTATCGGCTTGCTTGCCTGCAGTACCGGGCAGGCTCAAACGGGTAAACAGGCGCTGGCACCGGGTGCCAGTGCCGTAGCTGCCATTAAAGAAACCGACATCAAGCGCGACCTTTTTGCGCTGGCTGGCGACCACTTCCGGGGCCGCGAAGCCGGTTCGCTCGACGAGCTGAAAGCGTCGGTCTGGATTGCCGATCAGCTGCGGGCAATGGGCCTGCAACCAGCGGGCGACGACGGTACGTTCTTCCAGTTTTTTCACATCCAGCGCACCCGCATCACCGAAACCAGCCGCCTGAACATCGGTTCGCACCAACTCACGCACGGGCAGGATGCGTTTCTGCTGGCTCCGGCTATCGCGTCGGTCGATGCCCCGCTTGTCTTTGTTGGAACCGGTACGCCGGACGAACTGGCGAAAGCCGACATCAAAGGCAAAGCCGTCGCGATTCAGTTTTCGGGTACCGGCCCGGCTGACATTAGCTACCGTCGGTTTCTGTTCGGGACGATGAGCCGCAAAGCCGCCGAACTCGTTAAGGCGGGGGCCGTCGCCGTCGTTTGGGTATCCGACAAAGAAGCGCAATCGTACTTTGAACGCTGGACAACGGGGCTGGAACGGGGTCGCTACGATCTGCCCGGTGGCCCCAACACGCGGGTCTTCTCGCAGGCACCGACGGTGTGGCTGCCAGCCTCGGCCATCGACTGGATCAAACAGCCCGGTCAGCAATTTACCAACGTCGTCAACGTCGAAAGCTTCAGCTACCCGTCGGTCAATATCGTGGCGAAAGTGCCGGGCACCGATCCAAAGCTGAAAAATGAGTATGTGCTGTTCAGTACCCACCAGGATCACGACGGCGTCCGCCGGGCGGTTGCGGGCGACTCGATCTGGAACGGGGCCGACGACAACGCCAGCGGCTGCGTGGCAACGATGGCTATCGGGCGAGCCTTCGCACAGAAACCCGGCAAGCGGTCGGCGCTGATCGTTTTCCACGGGGCCGAAGAGCGTGGACTGCTGGGTTCACGCTACTACGTGGAGCACCCAACTGTACCCAAAGGCTCCATCATTGCCGTGCTGAACGCCGAAATGATTGGCCGAAACGCGCCGGATAGCGCCTGTATTCTAGGCCAGCAATCCCCGCACCGTAACTCGACCGATCTGGTCAACGCGGCTCTGGCGGTCAACAAAACCGAAGCGCATTTCAAACTCGACACGCTCTGGGATAAGCCCGAACACCCTGAAGGCTGGTACTTCCGCAGCGACCACCTCCCCTACGCCCGTGCCAACGTCCCGGCCATCGCCTTTACGTCGCTGCTTCACCCCGACTACCACACGCCGAAGGATGAACCCGAGCGCATCAACACCGACAAGGTAACGCGTATCGCCAAATGGATCTACCTGACCGGCTGGGATGTTGCCAACCGCCCCACCCGCGTCGGGCTGGACCCCGGCTTTAAACTCGAACGCTGATGGCTGGATTAAAAAACCTATTGGGATTTATCCCACCGGGAGGTACCCCACCCCAACCCCTCCCCGTAAGGGAGGGGCTTAAATTTGTTCGAAAGCCGCATCCCCTCCCTAACGGGGAGGGCGGTCCGGTGATCCGGTTGGGGTGGGGTCATTCCACGATCCGGTTGGGGTGGGGTACCCTGCTCCTGCTGGTTGCTTTTTCCGTTTCCTGCCACCGGCCACCCATCGGCTCGTCTGCCGACACGCGGCCGTACTTCCCGCCGAAGGGTGCCGATTGGGCGCATCGCACACCCGCGCAGGTGGGCATGAATGCGGATAAGCTGGCCGAAGCGGTAACGTTCGCGAAGACGCAGGAAACAACGCAGATGGCCCCCGACTTCTCGACACAGGAGGAAATATTCGGCAAGCTACTCGGCCCCATGCCAACAAGTCGCGCCAAGACCAACGGCATTGTGTTGCGGCACGGTTATATCGTAGCCGAGTGGGGCGATACGCAGGCCGTCGACCCAACGTATAGCGTTGCGAAAAGCGTACTATCGACCGTATTGGGTATCACGATTGAGCGGGGTATGATTCCCGATATTCACCAGCCCGTCGCCAGCCTGATTCACGACGGCGGCTATGATTCGGCGCAGAACCGGGCCATTACGTGGGAGCATCACGCCCGGCAAACCAGCGAATGGAAAGGTGAACTCTGGGGTAAAAACAGCGACTTCATCGGGAAGGAAGCGTTCGGAAAAGGCGAGCGCAAACCCCGAACCCTGCAAGCCCCCGGCAGCTATTACGAATACAATGACGTACGCATCAACCGGCTGGCCCTGTCGCTGTTGCGACTCTGGAAAAAACCCATTCCCGACGTCGTGCGCGACGAAATCATGACCCCCATCGGCGCATCGGACACGTGGCAGTACATAACCTACCCGAATGCCGTCGCAACGGTCGACGGAAAGCCGATGCCATCAGTCAGTGGCGGTACGCGCTGGGGCGGTGGGTTGCGGATCAGTGCCCGCGACGAAGCCCGGTTCGGCTATTTATTTCTACGGCAAGGCCAATGGAACGGTAAACAGATCGTGTCGGGCGACTGGGTGAAGCAGGCCACCACACGCGGCCCGGTGGGCCCGGCCTATGGCTATCTGTGGTGGCTCAATACGCCCAAAGCCGGTGAAGCCAAACCCTGGCCTGATGCACCAGCGTCGAGTTTTGCGGCTCTGGGTGCCGGACAGAACACGATCTGGGTCGATCCGGAGCACGATCTGGTGATCGTCTTGCGGTGGCACAACGGCAACCCCAACGAACTGATCAAACGGGTACTGGCGGCTGTAAACGCTGGCTCCTGATTGCCGCTTAAACACCGCAGCGAACCCCCGATATACCTGAGGTCCGTTGCGGTGCTGGTTTACGCTACCAGTCTTCTCGACGAAACTGACGGCGTAACACAAAAGATGGTGTGGATAGAAACGAGGTACAATTTCAGCGATCAGCCCCATCCATCAATACCCTACAGTAGGGGTATGCAGGCAAAGGGTTCATACACACATACGTTTCGCCCGCTACCTGATTGATTCATCTGGCCCGTGGATCGTTTATACATATTCTGCTAATCAATAGGCTATTCGGCATCATTCCTGCCTATATTCATCCGGCCTATTATCTTTGGCGATACCGACTAACCAAGTCTGTGCTACCTGCCGTCTTACGCTATAACCTGTGAATATGATTGCCGAAAAGATTCGCCTGAGCGAACGAACTGACAACAAAGGCTGGAAGAAGTGGGGCCCCTACCTGACCGAGCGTGCCTGGGGCACGGTTCGGGAAGATTATTCCCCCTACGGCGACGCCTGGAACTTCATCACCCACGATATGGCCCGCTCCAAAGCCTACCGGTGGGGTGAAGAAGGCATCGGCGGTATCTCCGATAACAAAGGACATATCTGCTTCGCGCTGTCATTCTGGAACCATAAAGACAGTATCCTGAAAGAGCGGCTGTTTGGCTTGTCGGGGCCGGAAGGTAACCACGGCGAAGATGTCAAGGAGCTGTATTACTACCTCGACAGTACGCCGACGCACTCCTACATGAAGATGCTGTACAAGTATCCGCAGCAGGAATTTCCGTACAACCGGCTGGTGATCGAAAGTTCACGCCGGAACCGGCAGGACCCCGAATTTGAGCTGACCGACACCGGTATCTTCGACAAAGACGAGTACTTCGACATATTCATCGAGTACGCCAAAGCCGATCAGAACGACTGGCTTGTGACGATAACGGCGCATAACCGCGCTGACCATGCCGCTCCGCTGACCCTGCTGCCGACAATCTGGTTTCGCAACACCTGGTCGTGGGGATACCCGCAGTACAGTGCCCGCCCGATCCTGAACGGTATCGGCAACCGGCAGATTGAAGTGAATCACAAGCAGCTGGGCAAATACAAACTCTACTGCGAAGACCCGGACGGCCTGCTGTTCTGCGACAACGACACCAATACCGAACGGCTGTACGGTCGGCCCAACACGGTGCAGTACCCCAAAGACGGTATCAACAACCACATTGTCTCGCGGGGGAAAAAGGGGTTCGTCAACCCGCATCAGATCGGCACCAAAGCAGCGGCCCGGTACACGCGGGAAATTCCGGCCGGGGGCAGTACGACGATCCGGCTGCGGTTCAGCGATCAGACAACGCTGACGAATCCCTTCGCCGACTTCGACACGCTCTGGCAACAGCGCCTGACCGAAGCCAACACGTACTACAACGATCTGCAAAAAAACGTAACCGATACCGAGTTGCAGGCCATTCAGCGGCAGGCCTACGCCGGTATGCTCTGGAACAAGCAGTTCTATTATTACAACGTCAACGAGTGGCTCAAGGGCGACCCGAAGATGCCCGTACCGTTTCAGGGGCGCGTATACGCCCGCAACGAAACCTGGCGGCATATGTACACGGCCAACATCCTGTCGATGCCCGATAAGTGGGAGTATCCGTGGTTTGCTGCCTGGGATCTGGCCTTCCACACGCTGACGCTCGCCCGGCTCGACCCCAACTTTGCCAAGCGGCAGCTGGCGGTTATCCTGCGCGAATATTACATGCACCCCAACGGGCAAATTCCGGCCTACGAATGGAATTTCTCCGACGTGAATCCGCCCGTTCATGCCTGGGCAACCTGGAAAGTCTACGAAATCGACCGCGACCTGAACGGCACCGGCGACGTGGGTTTTCTGGAACGGGCCTTTCACAAACTGCTGCTCAACTTCACGTGGTGGGTCAACCGCAAGGATGTAGAGGGCAACAACATTTTCGGGGGTGGGTTCCTCGGCCTCGACAACATCGGGGTGTTCGACCGGAGTCAGCCGCTACCGATGGGTGGTCACATCGAGCAGGCCGACGGTACGGGCTGGATGGCGATGTACACGCTGAATATGCTGCGCATCGCCTGCGAAATCTCGCTGACACGGCCGGTGTATCAGGACATGGCCAGCAAATTTTTCGAGCACTTCCTGCACATCGCGTCGGCGATGAACAACCTCGGCAAGAACCACATCAGCCTGTGGGACGAGATCGACCAGTTCTACTACGACGTACTGCACACGCCGGGCCGCGACTCGCGACTGCTCAAGATCCGGTCGATGGTGGGGCTGATTCCGCTGTTTGCCGTCGAGATTCTGGACGAAGAACTGCTGTCGAAACTGCCCGACTTCAAACGACGCGTGGAGTGGGTACTGACCAATCGCCCCGACCTGGCCTCGCTGGTATCGCGCTGGAACGAGCCGGGTAAGGGCCAAACCCACCTGCTGAGTTTGCTGCGTGGCCACCGGATGAAGATGATCCTGCGCCGGATGTTCGACGAAAGCGAATTCCTGTCGGACTACGGCATCCGGGCGTTGTCGAAATACCACGAAAAAACACCGTATCAGTTTGAGCTAAACAGCGAGATTTTTCAGGTACGCTACGTACCGGCTGAGTCGGAGATGAGCATGTTTGGTGGCAACTCCAACTGGCGCGGTCCGATCTGGTTCCCGGTTAATTTCCTGCTGGTCGATTCACTGCTGAAGTTTTACCAGTACTACGGCGACGATCTGGAAATCGAATACCCGACGCACTCCGGTCAGGTAATGAGTATCAAGGAAGCGACCGTGCAGGTTATCGACCGGCTTATCAACATCTTCCGGCGCGACGAAAACGGGCATATTGCTGCGTTCGGCAACGACAAAAAGATGCAGGACGACCCGCATTTTCAGGGCCTCTATCTGTTCTACGAATACTTCCACGGCGACGTTGGCGCTGGCCTGGGTGCCAGCCACCAAACCGGCTGGACGGGCCTCGTTGCCGACCTGATCGAATACGCCTACAAGTACCGTACGGAGTTAGTGGCCCTGCCGGTGGGCAAGTAGGTTGTAGCCCAGACCGGCCACCGCGTGGGTCCACGTCTGGAAGCCACTACAGCGGCCTAGTGAGCTTCCGCCACGCGTAGTTGGCCTGACGGCCTCCAGACGTGGACCCACGCGGTGGCCGGTCTGGGCTACCGCTTCGCTTCTTCGGCCATTCGACGGCGGAAATAGTCGGTCGTTTCGTGGGCAGTGGCGGCTTCTTCGACCAGGTTTATGGCCAATGCGCGGGCCGCGTTTTCGTCGTTCAGCGCGGTCAGTAAGTCATCAAACTGGCGGGCAAAATCGCTGTGCGGGTACGGTACGGTGCCTTTATCGACTGAAAGCTGAATCTGCCGGTAGGTCTGCGACAGGAAATAAAGTGTCTTGTTTGTCATTGGACTTACTTAACCACGCTGGCCCGACGTTGTTGCAGGTATGCCTGCATTTCGTCCAGCGGCAGCGCGTTGAACGTCATCTCCGCCGTCAAACCACCCTTTCGCGCCACGTCGACGCCGTAATGCATGTCGAGCAGCCCGGCCAGGCTGTGGGCGTCGGGGTTGATGCTAAGCAAGACACCCCGCTGCATGGCGTAGTCGATCCAGCGCCAGTCGATGTCGAGCCGATACGGGCTGGCGTTGATTTCGATGACTACCTTATGCTCGGCGCAGGCGTCGATGATGGCGCGGTGGTCGATGGGATAGCCTTCGCGGGCCAGCAGCAGCCGGCCGGTCGGATGGCCCAGAATCGTCGTATACGGGTTTTCGATGGCCCGCAGCAGCCGCGTCGTCGCCTTCTCAATCGACATAGTCAGCGTCTGATGCACCGACGCCACCACGTAGTCGAAGCGGGCGAGGATGTCATCTTCATAGTCCAGCGAACCATCGCCCAGAATGTCGGATTCGATGCCTTTGAGAATGCGGAAATCGTCGCCGAAGCCAGCGTTCAGCTGGTCGATTTCAGCGTGCTGGGCAATCACCTGCTCAACGCTCAGGCCGTGGGCGTAACTCGCTGTCTTTGAATGATCGGCAATACCGAAGTAAGTCAGGCCCAACTCCCGCGTGTAAGCCGCCATGCTGGCGACAGACTCCTTGCCGTCTGACCAGGTGCTATGGTTGTGCAGCGTCCCACGCAGATCGTCCCACGTGACCAGATTCGTGTGGTGGTGATGCGTCGACCAGCGAAAGGCAAAATCGTCTTCGCGCATTTCCGGCACGACATACGGCAGACCCGCCCGTTCGTAAATGGCCGATTCGCTCCCGTCGTTGCCCACGTAAGCCGCCTGCAACAGCGCGACACCCGACGGACCCGGCTGTTTCAGGTGCGCGTCGGCCGCTGATAAAATAAACCGTTGCCGGTCGATCTGGGCGGGGGTTTCCATCCGCAACTCAACCAGCACATCGTACCCCTGAACGCGCCCCCGCCAGATAAACGGCGACGATTCGCGCTCATCGATAACCAGATCGACCATTCCCCGTAACGTACGCATGGCCGACAACGGATCGGTCGTTTGTAGCAGCAGTTGCACCGTATCGACTTCCTGCACCCGCCGACGTACCTGCCCGCTGATTTCCACACGGTCGAAATGCGTCAGCAATTGGTCGCGCAGTCGGTGAGCCAGTTCGTCGGCCCGGTCCATGCGGACTTTACCCCGCTGCTCCTGCAAAAACGTCAGCGCGTCCAGAATTTTTTCCTGCGTACTGGCCCCGAATCCTTTGATACTGGCAATACGCCCCTCTTCACCCGCCTGTCGCAGCGCGTCGAGCGTGTCGATGCCGAGTTCGTGCCAGAGCGTGCGTACTTTCTTGACGCCCAGCCCCTTGATTTTGAACATATCGAGCACACCGGCGGGCGTTTCGGCCAGTAGCGCGTCGAGGTCCGCTAGTCGCCCGGTCTGGCTGATTTCGTGAATCTTCTGCGCAACACTCTTACCCACGCCCGGCAGCTTAACCAGTTCATCGACCGGCAGCTGACTTAGCTCAACGGTGGTTTTGTCGAGGTTAAACGCGGCCGACTGAAAGGCGCGGGTTTTGAACGCGTCGCGTTCGTGCAGTTCCATCAACCGGGCTGTCAGTTCCAGCAGGTCGACAATTTCAGCGTTACTCATACAGGTACAATTCAGCCTGCAAGATAGCGGTCGACGGGCGGTTTATCGTTTTCCGTTTACGAGATGCGGGCACACCCTGCACACTAAGCAGCGACGGGTCAGCCTACTTGGCCCGTCGCTGTCTTTCGGCTGCTTACTTCCTGTCGAGATAATCGGGCGGAAACACTTCCTGCCCGTATTTTTCGGCAACGGCCTGCATCTGCGCCAGCCGGTCGGGGGTCATGGGTGGTGGCGGCAGAAACTGGTCCGGCGCGACGGGCTGACCGATTTCCTCGAACATGGCATCCAGCCCCGACGGTACCACAATGCAGAGCAGATGCGCCGTGGTGTCGGTTTCGTTTTTAAACATATGCACGGCTCCCCCCATCGGAATCGTGACGAATGCGCCTTTGCGGGCCGTATACGTCTGCGTTTCCGACCGAACCACCACTTCGCCGTCGATCACGTAAAACGTTTCGATCAGGCTGGCGTGGGCGTGTGGGCCGGGGCCGCCACCGGGCGGAATCAGCATATCGATAACGGCCAGTTTATTGTCAGTCTGGTCGCCGGTGAGCAGCATCCGGTACGTATCGCCGACTACGGACAGGGTCTTACCCGCCTGCGGATCAAGGGTATTCACATGGGTAGGTCGCATAGCTGGTCAGGGTTTATCAGGCAGGAATAAGCACGATTTTACCGTGGGTATGGCCGGCATCCAGTTCATCGTAAGCGGCTTTTACGTCCGACAACGGGTAGGTGTTGGCGACCGGAAACTCCAGCTTGCCCGTATCGATCAGGCCGGCCAGTTCGGCCAGCACATCGGCACTGGACGCAGATGCACTACCCGCCGATTTGACTTTGTATTTCGCCACGGCGGCAAAGTCGGCGATGGTGTTGATGTGGTCGGGGGGAAGGCCCAGGCTGATAGCCAGCTCCACATAACCATGTCCCGAACAGTCGAACAGAGCCGCCGGTTGACGCCCCGCCAAAGCCGTCCGAACGGCTTTTTCAGCATCGGGGCGGTAATCGACGGGTGTTACACCGTGCTTTCTGAGCCAGTCGTGGTTGGGTGGACTCGCCAGACCGATAACGTCCATACCCCAGATTTTGGCCAGCTGTACAGCCAGCGACCCCACACCGCCCGCAGCCCCGGCCACGATCAGCAGATCGCCGGGTTGCAGATTCAGCGCTTTCACACCCGCGTAGGCCGTGCTGCCCGCGACAAACAAACCGCCCCCCTGCGCCCAGCTTACGCCGGCGGGTTTGGGCGTCAGATGCGATTGATCGACGGTGACGTACTGCGCCTGGCTGTTGCGGTTGTCCGAAAAGCCAATCACCTCGTCGCCAGCTTTCAGTTTCTCCACATCCTGCCCGACGGCTTCGACAATACCCGCAAAGTCGCTGCCCTGACCGGATGGAAACGTCGAGGGAAACATTGCCTGGAGGGCACCCGTGCGAATTTTCGTCTCGCCGGGGTTGATACCGGCTGCTTTGACCCGAACGACCACTTCACCCGCGCCGGGCGACGAAACAGGCAGGTCGGCCAGATAGTAAACATCGGTACTGCCAAACTGATCGTACCGTACGGACTGGTTACCGGATGCATTCGACTCGTTGTTCATTGCGTTGACTGCTACTTTATAAGTTGAGAAGAAGGCCGCCCGGTCGGGTTTTCCGGCCACGGCACCGGCCCACAGATGCACGGCAAAGATTACGCATCAAACCAGACTAAACTAGCCCGATAAGCCGTAAAATCAGTCGTATCCGCCAGCGTATTTCTTGGGCGTAATTCCCTTGTGCTTTTTGAATAACCGACTGAAATGGCTCATGTTTTCGAAGCCCAGCCGATAGCCTGTCTCGGCAACGGAACAGCCCTCCTGCCGGAGCAGCAGCGCGGCCTGTTCCATGCGGGCCTGCTGAAAATACGCGTAGATACTGGTGCCGAATACCTGCCGGAACTGATCCTTGAGCCGGGTCTGACTCATACCGGCCATCCGGGCCAGCTGCGGCAGTTGCGGGGGAATAGCCAGATCGGTTAGTATGGCCGTGCGGACGCGAAACAGCCGGTCGGTGTCGGCCGGGGCGAGGGGCCGGTGCTGGCCCGCGTCGCGTCGAAGCAGCCGGTCGATCACCTGATAGACCAGTTGCTGCACGTTGATGCGGTAAAAAAACGCTGCCAGTGCATCCCCGCGACGAGTATCAGTCAGCTGGCGGAGACTCATGAGCACGTCGGGGTCCAGCCGTTCGTAGACCAGAAAACCCGGCACCTGATTCAGCATGGCTTGCAGAATCGGGCTGGGGGCGTCGATTTGCAGCAGGTGCCGGAGCGTAACCGACGACAGCCCGACAACCGTGTAATGGATCGGTACATGGGCCGGGAAGCGGATCGTTGAGTCAAGATCGGCCGACGCAATCTGAACGGCAAACTCAGTGGTTCGCGACAGAGTGACGTCGTTGCCGGGCGTACTGAGCCGGGCCGGGCCGTCGTTGACATGAAATATAATGCTGATCAGATCGTACGGCTGTTCCGACGGCAGGCGTTTAAGAATAAACTCCTCGTTGAAGGTATACTGGTGAATCAGGAGTTTAAATTCCGGCCCCAGATCGATCATACGGATAGACCCCGTTCCCATGCCGGGCGGGATCACCAGCGTATTATCCTGCACCGGTATGCCGAACTGTTGCCCGAAACTGGTCAGAAAATTGAACCGGGGACCACTGGTGAATTCAAACAGCATAGAGAGTATCGGTCTGCCGCCGGCCAACGATGACAACGCGAGTTTACGAGTCGACTTTCATGGATTTATCGTTCAGAATATCCTGTACGTACACCATCTGAGTCAGAATCATCAGCATGGCCACGATGGGCGTCGCCAGCATCAGGCCCAGAATACCACCGAACGAGCCGAGCACCAGCTGCGACCCGAACACCAGCGCGGGGGGCATATCGATCAGCTTTTTTTGCGCCAGCGGAGTTGCCAGGCTGCTTTCCACAAACTGAACACCCATATAGAGGATTACCACGTACAGTGCCTGTTGCGGCCCATCGAGAAAGGCAAACAACACCGCCGGAACCAGCGCGATAATGGGGCCGAGGTTCGGAATAAACGAAATCAGCCCGGCAAACAGGGCCAGCACCCCCGCCAGTTGTACACCCAGCAGCCACAGGCCCAGCCCGGTCAGCGTTCCGACGACGGTCATCGAAAAAAGCTGACCCATCAGCCAGTGGACCAGCGTTGTATCGAGCTGATTGAGCACTTCTCCGGCGCGTTTACGGCCCGGCTTCGGCACCAGCCAGAGTATGCCCCGCCGGTACAGCGTCGGGTCGACCAGGATAAACGCGGCCATGAAAATAATGCCGTAGAGCGTACTCAGCGCCCCGAACGTCCCCGACAGAAAGCCCGTGGCCCGGTTTAACAGTTTGGAGCCGTTTTGCAGCAGTTCACTTGGATCGGGAATGCTATTCAGAATCTGCCGCCCCGTCGATGACGACTCCAGTCGCTGCTCGAAATTAGTAATGGCTTCGGGAATCTGATCCTGAAACTGGGCGATCTGATCGCCGATCCGCGATGCCAGCAGCCAGATCATAGCCGTCAGGATACCCAGTACCCCCGCGACGACCAGTAGCAGCGACAGTGTTTCGTTCCAGCCGAATTTTTCGTGCAGTTTCTTACCACCGGCCCGAAGCGGCAGCGCGATCAGCAGCGCGGCCACGATAAGCAGAAACACGTCGAAGCTGACGCCAAACAACCAGACGGCAAGGACGAAAAACAGGGTGATACTGACCACGACAACGACGCGCCGGGCGAAGGTGGCGGTATCCAGCCGGGGTGAGTTGTTATCCATTCAGGGATGAACAGCCGCGTCAGGTTACCGGGCTGTCTTTTTCTAACCTGATCCGTCGGCGGTTGTTTGGCGGCTTTGTACACACTGGTTTCGCCAGCCAGCTCTGATAGCCGCCGGGCTAGGTCAGTTTGAAGCAGTAGGCATAGTCGCCCGGCTTCTGGGCAGGCGCCCTGATCTCCAGCGCATTCGACTCCCGCGAAAACGTCAGCGGCTCCCGTACACCCAGCAACTCAACCCGATTAATCGACTGCCCCGACAGATCGGTACCAGCCCGCAGGCTTTTGATCCGCACGATGCCGTCGGCGGGCCAGCCCATCACAATAGCGTACAGCGCGTTACCTTTCCGGGTAAACCGGATGTCTTCCACACCGAAGGGCTTGTTTTTGCCCTCGTTGAATCCCTGCGCCGTCAGGGGAGCGGCCGATTCGATAGCCGGCCCTTCGCCAAACACCCGCCAGGGTCGCGTCCCGAAAATACTGTCGCGGTTTATAGCCATCCAGGCGGCTACTCCCTCCACCACCGCCCGTTCTTTTTCGTCGATGGAGCCATCCCCCCGCACGGGTACGTTGAGCAGCAGATTACCGTTTTTACTGACCACGTCGGCCAGCGTATGAATCACCGTCTGCGCGGTTTTGTACTTGTTGTCGTCGTACACGCGCCGGTTATAGTGCCAGTCGCCGAGGCAGGTATCGGTTTGCCAGACAAACGGCTCGATCTGGTTCGACTGCCCCCGTTCGATGTCCCAGACCATGCACTTCTGCTGCTCCGGCGTCAGGATTTTACCGGTCAGCACGGCTTCGAGTTTGCCACCATGCCGCTTCATGCTGCTGTTGTACAGGTGAGCCGCAATCCGCAGTCCGGCATCGCTGACGGGCCAGAGCGGCAGGGCCGTATCGTCGAAATACACCAGGTCGGGCTGGTATTTGTTGATTAGATCGACTGTTCGGTTGTAGAATTTCTCGCAGTAATCGCGGGAGGGCTTACTGGCTCCGTTTTCCCAGGCCCACTGCTTGTGCAGGGTCGACGTTTTGTCGCTTCCCTCACTCAGCGCATGGTTCTGCGCGTAGAGTTCCTGCGGGTCGTAGCCGTCCCACCACGTTCCTTTGCCGTCGGCCTTGGTCAGCTTGCCATCGTAGGGAATACCGGCGTAGGCCCCCTGTTTGTCGGCCCGCTGGGCGGTCTCGTACCAGGTCCAGGCGTGGGCTGCGTGAACGCTTACCCCGAAGCGTAACCCGTGTTTCTGGGCGGCTTTGGCCCACCCCCCAATTATGTCTTTTTTAGGCCCCAGCCGGGTCGAGTTCCACGACTGGTACTTGCTGTCGTAATTGTCGAAGTTGTCGTGATGATTGGCCATGGCCACGAAATACTCCGCCCCCGCTTTCCGGTACAGGGCCACCAGTTGATCGGGATGCCAGTTTTCGGCTTTCCACTCGTGAATGACGTCTTTGAACCCGAACTTCGACTGCGGACCGTATTTCTGGCGGTGAAACTTGTACTTGTTACTCCCCTCATCGTACATCTCGCGGGCATACCAGTCGCCGTCTTCGGGCTGACACTGCGCCCCCCAGTGCGCCCAGATACCAAATTTGGCGTCGCGGTACCAGTCGGGTACGGTGTATTGCGCGAGCGACGCCCAATCCGGTTTAAACGTTCCCGTAGCCATTGGTTCGTCCGCTAGTAACGGCGCATTGGGGAATGCCTGTCCCGCCAGCCGGGACAGATACACAGCCGGAACTACGCCGGCTATACCTTTCAGCAGCAATCGTCGATTCATCGTCGTGGGGTTACTGATTCTCGAAATTGTGAGCTACCGGTCGAAGTCGCTGTCGGCCCGTTGCACCGGATAAAGCCAACCAGCCCCGCTTATCTAATCAAGTGACCTGATTCCCCCGCCGGATCGACAGCCGAAAACACCCCTCGAACACAACCGCCGACCGCCAAACCGGACCACCGTTGTCAATCAGGCGTAGTGACTGCCGTATAGAGCATAAACGCGGTCCAGAGCAGACCAATCAGCATAGCCACGGTCGCCAGCCACGTTTTGGGCTGTACAGCGGAAAAATGATAGGTGAGCAGACTGTACAGAATCAGGCCCGGACCTGATACAGCCGACCCGAACACAAGCAGGCTCATTGTCAGACCCGAGTAAGGCGGATCGCCGTGCCATAGCACAAAACAGATGGGCAACACCAGGCACAGCAACAGTGTCAGTAACCCGCAGATGCTACGCGTTTCGCTGGTCATAATTTCCACGGCTACATGACTGGTTCCTGTACAGCCATTCCAGAAAGCTCAATAAAGCTCGTATTGTAACTACAGCGGTTTTAGCCATTGGTATAAGATTTGGCTGAATCGGTGACTAAATCATATCCACATGCTTACGATCTCCCTGTGTCCTGCCGAGTTTATCGCCATGATCGCGTTTATCAGCCGGATCAGTCGCGACAACATGGACCTGCCGCTCCAGCAGCAAACCCTGTCAACGTGTGTGCTGCTGGCCTTCCACGCCAAGCTACGGCTGGCGCAGGTATTTGCCTGGAGTCGACGCGACGCACGCCGGGCCTATCGATACCGGTTGCCGACTGTGGTGGCGCTGGCACTGCACCGCGAGATGCAGTACCAGCCGTTGAGCGTTCACCAGCAGACACTACTGTTGCGCATCGATCAGGCCATTACCGACTACCAGATGACCCCGTCCCAGCGATACCTGCTCACCTCACTGGTTGGCCATGCCTAAAAAGAATCCCGTCGGCATCGGCTCCTGAAAGCCATCAGGGGTCACCAATCTTATTTTTACCGCATGAAGCTACCTAATCAGCACCCAGCAAATCCACTTTCTGACCATCAGCAGGCGGTTCAGGCCCGATGACTGACTGGCCCATCAATCGCACTGATAAGCTTTTACAGCCAGTTCACCACGGCCACCCTGCCCCCCTGTTTGTGGACCTCAGGCATGACTTCGCCAACACCCGTGCCGGTGCTGACTGTAGGATCGGTTCAGTCTTATCAGCCAGGTTTTGGTAGACCACGGGACAAAATGCCCTGCACGACCACCGGGGCAATCAGTCACTCTGGTCGTGGTCCTAAAGAAGAAAGGCGCTCGTCTGTCGTTCTTCAGAATGGCACCCTGCTTATTGTCGTGACGCCTTCCCGGTGTAGCGCCCAGCAAAACAGAGAGTGACCATATAATTTCTATAAATTACATAAGATTAATATAAAATTAATAGACCATTTTGCTACCAAATAAGGAGCAAATAAGGGGTAACTTTCCCCAACCTATCAGCAGATGGTTGTATCAGCGGTTTGTAGTTCTACATCGGCAGACAATTCATCAACCCTGAGTATGCCATTTACGCCCCCCTTCACTTTCACGCGCTCTTCAGCCAGGGCGATTTCCCTGTTTATTGCCCCAGACCCCGTCGACCAGGGGGATGAATCGCAGCTAAAACCAGTGGACGATGATCCACTGTCTCCAAGCCAGTTTAAGAGAATGCTCCATCGCTATAAACGGGCTTTCTGGGAACGGCACTATTGGCCACAACCAGATCTCAACGCAGCCTTTCCTAACACCTTATTCCCACTTAATCTATCAACTCTAATGCCTACTGAATACCAAAGCTCTGTTGTAGACACCCACCGTAGTAACCGCTGGGTTATTGAGAAGTGGCATATCAATTTTTTATTTTCCGAGCGGATGCTGGTCACCATCAAGCACCGATCCAAGGTACCCAACTGGTACGAAGATATGGATGTAGCGACAGAATATATGAGCCAACTGGAAGTTTGCTTCAACAGTATCAATGCCTTTCACAAAAGTTTTGGTAGCCTGCCCGTCATTGGGGATCGCCTGTTCAACGAAGACACGGGCCTGTTAATCAAAGACCGGAGCATCGATGGGGGCCTGCGAACGGTAACCTTTGTGCTCAGTGAGTAGCCTGCTAAAAACCAGACTACTGCGCTAATCGCCCCACTCAACAACACACCAAAGCGGCAGGGCAGCGATCGAGCAATAAGCTCTATTTAAATTGAGAGCAGTGCGTCGATGAGCGTAAGCGTACCTTTATTGTAGACACACAGGGGCGGCTTCGGGTGGCTGATGCAGATGGCGATGCTCCCGTGGCGCTACCTCCGTGGCGCGACCTGAATCAGCATACGGTTTTTTGCCGATGGCCAGGCTTATTTCCCCAATACGTTCTGAATGAGGTTGTTTATGAGTTCACTGCCCGTACCAAAACGGCCTGCTTTGTCATTCCGAGCCTACGAGGGATCTTCGCCAACGAGCTGAAAAAGGCTTGTTAACGAAGATCCCTCGCAGGCTCGGGATAACAAAGCGGGACAACGAAGTAGGCCGTGAGATATCATCCTAAACGACCGCGATATCAACAGTTTTGACTTATACGGATACCGGGCTGAATACAATATAACACTAGAGGAAACATACCTGAATATCAAACGCAAAAAAGCACTCAAATCATTGATTTGAGTGCTTTAGCTTTTACTTGCAGAGAGAGAGGTTTATGTAACCCGTCATAAGTTTCTATAAATGACCCTATTAGCTTCATAAGCTAATGGAGTGCCACTACCTTAGCTAATCTTGAGTTGCCAGTTGAAACGTGTGTACCGATGGCTCAATCAGATTTTTATACGCTGATTGTGTGTAGAAGTGGTACATCATCTCCAGTTTGAACTCATCGAAAGTAAGGGGGTTGTTAGTGGCACCCTTAGACTTTCCCACGAGCGCGTCAACTGTCCTCTGAAGGCCCGCAATCTGCTGATCCTTTACTGAGAGTTGTTCCCTGAGTATTCTTATCTCCTCTCTAATTTCTTGTAATACTGAACTGCCGAATGCACCGCCATCACTTGATTTTGATGGTAATGGCTGTTTTTCATCCAAAAAATAGGACACTGATAATCCTAATAACTGGGATGCTCGTTTTACATATTCCAGTTCAAAAGACTCTTTTTTATAGAGTACATAAAGGTTTGACTTGCTCATTCCAAGTCCATTAGCTACCTCATCTGCCGTTAATCGTGATTCTGAGACGGCCTTCTTAAGTCGTTCGCCTAACATTTTAAGTAAATTTTTAGAATTATTATTCCTAAAACTTGCACATCAAATTCTCATATATTAGAATTGCAATGTGCTACAGCACAATAGTAGTTAAGATTTTTTAGAAACTGCGCAAAATATGCGAAAGCCTTTAGCCAGCGGTACGCTCTGGTGGCTTCTCAATGAGATGCCGCCAACGCTCAAACTTCGTCTTAACGAGGAGTTAAAACAGCTTGATAAACGGCGTCGGTCAACTCACAAGAAGGGTGATACTAAGATCACATCGATGGAGTTGCATCTACGGTGGATGTATGAGGACCAAGCAGACTTGGCTGAGATGAAGCACGGGCTTTACGACGTGATCGAGCGTTACCTGCCACTCACTAAGGAGCACATGCGCGAAAACCGGCTCCCCAAACTCTCGGACTGTACTTACTTCTGGGGCCGTCAGATTAAGGGGCTTGAACAAGAGTTACTTAAAACCTCCATACCCGCATGAGTACGATTGTTTCACCCCCCGCCGGCTCAACGGCAACCAACATTGACGGCCTGATCAACCATCTGCGCCGTGAGAACCCAACCGCCAAGATTACGTCTGACACTGCCGCTGGCACCCAGCAGCAGGTACACATGGTCGTACTGGCACCCGATCTGAAGCTCATCCCGTCGCTTTTAGTAGATAGCTTCGTAGAGGATTTGACTACCACGTTTAACGGCCCCTACGCGGTTGTAACATTCACCGTTAACGCCCTGCCATCATGAGTACGATCGACGACCAGCGCATCTGGCTGGAGCGCATCATGAGTAGCGCAACGATCGGCTTTGTGGTCCAGCAGGAGAACGGCGCACTGCTGCAGTGCGTGGACGGCGATCCTAAATTACGGCTCGCCCTGATCGAGTGGCAGACGCAGCGGATTCGGGAAATGGAGCGCAGCCAGCGCCCAGCCCAGCCCGTCACCTACCCCACCCGGGAGCAACCAGTTCTTTCTGAGGGGTCAGGCGGTCAGGCGGGTGACAATCAAGCCTTCGCCGACGCCTGTGGTGAGCTGGCCTGGAGAACAACGAACGCCGGCCGCAATCAAAGCGCCGTGTCTAGCCCCCCTTCTTTTCCCGGCTCATGACGACTATCCACTACGACCCCCGCTATTTATTCTGGATCTGGCTCGGCCTGGTCGCCGTATGCGCCATGGCGATTCTGGCGGGCATCCTGGGCTACCAGACCTGGAAGGAGTTTCGCTACTTCAAACGCGCCGAAAAGCAGCTATCCCGCCGGTGCTGATGACTACTATGGAAGACATATCCGAACTGATCCGGGTTGCCTGCGAGATGCGGGCTGCCCAGCGGCAACACGATCAAACCAAGGCTACGGCTCACCGGAGCGTAGCCAAAGACTGGGAACGAAAATTCGATGCGCTGCTGGCTCGGCATGCAGCGCCCGAACAGCCCAAACCGCCCGTGCAGGGTACGCTGTTCGGCTAACGATACCTCCCCCTGTTGAATGCAGTTGGGGATTGGTGCGGATAGCAACGGACTTCCGGTCTGGCCCGATCCGGGCCGGAAGTTTACCCCCGTTGCACCGGCAAAAATTAAGGGTTAGGGTGCGGGTCAACGCCGGGAGCAGTGCTCCCGGCCTTCCTTTCACTAGCCCGGCAGGCAGTATAGGCGCATGCAGGTTAACGCCGGGAGTGCTGCTCCCGGTGTTCTTTCACCCCGCCCACAGGCAATTTTGTGTGATAAACAGTGCAGGTAAGGCCGAAGGTACTGCCTTTGGCCTTCCTTTCAAGCCTCCAGTTAGGTGCTTTAGCTCAGTTGGTAGAGCGCATCAACCCAGTGGTTCGGGCACTGGACGTTTGATGAGGTGCCTGGTTCGATCCCAGGAAGCATCACCACCGAAGTAAGCCAGTACCGGGTGCCGAGCACCGAGTACTTAGTACCCAGAAGACTAACCCCTCCCAAGGGGGCTAGTCTTTGACAGCAGTACGCCCAAGCGGGCTCTCTTTCCTTTTCGTTATGAGTACCCCTACTACTGAATCATCGACCCTGCAGCACTCGCTGAGTATCTGCCAGAAAAGTTCCCTGCTACGCACCCACCAGCGCGTACAGGCCCTCAACGACGCCGCCCCGACCCAGATCGTCGTGCAGGTTGTCAACGGCGAGGAGCGCAACGTTGAGCGCAAACCCAAGCTGCTGCCGGGCAGCGTCGAGGCGACCATGGAGCGGCTTATTAAGAACTACGTCCGGATGCACCACGGTTTGTTAAAAAGTATTGGTGCACCGGCCTTCGAGCAGGGCATGCCGGCCCTGCGCACCTGCCGAACCGAACTCGCCGGCCAGCGTAGCATCAGCCCCAAGACGGCCTACAATCACGTCCGCAAGCTGCGGGATCTGGGCTTCATCACCAATTACAACTACAGGGGCTCCAAGAACGCTTTTGAGATCTGGATCGACCCCGCCCTGCTTTTTCAACCAGAACGCCTGAAAACGCCCCAAATGCCCCTTGTAGCGGGCTCACCGTTAGCGGCTTCCGAGCCAATTCCGAGCGCTTTGGTCGCTAACCAATCGGCAAATTTTACCGCATATAAAGCCATTGTTACTCAAGGCAACTTAGAAACAGAAAAAATAGAGCGGACAGAATGTGGACAAGGCAACGCCCAGAGGCCTGAGCAAGGAACAAATCAAGGCAACACCGAACAGCCTGCACCGAAATCGGGGGATCCGCAAGTGACAATGTGGCAGGGTGAACGACAAACCCCGGTTGAGAAACCCAGCGCCGGGGCCGGTGAATCGGAAAAGCGGACTATACCCGGTGCCGGTAGTCGGCTAAAAGCCCGGCTGAGCAAGTCAGCCCTCGATGCCCAGGCCGAGGCCGAACGCACCCCCCAGCAGCAAGAGGCCATTCAGCACGGCTACGTGCGCAGTCTGTGGCGCTACGCCCAAGACAAACTCTACGCCGGCCGCTCCTTTACCGAGAACGAGAACCGGCTGGCCCTCAGAGCCATATGGGCCGGCGTCTACAACTGCTTCGATTCGAGCTTGACCGAAAAAGAGTGGGACACCTACCAGCACGAGCTCTACCACCGCGTCGATCTGGCCGCCGGCTACTACGCCCGGCATCCCACCAAGTGGATCCCCGCCCCCTTCGCCCAGTTCAAGCCCGGGGCCGGCTACTTCGACTGGGCCAACGAGCGGGGCTTCCGGCAAACCGAAGCCTGGCTCGCCGAAAACCGGCGCAAGCTGGCTAAATCTCGGGCCGCCCAGGCCGTTACCCTAGCCATCCGACACCTGCGCCTGCACCGGCTGGAGAAAGCCCCCAAAGCCCTGCAGCACAAAACCTACATCGACGCTTACCGAACCCTTGAAGCCAAGATGCAGAAGCTGGGGCCGGCCGCGCTCGACCGCTTCCGCCAGCTGGCCGCGACGCTCGATCAGCAGAAACCCGAACTGACCCCGGGCTTCACCAAAAATTTCAGAAAATAACCCGATTGTTTCACCCCTGATTGGCTCACTATGCAACCCCAAACAACCCCCGTCCGCAACGCCGAACCGCTCAAACGAGCCGCCTGCGTTGTGCTCTATGTCCGCTTTGTGGACAACAACATGCGGCCTTTTTACAGCCGTGACATTGAGTTTAAGCCTAGCGATTACCGCTACCATAATGAGGGTTACTGGACGCAGCGTTTCAAGCTAATGGTCAAGGACGAAAGCCCGGCGGGCTGGAAAGGACGAGTACAGGAAGCGGCTATTTTTCACAGCTTCGACGGCAACAAAGGCGATAAGATTTGCCAGTTCAATAAGCTGACCGGCGGATGGGATAAGTAAGAAAATTTGGTGCTGCAGGGGAGTAGTCCGCCCGATCGCACCTGGTACACCAAACTAAATTCTGTTCCACTCAATCTGCTGATGTTTCGCCATGAATTATTTCGTCAAACTCGGTCACGTCTACACAGCCCAGAACAACCTACAAAAGCACCTCGCTGAGCAGGTGCGTCGATACGACAACATGCTGGTCGAATCGCCTGATCTGCTGATGCAGCATGTTAAGAGAATGGTGGATATGGCCAATATCGCCTTCCCTAGATGCCGGGTCATGTCCGCGAATTTGAGCGACCCACACCGGGCTGGCGGCAACCATACGGTCAGTATTGGTGAACTGGCGACCTACACGGTTTATCCAGTGGCCGGCGAGATAGAGGAGCTGTCGGCCCTTACCAAGCCAGTCCGGAGCCGTTCGTTGCCTGCCGATAATGCCCAGCAACTTAGTCTTCTGTAATCTGGTATACCACCGGCCCCATGCTAACGCTTCATTTACACCCCACTGAGTTCGTGGCCATGGTTGCCACGGTGGGCCGCATCACGGCCGGGCAGATCGATATGCCACTGCGCAATCAGCCCGCCTGGGTGGCTGTACTGATCGCCTTTCAGAGCCGGCTGAGCCTGGCGCGGATTTTCGCCTGGAGAAGCCGCAAAACCGACCGCCGGCACGTGTACAAAATGCCCATACCCGTCGCCCTGGCGCTGTATCAGTACTTACGCGACAACGAGTCGATCACCAACGCTCAACAGGATTTTCTTGGTCGGCTTGACAAAGCCATGGTCGATCATCACGTGCCGTCAACCGAACTACTAGCCCAGCGCGCCGCCCTAACCAACCTATTGTATGCCGCAACCGCCTAATTCTAAATCGCCAAAATTCCGGTTCAATGGCCCCTGGTCATTGATCCTGTTCGTCGGCTTCATCGCCAGCGCCGCCACCACGGTAGTCGTTATCCGACACGTGATAAAACTGCTGCATTAAGCAAAAAAATCCCCCTGCGTTCAGCTGGCTCAAAGCTGGTCAGGGGGATCGGTACCGATTGTTTCACCACAAAACTAGTGAACTATGGCGACAATCTTCGCTGCTTCCCACCGGCAGATCCGCGAAAAATTTCTGGCTGGCTACCCCGTCGACACGCGGTCTTTTTATGAGCAGTACTATTCAGCGGATTTACTTCGGCTGCAGGCCGGCCTGGAGCGCGACTTCGACGCGGCCTGCGGGGGCGATAAGACCCGCCAGCCCAAGCCCTGGCTCATGGACCGGCTGCAGCTGATCAGCCAGATTCTGGAGGAGCGGATCCCAACCCACGCCGAGCAGATGGGCGACCGCGTCAAGAGTAAACTAGCCAAACCAGTCACCAAATTCAATCAATAACGATGGCTCACCCCTGTAGTCTGTGCGGTATGGAGTGTTATTGCCATGGCGATATCGACGATTGTGTCGTATCGCTGACTCCGTCCAATTGCGAGACCTGCTGCTGCGAAGACGACGATAGTTGGCGCTATGAGGGCGATGATGATCGTGATGATCAGGACGATCGTGCTGATCATGTTGCTTACAATACGCGTACTGGCCTCGCAGAGCCAGTACGGCCAGTGTCACCCGGCGAAATCTGCCGACAGTGCGGCTGTCACACGTATATGGCCTGCACGCATCCGGATCTGGGCGCGTGCTGGTGGGCCGAAGAGGTAACGCCGGCACTGGGGCCGCTCTGTAGCCACTGCGCACTGGAGCGCAGTAACCAAATCGATACGGTTGATATCGTCCGGCCGTGGAAAGATGACTCACTGGCCTTCTGATGACAATAGCACCTGCCCCGGCCGCATCGATCAGTGCCCAGATCCGTGATGAATACGGCAACCGGATGCCGATTGCCGCCCGAATCGAATTCAGCATCGATGGCCAGTGCCTGGCTGCGTTCAGGAGTACGAGCTACGACTTCGAGCTATTTGACCAGTACGGTACCTACGGCTCGTCGCTGCTGGTGTTTACCGGGCAAAAACAGCTACGGATCCTAAAGCGGCGCTTTTCGTACGAGTCGCACGTCGAACTCGGGAAGCTGGATCAGTTCGAACTGGGGGGCTTCACATTTGCCGAACTGCTACGGCTGGTGTACTACAACGGGGATGAATGGCGAGCCGAATCAATCGACTACAGACTGCAGGCAGAGCTGCGAAAGAACGGACCGGCCTACCCATTATCACCCATTCAGTTTACCTATATAATCGCCCAATCTTAACCAATTTATTTCTTTCACAATCAACCACTTATTACCAATGGAAGCATTTCAACACCTCGAAGAATTTATGGCCGAAGCCAAGAAAGATGCCCAGGAATTCTACGAAAAAGGCAATCAGGCTGCCGGCACCCGCCTACGTCAGAAAATGCTGCAGGTTAGATCGTCCTCTAATCTGGTGCGGGCAGACGTCACCGATAAGAAAAACGAGCGAAAGAAGAAAAAGTAAACCGCCCCTGTAATCAAAGCGCCCCGCTGACGGGACTAACCGTAGCGGGGCGCGTAACGCTCATTTTGACGCTACAAAACTAGTCAAAACCCATGGACATAGCTACTTACATTCAGCAGTTCACCGGTAAGGCGCTGAAAGATCGTAAACAGTTGCTTGATGATCACAGAGCCCGGTTAGAAGCCGATTTAGCCGATGCTAAACGAGACCATTCGAACGTGTCGGCCGCGCTGACATTGAAATCACGAGGCCTGCAGCCCGGCGATGTTATTACGCTCAACGCCTATAACCGCTGCCGCATCGAGCCTGACAGCATGCACGGTATACCCGTCGGCCAGCCTGTCAACATCGACGGCAATTTGGTGGGACGAACGATCCTACTATATGACGTCATTCTGGCCTACAGCAAAAAAGTAACACCATGATCCTTGTCTTCTCCATCGTCGGTATGTCGTTTCTGGCCGGGGCGCTGGTCGGGACGATGCTGCCGGAAAGCCTATTCCAACGCCATGATCGTCATCGTGTTTTTAATTTTCAACGCAGCCGCTTTTTGCTTTGGCTATCACCGGGGCATGGGCTTCATCGAGCGCAACTACGAAGGCTTCAAACACTACGTCGATAGTACGCTGGATGAACTGGAGATACAAAAATCTAAGCAATAATGGTAACCACTAGCCGAACAATCACTGAATCACAACGAATGACCGTGATCGGTCTGCTCACACTCGGTGCTGATCTGCAGAAGCAGCTGGATCTGGTCGCGCGAGCTCTGGTCAATACGACTGGCGAAGCATCTGCGCTTGGCTCTCACTGCGAAGATGCTTTGTATGGCCACACGTCGTACGATAAGGTGCATGATGCTGATCAGCTGCTCAAACGCTTAAATCTGACAGTTGTCCCGGATGAAACGGCGTAAGGTTCACGGCAACGTCAAGTGTGACTGTGGCCACACCCGGCAGGATCACTATCAGGGGCGAAGGCTGGTGCCACCACAGCCAGCACCCCAGGGCCGGCGAGTGCGGCTGCACCTACTTCTACCCCAACGTCAACTACATCAAACGAAAGCAGAAAGCCGATGGCTGACACAACAAAAGAGCAGCAGCTACTGGAGATGTTCATTCAGTACGAATCATTACCACACATGTGGTGGATAGGGCACATATCTAGTCCATGGCTACAGAAGCTTGTTAGTACATGGCTGGCAGCTCGCGTACGAAAAAAGTTGGTCAGGCTCAACGAGTACCGAAGGCGTAGAGATGCCCTGCGTCAATTCATGGCTGCTGAAGTCAACGCGTAGCGAGCGGTCCCTGATTGTCATTTGTAAATACAAACCTGTGACCCATCTATGCCCCATGCTGTATAAATCTGAGTACGATATCGATCTGTCGATCTGCGAGAATAATGCCTATGGCAACCCGACAGGCCGCTTCTCTCACCTGCACGTCGAGTGGCCACACGAACCCGAACGGGAGATCTGCCTGCAGCTGGAGGCCGACAACTGGTTTGTTGGTGGTGAGCCGATCTGGACCAACGACCGACTGATTCAGGTATGCGGTTACAGCTTCAAATACGCTCACCGCGTCCCCATGGTGGGCAACTGCTACTGGAACCTGTACCGTCTGCCCAACTACTACGCGATTGGTCTGATCAACGTACTGCTGCGGTCACGTCTGTTCAGCCTGGAAGAAGGTTACAGCGACCTGTATGACGCCCATCGGGCCGGCCGCGCTTTGACCATGGCGGACTTCGATTACAAAGACTATCCGGCCTGGCAGCACACTGGCGAGGGCTTTCACATTCATGGCCCTAAGCAAATCGACTTGTTTGATGCCACAAACCCGTGATTACCCATCAACTATGAAAAAGCAACTATCACAACAGGAGCAACAAAAGCTGATTGATGCCGCCCAGCAGCGGGCATTTATCCGGATGCAGCCACTGGCGGGTGGTGGGGCGATCAGCTGCGAGTTTTCGGACTGCACGTGTCTGATCAAAAAGCAGATCACCGTCAAGACCATGTCGGTAATCGTAACGCCCGAACTGGACGTGCAGCTGGTGTGCCAGGGCGCGGCCGAGAAATTTATAATGGATCAGTATATAAATACTGAACGTAAAAATTAACTCTTAAAACAACACAATTATGCAATTCACCAGTAGCAATTACCCAATCTTGCAATGGCATCATAGCAAGCATAGCTCAATCCATCACTTTTTATGGGACAAGGTCAGTAGTGATAAGATTGAATCAATAAAAGAAGAGTTTGACTACCTTGATTTGATTAGGGACAGCAAAAATATTAATGACATAGCTTATATCAGTACACCATTTTTCAATGCAGTTCAGACGGCGACCACGAAATTGTTCGAACTTATTGATGTTGAAAAATTCATAAACGATGAAGAGGAATTAAACGGAATTCTTCTTTTACCCAATGGAATTCAGGTACTATATGCATTCTGGATCAGTGGAGACGAAGAGCTACCTTTTCAGCAACGTGATATCATAGTCTTAAATAAAACCAACGTTGTAGCTTGGGGGAAAAAAGAAATATACTATGAAACACCTGATGGAGAAATTGGGCCAGCAGGAAATTATACCTCATTTACTGAGGGTATTGATGGCTTAGGCGGCGAGTATTACCATAATCTTGTCTTAGCTTATCATTTATTCAAGCGTTACTCAGAGGTTGAAACAAAGGTCCTAGATCCAAAAAAACCGTCCAGAGAATTCAACGCTGTTTACGTCAATCATTCGAAAAGCATAGTAACTGTCTACGATTCAACTTGGTTTACTACTCTCATTCGTTCTGATTCTTTTAAAGTTAGGGGACATTTTCGTCTTCAGCCAGTGGGCGAGGGGCGAAAAGAGAGAAGGCTTACCTGGGTTAAAGAGCACCAACGCGAAGGCTATATTAGATCTGCTAAAAAGCTTTTAAATGATTCTGAGTAGAATCTAAGCTTAAATTGACCAGTCATCAGTTTGCAGTGCTGAGAGCAACCGCAATCGGCGGCAGTAATCAGTCCAAAGTCGCTTTTTAGCAGCGGCAGTGCCAATTCTGTTGGGAGACGGATTTGTTTCGCCATTATAGAGCCAAATCTGAACAATTTCACCCTGTTCGTTACAAGTAACCCCCTTATCACAAGCAATTGAGAGCAACTTCTTCTCCGTAAGTCCTTTGTAAGATGAGTATAAGGAAGAGTTGACGATGTCAGAGGCGACAGAACGACTACCGTTTGAACCTAATGGCTGATATTCACGATTATACACTAACCATCTTTCGCCATCTGGACTACGTTTCATGCCGTATGACATGTTTACACTAAAAAAATCACTCATTGTAATAGAGAAAAGATTGATGAGTGTCAAATCTAACAAGAAAAAGCCGGGTCAGACGATCCGGCTTTTTGACGTTTATTCCTAAACCCTTAATTGACGGCAAAGTACAACTCGGGATTCTTTACCACCCCGTTCTGCCTGATTTCGATGTGCAGATGATCGGTCACCCCGCTGGTGTATTTCTGGCTGATGGCCTGACAGTAACCAATCAGCTGACCCCGCTCGACGGGACTACCCACGACGCCCGACGCCGGTATGCAGTAGAAGAGTTTGCACTCATAGTTCAGCGCGTCCGATTCGACCACCATGCCCTGCCAGCGCAGATCGTCTGGATACGGCACGGCCTTGCGCGTCACTTTACCCGAGAAGGGCGCGTAGACGTTCTGGCCCGGTCGGCAAACCAGGTCGGTGCCTTGGTGAATGTGGCCGATGCGGCCGGTGCCGTAGTGGCCATCTCCGCCCCCATCGACGCGGATCACCTGCGGATTGACCACCGGCCCCAGCGGCAAACTCGTACTGGCGACGGCCCGACGTCGTTGCCGCGCGCTACCTGCCCAGATCAGGGCAACGCCCATCGTCAGGGCGACGCCCGCCAGGGTCCACAGATTTCTATTATGCTGTTCGTTCATTCGGTGTATGGGCAAGTGGGGTAACGGAAATGTCAAGGTAAAACTGGGGGTCTTCCTGATACTGCTCACCGGCGTAGCCACCCCGGTTCAGGTTGATGACGTAGGAATGCCGACCGCCGGGCAAAACACTGTAATTATACTCCCGGGAAACGCACCCTCTATAGCCCGTCAGGATGTAGTCGAGCTCCGCTATCAGCTCGAAATGGTCCGCTGGCGAATACGTCCAGGGTACGGCTACCAGATCACAGTCCCGGGCTAGACTCCCGTGCAGTAATAGGTTGTAGCCCATCTGTCTGGCACGCTCCTGTAGTAAGCCCAGGTAGTGCGCGTAGAGCATGGGTTTGGTCTGGATAGGCTTCATTTGGCCAGGCTGGATTTGATGGCATCCCGGCTGATGCCGGAGAAGTTGGCCAGGTCGTCGACGACGACGATCTCAGCTTGCGGCCCGGTTTTACCCGAGCGGATGCGATTGTAATACCGGTAGGCTTTATTTTTCTCGTAGCCCATAATTTTCATGATGTCCTTGGGGGTTACGCGTTCGCGTGGTGTTGACAGGTAACACATGGTAATACCGCTAGTTTTTCACCTATTTTCCCTTTTCTTCCCCGAAAGTAAGTGAAATTCTCATTAGTAGGCAATACACAGTAAGCTGGTGTTACTTTCGAAGAACGTCTGTAACACCTATGCTACCGGAAACTTCGCCCCTGGCCCCCGCTGAGCCCCTCTCCATCGGCACCGACACGGTACTCACCCCGCTGGCCCCCCTGACATTTTCGCCGGCCTCCCCTACGGATTCGGGTAACACCGATGAGCCTGTAACACCGGTGCTACCGGTAACACCCGAACCGGGTAACACCCCGTTAAACCCGGTAAACCAGGGTAACACCGCTGGTTTACCGGATGCATCACCAACCGGTAACACCGATGGTACAGTGTATAAGACGTTCCGATTGCCCCCGTTGACGGTGGCGTCGATGGAGCGTGTGGTACAGCAGCTGAATGAAGTAACACCGGCCGGACAGCCCCAGCTTTCGGTCCATAGTTACGGCGTGGATCTGCTGGTCAAGCACGAGTCGGCCCGGCGGGCACTAACTGACTACGCCCAGGCCCAGCTGGAGATCGAGCAGCTGCAAACAAGTTTGTCGATTGCGCGCAACGAGCTGGCGACCGAGCAGCGCAAAGTGCAGGATCTGACGGCTCAGCTGCAGCAGCAAATCAACTACGTCGCCCGGCTGGAGCACCAGCCAACCCCAACCGTTACGCCCCCGCCCGCCGTACAACTCCAGGCCGGCACGACTGATACGGACTCGGTCTGGCGCGATCGCTACGAGAAGGCCTACCAGAAGCTAACGGCGTCTAACGGTCGCATGGAGCAGATCGAAGCCGACACGGCCATGCTGCGCGCCGGCTACCAGCTACTGCCGGCCATCATCACGGATTTTTGCGCCGAAGCGGCCCGCAACAGCTGGTACCGCCCCGATTTCTACCAGTGGTATTTCAACCAGCTGGTGGCCTATCACACCGCCGCCGACGCGGTAAACCGCCAGTAACACCCGTATTCGAATGAAGATGATTGCAATCGTCGACATTGAGCTTGTCGACAACACTCAGAAAGTAAGGACCGTGCAGCCCTATTCGTCCATCAACGCCGATACGTTCGTCGAAGACTGGACCGATGGGGTAGCGGCCCGCCAAAAGTGGGAACAGTTCTGCAACGCGTTCTATCACCTGCTGATCGAGTCGGGCTTTATCGACGAGAATGGTCTGCACGTCGACGACTACACGGCCGGCAGCGTGTTTCGCTTCATCAAAGCGAACCCCGATATGCTCACCGAATCGTTCCGTGATTCCGCCGTTGGTATGATGGTGATGCAGGCCGTCAAGTCGGGGGCCAAAATGATCAAGAAAGGTAAAGACATCGACATCAACTGGCCCTCAATCAACCAGCACACCGGCCCGATGACCGAAGCGGTGCTGAACCGGATGCTGATTGATACAAAGCGTCGGGAACTGCTGCAGCCCATCTTTGCCAAATTTCTCACCCTGCCGGCCGACTCCACGCCGGCCGCTGATCCCGCCGCCGAATGATCGATGCGCTTGCTCAACTGGTGGATGGCCGCTCGAATTCCGCCCTGTCGGATATTCTCACCGAAGAACCGCGCCTGGTCGATACCGTAGCGGAAGCGCTGCCGGCGGCGGTGGTCGACTCGCCGCTGCAATCACTGACGGATCTGTTTAAGCCCCTGGCCAAGCCCGTCCTGTCCTCACCGGTGGCTAGCCTACCGGATGACGAGCAGGAGGAGCCCTACGTCGCCCTGACGGCGGAAGAGATCAAGACCAAAGCTCAGTCGAAAGCCGAAATGTGGGGGGCGCTCATCGCCCTGTTTTTTGGTTTCATTCACCGCTACGCTGCCTACCAGAAACTGCGGGAAGGCGACAAGCAGCTGGTCAAAGACCACGATAATCTGGTCAAGCTGACGGGAAACGCGCAGACCTACCCCAGCGATCACCCCTATCACGCGGCCCGGGAGCGCTGGGACGATTTCGAGGAAGCCCTCAACGATGCCGACGACGAAGCGACCCTGTCCGACGCGCAGCTGACGCTGCTGCAACGGGCGATCGAGGCGGACCTGAAAAGCAAAAACAAGCGGGGCAAGCTCAAGGCAGGCTCGATCACCGAGGTGTTACTGGAGATCATGGTCATCAAGGCCATGGGTCCTCTGATGATGGGTGGCCAGGCGCTGATGAGCAAAATGGTCGATAAATCGATGCGCTAACGATGAGACTATTCCTGATTATTTGCGGACTAATAGTCATAGCGTCAGGGTTGTTCTTCATCAACTTACTGACGGCATTACTAAACCAGTTGTTGACTCTAACCGGTGGTTTACCTGCTGGTTACTGGCTTGGCTTTGTCCTGCTATATGGAGTTGCAGGATGGGTATGTTTCATCGGTGCCGGGGCGATATACGATCAGTTTGGCCCTCACCCCCCTAAAGGCTGGCGTACTAAATACCGCACTAAATGAGAAAAAAGGTACAGCAGGCATTCCCATATATCTACGCAATAATCCTATTTATGGGTTGTTCTGCCGTCTCATTTCAGGAAATGACTCATGCTAAAGATGGTAGCACTGCTAACGTTATTTGGAGCCTTCTTTTTTTATTCTTCCTATTCTCGATACCAATAACGCTCTGCTTTATGGCCGCCAACGTTTTTGAGAGCACAGTGTCTAAAACTATGAAAGTCGCTGATTTTATCGTTGAGAAAGCCGAACTGATTGCCGCGCTAATGACGCAGGGGCCGGTTCAAATTAACAGAAACGGGACGGGTGATTTCTCGCAGTTGGTTTGGGTGACGCCCAATAACCTATCCTTCGACGAATTTAACCTAATCCGTAAGCATGGACTCGATGTCAACGAAGTTGCCCAGCACGAGCACAGTGGTATGATGGTATGGGTCATGTTTCCGGCCGACATTGTTAAACTCAATACGCCCTTTCCTAAAAACCCGATAGCTGGCTGCAGTACCCATGAGTAACAAGATCATACTGCCCAACCTGAACGACAAGAAGCGCACGTCGAGCATCTTTCTGGCCATCGGTGCCAAAAAGACGGGCAAGACGCAGGGCTCTATCAACATTCAGGTCGATATGTGGAAACGTCAGGGCAAGCCGGTCTTGGTCTTCGACATTGGCAGTCAATCCGAATACGACAAATACGTTCCGATCACCCAGGCGGAGATCAAGGGGTTCAATATTCTGGCAGATCGGCAGCGTTACCCCTTTTTCGTGTGCCGGGACTGTGAAGACATCGATAGTTTCTTTACGCTGGTCAATCAGTGGATCCGCAACACCCTGGTCGTTTTTGAAGACGCGACCTCCTACATGGGGGGCAATTTGTCCAATGCGGTGGAACGATTGATTCTCAACAGCCGGAACCTGTGTAATGACTATCTCTTTAACCTGCACAGTCTGGCCGAGCCGGCCCCGTTTCTGTTTCGCCACTCGGAGTACATCATTCTGAGGAAAACGTCCGACGTCAAGTTGCCCAGTAAGGTGCCGGTACCGCACAAGATCGAAAAAGCCATGGCTGAGCTAAAGAAGGAAAACGAGCTATTGTATCCGGATCCCAAGCAGCCGAAACTGGCCTTCCGGGTGATCGATATCACCTCGGCCGATTGATCTATTCACTATGCTGTACAAATACAAAGCTTGTTTTATGTCGGAACTTGCCAAACGGGCCGGGTACAGTGACGTGGAGACGTTTCAATCACTGCTGACGCCGGCCGACTGGCACCAGCTCATTGACCTGGGCTGGGTGCCCTATCGTCGTAAACTCACGCCGCCGGTCGTGCGGTACTTGATGGATAAGTTTCTGCCCGACTACGTGAGTTGATTCCAGGCGTAGCCCAATCAAGTAGTAATTTAATCAACCTACTATACAGATGACTCGTAGAACGTTACACAACAGTTTTGGTGATTTGCTGATGAACATCCAGGCCGGGGGTGGCCAGATCGGCGTCACCTCCTCCAGCCCCCCGCATGTGGCGGTGCCTGATCAGCAGATCGACACCGTTGTCGTCACAAATCTGAAAAAGCTCGATCGGGCGCAAAAGCAGCAGATCGAAAGTGCCGGCCTGGTCATCGACTCGATTGACCTGGAGGCGTTCGAACTGGTGTTAGTGCCTGGCACGGTCGACTAGTCGCTGATCGATCTCGTTGGTATGAGAGCGCCCGACCTGCCAAGCCGGGCGCTTCTATTTTCAGCTACTGCTTTCACCACCGGTACTATCAGTACCAGCTACGGGTCTTTCGGGCGTAAAGGCTGGAACGCTCGCTACTACTGCGCCTTTTTCGCTCACAATAAACGTACAATAAAACGGTCAATTCCTTATCTGTGAATAAGTTGATCGGCTATATACAATCGTCGACGTGGGCTGGCCCAGTAGCGCTCAAGCGGAACAATCGTGGGTGTTACCGGGCCTCTCAGCTATTCGCCAAAATCCGTTTTGGAAATTTCCAAAATGTTAAAGGCTGATGTCAACAAACAGAAAGGTTTGGGAAAATGGGGTTCTCACTTTCGCAAACCTCTCGTTGCTAGCTATTTGAGCCAATTTTTCAATCAAAAAGAATGCAACTCTTATAATTTATTGATTCTCTGCGCATTATACTGATCTACACATAGGATAACCGCGTGGTTGTTAGGTCTCCGTCGATTACTAGACATGACCTATTGAGCGCAAGCTTACTGGCCCAAGCAATCTCGCCTTGGTCAACTAGCTTGTCACAAATAGCGTCGTACATGTCCTTCATTCTTCCAAAACATTCTCCAATATTAAGATTCGTATTAAGAAAAAGAGTTATTGCATGGTTTTCGCATTCTACGAATAGCTCTTCCAAGTCATCTTGATCGGGCACCTTCACTTCGTCATTGTAGCCTATAAAGACACGACAGTTCTGTGCGAGCAACATCTCTTTAAGAGATAGCGCTGACAGACATGCGTTCGTATAAAAAAGTGAAGCGCTGAAATAATAGCTATTACTAACATTAACATATTCACCATGACTGTAAGAACTCAAGCAATCTTGGCTTCCATGCGAATAAGCAATAAATACAAACGGCACTTCCTGCAAGTCAATTATGGCTTGCTGAATGGAAGTACAATTGCAATTTGCTCCATCAAAAGGTACTATAGTATGATGACTAACATTTATACTTTTCTGTAAATGCGTGTAACATAACAATGTGTTTGAGCCAATATGAGGATCCAAATCGTCATACACTACTATTATTTTGGGCATACTATATTTTTGCTTTGTCGCGGGATAAAAGGTCAATAGCTAGATTAATTATTCCATACGCAAACTCATTTCCTATATCAGACCCTAAACGAATCTCTTGCAAGAGATCATTCAGATTATACGATTTACCACTTCTATTCTTTATGTAAGGCTTTCTTCGATCATCATCGCTATGACGAAGAATCCATTCTTCTAGCGCCCCATCTATGCGTATATTCATAGACGAATTTGCCCGATCTATAATATCTAAAAAAGCTCTTGAAGAGGCATCTCGTTTAATAAGATACCAAGCGTGCTTATTAACCAAGTTAACAAGATCGCCTTGATTAACAGATTCAAAATTACCGGTCATCACTATAAAATAGACTAGCGACGTACGATTAGCGATTGTCTCGAACACGGTCAATCCCTCTGGCTTATTACCAAACATAATATCTAGCAAAACGATAATTCTACTGGACAAATTACTGTTTATAAAATTAATGCCATCTATGACATTTTGAAAGACCCTTACATTTTCAGGTCCATATTTATCCTCTAATCGACCTACTAGTGGCTCACTGTCGGCATCTTTTATGTTGTCATCTATGATGACAATGTTTGGTATTGATCTTACGCTCATGTTCTATCAGAATTATTCAGTGGGAGACTAAGTCTAAATGTAGCCCCTTTTGGAGCGAATAAGCTTGGAGCAACAACTATATCTCCGTTTAAAGAATTCATTCTTGTCTTTGCTACAAAGAGTCCCAATCCGGCTCCGCCTTGTTCAGCAGTTGTTGTATAATATATGTCAAATACTTTACCTTCATCACCTCTCTTTATACCTACTCCATTATCTGAAAAATCTATAAATAGCGTTGAATCGCTAACATATGATTCACACACAATTTTTTTATCCTTTTGACCTTTAAGGGCTTTTATTGAGTTACCAACGAGATTAGTTAATACATCTTCTACAAATTTCCTGTTCATGGTAAAAAGTACATTATCTAAGCAATTAACGCTAATATCAATATCTTCAAATTCAAAGGTAGACCTGTATGCTTTGAGTAAAAGCTCATCTAGCATATCTTTTACGGTAAACTCGGATGTATCTATATCAATTTGGGCATAGCTCAACATAAAGTCAACCACTTGACTCATACGATCCATCTCATCGTATATAAGAACCGCATAATGTTTAAATCTGTGCTCTAAATTTGGGTTAGGATATTCGTCTTTAAAATACTCAGCTGCCCTTTTTACTTTACCTAATGATAACCTTATAGCATGAGCCAAATTCGCTGCATAATCTTGCAAAGACATCAGGCTGAGATAAATGTTCTCTTTCCTTGTATATTCTTTCTCGGACTCTTCACTCTGTTTTGCTCCTTCCTCTACTGAAACAATTACTCGTTCTGTTGCGGAAAGTAAGGGTGCAAACTCTTTTGCTAATTCTGGATGAATATTAGCAAACTGCTTTAATAGCTTGCTGACTTGTCTTATCTCAGAGCTAGCTTTTTTTAAATTATTCTGGACTTTTTTCTTTTTTATAATCCGCTGCGCTTTCTTATACTCTGACAGTTCGTCAATTTGTTTAATAATAAAATCTTTCAAATCTCTATATTGTTCATTATCAACAAAATCTTGCCTATTTGTTGCATCAATAATATAAGAGTTATTCTCTTTCGTTATGTTAACTATACCGATGATTTCTCGAGTACTTAACTTATCAAAAGCTTCCTTCCATCGCCTTTTATCTATCCCTAGAACATCTCTGCGTTTATCAACATTGCTCTCGTATTCTGCGAATGGAGTACACACTACTCCATCTCTGTAGATTTTTACCCCTTCAATATAATTATCCTGATGCTTATAATGTTTCTTAAAATCTTTCTGTGCTTGTTGATCAAAATAATAAAGCTCAATATCCACAGGCCCGAATGTAAGTTTTGGGACTAGTTCTTTATCAAAACTCAAAGTTTTTCTATTAAACTTCAAGGTTTCTTGCTGGTCAAATTTGTTATTATATGATATTGACTCGTTTATAGTAGCAAATTTTTCTAGTGGTTTCGGCTTGACTAATTCATTGTTTATATCAAAGCTAGGAGCGTTAAAATATATGTCAAATGGAGGATTAAGTTTATGACTGGGAGATATTATGCGTCCCAACTGATTAACTAACCTAGTTATACGATTCAGGTCCCAAGTTTCATGTAGGTTTGTTATAATAAGTTCAGTTCCTTGTTTAAATTCATGTTGATCCTTTTTATAGCTTTCTACATCTGTATAGTAGTATTCATTAGACATGTCTGTAAATAATGTAATCTGGCCAGTGTTTTCTTTTTCTTTATATTCATCCCATTTAATTTGAACATTTAAAAGTTGACTATCATCTTTCTGCTTAGTCGTAATTAATAACTGAGCTCCTAACTTGTCCACTGCAAAACGACCAACCCCTTTCTCGCCAATATATCTTCTATTGAATGGAGGTGGAGACGACATTTTCTTTCGCTTGCTAGCAGTACCAACAACTAGCCACTTATCACGGATATCAGTAAGACTCATACCGATACCATTATCACGGATAACAATTTTGCTGGTATTGGATAGTTTTTCTACATCGTGAAACTCAATTGTCACATTAGTGGCATTAGCATCATAACAGTTTTTTATAAGTTCATATACAGCCGTAACCCGATCAGTTATTAGGTTTCTACCTAACAACTGAAAGGCGCTTACATCTACTCTCCAATAGAGTTTTTCAGCCATTATTGAGTAACAAGTTGTGTTCTGTTAAATGATTAGTTATGCTAAGTCCAATAGCAGCTGCTAAATTGGGGGGAACTGCATTTCCAATATGACGTGCTAGAGCACCTACTTTTACAGTTCCTTCATCTTCAATGAACTGGTAATCACGTGGAAAACTTTGAATTAAAGCAGCCTCTCTTAGTGAAATTGCCCTATCTTGCTCAGGGTGTCCGAATCTGCCATTACTGAAGCCTATACAATGAGTTGTCATGGTGGGAGCCAACTCTTCCCACGTCATTCTACTATAGGGGCCAGTGAATGTTTTACCATTCTCTTTTTTATGACAAGGTGATATCAAATCTTCACTCAGATCTCTCCAGCTTTGCCCAGCCCGTATAGCACGAATTCGTTTTAGGTTTGTATCACTAAGCTTACGAGCTCTATGTAGAGAGTCATTAGCACATATCTCGCCGTCTGCAATAGGTTCTAAATCTCTGATAGCGTGAGCTACAGTTCTATACTCCGTGGTTTGATGAGTTGGGGCAACGAGAGATATTGGGCCTATTTTTGACGCTAAGAGGACGAGTCTTTCTCTCTTTTGTGGAATCCCATAGTCAGGGCAATATACACTATTGGTGTAATCTGATATATAGTAGCCCAATCGATTTAACTCTTCCACAAACTCCCGAAACACAGGATAATTTCTTACCTGGGGAACGTTCTCCATGGATACTATTTCAGGTTCGACCTCACGTATGAGACGTAAGAACTCACCAAGAAGCCCATAACGTTCATCATCAGCGTTATGATCAACGTTTCCTTCTTTCTTCTCCTTGTTACGATGATTAGAGAAGGGCTGGCATGGAGCACAGCCAACTAAAATTTTTATATGATTTTCTGGGTATAACGTTAGTAAATGTTGAGCCGTAAATTCACTGATACTTAACGGAATAAATTCAGCTGTTTGATTATTTGCCTCGTAAGCGTAAGTGCATGTTTTATCTAAATCGACGCCTGCTACCACATTCAGTCGACTCTGAATTAATCCGTACGTCAGTCCACCAATTCCGCAGAAAAGGTCTACTACAGAAACTCCATCGTAAAGGTTGAGCTCTAATTGCTCTTCATTCATTGTAAAAAAATTTAACTGATGATAACCAGCAAGTTCCTTGACATCAGCCTTCCACATGATCGTTTCGAGCATTTGGCTGACCACCACGGTGTTCGTTTTATATAACTACGAAAAATTGTCCCTTCACTTAGAATCGTGGGTTTACGTACTCTACTCCATCAATAAATATTTTCCTAACCTGACCGGAAAACTTGAGTGTAGACCTTCTAAACGATTGACGATAAGCAGCGTCTTGAGACTCGGCTCCAATTGTCAACAACTCCTCGCATTGGGGCGTAAACTGACCCGTGAGCGGGTCCACACCCGGTTCCCGCAATACTTTAACCACGTATGTATTCATAATTCTCCTGTGTTTTGGTCGATTATAAATTGCTTGCGTCAAAGTTATTAGGTTGTTTTGAAACAACCTAATAACTAACCATAATTAATTGGCTTATGGCTGCAGAGCGGTCGGGTCGACCGTCAGCAAGTAAAATCTACCATGCTTCTTTATACCTCGAACTCCAATTAGTGTAGCATTCCGGCGTATCTGTTTCGTGACGGCACTAAGCGATATACCACGCAACACAGCATATTCTCCAGGAGTGATTTGTGTTTCCATGTCCAAACATATAAGGTTGTTTCCAAACAACCTACCGTCGAATGAAACTATTATATTAATTAGTCCCATTAATCGCACAAAGAGTGTGTTAATCAAGACGACGGTTACCCAACGATACACAAAGCTCTCCGCCAACGAAGGGCGTCCAGATCGAGACGCGACTAGATTGAACGCTCGGTTAATAACCGGGCTTTTTTGTTGTCGTACCCGTACGATAAAACGGTCGTCATCTGGTACATGCCTGCCGGCGGTCATACGTTCCCAAAAACGACCCATTACCGACCCTAATCAGTTTGATAGTGCGGTCCCGTTTAACTAAGTTTGATACAGCGGCATTTTGCCAGCTATATCGTACTATTTCTCAAACCGACCATGATTTTTGGGTACGCCCGGGTATCGACCGATGATCAGCACCTGGATCTGCAACTGGATGCCCTGAAGGCCGGGGGCTGCGAGAAGATCTTCTCCGAAAAACAGTCGGGGGCCAAAACCGACCGGGCCGAACTAGGCCGGCTCCTCGAGCAGCTGCGGCCGGGCGACACGCTGGTCGTCTGGAAGCTCGACCGGCTGGGACGCTCACTCCAGCACCTGGTGGAGACCATCAACAAGCTCGACGCGCAGGGCATCGTTTTTCGCTCGCTCCAGGAGAGCATCGATACCGGCTCAGCGACGGGCAAACTGATCTTTCATATTTTTGCCAGCCTGGCCGAGTTCGAGCGGGGCCTGATCCGCGAGCGCACCAACGCCGGCCTGGCAGCGGCCCGCGCCCGGGGGCGACTAGGTGGCAAGAAAAAAGGGTTATCTAAGCCGGCCGACATCAAGGCCAGTGCCGCCAAGACGCTCTATCAGGATGGTAACACCATCAACATGATCATGGCCCAGCTGGGTATCAAGTCGCGCCAGACACTTTATCGGTGGCTGCGCATCAAAGGAGTCAAGATCGGCAAGGATGAAGTTGTAGAATCGGTATGATGTAATAACATAATGCCCGCCCATCTTCGTTGATGGGCGGGCATTATGTTATACTTTGGATATAGCGAGGTTATAGAATGAGCTTTTTATTTAAGCATGACCCTACAGCTGTGTTAAACGTGCCTTCCCATGTGTATTTACCTGCTTTAGCTGTATAGTTATAACTACCCTCTGGTAAGCTAACAGTAAAAAATCCACTTTGATCACAGCTGGGCGTTCCTGATGGCAAATAGCTGTTGATGTAGCCTACTATATTTCCTGCACTGGGGTATTTAATTACCACTTCTATCGCGGACCCAGCATTGGCGTTTGTCCAGAACACAATACTACCCTTGTAAGGTGCATTTTCGACATTTATTTGCCTTATCAACGATTGCTCCGAGCCATCTACTCCAGTAGCTGTCAGGGTGACAGGATAGCTACCATTCTTATTATAATAGTGCGGCGGATCTTTTAAGGTAGACTTTCCACCGTCACCGAAAGACCAATCATAGCGGGTTGCATTGGCTGACTCGTCTTTAAAAAAATACTGTCCCGAGCAGCAGGCTTCCGAACTGTAGGAAAAATTGGTGGCTAGTTTGGGGGTAGCTTCTTTCTGTTGGCAGCCTGCCATTAAAAAAAGCGTGGAAACAATTGCTAGTAATCGTAGGAGCATACAGTTTTTAGATTTTGAGTGGTTGCAAAAAACGGCAACGGTAGCGTGAGGTGCAACGTATTTTAGGAGAGTCGCCACAGCATTTATCTAACGGATATTTGCGATCATCCTTGAAATAAAACGGAGTTATACCCCCAACAAACGGAGTTATACCCCCAACAACCGGGATTATACCCCCAGAAAACGGAGTTATACCCCCAGAAAACGGGATTATACCCGGTTATACCCCCAGAAAACGGGATTATACCCCGGTAAATGCCGGTTATACTACGATATAACCCGGCTATACCCCCGTTAAGCCGGATTAGCGCGCCCCTCTTCCTTGCGCCCCTGGTATGTTTGGTTTCGAAACACTCGGGAGAAGGGTTTCGCCGGACGGCCGGGATGAACGACACACTGCATCGTTCATCCCGCCGGACGGAGACCGACTCCCAATCAAACAAACCACTTCTCCCATGTTCGAACACCCAATGCAACCCAGCGCGGCCAAACCGCCCCGCATGGGCCGGGTCAACTGGACCCAGGCTACCACTACTACCGTTGCCGCGTTTATCGGCTGCCTGCTGGCCCTGGCCGCGTGCGTGCTGATCTACAAGTATATGCTCAGCGACGTGATCCGGCGCAAACAGGCACAGCTGGACGCCCTGAGCAATCAGGTGGACGATATCACCTACAGGGTGGTAGGACCGGCTGAAAAACGAAAGCCGATAGCTAGCTATGCCCGGCCAGTCGAAACGGCTGACGTCGACCAGGCGTCAACACCGGATCCGGAAACACCGGAAGCCGACTCTGAGAAACAGGAAACGTATGTCCCGAACCGAATGCCGGGCGAGCCGATAAAAACTACCAACGCTGTGTAGGCAGTCAACCCAGTCAACCAATCAAACCATGCAAGAGACACTGATTTTATTTGACCTTGAGAACAAGTCGGCCGATACCGACGTGATCGTCATTCTGCTGCCGGCCATGCTTCGCCGCAATAAATCGCTGGCTAATAAGTTCCTGAAAGCCGGCGATTTCAAGGACGAGACTGGGTTGATCATCGTCCATTGTGATAACGAAGCCGTCGACGGCCAGATCGCTGAGCTGGACGAGTTTGTCTCCCAGCTGAACGACATTCAGATCGTTGGTGCCAGCGTCGAAACGGCCGTGCTGGCCCAGGCCACGCTGAATTTCATTCAGAAAGATCATATCGAGTTCAAGCCTGCCGTAGTGACCAACATCGATACGACGGCAACGCTCGAAGCGGGCAAATCGGTGGTCAATCACGCCTTCACCACCCCGTTCAAAACGGCTCCCCTGCGGTCGCTGGCCTATAAGCTGATGAAAGGCCAGAAAGTGCGCATGGGGCTGCGCGTCGTCATGCCCGATATGTCGGGGCCATCGGCAAGCCTGCCCGTCATGCCCAACCAGTAGCGACAGTAGCTATCCTTCTATCCGCTCATTCCAACCTGCTCCAGTGTCATGGCTACCGTCAACTCCAGCAACTACCTCGCCTCATACGGCATTGCCGAAGCGTCACTATCTGACGACGTAAAGGACGGCGTAAAGGAAGTGCTGCGAGCGGCGGGCACCAAGGCGCTGGAGCAGCTTGGCCCCATCCTGCAGGCCGAAGCCAAAAAGCGCGGTATTATCCTGGGTACACCCCAAACCGATCCGGACGCGCAGAACGAGGCCGTTCAGGCCTCGCTCGACGAGCTCAGCCAGCAGCAGGCCAAGCAAAAACGGCAGCGTCTGTACATGATCGTGGGTGCGGTCGCGCTTGTGCTGGTTGCCGTCGTGGGTACGTACCTATTTACCCGTAAACGACCAAACCCATGAGTTTTTTCAGTGATCTATTCGGCGGCGGCTCAGGGCAGCCCACGGACGATTCGGACCAAACCGAGAGCAAGTCTACCACTGATTCGGGGTCAGAATCATCTGCTAATGCAGGAGCCTCGTCGGGATTCTGGTCCAACCTGCTTGGGTCGGGTGGTGCAGGATCGTCGCTGATTTCCTCCGCTGGCGGTATTGGGCTTGGGCTGGTTAAGAATGACGCCGCAAAAATTCAGGGGGATTATCAGGTTCAGCTGGCGAAGCTGACCAACGATGCCTCACTGAGCAAAGATCAGTTTAATCTGGCCCTCAATAAACTGAATGCTGATCGTGAAGCGGCCCTGGCTGAATATAAAGACCAGGCCCGTAATGACGGACTGGTTGCACTGGGTATTGTCGGTGGGTTTATAGCGCTGATCGTACTGACGATTGTGCTGGTCCGCAATCGTCGTCCTAAACCGACCGCCTGATGTTCATGATCCCGCTGCTGTTTTCGGCCCTGGCGTCGGGTGCGGCGATCTGGAATCAGATCGACCAGAACGCTCAGCAGCAGGCAGCTGCAGCGGATTCACTGAAAAAGACCGAAGCGGACAACGTGGCCACGGCGCTGGAGCGGGATATACAGTACGTGGCAGCCGTCGATGCGGCCAACGCTGAAAGCGAACGGCTGCGACTAAAAGCGGAGCAGACGGCGGCTACGACCCGAACGGCCATCACGATCACCTTTATTCTGCTGGCGGTCGTATCGCTGGCCCTTACGATTCGAATGCGGTATACGCGCAAATAAACCTTCTCCCCGGGTAAATCAACTTAAACACCCCTGTACCATGAGACGATTCCTTGCCATTGGCCTACTGTTAAGCTGTGCGCTGGCAGTCCAGGACTCCCCCGCCCAGACGGGCTCACCCCAGCAAACGGTCTACGATGCCGGCGCACCACCCACCGAACAGGTCGCTATCGATTCGACCCTGTCGCCAGCCTCCGCCCTGTACGCCGTTAGCGCCACGCAACCCGGTGGACACGATGACCAGGTGCAACAAGCCGCTGTCGATACAACCACAACCCCCCAACAGCCGGAAGGCCTATCCGTCAGCGCCCATAAACCCGCCCAGGACGATCATCCGGTGCGGCCGCGCGGAACACTGGCGCGCGGGCCCAAGCACGATCTGCCCGCCCTGCCCGACCGATTGCCCGCCCTGCACCTGTCACAAACCTGGTCGATACCGCACCGACTCGGGCAGCTGCACCGGATAACGCACTACTAATACCCTAGCGATTCGAGTAGATACTGTTACCGCGTACGACGCTTCTCCCGAGACCCAGCTAGTCAACCAATTTTCACTTAATCAATACACGTTCATGGCTTTTGCAACTGGACACACCCCGCCCACGGGCTTCGTAGCGGGTCAATTACGGGACGGCGCGTCACTGGGTCTGGTCGATGCGACCATCGGTCAGCCCTATAAATTCGGCTTCACCGCCCGCTACTACAAAAACCAGCTCTTCATCATCGGTACGCGCTACGCGTCCACCGATACGACGGGCAAAACGCCCGTCGGTGATGGCGGTGTGGTATCGCCCGAGTGGATTCGCGGGGTAGCGGGTAACGCACTGCCCAACAAAATTCAGTTCCTGACTGATCTGGCGGCTATTTCGGCGACCAAAGCGCAGATGGCAGCGGCGGGCATTACCGACGGGCAGAACTTTCCGACCAACCCGACCGGCGATCTGATTCCCTTCGAGCAGACGGCGGACGGTCTTGTCAAAGCGTACGTGTCGGCTACCGACCAGGCGAAAGCAGCCGCTGACGCCCAGAAGACCCAGACCAACCTGCTCACCACGTTGACCAACGCCATTGTGCCGAATGCGGCCACCGGTACGGGTACGGGTACGAGTACAACGGGCAGCACAGCAGCCGGCATGAGCATGACGGTAAAAATCGTCATCGGTGTCGTGGTCGTGGCCGTCGTGGGGGGCATCATCTACATGGCCACCAAGAAGAAAAAGGGGGGCGGTAATTCGTCCAGAAAGTAAGTGCTAACCGACCGGTTACACGTCATCAACAGATAGCGAAGAACGGCTGCGTGGCTAACCGGCCAGGGCAGCCGTTCTTTTTTACGATCTCACACCATGGCTTTCACTGACGCCCCCCAAATCGACGAGCCCATCTGGTCCACCAAAAACGGCACGCCGGTTTACTACGACCCCCGGGTAACGGCCGAAAAGGTGCAGTCCAACTATCAGAGCGATCAGTCGTTCCACGAATTTCGGAAGGGCGATCAGATCGGTAAGCTGCTCGATAACGGCATCATCCGGGACGACGCCGGCAATGAGTTTTTCAAGGTTCAGGTCTGGCAGTGGAAGCGCACGGGCATCAAGTTCCTGGGGAGTTACGAGCCGTACCAGGAGTTCTTCGAGGCCTACGTCCGGGTCGATCACGAGCCGGAGTACTGGATCCGGGAAAGCCGCAAGGATAGCTACCAGCAGGCGCAACAGAAAGACACCACCGATGCCGACGTGACGGGCTATATCAGCGGTTTGCGTGGGGTACCTCAGCCGACTGACATTACGAAAGACGACGATGGCACGATTCGACTCACGTTTGCCAACGGTTACAAGACGACGTTCAAGGAGCTGAAAAACCTGTCATCGGACGCCGTCCGAACCCTTACAACCGAAGATAAAACCAAAAAAGTCGCCACAACCCTGACGCCTGACAAGGCAACTGGTAGTGGAGTTGGGACTGGCACCGGTTCGGGCAGTATTCTGACCAAAAATATGCTACTGCTCGGTGCGGCTGCGCTATCGCTGTTTGGCCTGTTCATCTTCTTAACGCTACGCAAAAAATGAGTAACAGCACCTACAACGCCAGCCAGCGCGGTAAGCTGGTCAAGGTCGCCGCCGGTTCCAGCAACCGGGTGTACCTGGAGCCGAAAGCCGCCCAAAAGTCGGCCGAATTCATCGACGGGCCCAAGACCGTAGGCACGGCCACGGGCTTTACCTACACCGAAGGCACGCGGGTGTATCAGGAAGTGCTGCGCGCTGCCATCAATCCGTTCCTGCCCACGGCCATCGAGACAATTTATTTGATTGCGACGGACATCGAGCTGGCGGCCAATCCGGATTATGATCCGGCCAAGGATACCGACCGGCCCACCGATGAGCCCGACGTCACCACTACCGGCACCGGTGGCACTGGCGGCACCGGCGGCACTGGTGACGAGCCCGACGTTTCCACAACGCCGGGTGCGGGCCGCATACCGGTAACGGCGGCCGACGGCAAAACGGTCTACGTACTGGTTGGTAGCCAGGCAACGACCCCGGCGACCGACACCAACAGCCGCAAGTATCTGACCTACGGGCTGTACGGCGTGCTGGCCCTGGCGGCGATCGCCCTGATAGTAATTGTCGTCCGTAAGCCCAAGCCGGCCCAAAAACTGTTACCCGCATGAAGACAGGCGCAACGCTAAAGGCCAAAACCGGCCTCGACAAAAACGTCGACGAGTTCTTTTTCGTCTACGACAAGCCCGGGGGCACCAAAATCGGCGCGGTCAAGGAAGACTCCGTCGTGGGTACCTACGACCGCACCGAAAGCAAGCTGCTGACGGACTACGCGTACATCAAGCTGACTACGCCCATCACCTACAACGGCAAGGTCTACTACTACGCCTACATGCGGGAAGCGGCCGTCTACGAGTTTTCGCCCAACCTGACGACCTACTACGTCAAGTCGACGACCAGTAAGGTCAATATCCGCTCCAGCGCGACCACAACCTCTGACAAAAACATCATTGGCAGTCTGAAGGCCAATCAGTTAGTGGGTACCACGGACGGCACGACCCGAAACGGCTTTTTTCTGTTCACTCTGGCCAGCGGTAAAACCGGCTGGGTATCGCGCAACTACATCACTTCGGTTGTACCCAAGGGAACAGTAGCACCCTCGACGAGTGAGAAGCCTGACACGGTCACCGATCCGGCCACGGATTCGCCGGCCAAGAAGGCGGCTACGGAAGTCGAGAATACGGTGGGCACCACGGGCCTGGCGGTGCTCAAATGGGCGGGTATCGCCCTGCTGGCCATTACGCTGGGCGTCGTGGTAGCGCGGCTCTACAAAAACCGCAAACAGAAACAGAAGCGGCCATGATCGAAGCCCTGGCAACCAAAAGCGGCCGGTTCAAGGAACAGCTGCGCGGCGCATTCGCCAGCAAGCCCCTGCAGTACGCGCTGCTGATCGGCGGGGTGCTGCTGGTGATTTACTACATCGGCCGCTCAGCGGGCAAAGGCGTGGCCGTGAGCTACCCCGGCTCGAAGACGGCGGATCCGGTGACCGCTGATTTCGTCAACAAGGTAGCGCCCAACATCCTCAACGCGCTTTTTGAGGCCTTCGACGGCTGGAGTGCTGACGTGGACACCAAAACGCTGGCGATCGCGCCGCTGATCAGCATGACCGACAATCAACTGGTGTACATTTTTAACCGCTATAACCAGCGGTACCTGGCGGGAAAGAACGAAACGCTCTACAGCGTCATCAACGGCGAGTACTTCGGCCCCCTGGGCCTGGCCGCCAAGTACAAGGCGGATCTGCTGCGGCGGATGCGTGAGCTCAAAATGGACAATCAATAACTCCAGCTATTATGTCAATCGTCGACGACGTCAACAATACCCTCGACAAAGTGTCGAAACTCGGTGAGACGGGCCTGCCCATCACCGTCAAGCACGAATTCGATCTGCCCTCGGTCAGCTACACCGCCCTGGTGGCCTTCTTCGTGGTGGTCGCGGCCGTGATTCTGACCGGCGTCAAGGACGTGATCGTCCACCGGGTAACCCGGTAGCCGATGACCACGACTAAAACCCGGCTGATTCGGTACGGTGAATACCGGAAGCGCAACCCAAAAACGCCTTACAGTTTTATATGGCAATCACGCTCAACAATACCGACCTCATTGCGGCTGCGGCTTCGCTTGGTTGCGAGGTGGCCGCCATTCGCGCCGTCGACGAAGTCGAATCGTCGGGGGCGGGCTTTGTCAACAACCGGATCGTCATTCGGTTTGAGACGGCCACCTTCCGCAAATACACCGGTACGACCGTCAACGGGACTGACCAGGCAGCCTTCAACCGGGCGTACGCGATCAACCCCGAAGCAGCCATGCTGTCAACCAGCTGGGGCCGCTACCAGATCATGGGCTTCAATTACGACACCTGTGGTTTTAGCTCGGTGGGCGCGTTCGTCGATGCGATGAAATCGGGCGAGCCGCGTCAGCTGCAGGCGTTTGTCAGCTTCGTCAAAAAGCGGGGCATCGCCGACGAGCTGATCCGCCACGACTGGGCGGGGTTCGCCAAGATCTACAACGGGACGGGCTATAAGGCGGGCAACTACGACGGGAAACTGGCGGCGGCTTTTGTTAAGTACGCCGGGCAATCATTCACGGCTGAGCCGGTAAAAAAAAAGTCCAGCTGAATGGCAGCACTCTTCTGGCCCTACTTGCCCTCGCTCTGCTGGGCGGTGCTGCGTACTACGCACTATCTGCTAACTCGGCGGCCGCCTGGTCCTACCTCAAACAACGCACAAAAACCTTACTCCGATGAAGTTTCAGTCTAAAACCGTCGAATACGCCGTGCTGGCCTTTGTGGTCACCAGCGCCGTGCTGGCGTTCGTCTCCAACTACCTGACCATCCGCCAGTACTACCTGACCCACAAAAAAGCCTGATCATGAAGCGGACCGAAGCGTTTGTCAAAAAAGTCGTGCTCTCCTCCTACGAAACAAGCATCGAGGAAGCCGCCAAGACCTTCGACGTGGATATCGACGAGCTCCACGACTGGCGGGCGGCCTTCATCGATAGCGAGGTCGAGAAGCTCTACCCGCCGTCGATCCTGGATCCCGGCGTGGTGAGTCCGCCCCGGATCGGCTGGCTGACGGCCCTGTTGCACGATCCCTACGGGGCGCTGGGCATCCAGGTCGGGCTGTCGATTGCGCTGATCATCATCTGCTATTTGATGCCCCACCTGCTGGAGTCGCTCGTGGATCCGCTCACCAACACGGTCGTCTGGCTGGGCTTCACCAGCCTGTACGTCATCGTCTTTGTCGGCATGGGCATCCAGCTGGTGCTGTTCATCCAGCACAAAGTAAACTTCGACTTTTTGAATCCGCTCAAACAGGGCGGCTTCGATTACGCTACCCTGCTTCGTTCGGACAACCTTACCTCTTACGAGAAATGCCGCTTAAATCAGCAAAAATACTTGGCTTACTTATTTGCCTACTGCATAGTGGTCTGGGCCTTAGCCAGTCTGACCTCCGGGGGGGGCGTTTAGAAATGGGTCGCCGGATCGTCGATCAGGCCCGGCGCGACGTGGGTACCCAGGAGCGCACCTGGCGCAACGATCACCCGCTATTCGATTACTACCGGGTGCTGGGCGGCAACAACAACCGCCCCAGCGTGCGGGGCTGGAAAGATGCCTACTGCGCCTACGGGGTGTACGCCTGGCACCGGCAGGCGGGTCTGAAGCCTAATGTGCCGACGCTGGGCCGGGCACTCAACTGGTCGCTGCACCCCAGCAAGATCCTGCTCGGCCGGCGGGCAAATCCGATGTCATTAAACCGGCTGGAGCCGGGCTGGGTGATCGGGTTTCGCTTCGGCAGCCAGAACCACGTCGGGGTCATTGAGGAAAGCTACCCGCTGTACGCTACCACGATCGAGGCCAACACGAGTCTGTCGGGATCGGTGGGCAAGTACAAAACCAACCACGAGGGCGTCATCCGCAAGCACCGCTTTTACAAGGATGCCGCCTGGGCCGTTGACTGGCGGGGTAGCCCGCTCTCGGATACGGTGCTGGTTTTCACCATTCGTAAACGATTCATTACCCCATGAAACTCACTCCGATCTGGCAGCTTATTGCCGTCCTGGCTATCGTGGCTGTTTCGATTTTCGCCTACGACTGGTACTACCGTAAGCCAGCGCGCGACGAAGCCGCCCGCACCTTCACCGCCCGAAAAGTCACGTATTCCGAGCCGATCAGCTATGAATCTTTTACTTAACATCCCGCTCATCAGCCTGAGTCACGCCGACTTTAAACCGACCGACGTCGACCGCCACCAAACGGCGGCTGACGCCCTGACGGCCAAGTACGGTGCCTTTATCGACCAGTCGGCCCGGCTCAACAACGTGCCGGACTATTTGCTGAAAGCGATTCTGCTGACCGAAAACGAAGACGGGATCGCCGGTATCGTCAACCGCACCGGGGCGACCGGCCTGGGTCAGATCAAGGGATCTTCCGGGGCGGACATGATTTCACTGGCCAACCGGAAGCGGCTGCTGACGGCCGACAAAAAGGCCGTGCTGCGTAAGCAGTTGGGCGCGCAGCTGGACTTGCTACTCGCCGTCGACAACACCGATACGCTCAGCAACGCCCGGTGGGTGAACGTGATGAACCCGGCGCTGAAAGATCCCGAGTTCAACGTCATGCTGGCGGGCATCTTTCTGTCGGTCCTGATCCGGGAGCATACCGCCACCGATGGCAGCCTGCGTACCGACTACATCGCGGCCCGCTATAACCAGGGCTACTACCTACTGTCGGCCCGCAAGATCAGCAAAACGCTGTCTACGCAACAGTTGATCGCAGCGGTGCCGACCGAGGCCAAACGCTACATCGTCGTTGTCTGCGGCCGCAACGGCTGGCTCGACATCCTAACCTAATCTCATCCATGGCCAGCAACTATACAGACAACCGGCGCAAAGGGACGGTCGACGTCGGCGGACGAACATATACCCGGCAGAAGTCCCTGACGGGCCAGCGTAAAGCCGTTATTGGCATGGCCTGCGAAATTGGGTTCGGCATCGACCGAAAGGTCGACGGCTTTTACGCGGTCATCTGCGCCGATCAGCTGCAGCCCTCGCACCTGGGCGCTTCGCAGAATCCGCTGCATTTTATTCCCGAGGCCCAGCCCCGCAACCGATCGACTTCGCAGTCGGGCGCTCTGACGCCGGAGCGTATTGCCCGTAGTCTACGGCCGAATGAAGTCATGGAGGGGGCCACCGCCTATACTGGTGCACCCGTCGTCAACAGCCGGGGCGAGATCATTCAGGGTAACGGACGTGGCTATATGCTGCTAACCTACTATGCCCAGTTTCCCACTGACCCCAAGGGCTACAAAAAAGCCATTACGGCGAAACGCAACTGCTTTGGGTTTGCGGGCGATCCGATCAAAACGGCCGAGTCGTACGGCATCCGCAAGCCCGTGCTGGTCCGGATGGTCGACGTGCCCGATGCCGAAGCGATCGCGCTGGGTCAGTACACCCAGGCGGATACCGAAGCCATTGCCACGAGCGTCACCAAGATCAAGGCGAAAGCCCGTCTGCTCACGCCCGCCCTGCAAAAGCGGGTCATCGACGAGTTACTGCGTAACGACACCAGCGACGAGAAAACGCTGGCCGAGCTCATCCGGGAAAGCAAGGTTTTGACTGTGCTGATCCGGGAGCAAATCATCCGGCCGGACGATCTGGAGAACTACACACGGAACGGGGCCATCAATGAGGCCGGCGTCGAGTTTGTCTCCTCGCTGCTGCTGAATGCCACGTTCCGGGGCAGTAACGTGAACACGTCGGACGTGTTCGCCCTGTTGCCGGTACCGACTCAGAACGCCATCCGGAAGAGTCTGCTGTATCTGCTGACGGCTACGGGATCCAAATCATTGAACCGCGAGCTGAGTAACGCCATCATCGGCTACCGGGAGTTTCAGTCGACGCCCTCGCCCAACATCCGGGCCTGGGTCAATCAGCTGGATATCCACGGGCAGACGCCAGCCGATCGCTACTCGCCGGCGGAGCTGGCCATGATGGATCTGTTTCAGCAGTCGACGACGCAGAAGCAGATCGTGACCAGGTTTCGCCAGTACGCCCAGCTGGTCAACGATCAAACCGGTACCATGTTTACCAGCGCCACCAAGGGTCAGACGAAGCGTCAGGCCCTGGCCACGGTCTTCAACGCAACCTTCGTTCCCGACCGGCGAATCACCCAGAAGGACCGCACCGCCAGTACCGCGCTTAGTAAGCTGCGGGGCCGGTCGGTCGCCACGCGCCGGCGTCGTTCGGCCCCTGCAGTAGCATCGTCAACCCCAAAAACCAATACACCAATGACTGAGTCAGAGAAAAAAGCGTTCGCTGAGCGCATGGCCAAAGCCCGCGCCCTGAAAGCAAAAAAGGGCAGTGGTAAATCGACATCATCAGCTGATAAGCCGGGCAAGTCGGCCAAAGCATCCACCCGATCGGCGAAGCCCAAAGCGGCGAAAACATCGGTCAAAAAAGCAGCTACGGCAAAGTCTACATCGACGTCGACGAAGCCCAAGAAATCGACGTCGACAAAATCAAACACGTCGGCCGCTGCCAAGACCAAAAAAACGGGGGCTACGGCGACCAAAAAACGGGCTACGGCCAAGAAGAAAGCCACGACAGCCCGCAAGTCGACGGCTACCAAGAAAGCAGCTACCGCCCGCTCGACAGTGAAAGTGGCCAGCCGGAAGGAGCAGAAAGGTAAAAACTTCATCGAGCAGGTCGACAAGCTGGCCGACAAGATTCACCAGAAATCAGCGACGGGCCGTGTGATCGAAGTGCCCGAGTACAAAATCAGTCGATCCAAGGCAAAGAAACAGGCCTTCCAGGCCCTGTCGACGGCCCGCAAGACCAAGAGCATTTCTAACATCAAGCTCAAACTGTAACGCGCACCAGCCAGATTCAACTCGATCTGGCTGGTGAGTGCATTCTCCGATCGCTACTCGCTGAATCCCATGCAGATTACCACTCCCCTATCCCGTCAGATCATTCAACGTGGCAACAACAATGCCGCCTATGTGTCCCTGATCGGTAGTTACTCCTCCTCTCCCGGGCCGGCCAAAATCCGGGCGCGGCTCGTGCCGGTTGTCACTGGTCAGGGTGTAGCCACCGACTGGCAGGAGTTGTCGTTTGCAAACGGTCAGTTTTCGGGTAAACTCCTGGGCCGGGGCGGCTGGTACAAGATCGACATCGAAGCGCTGACCAGCTACAACGTCGCCCAGGAGAGCGCCAGCGTGGACCGCTTCGGCATCGGTGAAGTGTTCTGCGTGGTGGGGCATTCGGTCGCGCAGGGCGGGGTGGACTACGTGCCCGGCACGAGCGACGACCGCGTATCGACGATTCCGCTGGAAACCACCGTCGATGCCAGCCCGCACGTTAAGACGGGCAAGATCGAGGATATGCCGGCCGTCAAATTCGTGCAGTTCGGCACGGGCGTGCGGCCCGCCCCATTTGGCCCCAACAACTACTTCTGGTCGGACTTCGGGGGCAGGCTGGCCGCCCGGCTGGGCGTGCCGGTGCAGATCTACCAGACGGCCTTCGGGGGCACCAACCTGGAGCAGTGGGCCAAGTCGTCGCAGGGCATTGCTGTGCCGGTGTTTTCGCTGACGCCCAGTCTGCTGTTTCCCTACGTCAATCTCAAGCACGTGCTGCAGGCATACGTGCCCATCACGGGCCTCAGGGCACTGCTGATCGATCACGGCCAGAACGACTATCAGGAGAAGTCAAGTGATGTGCTGCTGGCCCGCTACCGGCAATTTGTCGACCAGGCCCGCTCGGATAGCAAGCAGCCAGCGCTGCCGGCCGTGATCAACCGGCAGACCCCGTTTCTGACCGTCGATAGTGGCTACAAGGGGGGCGAAGGACCGCAAACCCAGGTTCGCCAGATGCAGGAGCGCATGGTCGCCACGCCCAATTGCTGGCCGGGCCCTGACTACGACACCGGCCTGGTGGTTAGTGACCGCTTCGACTACATCCACCTGAGCCTAGCCGGCCAAACCAAAGCGGCCGCGCTGTGGGCCAGTGCGGTCTCGGACAACTTTCTGCGCCAGTCGAGCCCGGTCGTGATCGATCCGGTGACGAGCTCGCTGCCGGCGGCCATTACGGACATTCCCCCCGCACCCCTGCTGCCCGTTTTGCCCACGCCCGTCAGCACGCCGGTCCTGCCCGTCGCCTCGGGCCTGACCGATACGGCGGATGGCACGTCCAGTACGCCCGTGATCGCTCCGGAGAGCGATCGCCGGGTTTATGCGGCCTCGCTGGGGCTCGATCTAGGCGCGCTGAGCAACCTGGCGGCGATCGGTCTTATTGTGCTGGCTATTGCTTCGCTGGCCTACATTCTTCATCAGTTTACCAATCAAAAATAGCCATGTTACACCCAAGCATTAGCCGGAACGGAATCACTGTAAACGGCATCTACCCCACTCAGTTCGGCACCGCCAACGAGCAGTTGGATCCCACCTCGTTTCGCGCCAATCAGGGCGAAACGCTGGCCATCACCCACTCGGAAAGCTTCTCGCTGCGCGCTTACCTGAAAGGCAGCACGGCCCTCTCCTTCGGCGTATCGGTCAACACCATCAACGCCCAGGCCTCGGACGTGGTGGACGCCGCTCAGTCGCTCTCGGTGGCCGATGGTGTGGTGTCGTTCAGCGGGGCTGCGGACGGCGATATCACGATCGGTGTCGGGGGTAAGCCCCTGGTCGGCCCGGGTCTGTTTACGATCTATAACTTTTTGCCCCTGATCGGCAAGGAGCACTCGCTGGTGCTCTCGCTGAGCAAAAACAAGGCGCTCTACCTGCTGACCATTCAGGCCAGCACGCTCAAAATCTTCACCTGGGTGAGCAACGCCTGGGCGCTGGCGCAGACGATCACGAATCCACAGGCCTTCACGGCCGGCGACATTATCAGCTTCCGGGTATCGAACGAAAAGATCGACGTCGAGATCGGCAACACCTCGGTCTGGAACAAGCCCCGCAGCTGGTCGATCGCCCTGTCGTCGGCCGATTTGGGCACCCTGACGCTGACCGACGGAACGAGCACGATTGATCCGGTCGCCATTCCCTTCGGCAAATCGATTCCGCTGGTCATCGGCAAATCGTCGGGCAATTACTCGCTGACGGTGGCCAATCAGGACGGGGCCACCTTCAGCGTCGCCCAGGCCATCGAAGTGACGACCGATTCGGCCACGGCCGCCATGCCCAAAGACGACTCGGCGCTGCTGCAGACGCTGCTGGTGGCCAGCCTGGCCCGAAACAATGCGGCCGCGACGGGATCGGTTGTACCGACCGTGGCCGCCGAAACCACCGACTGGCGCAAGATCATGACCTGGGGCGGTCTGGGCCTGGCGGGTCTGCTGGTTGTGGTGGCCGTCGTGTCGCTGTTCCGCAAATAGGTTTCTAGTCACCCGGCAGGGCTGCTCTTCGGGGCAGTCCTGCCAACTTCTCGTCGATCATGATCAGGATCCTGTTAGTACTCTTGCTTTTTCCGGTTCTGTCCTTCGGACAGCACTATTCGGCGACCATCGAATCGGGCGACTTCCGGCGCAAGTACGACATGGGTATGGTCAGCCTGTCGTTTACGGCCAAAACGGTATCGGTTCGCTACGATGACAGTGGACGAACCTATACCTACCCGGTTATCGCCGCTCCCCGACCCTATCTGCTGACCAGAGACAAACGGATGCATTGTACTGATTTCTGGATCGTGCAACGGCAGTCAGTGGTCCGGATCTGGTCCAATCAGCTAAGTGGTCACTACGGCCGTATCACCTACAAACTCACGACGTCTCGTGGAAGCAACCCCAGCAACTAGTTTTGGCATCGAGCAAACCCGCGACGTGGTGCGCTTCGCCGGCCGGCTGACCCGAGCCTTTCGCCTGGCCATGAGCGATGGCAAGATCAATGTGAAGGATGTCCGGTTCGTCTTTGACGTGATTCCAACGATAAAGCCTGCCTTGGATGGCTCTAAGCAGGTCAAATACGAAGTGTCAGATCTGAGCAGTGAAGAGATTGAGCAGCTGGCTCAACTCTTTGCCCAGCAAGCTGAGATTGCCTACACACCCATTATTCAAACGCAGCTGCAGCACGTGCTGGAAACTGGCGACGGACTGATGGGTATGGTCGTCGCCATGACCCGGGTCGGCAATACTACCGACGCCGACGAATTACCGATAACAACCGAATAATGTTCTGACCAATCCGCCCGATCGCAGCTCGATCGGGCCTGGTTCACGTCTATAAACTTTGGCATTTATGCGTACCTGGCAAAAACTACTCATTGGCCTAGTAATGATCGGGGCGGCTATCGCGGCCCTTCTCGTGCTGAGCCGCCGGCGAACCACCACCGATACGGCTACCGGGGACGCCAACTCGCCGGCGCTGGCTTCATCCATGTGGGCCGTCTCGGACGCCCTGCAGCAGTCCCACCTCAACGCGCTGGCGGATCAAGTCGCGACTATCCCCACCCGGGCCGACGTGACGGCATTGATCGATCAGGCGCTGAGCAAACTACCCATTGGGCCGGCCTTCACCCGGACCGACGTGACGACGCTGATCGATCAGGCAATCAACAAGCTGCCCACCGCGCCGAGCTTCACCCGGGACGATGCCAGCGCCATGATCCAGCAGGCTATTAGTGGTTTGGGATCCGGCGGCACCCAGACCGGTTCGGTCGGTACCGATCGGGACCTGGCCGCTCAGTTCAATCAGGAAATGGCGTAAGCCACCCCCTTTATGACGCCTATCCGTTGGATGATTATTGCGCTGGCCCTGCTGGGCGGCATCGGTATTGCTTACTGGCTGCTCAAGCCCCGTTCGGCTACGGCTAAAGCGGGCAGTTTGCCCCCGGGCAGCGCGGGGTTTGTGGCCGCCGGACTGGGCACCAGCGCTGCCGTGCAGCTGCCATCGACCGGTGGCGGCACGGTGGACGGCTCGGACAAAGGAGCCGGCAACTATTCGTCCAATCCCGCCTGGCAACTTGGTGACTACGGCGCCCCATCGGGCAGCGACGGCGAGGGGCGACCCTTCGAGCGGTCGGCGGTACCGATCATTCCGTTTGAAGCCAAAAACCAGCCCTACCTGGGCGGGATCAACTACGATCTGCCCGAGCAAACGGCCAAAGGGGCGACGCTGTTTAAGCGGTTTCCACCCTTTCAGCTGACCGACGCGCAGCTGCATCTGATGGGGCCCTGGTATTCCGATGCTGATGCCAACGCCCACTTCACCCGGGGCGTGACGACACTGTCGGTCCTGCCCAACTTCCGTCAGGGACCCACCGACGCCACCGCCTTGCCATACACCCAGAAGTCAGTGATGTACTCCGAAAACTCCTGCAAGGAGTTCGCGGCGATCCTGATGGCGCAGGGCGGGGCTGACAATTCGATACTGGCGAACTTTATCAACGGGGTGATGCAGGCGGACTCGTCGGCCGAAGCGACGTTTGTGGCCCTGGGCCGGCTGATGTGGCAGCAGGAACGCAGCGTGCTCGACCAGGCCGGGCAGGGTACGCTCTACGTCACCTTTAACATCGAAAACATCTGGCCCCCCGATCCGCTTTTGAGCCAGGTGTATCTGCAGAACTGTTTTGGCTTTTTGTATGATGGGTATTGCGGGGCGGCGTATGACGACGGGATGCTGGTGCGGCCTTATAACTATGGATCCTACCAGATGCAGATCGAGCTGGACGCGTCGTCCTACCGGGACGGATCGGGCCTGCCCAACTATCTCCAGGCCCAGTACGACTTTCTGGCCGGCGGCGGCCCTATTCTGCAGGCCATGAATCGCTACGGCGGGGTGATGGCCATCGACGACTATATCCAGGGCATCTGGGGCAACGAGCCATTTTTGCTGCGCGACGTCGACGGCTCACCCCTCACCGATGGGCAGGGTGGGGTTTACTTTGCCACCAACACCGGCACGAGTGCGTACGGACAGGCCATCCCGCTCGAAGACGGGGAAGCGCCGCGCGCGCTGCTGGACATCTACGAGCACGCCACCCGGCTCTATCTGCAGCTGCACCGACTGGCGGGCGACTATCCGGTTTACAGCGGGCAGCGCCGATCGGGCATGGAAGCCATTCAGGCCGGCGCATTCACGCGCTGGAGTAACGAGGGCGTGGCGGGTATCATGCTCAACGACCGGCCCATTCCGGCCTGGCAGATGGAGCTCTTCAACGCGCTGAGTTTGTTTCTCTCCCCCCAGGTGTACGCCTGGGGCGTGGAGTTCAACCATCCGCCGGTACCGTTGGGTAGTTTGTCATCCAGCTGGCCATACAACGCCGATGGCGTGGTCGAATCGCTGATCTCAGCGGCCTACAAGCACGCGTCGTTCGGCAACATTCAGGCGAGTCGGTTCAAATGGATCTGGTTTAATCTGCCCATCGTCGACAACCTCAAAACGCCCGGCCACCGCGTCCACGAAAAAGCGCTCTGCTTCGGTAAAATTCGGGACGTCAACGGCATTGTCTGGCTGGAGATCCTGACGGCCTTTCCCGCCACGGACGGCTCGCTCACTCCGTTTACCCTGCGCGTACAGCAGAACGGCGTACAGAGTCAGGATTTTAGTTTCCAGACGGCTTCGGGCCGCGCCTACTTCTACGACGCCTGGCCGCTGCCGGCCAATTTCACCTACGAGACGCTCAATGGTTCCGACGTGACGATTGAGTACCCAAACGCGCTGGGTTACCCGGTTTCGCACCGGGGCGACTACCGCACGACTATGCTTACCTCAGCCCAGGACTGATCATGATCATTGCGTTTAAAAACCGGGCCGTCGACGAGACGACGGCCAACAAGTTGATCGGCTTCTGGACTGATTCGGACTGGGTGCACTGCGAGATGATTCTGCTCGATCCCCACCCCCTGGCCGTATCGTCCCGCACCGAGCAGGACGGGGTCACCGTCGAATCGCTCGAGCGGGTGCTGATTCAGCCCGACAGGTGGGAATACTACCAAGCACCCATGGCCGCGCCCGAGGCGGCCTGGTCGTTTCTACTGGCTCAGCTGGGCAAGACGTTTAATTATTCGGGTCTGGTGGCGGGTCAGGTCTTCGGCAGCCACGTCAACCGGCCCGACAGCTGGTTTTGCTCCGAGCTGACCTATTCGACGCTAATCCAGTTCAGCGCGCTCACGCTGCCCATGCTCGACCCGGCCGCCGTTAGTCCCGCCCGGCTGCGTCAATTTCTAATCGAGGCGGGCTGTACCCCTTTTTCATTTTCTCTGTCACTTTTCAACTCCTAATACAATGGCTTTTACATCAGAAACAAAGAACGGTTACAAGGATGGCGACCACATCGGCAACTGGGGTTCACAATACCCCGTTTTTGCGCGCGTGGTGAACGGTAAACTCTACGCCGTGGCGCGGGAAGACAACCCCAATCACCCCACGCCGGGCCGGTTCGGCAGCATGTTTATGTGCAGCCGCGAATGGCTGAAAGCAACCCTGTTTGCGGCCTACAAAAGCTACGGAGATCTCTTCGAAGACAAGCCTAATAACGTGGCCGATACCTCCGAGCCAGGCAGCAGCTTTCAGAAGACCAGCAG
>CAZOQC010000004.1:0-344595 GCA_964581865.1 uncultured Spirosoma sp.
TGCTTCTAAGACCATTCACAAAGATACTCTATTCAACGCAGTTAGGCCACTACCTTCGAATTCAGTCTTATACTCGTTCATCGTTATCTAACCTAATTCGTTTATAATCAACGCAGCAAAGGTCAGACAACGCCTTAACGTGGCTATTGAAGTAGATTACTTAATAAGGGTGAACTAGTTCACATTTGTTTACTTACTTTTTCGGGGTAACCTTCTGCTTACGGATTTTAGAGAGGAATTCCCGGGTCATGCCCAGGTAAGAGGCAATGATGTAAAGCGGTATTCGCTGAAGCAGCAGGGGATGTTTTCGGGCAAACTCGTCGTATCGTTCTTCAGCGGTCAGACTCAACTGAGCGATAACTCGTCGTTGGATGGTTAAGGCGATCAGTTGCGCTCGTCGAATCATGGCCACTGAAAACTGGGGTATTTTTTCCAGTAGTATCTGTTCACTCTCATAACTCCACTGGATGATGGTACTCGCTTCAAGAGCTTCGACAAATAACGTTGCCGATTCTTGCAAGAGGAAGCTTCCCGGATCACCAATCATTCCATTGTCTATGGCCAGTGATAGTGTATGCTCTTGTCCGTCAGGGCTCACAATGTAAGCTCGGAAGGCCCCTGTGACGACATAGGCGCGATGGGTAGAGATAAATCCAGGTTGCTCGATAAGTTGTTTACGTTTCACTTTTTTCACGCGCAGCATAGAGATGAACAACTCCTTCTCTGACTGGGTAAGGGTTATACGCTGAGCAATGTAATGCAGTAGCGAAGAAAAGTCGGGCGTGTTTTCCAAAATTAAATTGAGCAATTAGTCCTTATAATAGCGAGAACGAATTGGCTAGTAGAATCGTACCGTCTTTTTAAAAGCCCGTTTCAGGAAACACTGTTATCTACGAACTAGTAGTTATCGTTTCTTCTCGCCAGGCTAGATATCGGTAGACCGTTGCCCGGCTCAGATGGAAGAGCTGGCAAATCTCTAAGATCGTATGGGTCTTCAGGCCATGCATGGTTTTGACAGCTCGCGCCTTGGCTTGAGCTTGGACGGAAAGGCCCTTCCTTGGGACGGCCACCCACCCGGCCCCTGGCACGAGCAGCTACTAAGCCTGCTTTGGTTCGCTCCCGAATCATGTCGCGTTCGAACTCTGCCAGAGAGGCAAACAGATTGAAAACTAGCCGGCCCTGTGCGGTAGTTGTGTCGATCGATCGCATCGTTCAGGCTACGAAAGCCGATACCTTTACGCTGAAAATCGTCGACTAGCGTAAAGAGCTCCTTTAACGATCTGCCCAAGCGGTCTAATTTCCAGACGATGACCGTATCGCCTTCCCGAAGTATGTCCAGCATTTTCTGAAGTTGCGGTCGTGCTTTGGCTGAAGATACCTTCTCCTGAAACACTCGCTGACAGCCAGCCTTTGTCAAATCATCTAGTTGGAGATCAAGGTTTTGGTCTTGAGTTGACACGCGGGCATAGCCGAATAACAGACAACTAGATTGGCTCATAAAGTAATCTCAAGAGTGAGTGTCGGTATAGATTAGTTGGGAAGAGATGCAAGCAGAGGTCCGTTCGTTGCATTGATGCGAACAACGCTCCAATTTGAGACGCAGTGGCTTTCTCTCCCCTTTGGTATCCTATTATCCTACTTCATTAGAAAGAATCAACCAGTCAGTCAATGGACAGGGCTAATGCCTTCAGGATGGGGGACGGCATATCTTGTCAGTTAGTCTTGTTAATCTGAACCTTGTAAGCCATATTGCAGTTACAACACCGACATATTTCAGTCACTACTTATGGCTTACGTAACCCTTCCCGCTCACACAGCCGTCTACGCGCCCTACACCGTGATTGACAAGTCGCGTCAGGGAGTGCTTCGGGCTGAAGCAGACAAAGTAGCTGTTTTGGTTGGTTTGACCGACCTAGAAATGGCCCGCATCCTAAACATGTCTGATCGTAATCTGCACCGGATCAAACCCCAGGATAGGCTATCGCGTGATGCCTCTGAGCGATTACTATTATTGACTAACCTACTCCAGCATGGCTTAGCGGTCTTTGACGAGGATGCTCAGACGCTCGCCGACTGGCTGCACGCCCCGATTCGAGAATTAAACGCTCAGTCTCCGCTACAACTGCTAGATACAACAACGGGCTTTGGCTTAGTTGATGACGTACTAGGTCGAATTGAGCATGGCATTGTTGGCTGAATTAGCCACTGAACTGGAATGCTTACTGTTTACCGAACCGTAAAAGCGATGTATAGCAACCAACCGCTGGCGACCGAGGGAGCTCGCCTGTTTGGCGGTCGCTGGAATCCCAAAGGGTTTCCTTTGCTGTATACTACCTCCTCACCGGCCTTAGCCTTAGTCGAATCGTTGGTCCACCAGCCTCAGGTGAAGTATGATAAGCTGCCTAAGTTGCAGCTGTTCACCTTGCTCATACCCGATGAGGTAACCGCCTACCCTGTCGAAACGCTCCCGGCGTACTGGGATGAGCAGAGCTATGAGCGCACCCAATGGATACTTCGCGATTGGTTGACTAGTCCTACGACTCTGGCAGCAGCAGTGCCCTCGGTGGTGGTATCTATGTCTTATAATTATTTGCTTCATCCGGCCCACGCTGGTTTCAAGGCGATTAAAATCGTCAAGCAAGAGCCATTTCCCATTGAGCGCCGGCTGTGGCGCGATGATGCGCCAAGCACCGACTCCGAGTAGCCGTCAACGCTGAGCCCCATGTATCTAACCAGATCGATTCCGCTGGTATATACTGTTAGTTGGTTTACTGACCCGAATGACAGCTCTCTTCGCAGAAAGAAGATAAAGAAGCAATGAAGGATACTGCACCATAAAACGGGCGTTGGATGAGACGATGGCTGAAGCCAACATGGCACCAGTGTGTCAGCTGATCTAGGCCACCACAGCCAGTTAATCTACTGCGTTACTGCGCGTGCCGGAACCGTGAGCCTAGGAAAAAACAAGTCTTGACAGGCCACACACAATTCCTAGGGCTCAACTTCCCTCCTATGGCTCCCATAAGCAATACCGGTGGCCCCCTCATCACATGAACCGCCCTAGCGTTGAAGATATGTACGCCAAATCAAGTACATAACTGTACTATAATTAAGACGTGGGCTGAATTTTCACCCTGCCTGCGTAAGAAGTGCACATATTGGGCCGAAATATGCACATACTGCTCAACGATTGGGGTATACTTGCTCGGGCATTAGTCACTGGAAATACATACATATTGAACAATAATCCGTTAGCCAATACCTTCTGTTTCTTTCCGACGCCAGGGGCTGTTGGGTCCTGGCGTCGGAAAGGAGTCTATTACCATATACATATTCAGCTTACTTTTTTAGTTACACGATGAAACAACTGTTTACGTATGGATACTGGCTGGTGGCCGTTGGGTTTCTGGCCCTAAGCACAGGGGCCCGGGGGCAATGTACGTTGTTTCAATCGGCCCGAGCATTTGGCTTGAACGGGGGGGCTGGCTCGTATTCGGTAGCGGTGGCGGATTTCAATGGGGATGGCAAGCCCGACTTGGTGACGGCTAACCAGTTAAGTAATACTGTCTCGGTATTACTGGGTCTTGGACAGGGTAGCTTCGGCCCCGCCACTAACATTATGGTGGGAGATAATCCTCAGTCGGTGGCAGTGGGGGATTTCAATGGGGATAAAAAACCTGACGTGGTGACGGCTAGATATTTCAATAATGCCGTGTCGGTGCTACTGGGTAATGGTAAGGGTAGCTTCGATCCCGCCATTAACGTCGGGGTAGGTGGGTTTCCTCGTTCGGTAGCGGTAGGGGATTTCAACCAAGATGGCAAGACCGATCTGGTGACGGCTAATATGTATGTTAATACCGTGTCGGTGCTGCTAGGTAATGGCCAGGGTAGCTTTACTCCCCCCACTATTTTTGGAGCAGGTGAATTTCTTACTTCGGTGATAGTGGGGGATCTCAACCAAGATGGCAAGCCCGACTTGGTGACGACCAATGGTGGTAATGGACTGTCAGTGCTGCTGGGCAATGGCCAGGGCGGTTTTGCTTCCCCCACCAACTTTATGGGGGGAGGCTATCTTCGTTCGGTTGCGGTGGGGGATTTTAATGGGGATGGCAAGCCCGACCTGGTGACGAATGCTGTGTCGTTGCTGCTGGGTCTTGGCCAGGGCAGCTTTGCCCCCCCCACTAACTTTGGGGGGGGGAGGGGTTCCATGTCGGTGGCAGTGGGGGATCTCAACCAAGATGGTAAGCTCGACCTGGTAACGACCAGTGGAGATAACACTGTGTCGGTGCTGCTAGGCAACGGCCAGGGCAGCTTTGCCCCCCCCACTGACTTTGGTGCGGGGGGGGCGCCTTTTTCGGTGGCAGTGGGAGATTTCAATGGGGATAACAAGCCCGATCTGGTGACGGCCAACTACCTAAGTAACAACGTATCGGTACTGCTCAACGGGCTCATTAGTATTACTCAGCCGCTGGCCAGCGGCTTGGCCGTCTGCGCCGGTGCCGCCCTCACCACCTCGGTGAGCGCCAACGGGACGGTCAGCGCCTACCAGTGGTACAAAGACGGGGCCCTACTTAGTGGTCAGATCTCAGCCACGCTCACCCTGACCAACGTACAACCTGCCCAAAGTGGGAGCTATGAGGTGGTCGTCAGCGGCTGCAACAGTGTCACCAGTACGCCTTTTAGCCTGACGGTCAACGACCCACCCGTGGCTACGCTGACGGCCGCGCCTTCAGCACTCCTCAGTTGCACCCAGACCAGCCTGACGCTTACGGCGGGGGGCGGGAACACCTACGCCTTTAGCGGGCCGGGCTTTGTTAGTCAAAGCGGCAACCAAGCCACTCTAAACGTACCGGGTTCTTACTCGGTGACGGTTACGGGAATCAACGGTTGTAAAGCCTTAGCCCAGGCCACTGTCAGCGGCACAACTGATGCGCCGACTGTCCCCACTCTCGCAGCCGCTCCGGCTCCGACTACAGAGGGTCAGCCCATCACGGTCACGGCCAGCGGCTGTACAGGTGGAACCATCACCTGGACCGCCTTGGGCGGCACGGGGCAGGCCAGCGGCAACACTTACACGCTAACCCAGCCGGGAAACTACACCCTCTCGGCTACTTGCTCGCTCAATGGCTGTACCAGTAGCCCCTCGGCCCCGCTCGCGCTGCGAATCCTGCCCGGCGGCTTCGCCATCACGGGGGTGAGCATGGTCAACTGCGAGCTCTTCGACGAAGCCAAAGGCGGCTATCGGGTGCAGTTCACTCCCCAGTATACGGGCCAGAACAGCAGTCCAGTCAGCTTTTCGGTCGTCAACGAACTGGCCACGACTACCGCGTCCGCTCCCTACTCGCTGCGGCTCTACACCGACAATCCGGTCATTGCCCTAGTGGCGGCTCAGGCGGGCAACGGCGAAGCCCGCTTCGCTTACAACTGGCTGGCTTCCTGCCAGAGTGGCAGCAGCCCCAACCGGCCGCCGACCGCCACGGGTATCCCCAACCAGACCATCGTGCAGGGACAAGCGTATCAATTGCAACTGACCAGTTACTTCACCGACCCCGACTGGCAGGCACTGACCTTCCAGGCCTTGGGTCTACCGGCGGGCCTGAGCCTAACGGGTTCGGTTATCAGCGGTACACCCACCCAGACGGGCCTAGCCAACGTGATGGTAACGGCCCTCGACCCCGGCGGCCTGCAAGCGAACACCAGCTTTACGTTGACGGTGAGCCCCATGCTCACTACCCCGCCTAGTGGCTTCACCATTGTGGGCGTCTCGACAGTGAGTTGCCAGGTAATCGGGGTGGGCGAGCGGCAGCTGACGTTCACGCCCCAGTACGCCGGGGTGAGCGGAGTGCCCATCAGCTTCTCGGTGGCCAACGAGCTACGGCCCACCATGGCTGCGGGTCCCTACACGCTGCGACTCTACACCGACAACCCGGCCATCATGTTGAGCGCCCAGCAGGGCTCGGCGGGGAGCAGCTACCGCTACAACTGGCTGGCGGTGTGCAACCCGGCGGGTCGTGTTGGTCTGGGCGAAGCGGAATCGGCGCTGGTGGTTCGGGTGTTGGGTAACCCTCTGACGGGTGACGTGGTGGCGGTAGAGGTGCAGGGGGCCCATGGTCAGCTATTGCAGGTGCGCCTGACTGACCTGCATGGCCAGCTGGTGAGCGAGCGAAGCATCCAGCAGGCGGGGCCGGTGGAGTCGCTGCGGTTGTCGATAGCTTCTCAGCCCGGTGGTTTGCTTTTGCTGCGGGTGAGCACGCCCACTCAGAGTCAGACGCTGAAAGTGCTCAAGCCCTAAAGCGTAGTCGATAGGTACGAAAGCGGCTGGATGATCTAAGTTGATCCGGCCGCTTTTTGTGTTTACTACCGTGAGCTAGTGACAACCGTTCGTGATAGTTAGTATCTCGCTAAACGCTCGATTTGCGGGATGTGTCATTGACCAACATACAGGAGACGAATTTTACGGTTGGCCGTTGGTGGACCGTTCAGCGAACGCACCCAGCGTATGTTACACCTCAATCACGCGGCCGTGGGTTTGTTGCATGACCCGGTGGAGGGCCGGGCGAACGGCGGAAAAGGCACTAAGCGCCAGTTCGGAAACGATTGGATTGCCAAACAGCTTCTGAACCGTTCGCCCGATCCACAACCGGCGGCCAAAGCGGGCCGACCACTCCCGCTGATACGTCGTTTCAAGGGCTCTTCGGGGTAGCTGGCCGATCAGAAACGCGTGGGTCAACTGACTGGCGAGTTTGGCCGCGTGAATGGCCATTGCCATGCCGTTGCCGCACAGGGGTGTAATCAGCCCGGCCGAGTCACCCGCCATCAACATATGGCTATCGACGGCCGACTTGGGGGCAAACGAAATTTCGTTGATAACCTCCGGGCGGTCGTACAGATGGGTGGCCTCCGACAGCACGGCTTTCAGCTGCGGATTTTTGTACAACACCGCCTGTTCCATCGCCGGAATACTGCCGTACTGCCGCAGGTTCTGGCGTGTGGTCAGGTAACAAACGCAGTAAGCGTCGTTCTCGATGGCCGACATCCCGCAGTAGCCATCGGCGAAGTTGTGGAGCGCAATACAGTTACGCGGAAAATCCATCCGGACGTGGTATTTGACCCCGATGTAGGGCGACGGTTGCCGCATGAAAGCCCGGTCGAGTACCCTGTCCAGCCGGGTGCGTTTGCCGAATGCACCGATCACCTGCCGGCACCGAAGTACCCGCCCGTCGCTGAGCGTGACCATAAACCAATCGTTGGTAAACTGCACGTCATCTGCCGACAGGCCCGTAAGAAAACACACGCCTGCCTGCTGCCCCAGCTGATACAGCGTGTAATCGAGCTGGTAGCGGCTGATACCGAAGCCGCCGAGATCGAGCGAAGCCGTCAACTGCCGCCCCGACGGTGCCGAAACCACAAACTCGTTTATCGAAGCGGCCCCGAGCGACGTTAGATCAACGCCCAGCGACTCGAGGTAAGGCCGTACCTCGTTGGATACGTACTCCCCGCAAACCTTGTGAAAGGGATACGTTTTACGCTCGATCAACGTCACATTGTGTCCGTTCCGGGCCAGTTCGAGCGCCGATATAAGCCCCGCCAGTCCGCCACCCACTACCACTACATCTGTATCAATCATGCTTCACCGGGTTGCCTGTTCACCGCGTGGATGGTCCCCAGCATAGGACAACAGAACCGGGTCTTTGGTTTTCTGAAAAGGAGTTTACATTTGCCATATGACTTATGATATGAACGAGTTGCTGGATCGCTGGCAAAAAAACTATGCAACGTACACGGCCAACTACCAGTCGGGCCGTACGTCGTATATTGACCATCTGCTGCCCCAGACGGCCGTACAACTGTCTGTTTATCAGGTGCTGGAGATGCTGCACAAACGGCTGGGCAACGATACGCTCCGCCGGGCGCTCGATCCGTATCAGACCGTTGCCAGTCCCGTCAGTAACCAGCCCGACAGTTCGTGGCTGAAAAAAAGCAATATGGTGGGGGTCAACGTCCGGACGATCGGCTCGTTCTGGCGCGTGATCGGTTACGCGCTTACGCTGCCCGCTGCCCACGACAGTATTCACCTGCTGCCCATCTGGGAGCCGGGGGTGGTCGGTAGCCTCTACGGCATGGTCAGCTGGCAGATCAACCCCGAATTTTTCGACGTCGATCTGGCCCGGTACGTGCCGGGGCTGGATACAGTCGAGAAACAATTGAAAGTGGTGGTCAACCTGCTTCACGCCATGGGGCGCAGTGTCGGGATGGACGTGATTCCGCATACCGACCGCTTCTCGGAAATGGTGCTGGCCTGCCCGTCGCTGTTCGAATGGGTCCGGCGCGACGGAGCCACGCTGGCCGATCATGGGAGCATGGTGTACCGCTACGTTGAGGAGTCGATCTGGCAGTTTCTGCGGTCGGCGGGGGCGGCCGATGGCTCACAGATTCTATTTGCCCGTGACGTGTTTTTCTCCACCGACCTGTCGATCCTGACCGACGATCAGCGGCTGCGGATTCTGTTTGGTTATCCGCAGGATCACGGCGGGCGGCTGCGTCGACGCATTCAGCTGATTCGTCACCTCACCAGTCAGGGCTTTGAAACGCTGCCCATGACGATGGCACCGCCGTACCGGGGGCTGCACATCGACGCCGATGATTTTACCGTCGATGAGTACGGGCAAACCTGGTATCAGTACGCCTTCGATACGCCCGAAGCCATGTCGCGCGTGTTTGGTCCGCTGGCCCGGTATCGGTTCTACGAGTCGAAAAACGACAATCAGGAATGGGAGCTGGATTTCACCCGGCCCAATTACCCCGCCTGGCAGTATATCAGTCGGAAAGTGGCTGATTGTCAGAAAGCCTACGGATTCGATTTTATGCGGGGCGACATGGCCCATGTGCAGATGCAGCCGCAGGGCGCGCCAACCGACCTGACCGGTGATCTGCGGTATTACGATCCGCTGCGCGCCATCAAGCATCATGTGCAGGAAACGGGGGTACCGTATTTTGGCTTCTTCGCCGAAACCTTCCTGGCTCCCCCCGGCGTGATGGGCTATGGCGATGAAGATGATCACCTCGACGCGATCGATGCCGACTCGACGCTGGGCGATTTGCAGTCGCTTATCGTGACCGACCCCGAATTCAGCCAGCAATTCAGCCGGTATTATCACCTGCTGAAAACGCGCCGGTTTGCGCCCAACTTCACGGTAATGACCGCCGACAAAGACGATCCGCGCTTTGACGAGTTTTACCGGACGGGCAATCTGTTCCGGTATTTTACAGCCCTTTTCCTGACCGATATGCCCAGCTACGTGGGACTGGGTTTTGAAACGCGCAACCGGCACCTGGAGCGGGGGGCCAACGAAGAATACTCCAAGCTTTACGTGTTTCAGATCGGCGACGACCGGCAACCCGACAAGGTAACGCACGGACCGTATGAGTGGGGAGAGAATGCCGACCAGTTCGAGGCTATCGGTCAGATGCGGGCCTTTGCTGAACTGGTGTGGCCAGCCATCGTCGGGCGCGAATCGAAGTGGCTGCTGGCTCCGGGCGAAACCGATATACTGGCCTGGACCCATACAGAACCGACTGGCTATACGTTTGCTGTGTCGCTGACGGGCGAATTGCCGGCATTGATACCGGGCCTGGACCCGGCCGGGAAGCCTGTGTTTACCGGTGCCGGATGCCGGGTCTGGTTCGCTGAGTAAGTGGCTGATTGACTGGTTATGAAGCCGATTAATCAAGAAATTTGGGCGGATACTCCTGCTACTGAATAGGGTTTGAAAAATTATGTAGATTTGTCTGCCCGCGACCGGCGATTCCGTCGGCGCAGGCAGTAAATGCTGCTAACCCATGATAAACGCAAACTCAGTAGCTTACCGGGTACGAATGCTGGCGACCTGGCTGTTTGCCATCGGCCTGACCGGAATTCTGCTGGGGTACCAGACAACGCTGCTGACCGACCCGACACCCAGTCAACCGGAAGAACTGATGCTGTGGCTGACCAGCCGGGGCATGTTTATTCTAACCATGATCTGCGGCTTTCTGGGGGCTGGCAGCTATCAGCGGCTGCTGGTGCGTCGGCCCCGTCGCGCAAAACTGATTGTCGGTAGCTGGCTGGCTGGCCAGAGTGTACTGGCAGTTGGCTATTACCTGCTCACCGGCGACACGACTTTTTTGAGCATGACCGTTGCCGGTGCTGTGCTGGTGAGCATGCGAACGGTGCGCGCCCGCTGGGCACTATTGGCCCTGATGGTGCTGGTACTCAACCTGCCCGGTCAGCTGGGCCGTTGGGTACAGGCCAACCGGAACTACCCCATGCCTGTTTCGGAGGAGGTTAATCTGTACGAAGCCCAGCAGCGCACGCTTCGCCACGAGCGGGCCGTAGCAACGCAGCACTGGCTCGATAAAGACTATGCCCCGCTCGTTCGTTACCACGCGTTGATATGGCCGGAGCAGTGGCTGGAACAGAGCAGCCGCTGGTCGATGCTGATTGGGGCGGTACTGCTCGGCATGGGCATCCGGCGCTGGCAGCGACTGGTCGTCCGCCATCTGAATACGGTGCTGGTCAGCGTTGCCGGGCTGTGTACACTGACTACGTTTCTGGAACTGACGTCTGGCCGGGTCTACACCACGACGCTGCAACGCTACGCCGATAGTTACCGCTACCCCGGCTATTACGTTTTCGACGTGCCCGATGCCCTGTACCTGACGGTGGCTGATCTGGCCTGCCTTAGTATGGCCCTGCTGGTCAGTATTGGTTTGTGGCTGTTTTTCCGCCTGCCATTGCCCAACTGGATTCCCCTGCGCCGTCCGGCCCTGTAGGTTACAGCCACCGGTGAAAGCCCAGAAATAACGCATAAGCCAGTCCGATGGCAGCCGGTACGGTGAGCAGCCACGCAACGGCAATGTTGCGTAACGTGCCGTAATTCAGATTTTTGGTTCCTCCCGACGCCACCATTGCTCCGGCCACCCCACTCGACAATACATGGGTGGTGCTGACGGGCAAACCGGCCAGCGTACTCAGCCCGATCGTGCTGGCAGCGACCAGTTCGGCCGTGGCTCCTTCGGCATACGTCAGGTGTTCATTGCCAATCCGTTCGCCGATAGTCGTTACGATGCGTCGCCAGCCGATCATTGTTCCCAGTCCCAGCGACAGCGAAATAGCCACCAGTACCCAGATGGGCGCAAAATCGGTCGTTTTATCCAATTGCCTGATCTGTTCATTCAGCCGCGCCCGGACGTCCGCCGGTAGCGCCGTATTCGATTCGTCGGCAATCGCTTTCAACTGACTGGTCAGGTGCTGAAATTCCCGCCGGAGTGCGTACTGTTCCCGCGTTTGCACTCCCTGGTGCTTCTGTACCTGCTGGCGTAGCTGGCTGGTGGCCCGCTCGGCCTGTCTCAGCCGGGTGGCCTGTGCGGGCGTCGACTGGCGGGTCTGCTGAAGCAGCTTTTCTGTCGTTAGTAGCAGTGTACGGAGTTGGGCAGGTGTCGTGTCCGGGTTGAGGGCGAAGCGGGCAGGCAGAAACGTAATCAGGACCAGCATCAGCAGGCCGACCCCTTTCTGGCCGTCATTGCTACCGTGGAAAAAACTGACCAGTGTACAGGTTGTTATCAGCAGGAGCCGGATGGGTAGGGGCGGGTGTTCGTGCTCGTGCGCTGGCGCGCGAAACAGCAGGCTGTTTTTCAGCACTTTCTTTTCCCCGTATAGCAGCAGTAGTGACCCGACAAACCCGATGATGGGCGACAGCAGCAGCGATAAGCCAATTTCTCCGGCCTGATTCCAGTTGACGCTGCCGCCGTAGTACTGCGAGAAACCCAGACTGGCACCAATCAGGGCTCCGATCAGCGTATGCGAACTCGACAGCGGCAATCCGACATACCAGGTGCTAAGGTTCCAGATGATCGACGCCGTCAATACCGCCAGTACCAGACTGGCACCTACGTGCAGCGGCAACCGGATAAACGCATCGAGCGGTACCAGCTTCAGCAGGCTCATGGCTACGGCCGTACCGATGACAAATACACCCGTGAAATTCCAGAACCCCGACCAGATGATGGCGGCAGTAGGCCGTAGCGTATTGGTATAGATAACCGTAGCAACGGCGTTGGCCGTGTCGTGGAAACCGTTGATTACTTCAAAGCCAAGCACCCCCAGTATGCAGGCGCAGAACAGCGTAAACGAGAGACCGCTCAGGCTGACCACACCGACAAACGGCAGGGTGGTATCCAGCAACAAACAAACCATATAGCCAGCAGTCGTTCCGTGAGTAAACGTGCCGGGCCGATTCGGTGAAAACAGCCTGACCCTCCGTAAACATGATTTGCCGGAGCCTGTCTGTCGTCGGTACGTTATCAAATTGTTATGCCCGACGGTCATGCACTGCGCGATGCCGTCGCTGAGCACGGGTAGCGAGCGGTGCGGGCGTGAATTCCTTGTAAGTTTGTGGCTAGGTCGCCGATGACCAGTTGAACTATGAAACAGTATTTCCTGTCGTGCCTGATCGCAGGTGCGTTACTAACCCAGGTTGCCTGCCAGTCGAACAAGCAGGAAAAAACGCAGATGGCTGATTCCGCAGCCGTTGCCGGTAAAGTAGACCCCACCGTCGATTACCTGCCCGAACCCATGCCGACCCGACTGGCTGACCTGGGCCTGACTCGCGACAGCCACTGGCGGGGCGTCAACCTCGGCGACCCGTTTACGGCGGTGGCCGAACACGAGACTGAAAAGCCCTTCGAGCAGGACGCCAGCCACGTCGGCTACACGGTCGAATTCAAGAATCTGGAGTCGGCGGATATGCTGTATTACCAAAAAGACAGCAAAGTGTCGGGTATCGACGTCGATTTGTTTTTAAACAGCAAATCGGCTGTTTCGACCTATCAGAGCGACCTCAAACCGTATTTCACTACCCGTTATGGACAGCCCAAAACCGAAAACGGCGTTACAACCTGGAACGGCTCCGACGGCGCGCAGGTGACGCTGAAAGACGTGTCGAAAGGTAAAGACTACGGTTTGAAAATCAGGTTTCGCCCCATCTCAACGACGGTACAGTAATGCAGCCAGCGAAGTAGCCTGGACCTCCAGGTCCGGGTGGACGCGATAGCGACCAAAAGCTGCCGCCTTGAGTAGTTGCCCTGCCGGGCACCCGGACCTGGAGGTCCAGGCTACTTTGCTGGCTACACTACCATCGCACTTGTCCGTCGCCGATGACGATCCATTTTTCGGTAACGAGTTTTTCGAGGGCAAACGGACCGCGCGCATGAAGCTTCTGTGTGGAAATGCCAATCTCAGCCCCCAGACCAAATACACCACCATCGGTGAAGCGCGTCGACGCGTTGGCATAGACCGCAGCTGCGTCAACCTCGCGCAGAAACTGATCGATCAGCGCCTGATCCTGCGACAGGATGGCTTCCGAATGCCGCGACGAATACGTCTGAATGTGCGACAGGGCTTCGTCGATCCCGTCGACGAGTTTAACGGCCAGTTTATAGTCCAAGAATTCACGGCCAAAATCGCCGGGTTGTGCGTGTTGTAGTTGTTCGTAGCCCGCTTCGTGCAGGATGGCGTACGAAGACTCGTCAGCGAATACCTCGACATTCCATTTGCGCAACTCGTCAACCAGCATGGGTAGAAACTGACCGGCAATGGCCCGGTCGATTAGTACGCAGTCGAGACTGTTGCAGACCGATGGGCGCGATACCCGGCCGTTGATAACGATAGCGGCTGCTTTTGCCAGATCGGCTGTAGTTTCGACGTACGCGTGGCAAACGCCCGCTCCCGTTTCAATCGTCGGCACCAGCGAATTTTTGCGGACAAACTGAATCAGCGACTCCGACCCGCGCGGAATAATAATGTCGACGTAACGGGTCGCCGTCAGTAATTCGCTGACTACCGCCCGGTCGGGTGGGAGGAGCGTAACGGCGGCTGTTGGCACGTCGAATTCGCTCAGTACCGACTGAATCAGGCCGACGAGGTAGCGGTTGGAGAAGTCAGCTTCTTTACCGCCTTTCAGCACGCACGCATTCCCCGACCGCAGGCAGAGCGATGCCACGTCGATGGTGACGTTGGGCCGCGCTTCGTAGATCACGCCCACGACGCCCAGCGGCACGGCGATTTTTTTGAGCTGCAGGCCCTGCTCAATCGTCCGGTCGACAAGCACTTCCCCCGCCGGGTCGGGCAGTACGGCCACGTCGCGCAGGCTGGTGGCCAGCCCGTCGATACGCGCATCGGTCAGTTTGAGCCGGTCGTATTTTGGGTCGGATTCGGGCATCCGGTCGAGGTCTTTCCGGTTCTCGGCCAGGATGTCTATTTTGTGGGCACCCAGTACGTCGGCCAGGCGGTTAAGCAGGTCGGTTTTGCGGGCCGGGCTAAGCCGCCGGACGGATGCAGCCGCCTGTTGCGTTGCCTGTAGAAGTGGCGTTATTGGGTTCATGGCGTAGTGGGTTGATTGAGGTGGCGGCTGATATAATCCAACACGTCAGCCAGCGTAATAGTATGACTATCGCTCACCGTTTCGGGCGTTGACTGGTAGTCATGCCGATGGTGTGGGTAAGCAGCTAATTTTGGAAAGTGGGGCGCATTATCCCAGCGCATGAGCCAGGTATCATCCGCATTTTGCCATTGAAATGCATATTTACGTTTCTCTGGAGAAACATAGTCATTGGTAAAGAGCACGGAGTGGTCTGCTAGGTCGATGCGTAGTCTAAGCTGAAATTTTACGGCAGTACGCTCGTATAGCAAAATCTCAAACTGCCGAACGACCGATTTATCTGCCAGTACTTGAAGTACAGAATTAATGTCGGGTAGGAGTGACTGCATCAAATTATCTCGATTGAGCCAGCTTCAATTTCCCTAATGTTGTCAATCACCTCAGCCAGCATATCAACCGCAGCCCCCCAACTGATACTGTCGTCCCATTCTTCATATACTTCCTTATCAGCTGTTTCGATACGCTGCTCAAACTCGGCGTATGTCATGCCATACTTACGCTCAAACTGATTAATTCGGTCCTGAAAGCGGTGCTTTTGGGCCAAATAGTCAACCAGCATCCACTGCTGTACGGCCTGTTTGCTTACCTGTACCATAATCTGCTCGTTTACTGAGGGCTCTTTACCGTCACAAAAGTACAATATCGCTGGCATTGGCGACGTCGACGTTCTGCTGATTCAGCTGCTGCTGAAGCTGTTCCGACGAAATCCGTACCCGCGCTACGGCAACGGCTGTCTGCTGTTCATCCAGGATTTCGACCATTTCGCCAGCCGCAAACTCGCCCAGTATCGCCCGGACGCCGACGGCCAGCAAACTCCGGCGCTGGGCCAGTGCCCGAACGGCGCCCGCGTCGATCTGGAGCCGACCAACTACCAGCGAACCACTGGCCAGCCAGCGGTTGCGGGCACTCATCGCCGTTTCACTCGCCGGAAACTCGGTGCCGGTTTCGCCCCGCAAGGCCCGGCGCAGACTGTCGGGTTCGGTCAGTCCGAAGATCACGACCCGGATACCCATACGCGTCGCCAGTTTGGCAAACGTCAGCTTCGAGGCCATGCCGCCCAGCCCCAGCGACGATTTGTCGGTACGAACCACGCCAAACACCTGCTCATCGAACCGCTCGACCCGCCGGATAATTTGATTTTCGGCATCGAGCAACCCGCCCACCGACGTACAAAGCATCAGCACCTCGGCCCCGAAACCAACGGCGATCAGCGTAGCCAGTTCGTCGTTGTCGGAAAATTTCAGTTCGCGGCTGCTGACCACGTCGTTTTCGTTGGCAATCGGAATTAGACCGTTGTCCCAGAGTTCTTCGTAGGTCTGTTTGAGTTGCAGAAACTGATCCCGGTTGGCAAAGTGCTGCCGTTCGCACAAGCTCTGCGCAATGTGAACGCCGTAGATCGAGAAGAAGCGCGAGTATTGATTCAGCAGCAGTAAGTTGCCCACGGCGGCAGCGGCTTTGCGCTGGGTGATGTCGCCCCGGTAGTCGCGGATCAGGGCTTTTCCCGCGCCCACCGCCCCCGACGATACCAGTACGATGCGGTAGTGGGGGTGGAGGGCGGCCACCTGCCGGGCAATGTCGACCATAACCGGCTCGTTGGGTTCGCCGGATGGCTTGGTGATCGAGGCTGTGCCGAATTTAAGGACCAGTACGGGTTTACTCATGCCCGCAAAGATAAGGTCCCGGCAACAGCATCCGGCCCGTCAGTCGCCGGGATGGTTGCGAAACAGGTGTTCGACCAGTGGTTCGGTAAAGCGGGCCTTCTTACGCATAGCCGCTTTCAGCCGCTTGTGGTAGTCGGCTTTCGGGATTTCGATGGCTCCGTACCGGCGCACATTATCGTTGATAAACTGGGTGTCGAGCAATTCGTACTGTTGTTGCCGCAGGGTCAGAATCAGGTAATGAAAGGCCACCTTCGACGCGTCGCTGACCCGGTGAAACATCGACTCGCCGAAGAAAGCCGCCCCCAGCGATACGCCGTACAGTCCACCCACCAGTTCGTCGTTCTGGTATGTTTCGACGCTGTGAGCCAGCCCCATGCGGTGCAGTTCGGTGTAGGCCTGAATAATTTCGTCGGAGATCCAGGTGCTGTCGTCGGCCGACCGGGGGAAAGAGCAGTTTCGCATCACCTGCTCGAAGTTTGTATCAAACCGCACCTCGAAGCGGCCCTGATTCAGCGTTGGCCGCAGCGACTTTGCCGGTTTGTAAGTGTCGATGGGAATGATGGCGCGCGGGTCGGGGGCGTACCAATATAGCGTTCCGTCGGCGTCGGCCATCGGAAAAATGCCATTGATGTACCCGTAAATCAGTTCGTCGGCCGTCAGTTTGCTCATCATCGCGGGAGATAGCCCCTGCTGCCAAAGATAAAAAAAATGTTGACCTGGCCACGTTACGCATGGATCAAGTTTCGACTGAAGTTGACCATACCGCCGGTTAAACCAAACCCTTTTGCCCTTGTCGAACGTTTACCACGAAACGATTCACCTACATCATGAAAAAAGTGATTATCCTGAGCCTGCTGGCTCTGCCGTTGCTACTGGCTGGCTGCGGTATCAACAAACAGATTTCGCAGGCCAAAACCCTCGGCGACTGCCGGTATAGCATAACCTCCGTCGACAGCATTTATCTGTCGGGCATCAACGTAAAAAGCTTGCGCAGGATCGAAGACCTCGACCCGGTGAAATACCCTCGACTGGCGGCCGGTCTGCTGACGCGGAACGTACCCCTCGATGCCAAGCTGAACCTGCAAATCACCAACCCGACCAACCGCGTTGCTGGTATTAATCAGCTGGAATATAAGATTCTGCTGGCCGGGCAGGAACTGTTCAACGGCTATCTTAACCAGCGGATCGAAGTGCAGCCGGGTGGGGGCAGAACCGTTGTTCCGGTGCGGCTCAACACCAACGCCTACCAGTTGCTGACAGACGCCAAAACCCGCGACGCGTTTACCCAACTGGTGCAGAATCTGTCGGGTTCGAACAATACGCAACCGTCGAAACTGACCATCCGTATCAAGCCAACGCTTGATCTGGGTAGCAAGCAGATCAACTACCCCGGCTACATCACGATCGATCATGATGTGACCAACAAGATCCTGATGGGCCAGTAAAGCGCATTGGATGGGTCGCTCGGAATGGGTCGCCCTGAATGGGTAATATAACATGGGCCCCGACTTTTAGAACCGGGGCTTTTTTGTGCCCGTTTGTTTCCGAACCGACTAACTATGCGCCGACTTCTTTCCGTTCTCCTGTTGCTGAGCGTAGCCACACCCATGCTGGCCCAGAACCGTATTCAGCTTACCCACTCTGAAGCCGATAAACGGGTGACTGTGATGGTCGATGGAAAACCGTTTACGGCGTACATATATCCCGGACCGGACGTTCTGAAAAAGCCGGTGTTGTACCCGATTCAGTCGGCGGGGGGGCATTTTATTACGCGGGGCTGGCCAATGGACCCCCGGCCCGGTGAGCGTGTCGACCACCCGCACCACGTTGGCATGTGGTTCAACTACGGCGATGTCAACGGCCACGACTTCTGGAACAATTCGACCGCTATCGGTCCTGAGCATAAAGGCCCGTTCGGCACGATCGTGCACACCGGTGTCAGGTCGATGAAGAGCGGCAAAGACCAGGCTGAACTGACCGTTATGGCCGACTGGCTCGATAAAGACGGCAAACGAATGCTCGAAGAAACGACAACGTACACCTTCCGGGGCGACGCCAGCAGCCGTACTATCGACCGGCTGACAACGCTGAAAGCCGATGAGCAGGAGGTCGTGTTCAAAGACAATAAAGAAGGCATGATTGCCCTGCGTATGGCCCGGCAACTCGAACAACCGTCGACCAAACCCGAACTGTTTACCGATGCGCAGGGCGTTGAAACGAAAGTGCCGGTGATGAACAACGAAGGCGTAACGGGCCTGTACCGGAGTAGCGAAGGCATAACGGGCGATGCAGTCTGGGGTACGCGCGGTAAGTGGATGAGTCTTGCCGGAACGGTCGACGGTGAACCGGTGTCGGTGGTGTTGTTCGATCACCCCAAAAACGTCGATTACCCAACGTACTGGCACGCCCGTGGCTATGGGCTGTTTGCCGCCAATCCGCTGGGCCGGTCGGTGATGAGCAGTGGTAAAGAGCCCGCGCTGAACTATACCCTTCCCGCCGGCAAGTCAGTCACGTTTCGCCACCGGTTGCTGATTCAATCGGGTAAGCCCGACGAAGCCGGGATGAATAAACAGGTTGCCGACTTCTCGCGCTAGCAGTAGTTATAAACGACAAGACCCGGTTGCGTTCTGCAACCGGGTCTTGTCGTTTTCGGGGAAACAGGACGTGTTCGCTACCTGATCCGGGCATACACATAAGGTTTCCGTTCAGGTTCAATTCAGGTGTACCAGTGCCGAGCGGTAGACGCGGGTATGCTGCGTAGTCAACCACGTACGAAGTGTCCCGCTGTCGTCGATAGCCCGGTTAAATTCTGCGTCGATTTGCCGGAGTAGAAAAAAAAGCTGGTGTACATGCTGCCACTGTCTGGCCAGTAGCTGCGCGTCGTCGGTGGCACGTGGGGTCGTATGAACGCTCTGCGTAAGCTGCCGAAGACTCATTTTGAGGTGGTAGCGAAGCACCGTCAACCGACCGGCCATGCGCGTTTCGGCTGGAAAGCGTTCCAGCTGGGCTATACTCCGGCCCAGTACGTTGTTGCGCTGTTGAAGCTGATCCGACACGACCATCCAGGCGTGTTCAGCGTTCATTGATTCGTAGTTAGCTGATTTTGTGTTCATGGTACAGTACGGATTATAAGCAAATATATAATTTACAGTCTAAAAAGTCTGTTCATGTAAATAATTGTAAAATTTTAATTTGTCTATCAATTAATAGGCCAATGATTAGAGTAGTGGTTAAGGTAAAGGTTTAATCACCTGTAGCGTAGACCCGCCCGGCGGCCATCGTGGCGCGGCCCGGTCCAGATTTGGTAGCCGTGTCAACGGCTAAAAAGCTGATTCCCTCGAAGAATAACTGGATCGGGACAGCACATCGATAGCAGGTAATCGTAAAGGCAACCGTTTCAGGCGGCCGCTCTCCAGCCGCCGGTGCGACTACCAGATGTAGACGGCTGGGCTACACAAGACAAAAACCGTAACTTGCAGTATGGACCCGATGTATAAGGTGCTGATTGTCTGCACCAGCCACACCCGATACCCGCAGAAGCCCCACAAAACAGGGCTTTGGCTGAGCGAAGTGACCCACTTCTGCGATGAGCTAACCGACCGAAACTTGCCCTTCGATATGGCTAGCCCGGCGGGGGGCGCTATTCCCGTCGACGAAAAAAGTGTCGACCGGCGTGATACGACCAACGAAAAGTGGACCCATAACCCCGTGTTTCAGCAAAAAATGGCCAATTCGATTCGGCTGGATGATGTTGACCCAACGCAGTACCAGATTCTGTATCTGGCCGGGGGGCACGGCAGTATGTGGGATTTTCCGCAGAATGAAGTGTTGCAGACCATCGTACGGCAGATCTACGAGCGAGGGGGGATGGTGGCAGCCGTGGGGCACGGCGTGAGCGGGTTGCTCAACGTGGCGCTGTCCGACGGTACGTCGCTGATTGAGAATCGGCAGGTCACAGGCTTTGCCAACGTCGAGGAGAAACTCGCCCGGCTCGACGATCAGGTGCCGTTTCTGCTCGAAGATAAATTGCGGGAAAGAACCAGTCTCTACAGCAAAGGATTGATTCCGTTTCTGACCCATATTGAGGTCGACGAGCGACTCGTTACGGGCCAGAATCCCCTGTCGGCCCGCAAAGTAGGCCGAAAAGTGCTGGAGGAAATGTACGAGAAATAGGGGATCAGTATACGGTGGCTGTTGCGTGAGTAGAGTAGCCTGGACGTCCACGTCCGGGTGCCCGTCAGGGCAACTACGCAGGGCGGCAGCTATATTGGTCGCTCCGCGCCCACCCGGACGTGGACGTCCAGGCTACTCTACACACGCGTCAGCCACTGAAAACCGTAAACTGAAAACTGTATACCGACTGTTACACCGCCACGTGGGGGAATACGTCACGGAGCGTCAATAATTCCTGGTCTTTATCGGATACGATGGGGTTCTTGACGCCCCAGTCGATGTTGAGGTCGGGGTCGTTCCAGATAATGCCTGATTCCGACGCTTTGTTATACACGTTCGTACACTTGTAGGTAAAGATGCTGTCTTCCAGCGCCACGAAACCGTGACCGAAGCCTTCGGGGATGTAGGCCATGTTAGCCAGCTTGGCGTCCAGTAAAAAGGTTTCGTACTTACCGAACGTGGGGGAGTCGGGACGCAGGTCGACGGCGATGTCGAGTACCTGCCCGCTGGCCACCCGTACCAGTTTACCCTGCGCGTAAGGCTCATTCTGCATGTGCAGACCCCGTAATACCCCCTTCACCGAGAACGACTGATTGTCCTGCACGAAGTCCATGGGCAGGCCCAGCGAAGCAAACAGCGGCTTGTTGTACGACTCGAAAAAGTAACCGCGTTCGTCTTCAAACACGCGGGGAATCAGTTCAATCAGGCCCTCGATGGCAGTGTGCCGAACTTGCATAAGGAAAAAGTGTACGTCGCGTACCGGTTTGATAAAGAGATGTTACCGGACAAAACTACGAAAAAGTACGCAGGCCGTGGCATCCTGCCTACCTTTGCGGGACATTCACGTAGTATTCTGCCGCCCCGTTTTCTATGACGTTCGACGAACTGAGCCATCAGATCTTTAAAAAACAGTCGTACCTGTGCGTCGGTCTCGACACCGATCCGCGCAAATTACCCGCCCACCTGCTGACCGAACCTGATCCGGTTTTTGCCTTCAACAAAGCCATAATCGATGCGACAGCCGATTTCGCCGTTGCCTACAAACCGAATATCGCGTTTTACGAAGCGCAGGGGCCGCGTGGGTGGGAGAGTCTGCAAAAAACGCTCGACTACATTCCCGATGACTGCTTTACCATCGCCGACGCCAAACGGGGCGACATCGGCAACACGTCGGGGTTGTATGCCCGGACTTTTTTCGACCCGTCGGCGGCTGGGCTTGATTTCGACTCCGTAACGGTTGCGCCGTATATGGGGCACGATTCGGTCGAGCCTTTTCTGGCGTATCCCGGCAAATGGGTGATCCTGCTGGCGCTGACGTCGAACGCAGGCAGTGCTGATTTTCAGCGGTTACCGACCACGCCCGATGGCGACGTTGAACTATTTGAGGCCGTAATCCAGACGGCGCAGACCTGGGCCGGTGCTGACCAGCTGATGTTTGTCGTAGGCGCTACCCAGGCAACGGTCTTCAGCCGGATTCGCGAACTGGCCCCCGACTATTTTCTGCTGGTGCCGGGCGTCGGGGCGCAGGGTGGTAACCTGGCCGACGTCTCGAAATGTGGCCTGACCGAGTCGGGCGGGCTGCTGGTCAATGCGTCGCGCAGTATTCTGTACGCGTCCAACGGAACGGACTTCGCGGACCGGGCGCGGGACGAAGCGCAGGCGTTGCAAACGGAGATGGCCACCTATCTGGGACAGTTTTGTACACGCGCATGACCGACTTCAACATCGAACCGGCAACTGAAGCCGACGTACCGGAATTGACTCAACTGGTTAATAGTGCCTACCGGGGTGATAGCTCGCGCCGGGGCTGGACAACCGAAGCTGATCTGCTCGACGGGCAGCGTACCAGCGAGGCTGATTTGCAGGAGTCACTAAAAAAATCTCAGGCTCAAATTCTGACATACCGCGTCGGTGGTCAGCTACTCGGGTGCGTCTATCTCGAACAGACGGGCCAAAAGCTGTACCTGGGTATGCTGACCGTAGCGCCTGATGTACAGACGGGCGGTATCGGCAAGCGGCTATTAGCTAAGGCTGAAGAAGTTGGAAAGTTGCTTGGTTGTCAGGAGGTTACGATGACTGTGCTGACGCAGCGACGTGAACTGATTGCCTGGTACGAACGGCGCGGCTATCAGTCGACCGGCGAAACAAAACCGTTTCCTGATGATCCTCGTTTTGGGCTGCCCAAACAACCACTGACGTTTGTCGTTCTGGTCAAATCACTAGCCTGACCACAGTCTGAATCGTCGTTTAACATGAACAATCGATCAGGTGAGTCGGTTAGTTAACACTGATTAATCAAACAGGTTGACTAAACCCTGCCAATGCCGGGCTGTCTTAGTCACGTTACCAATGTTTAACCTAATCACGATACGACTATGAAAACGATTCATGCTTCCGCCTTACTTGTTCTGTTAACCATGCTGACACTGGTGCAATCGGTACAGGCTCAGGAGCGTCGCAGATGGCGTCCGCAGGTAAAGGGTACGGCTATCGGTGCCGGTATCGGTGGTGCGGCCGGTGCTATCATCAATAAGCGCAACCGGCTGGTTGGTGGGCTGATCGGGGGAGCCATCGGTGGTGCCGCCGGATACGCCATCGGTAAGCACAAAGACAACAAAAACAAGCAGGAAGCCGCCCGTGTTGCTGCGGCAAACCAGGCTATGGCGGAGCAGCGCGCCCGCGAAGACGCTGCTAACGCGGCAGCCGAGCGCGAACGTGTTGCCGCACGGGAGAAACCAAAACATGGCCTGGGGGTAGCGTCTACGGTGCCGGCTGCTGTTGCTGCCGTAGCACCCGCCACGCTGGCTTCATCGACACAGGTAATCTCGGCCTCATTCCTGCCTAATCCCACCTATGGTCAGGCCGACACGCCGTACGCGTCGTCGCAGTACCTGCGCCGTAGCTGGTAAATTCTTGTTGGTTTAAGGTTTGTGGTCTAACGTTTAAGGTTGCGCTCAGCAGCCAACCTTGAACGTTGAACCACAAACCTTAAACTAAACAGTCACCATTCAACCAACACAGTTATGAAAATGATGATCTATGCCCTGGGAATCGGGGCAGTAATGGCGGGCTGTGCCAAGCAGGAAGAACCCGCTAATGTTCAGTCGCTGAATCAGCAGTTTATCGGTGCCTGGAATAGCCGGGATGCCAGTAAAGTGACGGGTCTGCTGGCCGATGATGTCGACTTCGTACAGGGCGAAGTTCATTACAAAGGCAAGGCCGAAGTGACGGATAAGTGGGTCAATGCAACGATGCCCACGACGAAAGATTTGAAAACAAGCGTAGTTAGTTCAGCGAATGACGCGCAGACAGCCTATGAAGCAGGTACCTTCTCGGTGGACGTACTGCCGCAGGGGGCTGGTGAGAAGGCGGGGTATGGCGAGGGTAATTATATGCTGCTCTGGAAGAAAGCTACCGACGGTAGCTGGAAACTCAGCTACGCCCAGCTCGAAGACCTGCCGGTTCAGGTAAAACAATAGTCTCTTGGCTTCAAGCAGGTTAGCAAAACTAGTTGTAACCAGGCATTTAAGGGTATTGGTCCAATAAGTTGTTTAGGCTTGCATAATCCCCGGCCGAAAAGGCCTGTTTTGTCATCCCGAGCCTGCGAGGGATCTTCGCTAAAAGCAAACTTAACCGCCTACCAGCGAAGATCCCTCGCAGGCTCGGGATGACAAACGGGCGATTCGAGAACGGGCTACAAAATCTTAAACAACCTCTAAGGTTCAGAGGTGTACTCAACGGTCAACTTTAAACCTTAAACCACAAACCTCGAACCCATCTACACCTCGAAGGCATCGTGCTCACCACGCACAACCTCGACGGCGCGGTCAATCAGTTCATCGTCGACACCGTCGATGAGCAGATTGTCGTTAGCTACGTCGCTGACGATCGTGATTGTCGACAGGTTGATGCTGGGGTCGAGTTGCAGAAACGCATCGCGGAACTGCTGTTCGATTTGGCGATCCTGCACCTTGTTGGCTTCGTCTTCCAGCTGACGGCCGATATTTTCGTTACTAGCGTCCTGATTCATAGTTGACATGGCTACTGCGGTGATTCTATACGTATCAAGACTCAACCGGGCAGCGTAGTTAGGTTAATTTAACACGTTGTACAGAACGGCTAAATAACGGAACAGCGGCCCCAAAAAAAAGCCGTTTACTTACTTTTGTCGGTCTGAGGCCACATTTCCTGCCTGCCCCGTACGGCCGTTTTCCTACCCGTTGGTTCAGTACGGTGGCGACAGCGATCAGGGGTTTGCTAACGCCCAAGCGACCTGAAACAGCAATGTGGCTCGTTTCTGGAGCACATCGTACCGGATTTTTTTCGCTGTATCGGTCGGGCGGTGGTAATCGCCATGTTCGCCGTTGGTAAATAACAGGGCCGGAATACCCGCCAGCGCAAAATTGTACTGATCGGAACGCCGAAAGTGGCCGTCGGGATCTTCGACGGTGTCGTACCCCCCCTGGTTAAGCTGTAAGCCGACAGTCTGCGCGTTGACGGTTTCGACGACCTGCTTCAGCTCGTTCCCCCGGTTATTGGTGATGACGTAGCAGTAGTCGGGGGTGTTTCGATGGGCTGCGTCGACCCGGCCAATCATATCGGCGTTGAGGCCGCAGATAATCCGGTCGGGGTCTACGGGGGAATGATTGATAAAATAAGCCGATCCCAGCAGCCCGTCTTCTTCGCCGGAAAACAGCATGAACAGTACCGTTCGCCGACTTCGGATACCCAGCTGGGCCAGACTATCGAACACGGCGGCTACCCCCAGCACGGCTGCCGTGCCCGACGCGTTGTCATCAGCGCCGTGGAAGATACGTCCCCCCGACGCACCCAGGTGGTCGTAGTGGGCCGACACGACAATAACGTCCCGTTTCAGATCAGTACCCGGTATGAGGCCCCCCACGTTGATGCCAAACAGGGCCCGGCTACTGTCGCGCCGGGACATCGGTTGGTTAATTAAGCCGGCCTGTCTGACCGTCGCTATGTAAGTGTGATCGGAATACAAACCGGACACCCGGCCGTGACTGGATACGGTGTTGATCGTAACTGGAAAGGGTTGCCGGTGCGATAAGCGTGTCGAATCAATTGGGAAGGGTGCGAAGAGATGGCAGGTTCGTATGGCGTACAGACAATAGGCTGCCGCTCTCCGCTGCCCAATCGTACCCGTCCGGCGACCCAGCAAACTGTCGGACGCCAGCGCGTAGACGTGCTTTCGCAGCACAGAATCGGATACAGTTACCCGGCCTGTAAGCGATTGAGCCAGACAAGGTACAGATGCCATCACAACACCAGCCAGCAGGCGTAACAAAAACCGGGCATACAAAGCGGACATGGCGCGCAGATTGGGGAATCGGGTTTGCAAAGTAAGCCCCAAGCCCGTACTTTTGACCCGGTTTCCGCGTGGTGCATCCAGTACATCACCTAAAACCGAGTAAGTGGGTCCCATAGCTCAGCTGGATAGAGCATCTGCCTTCTAAGCAGACGGTCAAGCGTTCGAATCGCTTTGGGATCACCAACGAAACGAGCCGGTCAGCATGATGCTGACCGGCTCGTTTCGTTATACGCTGGTGGGGTTCAGGCGAACGTATCTTCGACGCTGGATTTGGCCCGCTTATAGGCACCTTTCACCGAGTTGCCCGCCGATTCAAGCGCGTTTTTGGCTTTGTACTCGGCTTTTGCGGCTTTGAATTTGTACCGGGCTTTATCGTAGGGGCTGATCGACACGGCCGACGGTTTATAACGCGACAGAACCCACAGCCCGCCAACGATGGCGACACCGGCTATGATGGCGAACGTTACGGCCTGCTTTTTCTTTTCGGCTTCTTCATCTTTCGGCATCATGTCGCTGCGTACGCCCGCTGCCAGCACGGGGTCGGGCAGGACGTGCGCCATCGCGACGCGGGCCTTGTTCATCCAGCCAGCCACAACGTGGTCTTTGCCTGACATCAGGGCTTCGTAGCCTTCTTTCGCGACCTGTGCCGGGTCGGCGGTTTTGTTGGGGTCGGCTCCTTTGGCGTTTTCGGCCCCGGCGACTTTAAAGAAATTGGTGTTTGTTGCGCCCGGCATCAATACCGTAATCGAGACGTCGGTATGGTTCAGCTCGTTGCGGATGGCTTCGCTGAACGATTTAATAAACGCTTTGGTCGCGCCATAAACGGCCATCATCGGATTAGGAAATACCGACACTTCCGACCCCAGCATCAGGATTTTTCCCTGATTGCGGTCGACCATATCGCGGAGGTACAGCTTGGTCAGGTGCATCAGGGCCACGGCGTTGACCTGCACGACGCTCAGTTCTTTCTGGATGTCGGTTTCGGTGGCAAACATGCCGTATTCGCCAAAGCCCGCATCGTTGACCAGTATGTCGATCTGCATGTTCTTGCTGGTCGTTTCGGCGTAAATCTGATCGGGCGCAGCGGGGTCAGCAAGGTCTTTGCTGATGATCGTCGTTTCCGTGCCGTACTGGTTATTCAGGTTATAAGCGTGCTGGCTGAGTGATTCTTCATCGCGACCGACCAGCACAAGATTGTAGCCGTCTTTGGCAAACAGGCGGGTCAGTTCGCGGCCGATGCCACTGCTGGCACCGGTAATCAGGGCAGTTTTTCCGTTCATTGGTATGTTTGTTAGTAGTTTGTCGTTCGTGGTTTGTCGTTGCTGCGGCAGTACTGACGGCTATGGTAGTCAACTACGAACGACAAACCACAAACCACGAACTTGTTTATGGTTTCAGAATAACTTTAGTACAGTCGTCCTGCTTGGTTTTGAAAATGTCGTAGCCGCGCGAAATTTCGGCCAGCGGCAGCACGTGCGACACGATGTCGTCGAGCACGACCTTGCCTTCCACAACCAGATTGAGCAGGTGATCGATGTTTTTGTGAACCTGCGACTGTCCGTAGCGCAGCGTCAGGCCCTTGTCGAAGATGCGGCCCAGCGGGTAGTTGTCGAAGGGCGTACCGTAGACGCCGACAACCGACACGATGCCGCCCCGGCGCACGGCCCGCAGGCAGGTTTCCAGCACGCTGACCGTACCTTTCTCCAGATTGAACGCGGCTTTGGCTTTGTCGAAGATGGAGCGTTCGGCTTCCATACCCACCGCATCGACGCACAGGTCGGCCCCACGCCCTTCGGTCATGCTGCGGATGGCTTCGACCACGTCGACCTCGTGCGGGTTCAGTGTCTCGACTTTATTGACGCGCCGGGCCCGCTCCAGCCGGTACTCGACCGGGTCGATAGCGATGACGCGCCCTGCCCCCTGAATCCAGGCTGATTTCTGGGCCATCAGCCCCACCGGACCGGACCCGAAAATGGCAACCGTTTCACCGCCCTTCAATTCACCCCACTCGATGGAACTCCAGCCCGTCGGGAAAATGTCGGTCAGAAACAGAACCTGCTCGTCTTTCAGACCTTCAGGTACATGCCGCAGGCCATAATCGGCAAATGGCACCCGGACATATTCGGCCTGTCCGCCGTTGTAGCCGCCGTAGAGGTCGGAATAGCCAAACAGACCACCACCTTTCTCGGTCAGCAGCCCCCCGTCAGGACCGTAGTGTTCCGGATTTGAGTGCTCACAGTGCATCTGAAGCTGATGCTGGCAGAAATAGCAGTGTCCACAGGCTACTGTAAATGGCACTACGACACGGTCACCCTTCTTAAAATTCGTTACCTCCGAACCGACTTCTTCAACGATACCCATAAACTCGTGTCCGAGTACTTCCTCGCGAAGCTGGGGCAGAAAGCCGTCGTAGATATGCAGATCAGAGCCACAGATGGCGGTAGAGGTCACGCGCAGAATTACGTCGCGCGGTTGCTCAATCGTCGGGTCGTCCGTTTGCTGGTAACGGATGTCGCCGGGTTTGTGAAAAACGGCTGCTTTCATAGGGGAGGGCCGAAAACGGGGTCAGTTGTCCGAACCTAACCCAACCCGGCAGGCATGGTTTACAAAAAACCAGTAAATGGGTAGCTTTTGTAGATTACAAACGGAGCCACACGCCTGGGCAAATTCGGTAAAGACAGTCTGGTCTGTTTCTGGTTTAGTCAACAAACCCGGTATCTATGTGGTGGATCTATGCATTACTGTCGGCTCTGTTTGCTGCGCTGACGGCTATTCTGGCGAAAGTGGGTATCAAAGGCGTCAACACCGATCTGGCTACGGCCATTCGTACGGTTGTGATTCTGGTCGTGGCGTGGGGGTTGGTGTTCTGGCGCGGGGGTATCGACACATTACCCACCCTGACGCGCCAGAACTGGCTGTTTCTGGGGCTATCAGGTGTGGCAACCGGGCTGTCGTGGATCTGCTATTTTAAAGCACTGCAACTCGGTAAGGTGTCGCAGGTGGCCCCGGTCGATAAACTGAGCGTTGCCATTGCCATCGTACTGTCGGTGCTGTTTCTGGGGGAAGTGCTGACCTGGAAAATGGCTTTGGGGGCAGCGCTGATTATCGGCGGAACGCTCGTGTTGATTTTGTAACAACATCGCCGGCAACGCAGCCCTACTACTTTAGCAACTGAATCTGTCCGTAACGTACCTAGTGATGAAGCAGAACGAGTGGAAGGCGCTGGCGGCTGAATGTATCGGTACGGCGCTGCTGCTTTTCGGCGGTCTGTCGGCCGTGGTTTTTGATTTTGGTACGGGTAGTCCCGTGGCGGAGTGGTTGCCGAATCCGCTCTGGCGTCGGGTGCTGACGGGCTTTCTATTCGGGTCGACCGGTTGCCTGATTACGCTGTCGCCACTGGGACGCATCAGCGGGGCACACCTGAACCCGGCTGTGACGCTGGCTTTTTTCGGGCGTCGGCTGATGCCGTGGCGGGGGCTGCTGGGCTACGTGCTGGCGCAGCTTACGGGGGCCGTACTGGGGGCCTGGGCGTTGATGACCGTCTGGGGAACGATGGGCGCGAGTCAGCACGAGGGCGTTACGGTGCCGGGCCCGAGTTTACAGGCGGCTTTTGCGGGGGAGGTGCTGTCGACGTTTCTGCTGGTCGCTACCATCCTACTGTTCACGGCCCACGACCGGCTGAAACCGTACACGCCCTATACCATCCCAATTCTGTTTGCCGTACTGGTCGGACTGGAGGCCCCGCTATCGGGATGCAGTGCCAACCCCGCCCGCAGCTTCGGCCCCGCCCTGGTCACCGGCATCTGGACGGACCATTGGCTCTACTGGCTGGCTCCGTTTACGGGTACCGCCCTCGCGCTGGTAGTGTTCGCGCTGCCCGTGCTGGAATGGCTCCGCAACGACGTCGCCAAGCTATACCATTTCGGCCGCGACGAAACGGGTTTCCTGCGCGGACAGGAAAAGCCAGCTGGCGTTTGATAGTACAAGACCCCACCGGATAAACCCCACCCCAACCGGATCGCCGGACCGCCCTCCCCGTAAGGGAGGGGCTAAAAGTACTCGAAAGGCGAAGCCCGGCAGCGGCCGACCGTCTCCCTTACGGGGAGGGCGGTCCGGCGATCCGGTTGGGGTGGGGTTTATCGGGGTAAAGCGAACTCTTAATCGCTTTTTAAACCAGCAAAAGTGCGCGAAAGGCAGTCTATTTCGCCACCGGAAGGCTGGTAGAAGCCCGTTGGCTGATTATACGGGCAACAAGTGCAATGGTCGGCTGTTATACGTTGACAAACCTGGTCTAACCAACTCAACGGACAACAATCATGGCTAAAACTGGCGCTGACCTGCTGGTCGAACGACTAATCGAATGGGGTGTCGATACCGTATTCAGCCTACCCGGCGATGGTATCAACGGCATTTACGAATCGCTGCGAACGCACGAAGACAAAATCAAACTGATTCAGGTGCGGCACGAAGAAGCGGCTGCGTTTATGGCCTGCGGCTACGCCAAATTTACCGGTAAGCTGGGCGTCTGCATCGTGACGTCGGGCTGCGGGGGTATTCACCTGATGAACGGGCTGTACGACGCTAAGTACGACGGTCAGCCGGTGCTGGCCATTACGGGTAGCGCGGCCCACGACATCAGCGGGACATTTTACCAGCAGGACCTCGATCTGGTGAAGGTATTTACCGACCTGGCGGTTTACAACGAACGCGTAATGGGACCGAACCACGTCGTCAACGTGCTCGATCAGGCCATTCGAACTTCGCTCGGGCAGCGTACCGTTACGCACATTTCGTTTCCGAAAGATTACCAGGACTGGACCGTCAGCGACGATACGCGGTCGACGCCGAACATCGCCGACCACAGCAGCGTCACCAAAACGACGTACACCGTGGCACCGACGATGGATCAGCTACGGCTGGCGGCCGACGTGATCAATGCCGGTAAGAAGGTCGTTGTGATGGCTGGCCGGGGGGCGCTGGGTGCCCGTGAGGAAGTCGTTCAACTGGCTGAGGCTGTGGGTGGTCCGATTATTAAGGCCCTGCTCGGTAAGGGCGTCGTGCCCGACGATAACCCTTACACGACGGGCGGGCTGGGGCTGCTCGGTACGGCCCCGTCGCAGGACGCGATTGAGGAGTGCGACACCCTGATTATGATCGGCACGAACTTCCCGTACTTTGAATTCTACCCCAAACCCGGTCAGGCTAAAACCATTCAGATCGACCTCGATGCGTCGCACATCGGGTTGCGTACACCCGTCGACGTGGGGCTGCTGGGCGACGGAAAATCGACGTTGCAGGCCCTGCTGCCGCTGATTCAGCGCAAAACGGATCGGAGTTTTCTGGAAAAGGCGCAGGAGCGAATGGGGCACTGGCGTGAACTGCTGACGCAGCGCGGTACGCAGGATACAATGCCGATGAAACCGCAGGTAATTCCGCACAACGTCAGCCCGTTGCTGGCCGACAACGCCATCGTGACCTGCGACTGCGGCAACAATACGACCTGGGTGGCCCGGCACATTCAGATGAAAGAGAATATGCTGTTTTCCACGTCCGGCCTGCTGGCGACGATGGCGTCGGGTTTTCCGTATGCTATTGCCGCGTCGGTGGCGTACCCCGGCCGGCAGGTGGTGGCGCTGGTCGGCGACGGCGGCTTTACGATGCTGATGGGCGAGATGGCGACGGCGGTGAAGTACAAGCTGCCGATCAAGCTGTTTATCTTCCACAATAACTCGTACGGGCAGATCAAGTGGGAGCAGATTGTGATGGAAGGCAACCCCGAATACGGCGTTGAACTGGAATCCATCGACTACGCGCAGTACGCCCGTGCCTGCGGAGCGACCGGCTTTACCATCAGCGAACCCAAAGACGCCGACCGCATTATCCGCGAAGCCCTCGCCCACGACGGCCCCGTCCTGATCGATTGTATCGTTGACCAGAATGAACCGCCGATGCCGGGTAAAATCACGACCGAGCAGGTACTGGAATTCACGAAAGCGATGGTTCGTGGTGAAAGCGACCGGGGCAGCATTATCACCCATTTTATCCGCAATCAGGTCAAGGAAGCCGTTGCCACGAAAGGCCGCAGCCTGATCGATCTCATTCCGGGGACGTAAGCCGCTTTTAATCTGTATTTACTCCGCATGTTTTTCATCCCGACAAAGGAGGGATCTTCGATAGGAGCCAACTGGCTTCTCTCTACCGAAGATCCCTCCTGTCGTTGGGATGACAAACATGGGTCTACAAGGCGGTGGCTTTACGTCTGTGTTTGGGCAGCACGGGCGTCGTGGCGGGCGGGTGGCGGTGGTGCGTCGCCTGCTCGTAGGCGTAGCACAGCCGGACAAGCGTCGGTTCGCTGAACGGCCGGCCGAAGAACTGCAAACCCGCCGGTAAATCGTTGTATGTGAATCCCATCGGCACCGTAAAGGCCGGAAAACCTGTCGGGGGCGACAGTGCGTTGTTGTTCGTGCCCGATGGTGTGTTCAAATCGCCGATGAGCCGGGGCGGGTAGCTGAACGACGGATAGACCAGCACATCGACGCCCGTGGAGTCCATCGCCCGGAGCAGCAACTGACGCAGACGGGCGCGCAGGGCCATGTTTTTGCCCCATCCCTTGTGCGCTTCAGGAGCCAGCGTGTCGGCGTCGGCATCAAGCAGCGTCTTTTCAATGGACGGGTGAAACTGCCGCGACTTGATAATTGATCGCAGCGATTTGTGCGGAGCATTCGGACCCAGATTCACCAGGTACAGGTTGAAATCCCGCCGAAGCTGCGGGATCGTGTCGAACGACTTGTTGATTGTGTCCAGTTCCGGCACCCGCACCGAGTCGATCACGATAGCCCCGGCCGCGCGTAGTTCGTCGAGTGCTTTGTTGAACAGGGCATACACCTGTGGATCGGAATTTTTGGGCGTAACCAGCTGCCGGAATACGCCGATCCGGGCTCCTTTCAAGCCATTCTTGTCCATAAACTGCCGGTACGACGTCGGTCGGTTCCCCGCACTCCGGCGGGTAACGGTGTCGGCTTTATCGTAGCCCGCAATGACGTCGAGTACCTGAACCGCATCTTCCACCGTCCGGCAGATAGGGCCGCCTGTATCGTTGGTCATGGCCAGCGGGGCAATGCCGTCGCGGCTGACCAGCCCCAGCGTGGGCCGAAACCCAACCAGACTCTGATGCGACGACGGCCCCCGGATCGAGCTGCCCGTGTCGGTGCCGAGTCCGATGGTGCCAAAATCGGCGGCTACGGCTGCTGCTGTCCCCCCGCTCGACCCGGCCGTTGTCCGGCGCGTGTCGTAGGGATTGCGCGAGTAGCCCGGCAGAATCGAACTCACCGAAAAATGCCCCGACGTAGCAAACTCCGCCAGATTTGACTTCGCGATGATGATAGCCCCTGCGTCCCGGATTCGCTTGACAACGAAGGCATCGCGGGGCGGTATCGACGTCTTCATCGCCAGCGTCCCGTTGGTGGTCGGCATGTCGGCAGTGTTGTAGTTGTCCTTGACAATAACCGGAATGCCGTGGAGCGGTCCGACGAATTTCCCCGTCGCCTTGTACAGCGAATCGAGTCGCCGGGCTTCGGTCAGCGCATTTGGGTTGACCATAATCAGGGCGTTGATAAACGGCCCCTGCTTGTCGTATGCGTCGATGCGATCGAGGTACAGCTGCACCAGTTGAACGGCCGTCAGCTTACCGGCCTGCATAGCCGTGTGCAACTGTTCGACGGTGGCTTCGCGTAACTGTTTGGGTTTGAAGGATTGCCCGTAGCCACGACCGAAAACAAAGGCAGTAAGAAAAAGAATCAGTAACTGTTTTCGCATATGTCCGTATAAATCAGTACAAAATAGTAATGATTGCCAACGGATGGGTAGGTGTACGCGAAAAGTGCAATAGAATAGTTGAATTGCGCTGACAGGAATGTCTACTGGTTGCGGAGTAGTCGGGTTAGCGTGTCAGTCAGCACATCGCCACGCAAATCACGGGCAATGATACGGCCGGATGGATCGAGCAACACGGACGTGGGAAAATCACTGACACTGTACCTGTCTTGAAGTTTGTTGGTCGATGTGGCCCTCACCTGAAGCCAGTTTGTACGGTGCTTTTCGAGAAACGATCTGAGTTTATCGGGTGAATCTCCACAGTTGATGCCAATAAATTCGATTTTACGCTTATCAATACGTTGATATAGCGCGTTCAGGTTTGGCATATCCTGAACACAGCCTTTGCACCATGTTCCCCAAAAATCAACGTACACATACTTGCCCCGCAACTGCTGAAGCGACACCTGTTTGCGTGTGCTGAAATCAACGTCTGTAAACGGTTGAAAGATGTGGCCGTTCTGGAGCGGGTTCGTCGCTGCTGTACCAGCGTTCACCGGTTCGAGTACCAATAAATTGTCGGTGGGCGAGATCCCGTTATTGCGGTAGAGGACGCCCCCCAGCTCGATTTCGTCACCAACTTTTATCAGCTTCTGCTCATCTACCCGGCCATTACGTCGGATAGACGACGCTAGTGCGATTGTGGATCCTTCAAAGTCGAGCCGTAACAAACCAGGGTCAATAACTAACGCATACGGATCGCCGTCTACGGTTGCTGTCGCAATGGCATGACGGGGGAAATTATACATAAAAGTATTACCGTAGTACCGGAATGTAATTGGCACGTAAGCCGTCTTTACCTGACCGTCCTGATAAGTTTCGTACCGAATGGTGCGGCTGTTCGTGACCTTATCAGGGATTTCTTTTGGCTGAATGGCTTCCGGATAAACTGGGGTTTCGTCGGCGAAATCAAGGTTATTATTCGTGTCGACCAGAATAGCCCACTTGCCTACGTGTTCGTCAAACCCCCGCACAACGTAGATGTAACACCTGATTGGCTTAGCCGATAACTCAGTTGTATCACGCAGCCAGTCAGGTGATTTGTTATAGGCGTCGTATGTGGCCTGGTCAAGATTGCCAGCTCTTACCTGCTGGTAGATAAACTGCTGAAAATCCAGTCTGATCTGACTCTTTACAGGACTACTCCAATGATGGGGAATTCCCTTAATCGGGTGGTATGTTTTCCCCCAGACGGGATCATCTGCCTGCTCGGCATTAAGCCTGCCAAAACCCGGATAGAATGGTCCGTACCCTTGTTTGAACGTAACAGGAAGGCGCAATGTGGTAGCCGCTTCGTCAGGCTGTCTGTTGCAGCCTGTAGTGATCAGTACAGTATATAAAATGGTAAAGCAAATCTTCATCGATGTGGCGTGATAAGCACTGATTATCAATGAAAAAGCCGAACGTTTTGGCCGTTATACTCATCGGTAAGGCATAAATGAAAAAACCGGAACATTGTTGGTGTTCCGGCTTTGTATCAATAGCCTAAGTGGCTTACCGTGTGTGCCAGCGGGGCGCATCGAGCGGGAGCCGTCGACCGTCGAAGTTGTTGGGGAGGGGGCCGTAGTTCTTGACCAGATAATCCAGGATCGGTTTTTCGGTGTCGCCCAGGTCCCACAGTTTTTGCGTTCGCTGCATCCAGCGGATACGTTCGATCCACTTCTCGCGGTCGAAATGGCTTTGTAACACCAGCTTGCTGCTGTGGCAAACGGTGCACTGGCCTTTTACCAGCACCATGTTGTCGCCCAGGGCCAGCCCCGTTTCAGCGTCGACCGCCACGCCCTGCGCGTTGAGTGCCGTGGCGTCGGTGGGAGCCGTTTCAGTAGCCGCAACCGCAGTAGCCGGTTTTGCTTTTGCGGGTTTTCGGGCCGTCACGGGTCGATGCGCTGCCGTTGTGGTGCGGGCTTTGGCTGCGGCTTTCTTCGCCGGAACCGGCTGCTGAACCACCGGCTGCCGGACCACCCAGGCACATAATAACCACACGCACAGGCTGGCAACGAGCCAGCGGTATTTTCTGACTAACGGTATGTTGTTCATAGGTAAGTTGTCTCAAACAGCATTCCTGCTGTTTGATTGGATGAGATCAGACAAACAGCAGGATGCTGTTTGAGACAAAACAGGAATTTAAACCACTTTCACAGCGATGCGGTGGCAGGCGTTGTTGATGTAGCCTTCAGGGTTCCACTGGGGCATCACCATCGGCTGCGATACGCCTTTGTCGTCGGTCGCCCGCGCCCATACTTCGTAGTAACCCTGCGTCGGGAAGGTTACGTCGGCGGTCCAGTGCTGCCACGCCAGGCGATTTTTTGGCGCTTTCAGGTCCGCTTTTTGCCAGGTTTCGCCAAAGTCGATCGATACGTGCAGCTCCTTCGCCACCCGGTCGCCCGCCCACGCATGACCCCGCAGCGACAGCTTCTGGCCCATCGGCTGCTCCAGTCCCGTTTGCGGAAACGTAATTACCGATTTGATCGGCATCGACTCGATAATTTTGAACTGATCGGCTGGTGGATCGACGCCCGGCTGCACCGGATGGATGGGAACCCGGTAACTTTTACCGGTCATCTTGGCCCCGTCGTGGACTTTGTTGCGGACGGCAATCGTGTGCAGCCACTTGCCCGATACCGACGCGGGCCAGCCACCAATCACCAGCCGCAGGGGGTAGCCGTGCACCAGCGGAATGTCCTGCCCGTTCATGGCCCAGGCGATCAGCGTTTCGTCTTCGAGGGCTTTGGCGATGGGCACTCCCCGCGAGATAACCGGCTGCTTCGGGTCGCGGCTGAGGTGCAGGTCCTGCCCGTAGTAGCCGATGTAAACGGCCGTGTCGGTGATGCCCGCATCTGCCAGAATGTCTTTCAGCCGGACACCCGTCCACTCGGCGCAGCTAACACCCCCTTCGGTCCATTGGTTGCCCGACGTTTTCGGAAAATACCCCGCCCGGCCGTTGCCTCCGCACTCCAGCACGAGCTGATAGGTGTAGGGTTTGAATTTCGTTTTCAGGTCAGCCAGCGTGTAGGTTTTCGGCGCTTTAACGGATTCACCGTTGATGGTCAGCGTCCAGTTTTTTACGTCGATGGTTTCGGGAATCAGGCCGTTGTTGCGGATAAACATCTTGTCGGCGGGCGTGACGGCATCGTCGAGCAGGTAAGCGGGCGTCTCGACATTCCACGGCTTGTCGTTCAGCACCACCATATTCTTGTTTTTGGTCGCCATCGGGTCGATTTGCCCGTCGAACACCAGCGGCAGGTAGTGCTTCGGCAGCCTGTCGGCAAAAACGATGTTGGTACCCAGCAGGCTCGTCAGCGTCGCCAGCGAGGAAGTTTTCAGAAAGCCCCGCCGGTTGAACAGCGATGAGTCGGATTGATTGGTTTTCATACGAAGTGAAGCAAAAGGGTTACGCAATTTACTGGAGTGAGACGAAAGAGGAGAGACATAAGAGGTTGTTCAGGATTGTATAATCTCCGTCCAAAACGGCCTACTTTGTCATCCCGAGCCTGCGAGGGATCTTCGCTGGTAGGTGGCTTCGGTTGCTTTGAACGAAGATCCCTCGCAGGCTCGGGATGACAAAGTAGGCCGTGAAATATAATCCTATACAACCGTCAAGGCAAAAGGAGGAAGAAGCGGGACGAAATAAGAAAGATAGTTGCCAGGTCTTTTCTCTCTCCTCTTTCATCTAAAAAGTCAGAATCGCCCAGAGCGACGCGGCAGAAATCAACGCCCACAGCACGACACCCTGTACCAGCGGTTTCCAGCCCACCGCCCGGATGACCTTGCCGGATAGCCCGGCCCCGATCAGAAACAATGTCAGCGTCAGGCCGCTGTGGGCCAGTTTGACCAGCACGTCGGCCACCGGTTTGATGGCGGGTACGTAGGTGTGAACAATCATCGCCAGGATGAACAGGCCAATGAAATACGGAATCGTGACGGTACCCTTGCCGGTTTTGAACAGCACAGCCGTACCCAGCGCGACGGGGATGATCCACAACGCCCGCGCCAGCTTGACGGTCGTTGCGACCTGCAGGGCTTCCGGTCCAAACCGGGCGGCTGCGCCTACCACCGAACTCGTGTCGTGGATGGCCAGCGCGCACCACAGCCCGAACTGATTGGGGGTCAGGTGAAACCAGTGCCCGACGGCCGGAAAGACCAGCAGCGCCACCGAGTTGAGAATAAAAATCGTACCCAGCGCAACGGATAGCTGCTTTTCCTCGGCTTTCATCACCGGCGACAGGGCGGCAATGGCGCTTCCTCCGCAGATGGCCGTACCGGCCGCAATCAGGTGGGCGGTAACTTTATCTATTTTCAGCCACTTGCCCAGCAGAATCCCGACCGTCAGCGTACCGGCGATGGACGCCACCGTAAACAGGACACCTTCTTTACCGGCCTGCACCGCACTGTGTACATTCATGCCGAAGCCCAGCCCCACCACCGAAGCCTGCAACAGCCAGTGGGTCGCTTTATGGTTAAGGTGCAGGTACGGGTGGCCGATAAACTGCGCGATCACCAGACCCAGCAGCAGGGCCAGCGGGGGCGACATCACCGGCGTCAGGCAGAGAATGACGGCTCCGATAAAAAGCAGCTGACGGGTCGTGAAGCGATGGTCGAGCAGGTGCTGCGCCTGTTGCTGCCAGCGTTTGGAGTGGGTGGGTACGGCGTTCATAGCGTGGTTGTTTTTACGTGCTACAAAGATACCACCCCCGGCCGGGCGGGGCCAATCACAGCTACTGATGCTCGATTACCGGCCGTTATGCAGGGCTATCGGCAATGAATAGGGCCACGAAACGGCGCTAGCAGACGGCATTGCGTTGTTGAGTATAGTTGGCAGTAAACGAACCGAACGAGGTCTGTTGTAGAACTGATCGATGCTAAAGTCAGTCAGCTATCGCCCGAACTACGGGCCGAAGTGCTGACCTCTGTGGAGTTTCTGGATTTTAAGCAGGCCAAAGACCAGCAGGCCGTAACCGAATCCTTGCCGAGACTGCCAAACCGGTTTGGGGCTGGCAAAGAAGTGATTACATACATAGCTGACGATTTTAACGACTACATGTGATGCGTCTGCTGATTGATACGTACATTCTACTCTGGCATCCTGATGATGCTCCACAGTCACTGACCAAATGGAGTGACATCCTTGAAGACCCTGCCCATGAAAAGTGATTCAGCATCGTGTCGTTGTGGGAAATTGCTACCAAGACAAACATTGGCAGGCCGACAGTACGCTATCCACTCGACCGGTTGCTTCCGGCTGACTTTCACGTTCTCCCTGTCGACATTACTCATGTGCTGGCGTACCAGCAACTACTAGTTTATCACCGCGACCGAAGCGTCGGTCCGGCCATTTGCGCGATGTGACATATCTGCCCGCTGACAAACCTACGCTCGACGGTAAGCCCAGCGGCCTGATTACGGCATCGGTAAACGGCGAGATGGGGCACAAAGAACTGTACCTGATAATGAAAACGTTTACCCCCTCGTCTGTCTTCTGACACGACGCTGCTGATTCAGGCGGTTAAGGGAAAAATAGACAAAACCGGAACCATCACCGACGCAGCCACGGCCACCGCCGTTCAGCAATTTGCCCATGCGTTTGTGGAGCTGGCGTACGATTCCCTACTCCCCGAAGACGACAGAATCTGAAAAATTCCAGCACCCAACGGAACAGATGTAGGTTTGGTAAGGCTACCGCCGGGCGTAGTGCTGGCGGGTAAAGCGCATGAATGCGTAGGAAATACGGTTGTCTTTTGGTAAACTTGGTAAAACGAAAATGGTATGCAAACCCTTCCTATACCTGTGCCGGACGATACGTTCCGACTGTGGGAACAGCTTTCGTCAGCCGAGAAACAAACGGTAGAAACACGCCTTAATCGGGCATTACGGGCTTTCCTGTTTCAGAAAAACTCTGCTGACGTACAACAGATTATGGCAGGCAAAGGACCCTATCAATCGGCCGAAGACCTGCTTGACAACGTGTCATGACGATCGTGATCGATACGAACGTTTACTTGTCGCATTTTCGATTTGGTGGGTTGCCGAGCCGCGTTTGTCTGTACTGTCTGGAGGAAGCAGACGTATTTGTTTCTCCGTTCATCACGAATGAAGTGAACCGAATTCTGCGCGACAAATTCACGCTGAACGATACGCAGCTTACAGTGGTCATGCGAACGTTTCAGGAGTCTATAGTGCTGGTTGAACCGACCAGTCCGCTGCCCACCCTCTGCCGTGACCCCGACGATAATCACGTGTTGCAACTGGCCGAGTTCGTCGGCGCCGACTACCTGATTACCGGCGATAAAGACCTGCTGGTACTGGACCCCTTCGGGTTGTGCCGGATTGTATCGCCTACCGCGTTTGCGGAACAGATGCAGGTTCGGTAAGGCTACCGCCGGGCGTAGTGCTGGCGGGTAAAGCGCATGAACGTGTCGGCCAGCCCCTCGCTGACACCCTGTAACTGAATCGAATAGAAGTCGCGCTGGATCGTCAGGCCCGCTACGTCGAGCACACGCAGGGTGCCGCTTTTTAGTTCGTCCTGCACGGCGAAGATCGAGACGAACGCCATACTCTGCGAACTGCTCAGGTACGATTTGATACCTTCCGTACTGCCCAGCTGCATCCCAATTTTCAAATCGGCCGGGCGGAGTCCCAGCCCGCGCAGCGCGTGCTCGATCACTTCCAGCGACCCCGAACCACGTTCGCGCAGGACAATTGGAATCGTTTTCAGTTCATCCTGCGTAATCTCGTCGCGACTGGCCAGCGGGTGGTCGGCGCGGCAGACGAGCACGAGTTCGTCTTTCACGAAGGGAGTATACCGGATGTCGCTGTGGTGCGTGCGCCCTTCAACCAGACCCAGGTCAATATCGTCGCTGAGCAGCGCCTGTTCGATCTGATCGGTATTGCCGCTCAGCAAGGACAGCGTTACGTCGGGTGACTGCTCCTGATAGCGGGCCAGTACGGCCGGAATCACATACTGCGCGATGGTCGAACTGGCACCCAGCCGCAGCCGACCGCCGGGTTGCCCTTTCAGCGCGTTCAGGTCGAACTCAATCTGCCGGTATACGCCCATGATCGTTTCGGCGTGGCGCAGTAGCACGTTGCCCGCCGTCGTCAGGCTGATCTGATTGCCCCGCCGGTCGAACAGGGCCATACCGAGCTGACTTTCCAGTTCCTGAATGTGCTTGGTGATGGCAGGCTGCGTTACAAACAGTTCGGCGGCTGCTTTGGTAAAACTCAGCCGCCTGGCAACGGTGTAAAAAACGGTCAGGCGAAAATCGAACATAGGGCAGGAATAGCAACAGAGAGCGAGGGATTCGAACCACCGGTACCCGCATGAGCACACGGTATTGATAGTATGAGACAAAAATAAGGGTTCGGAGCGATTGGGAAGCGACGCGTCAGCATTGATACGCCGAACGATTCGCCCGGCGCGTGAATTTTGGCGCGTACATTCCCGTTTACCGGTTACGTAACAAAACCAACGAACCTATGACTACGATAGCCGCCGTAAACCCATCAGACCTGACGTGGGAAACTGTAACCGAAGGCGTTGAAAAATGTATGCTGCGGAGCCTGCCGGGCGAAAAACGAACGCTGATCCGCATCGGGGCCGGGCGCGCATTTCCGGTACACGCGCATTCCGTACCCGACGAAGTGTTTGTGGTCGATGGCGTCTATGTCGACCCGCAGGTGGAGAATGGAAAAGCCTTTGAGTCGGGTGCGTATCTGTACTATCCCGTCGGTACCGAGCACCACGCGACCAGCCCCAGCGGCTGCACGATTCTGGTCTGGAACGCCAACCGGTAAAACAACCCCAGCCCCTCCCTAACGGGGAGGGGCTGGGGTTCACTTCGCCAGTGTAAACAGGCCGACGGCTCCGATCAGGTAGACGATCAGTACGACGAACGAGTCGAGTCCCATGCGGGCGATCTGGCGTTTGGGCCGGAATAGTGACCCGCAGATAAACGGGATTGTAACCAGAATACCCAGTCCGGTCAGGTAGATGTCGCTTTTCTGGGCCGTGGGCAGAACGGGTTGCCCCGAAATAACCGTGGCCAGCACGAGCAGTACCGGCAAAAACGCGTTGCCGCCGAAAATATCGCTGACGGCCAGCGTATAATCTTTGTTTTTGACCGCTGCCAGTCCCGTCGATACTTCGGGCAGGGAGGTGGCCGCAGCCAGTACGGTCGCGCCGAAGAGGATGCCGTCCATACCCAGTTGCTTCGACATCGCATCGCCACTTTCCTCCAGCGCTACCCCACCCGCCAGCGTTGCCAGCGCGGCAATACCAAAGCGCAGTAATGTTTGCTCCGTGCTGCGCTTGTCGGTGTTCGGCTGTCCTTTGTCGGGTGGCTTCGTCGGCGGGGTAGTATGCCAGGGAAGCCCCTGATGCGCCCGGCTGATGAGCCAAACACCCGCGACCCATACGGCGACCAAGGCCAGGTCGACGGGCGTCAGTCGGGCGAAAAGGACCGTGCCGGGGAGCTGATGCCCCATGACGACGAGCGTCAGCATGGCGATGACCAGTGCCCCTTCCAGTATTGGTAACAGCGACGATTGCTTCGAGGTCAGCGTCGCTTCCTTGCCTACGCCGAATGCGTCGAGCAGCACCAGCACGACGGTTTGCAGGGCAATACCACCCAGAATATTTCCCACAGCCAGCTCGACTTTATTGTTGAGCGATGCACTGACGGTGATCGCAATTTCGGGCAGGTTGGTGACTACGGCCAGTACGATGGTGCCGCCCAGTGCTTCGCCCAGTTTAAACCGGTTGTCCAGTACATCGGTCGTGTCGGACAGTACGGTACCCGCCCGCCAGACAACGGCTGCGGCAACCGCAAAAATCAGCAGCAGGATGGGCGTAGAAAACGAGTCGAACATACTAACAATCCCATCTTAACTTTTGTCGATAATTTACCGTCTGAGTGCGTTGGCAACGGGCTGGTCTGGCCCCTGCTCAGGCTGCGGCCCGCCGACCATACCGGTGGCTTGGGTATGGGCTGCTGGCGGGGCAGGTGCCGGCCTGTTATGCCGACTAAAAGCCGTTATCACTAAACCAGCCGTCAGCAGAACCAGCAAGCCAAGTTTAAGCCGAATCGTATGCGGATGTGTATGAACGGCCATGGGTCAGCAGTAGGTGTATCTGGCTTAACAAGGCTCCTGTACTATTGTTCGGCGTCGCGCTGAAGCAGCCGCGTGAGTAATTCCTGAGCAGCCCCAAGCCCCACCAGAAACAGGCCCACGTAGCCCAGACTGGCCGTTAGCCCGTCGGGGCGCATGATGAGCAAAAAGGCAAACCCGCCGGCAATGAATACGCAGACGAAGTGAATAAGTTCAACCCGGTATTCTTTGTCTTCGTTGGCGCGGGTGCCGAGGAAGTAGAAGTTGGCCTCGATGGCCTGCAAAAAGGCGTAGATGATAGCCCATAGCCCGACGGTGTTGATCATGGCACTCATCGGCTGATTCAGTACGGCTAGCAACCAGACGCCGAAAACGATGTCGCGACCACTGGAAAGAATGAACCACAGGTTATCGGTTTCGGCTCGCTGCCGACGGCGAATCCCCAGTGAGAGCGTACAGATACCCGCCAGCAGGAGCAGGCCCCCGAGCAGGCCGGTCCGCAGGGGTGACGTTTCGGTTGGGTGAATGAGCAGCGCGACGCCCATCCCGGCGTAACAGGCGTTGTGCAGATGCATGAGCCACCAGGGCTGGGCGGGGTGATACAGGGTTTTCATGGTCGTAAGGGCAGATGCCCCGGTTGATTGACCCAAAGGTCTGCCGCCTGCGGGTGGTATACCAATCATACATTGGAAGGGGGCATTCCGAAACGCTATCCGCAGCAGCGCCACAAACGGGTTGCCCGAACCCGGAAATTAAACCACCGCTGGCAGATCATGTTATAGCAGCAGACAAGTGACCTGACCCATGACGATCACCAAATACATTCACTCCTGTGTGCTGCTGGAAAAAGACGGACAGCAACTGCTGTTCGACCCCGGCAAATTTTCGTTTATCGACGGGCGGGTCACGCCAGATACGTTCGCAACCGTGTCGTACGTCATCATCACGCACGATCACCCCGACCACCTCGATATTCAGGCGCTGAAGCAGATTGTCGCGCTGAGCAGGGCCGAGGTCTGGTCGACGGGAGAAGTGGCTGAGAAACTAAGGCCGGAAGGGATTGCCGTCAATGAACTCCGCGAGGGCGATTTCCAGCTGGGGCCGTTCGCGCTGACCGCCATCGAGGTGCCGCACGAGCCGATTCTGGCCGATCAGATACCCCGGATGTTTGCTTTCCTGATCGATGGGCGGATCCTGAACACGGCCGATTCGTTTTCGGATACGTTGCTGGCATTTCGTGGGGTAGAGTTGCTGATGACCCCCGTCATGGCACCCTTCCTGACGGAACTGACGGTGGCCCGCTTTGTGGAAGCCATGCAGCCAAAACAGCTTCTGCCCCTGCACGATGGGTATGCCAAACCGTTTTTCGTGACGCAGCGATACGACAATTATGGTCCGTACTTCGAAAAACGGGGTATCCATTTCCACCGGCCCGAACAGCCAGGACAGGCAGTGCAACTGTAAGCTATCGGAGCCAGGTTGACCGGTAACTAACTTGGAGATACTAGCTGATTGTCAAAGTTTTAGATTTGGATGTGGTGCTTAGTCTGACCCGGTATCAGCCGCCGTCGGGTAGGCCCGGCAGTCTATACCTTCCTCATCTAACCAACATACCATCATGCTGCGTCAATCATCCGTGCTTTCTTTCGTTCTGGCAGGTTGTCTCGCTTCGAGCTGTCAGGATCACCAGCTTGTCAATGCCGTTCAACCGGTTGCGACCGTATTGACTTCGGGACTGGTCGGGCCAATCGGGGTCGAAACTGATCCCGGTGGACGTGTCTTCGTGAGCGAACAAGGGACGGGCAACAACGACGGCCGCGTGTCGGAAATCACGCCGGACGGGAAGATAAACCCGATTATTACGGGTCTGTACTCGTTCAAACGTCCCGACAACGAACTGGACGCGACCGACCACCTGCTTGCCGCCGACGGTATGCTATACATCCTGAACGCCAAAGGACTGTATACGATTAGTCTCGCTTCGATCAAGGCTGGTAACGCACCGATTGCCGCCGGGAGCCTGACGCCGGAAAACATTCAGCAGTTTGTGATCGACTACAAATTTGCCGACGACACCGGCGAGTCGCACCTCTACAACATGACGCTGGGGCCCGATGGCGCACTTTACTTCGCCGACGCAGCCGCCAATGCGATCGTTCGTCGGTCGAAATCCGGTCAACTGAGTGTCGTGACGGCGGTACCGGGTATCGCTAACCCAACTCCTGTCGGGCCACCGTTTATTCAGTCGGTTCCGACGGGGATTACCTATGATAGCCGACAGTTTGCCATCAGCACGTTACTTGGTTTCCCCTTCCCGGCTGGCAAAGCGATTATCTACCGCATGGACCTCGCGGGTAACACCACCGTGTTCCAGCAAACCTTCAATAGCCTGGTCGATATCGAGAACGATGGAATCGGCAATTATCTGGTGCTCGAATACGGCGTGTTTGGTGCCCAGGGGTTTGCGCCCAAAACGGGCCGACTGCTGCGGGCCAAAGGGACTACCAGTGAGCTGATTCTCGACAATCTGAATATGCCGACCGATCTGAAAGTGGCTGACAGCCACACTGCGTACCTGATTAGTACGGGCGACGGAACGCTGTCGAAGATTACGTTCTAAGTGCAGTATACGGTTTTTGGTATACGGTTTACAGCATTTGACCCGCTGTGATTGCAGGCGACAGATCACCGGCGAAAACCGAGAACTGTAAACCGTATACCGAAAACTGAAATCCTACACAGACAACGCCTTCATGTAATCGGCGTCGTTCTTCATGCTGACCAGCACCTCGCCGGGGTATTCTTCCTGCTCCACGATGTAGTATTTCATGCCGTTGTCCATGGCCACACGCAGCGTTTTCTTGAAATCGACTGCCCCTTTGCCGAGGTCGTTCTGTACGGGCTTGCCGTCGACTTTGCGGTAGTCTTTGATGTGGCAGAGTTCGTAGCGTTTGCCGTATTTTTTCAGGTGCGCTTCGGTGTCCTGCCCGGCTACGTCGATCCAGCACAGGTCCAGCTCGAACATCACGTTTTTAGGGTCGGTGTTGGCCAGCAGATACTCCTGCGGAATCTTGCCGTCGAGCGGTTTGAACGAGTAATCGTGGTTGTGGTAACCAAATTTCATCCCGCTTTTCCGGGCCATTTCCCCAACGACGTTGAACCGGTCGGCGATGCGTTTCCAGTCGTCGAACGATTTCTGCGGGCCGATGTACGGGCACAGGATGTACGTCAGCCCCGCACCTTTGGCCATGTCGATGCTTTTTTGCAGTTCGCTGTCGTTATCTTTCTGCTGGCCGTAGTTGAAGTGTGTGCTGACCATGTTGACGCCGATGCCGTTGAGAAACGACTTCATCTCGGCGGGCGTCATACCCCACAAAAAACCCTGCTGACCGCTGTAGCTTTCAAACTGTTTGTAGCCCATCTGAGCCAGCTGCGTCATGACACCCTTCGGATCTTTGCCGATAACGTCGCGCACACTATAAAGCTGTACACCGAATGGACTGATGGTTTTGGCAGGAGCACCAGCCAGTAGGTTGGTTTGGCTGAGGGTAAGAGCGCCAGCGGTCAGGAGAGCCGACTGCCGGATAAAATCGCGTCGTTGCATGATAAAAGTTGAGATTACTCGAGTAAAACGCGAATGTAAAGCTTTTCTACCGCTGAACGACTGTTTAGAAATTCGTCGGAACGGTCAGTACATTCGTTGGTGAAAAGCCTTTACGGAGTCAGAAAACCGATAACACACCGAAAGCCGGTGCCTTCTTAACACAAGCTCCTATGTTTGTTTCAACCCGATTCATGCTGACCGTACTGACCGGCGGCTTACTGATGATGAATAGCTGTTCCCCAAAGAAAGAAACCGAGCAAAAGGCCGGTATTGAAAAAGCGTCGTTCGGAACCCTGGCCGATGGGCAGGCCGTTGACCTCTACACCCTGCACAACGCGGCCGGCATGACCGCCAAAATCTCCAACTATGGCGGCACTATCGTGTCGCTGACGGCCCCCGACAAAGACGGTAAATTTGAGGAAGTAACGCTGGGGATGGATTCGCTGGCCGGTTACGAGAAAGGGGTGCCGTTTTTCGGGGCGCTGATCGGTCGGTACGGTAACCGGATTGCAAACGGCAAATTCACGCTCGACGGCAAGGCATACACCCTGCCCACCAACAACGGCCCCAACAGCCTGCACGGCGGGGCGAAAGGCTTCGACAAACGCGTCTGGACGGCTACCCCCGTCGACGGCGACGAACCGGCCCTGAAACTGGCGTACGTCTCGAAAGATGGTGAAGAAGGCTACCCCGGCGCGCTGACCGTAGAGGTGACGTACACACTGCAAAAAGACAACGCGCTGAAGATCGACTACAAAGCCACAACCGATAAACCGACGGTCGTCAACCTGACCAACCACACGTATTTCAACCTGACGGGGGGCGTCAAACGCGACATTCTGGATCATGTCGTGACGATTTATGCCGACAAGTTTATTCCCGTCAGCGCTACGCTAATTCCAACGGGTAAGCTGGAACCTGTAGCCGGGACGCCTTTCGATTTCACAAAGCCCCGCGTCGTTGGTCAAAGCATCAACGACTCGACGGATACGCAGATCAAAAACGGCGGTGGCTACGACCATGCGTGGGTACTCACCGACAGCAGCAAGACGCTGAAAAAGGCGGCTACGGTGATGGAACCAACGAGCGGCCGAATTCTGACGGTGGAAACGACCGAGCCGGCCATCCAGTTCTACACCGGCAACTTCCTCGATGGAACGCTATCGGGCCGGGGTGTGACGTTTAAAAAACGCTACGCGCTCTGCCTTGAAACCGAACACTACCCCGACTCGCCAAATCAGCCCCAATTTCCATCGACGGTACTGCGGCCGGGTCAGACGTATCAGACTACGACTGTCTACACGTTCTCGGCGAAGTAAGGCCGAAGTGGCTGTGAGACAGCGGTTTTGTTAAGATGCTGTTAAAGCGGAGATGTTGTTCTAACCAGGCCGGGGGCTTGTCCGTTTACCCGAGGATTCGGGGTTGGGCAAGCCCCCGGCCGTTTCGTTAATAACCTGTCTGCCACCTTATCCTGACCGAACCATGAAAACTGTCGTTGGTGTCGTTACTGCGTTCATAACGGTGTTGTTGTCAGCGCAAAACGGCTTTGCTCAGGGTAAGTTTTCACTGTCGATCAGCGGGGCACCTACGTACAGTTATGCCAACATACGCCGGAATGTGCTTCTGCCAACTCCTGGTGGGAGTAGCATACTGCTCCCTGATTTTACCACTAAAACCAAGGGATACGGTTATACCGACGGTGTGATGGGGAAGTACGAATTTGTGCCACGCTGGTCTGTTTCGACGGGGGTTTGGATAAGTTATAACCGAACGGAACCGCCAACTTATCCGTCAGGTATCCCTGTCGACCTGCTCATTGGTCAGGCGCGTTCGCACCATTACCAGGTACCGGTACTCGTCAATTTTCAGTCGTCGCCCCGTCGACTATCACCTTATTTCTCGGCGGGCGTGTTGCTGAGTTTCCGTTCGTCAACTTACGTCAACATCGGCAATGGTCAGGAATTGAGGGTTCGGCTTGACCAGAACGACGTAACGGTCGTACCAACTGTCGGGGTGGGGGCTATCTGCCGGCTGAATACCCACCTGTCGCTGTCCGTTCAGCCGACGTTCAATTATTATCTGCCACAGGGGACGTATTCGTCGTACTTTTCGGGCCGGGCCAGTCTGCAAACGCAGGTGTTTTATACGTTTTAAGCAATGTCGGTAGTTCGATTTCTATTGTTTATACCGCTGTTGTTTCTCGCGATTGGCAGTCAGGCGCAGAAAAAACCGGCCTTTCGGGTCATTGCGTTTTACACGGCCAAAAACGATCAGGCACACATCAGTTTCGTACACGAAGCCAACCGGTGGTTTCCGAAAATGGCGGCTCAGCATGGCTTTCAGTATGACTCGACCAGTGACTGGACTAACCTGAACGCCGATTTTCTGTCACGTTATCAGGTCGTCCTGTTTCTCGATACCCGTCCTGACGAACCGGCGCAACGGGCGGCTTTTCAGCAGTATATGGAGCGGGGCGGTGGCTGGATGGGCTTTCACTTTGCGGCTTTCGCCCTCACCCCGTCGACTTATCCGCAAAACTGGGACTGGTACCACAACCAGTTTCTGGGGTCGGGTCAGTACGGCAGCAACACCTGGCGACCGACGTCGGCTGTCCTGCGCGTCGAAGTCCCGACGCACCCCATCACGCGCCACCTGCCCCAGACGTTTAAAGCCGCCCCCAACGAGTGGTATCGCTGGCAAAACGAGCTGCGCCAAAACCCCGATATCGACATTTTACTGGCTATCGACTCAACGAGTTTTCCGCTCGGTACCGGCCCGAAACCGCACGAAATCTGGCACAGCGGCTATTACCCCGTCGTCTGGACAAATAAAAAGTACCGGATGCTGTACCTTAACATGGGCCACAACGACATCGACTACGAGCACGGTACTAACCGGGAGCTGTCGGCCACATTCAGCAGCCCCGAACAGAACCAGCTTATCCTGAACGGGTTGCTGTGGCTGGGGAGGACCACCCCACCCCTAACCGGATCGCCGGACCGCCCTCCCCGTTAGGGAGGGGAATTGAACAGGTGACTGGTGGTTCCCCTCCCTAACGGGGAGGGGTTAGGGGTAGGGTGGGGTCCGGCTAATCCTGACTGCTGTGGTCGCTGGTAATGAGCCATTGGCCTTTAATCTTGCGCCATAGGAGCGTAAAATGACCGTCTGCGTTGCCGACCTGTGGGCGGGTCAGGTGGTACGCGCCGATAACGTAAGCAAGGTTCGGGGCTGGAAAGTCGATCTGGAGAATATCGAACTTGAGTGTTCCCATGGCCGCCCGGCCGGGGTAGCGTTTTTTGTAGTTGGCGAGTGTCGCTTTATAGCCGTAGGTGATGCCCGCTTTGCCCACAAACGTCAGCGAATCGGAGCGCCAGTAGCCGTTCATAAACCGTTCGGTCCGGCCGCTGTTCCAGTCGATTGTTTGCTGTTTTAGTATCAACAAAATGGCCCGGCGGTCTTTGTCGGCGGGCGTTTCTTTCTGCTGCGCGAAGCCGGGTAAAGTCAGTAGCAGAAACAGAATAGTAGAGAATGTACGCATGAGTCGTGTTTTTGGTAAAACTACAGTGCCGACTCATTTTCTGAAATGCTCATCAGGCTCTTTGGTGAAGAATGTACCTACGTTGCCCACTTTCGGCGTAATTTAGGGCCTCTGTTGGCGCGCTCGTGTAGCTTGGTAGTGAAGTAGCCTGGACCGGCCCGCCGGCGCGGCTCCAGGTCCGGGTGGACGCGACAGCGACCAAAAAGCTGCCGTCTATAACAGTTGCCCTGACGCCCAACCGCACCAGTGGACCCGCGCTGGCAACCACCGTGGCGCGGACCGGTCCAGGCTACACAAGCGTCAGCCACTGTAAACCACTCAACTGTATACGCCTATGAAGACCATTCTTTGCCGCCAGTATGGTCCGCCCGAAACGCTTGCCCTCACCGATGTTCCCGATCCGCAACCCGCTGAGGGTCAGGTGCTGATCGGCGTAGAAGCCTGCGGGGTTAACTTTCCCGATACACTGATTATCGAAGGGAAGTACCAGATCCGACCCCCCATGCCGTTTGCGCCGGGGGGCGAAGTGGCCGGGCGGGTACTGGCTGTGGGAGAGGGGGTAACTCAGGTCAGGACCGGTGACCATGTCTTTGCCATGACGGGTTACGGGGGTTTTGCCGAGCAGGTTGTGGCCGATGCCAACGCTACATTGCCCATGCCCGACGGGATGGACTTTGTCACGGCTGCGTCGACCATGTACACCTACGGTACGTCGTACCACGCGCTGAAAGACCGGGCCAGTCTGCAACCGGGCGAAACGCTGCTGGTACTGGGCGCGGCCGGGGGCGTCGGGCTGGCGGCCGTGCAACTGGGTGTGCTGATGGGTGCCCACGTCATTGCAGCCGCGTCGACCGAGGAGAAGCTGGCTATTTGCCGCGAACTGGGCGCGTCGGAAACCATCAACTACACGACCGACGATCTGCGTGAACGCCTGAAAGACCTGACCGGCGGCAAGGGTGTCGACGTGGTCTACGACCCTGTGGGCGACCGGTTTGCCGAGCCGGCCATCCGGTCGCTGGCGTGGCGGGGGCGGTACCTGGTCGTTGGTTTTGCCGCTGGCAGTATTCCGAGCATCCCACTGAATCTGGCTCTGCTGAAAGGGGCGGCTATCGTGGGCGTGTTCTGGGGAGCCTTCGCACAGCGCGAACCAAAACTGAGCCTGCAGAATTTTAATCAGTTGCTTCGCTGGATTACAGCCGGGCAGCTGACCCAGCATATCTATAAACAGTATTCCCTAACCGAGGCCCCTGCCGCCCTTCGCGATCTGCTCGACCGGAAGGTGATTGGTAAGGCGGTCGTTGTCGTCGATAAACCATGAGACTTAAAAATCGAGTTGCTGTCATTACCGGAGCCGCGCGGGGTATCGGGCGCGGAGCCGCCGAACGATTCTGCGAAGAAGGAGCCACCGTCATCATCTGGGACGTACTGCCCGATGGGGAAACCACGGCCCGCGAGTTGACTGAACAGGGGTATCGCTGCGATTTTATGACCGTCAGCACTACCGACGTTCCCGCTATCGAAGCGGCTGCCCGCGACGTAGTCGACCGCTACGGCCGCATCGACATCCTGATCAACAACGCCGGTATTACGCGTGATAAAAGTCTGTTGAAGATGTCGTACGGCGAATGGCAACAGGTGATCGACGTGAACCTGACGGGCGTGTTCAACTGTACCAAAGTGGTCGCGCCCTACATGGTCGGGCAGCAGTACGGCCGGATCATCTGTACATCCTCGATCAACGGTGTCCACGGTGCGTTCGGGCAAACCAACTACGCGGCAGCCAAAGCGGGTATCATCGGGATGGTGCGTTCGTGGGCCAAGGAGCTGGGGCCGAAGGGAATCACGGCCAACGCTGTCGCACCCGGTTTTATCCAGACGGCCATGACCGACGCTATGCCGGAGGACGTCAAAGCCAGCGCCATCGCCACAATTCCTGTCCGGCGCATCGGCCAGCCCATCGACATCGCCAACGCCTACCTGTTTCTGGCGTCCGAAGAATCGTCGTTCGTCAATGGTCACGTGCTGGCAGTCAACGGCGGGCAGGCTATTTAGTTTGTGGTTTGTCGTTTGTGGTTGGGGCCATACACAGGATTTACCTGTTGCAGAAAAGCAACCGCATAAACGACAAACCACAAACTGTAAACCACAAACCAACCGCATGAACCCTATTCGTAAATTTTATCAGGACTACAAGCCGTACATCTTTTCGGATGGCTGGTACTATGTTTTTATCCTGGTCTTTATCCTGTTGCTCTTTATTTTCTTTAGCTAGATGGCTGTATTACCGGCCGTTCTGGCCATTATCAACCCGCTGTCGGGCACCGTTTCGCCGGCGGCTAAAGCGCGGCTGAGCGATTACATCATGCGGCAGGCCGAAGCTACCAGCTACGCGCCCGAACTGACCGTAACGGAAGGCCCCGGCCACGCAACCGAACTGGCAGCGGATGCCGTAAGTCGGGGTGTTACCCGCGTGCTGGCCGTGGGGGGCGACGGTACGATCAACGAGACGGCCCGCGCCCTGCGGCAGTCGAATACCGCCCTCGGCATCGTCCCGCTTGGGTCGGGTAATGGGCTGGCGCGACATCTGGGCGTACCGCTGAATCCGCAACTTGCCGTGCAGACAGCCCTCAACGGTCGGCCCGTCGTGATCGACAGTGCGACGATCAACGACCATCCGTTTTTCTGCACGGCGGGCTTTGGGTTTGAGGCCTACGTCGCCCATGCGTTTGCCCGGCAACCGGTGCGGGGACTGCCGACGTATATCCGCACGTCGTTCGACGCGTTTCTGCGCTACCGGCCCGAACGCTACGTGGTCGATGGTGTGGCGAAAGACCTGTTCTCGATGACGTTTGCCAACGCCGGTCAGTTCGGCAATAACGCCTGGATGGCCCCCACCGCCAACATCGCCGACGGGCGGCTGGAGCAATGCGAAGTACGGCCGTTTCCTATGCAGGCGGGGGGCATGCTGGCCTGGCGGCTGTTCAACAAGAGTATCGACAAGTCGCCGTACTGGCGCGGTACAAGCATCAGACACGCCACCGTGCAGGCCGACCGCCCCCTGCTGATTCACGCCGACGGCGAACCGCTTACCCTGCCCAACGGCCGGGCCGATATCCGTATCCTGCCGGGGAGCCTGCTGGTGTTGCTGTGACTGGAAATACCATTTAATTATTACTTATAAATCGGGTAGTTGTATTCGAAAAGTTTAACTGTGCTTGCCTATGTTGACTATGTACAATCAATTGAAAGTGTGGTTCTGGATAAGCCTGTTATTCGTTAGCGTGATAGCGACTCAGGCTCAGACAGCGCAATCGCCGACTATCCAATGGCAGCGGCTGCTCGGTTCATCACGGGGATCAAGCCCATATCAGGCACAGGTCGTTCGCGCCAGCGGAGACGGCTTTGCTGTTCTACACAGAAAGGTGATTCGGCTGAACGAATCAGGTGATACGATCTGGGAGACTACCCTTCCCGACCCGCCCGAATACCCTGGTTATTACACCATCACGACCCACATTGCCGCAACGCCGGATGGGGGCTTTGGCGTCTTGGCGTATAATCGGTTTAAGTGGTCGTTGTTTCGGTTGAATGCAGACGGCAGTATTCGCTGGAATAAGACATTTGCCGAAAGTTCAGATGCTTGGTCTTCCGGGACACGAGAGTTTGCCGGACTGATATACACGGCAGATGGCGGCTTTCTGGCAATTTCTACTATAGGGTATCCACGGAGTCCGTACGGGACGGAACTGTATAAGTTTGACGCGACTGGAAATAATACCATAAAAGGTTCAATTAGCTATCCTGGTGGGAGTAATCCACGGCCTACCACCAGTGCAACCCAGGTTGTTCAGACAATGGATGGTAACTATCTACTTGTGGGTGACGCTACCGGAACGTCGTTTACCCCAACCGACTGGACCGCTAAAGTAGACCCACAGCTGGCTGTAATCTCGCAGAAGAAATCAGGCGGCCTAGGACTCGATGATGTTATCATTAGTCCGTACGACAATACCGCTGCTGTTGCTGTTGGGTCTATGGCGGGGACAGAAACCCGGGGTCTGACAATCACTACCAATGGTGATAGGACCGACAGCATCACTATTGCTAATCGCGTTAGTCGCACAAAATCCTTTGTGGTGCCCGGTGCAAACCCGACCAGTCATACCATCGCCGATGTAGTCAACGAGCGGCAGGGGGATATCCGCCTACAGACGGTTGTGGGCAAAAATTTGGCCTACCAGCAAAAACTGGGTGGCTCCGGTGTCGAAACCGTTACTGGTATTGTTGCGGGGGCTGATGGTGGTTACTTAGTGATCGGAACCACCACATCGACCGATGGCGACGTACAGGGCAAAACGGATACGGATGCAGTGGTGTGGGTTGTCAAATTGGGGCCAGTTTCCAACAACGTATATTCGGTTAAGTCGGGCAACTGGAATGATCCCGCTGTCTGGTCCTGCAATTGTGTGCCGGTGGCCTACCACAATGTTACGGTCAACGATCCGCATGTCGTCCTGCTCGATTCAACCATGCCGATGGCGATCTGTCAGAATCTGGAAATTATCGGTACGTTTTCAATGCAGGGTGGTTCGCTGTCAATAAATGGCACACTACTTACGCTGGATGATGATAACCTGGTGACGAAGTAGCACACCCACCGGCTTGTAAAGAAAATCGCTATGTAGCCGATGAGTATTTCAATGGTGAGTAATCTGGCGAATATGCATTAGTATACTAATTTTATCAACAGATTGTTGCCATTTGGACACGTAGAGTAGTAGGATAGGCACACTTGTTGACATAATCGTTGCGGAGCGGAGACTGAACGATTTTGAGATGGAGTTGGAAGCGAAGCAATTAAGATTGCTCAAGATGATGGATGAGATTGATAATCACGCCATCATCCTGTTGGATAAAGAAGGCAATATCGAGACCTGGAATAAAGGGGCCGAGAAGATTAAAGGGTATAAGGCTGATGAAATTATAGGTCGGAACTTTAGGGTTTTTTATCCCGAGGCAGATCGTCAGGCTGACTTACCGTCTCAGTTGCTGGCTCAGGCCGAAGCCGAGGGTAAAGTGTATCATGAAGGCTGGCGGCTGCGCAATGATAAAAGTCAGTTCTGGGGGGCCGTTACCATTACCGCTTCTTACAATGAGCAGGGCGACCTGATCGGGTTTGCCAAAATTACCCGCGACCTGACCGAACGAATAAAGGCCGAAACGACCATCAGGCTACACGCGCAGGACCTTGAGGCTCAGAATAAGGAACTGGAGCAGTTCGTCTATATCGCGTCGCACGACTTGCAGGAGCCGCTACTGAATGTCAATAATTTTATCGAACTGCTTCAACTCGAAAACGCCGACCAGCTGGACGAAACGGGCAGACTCTACATGGACATTATCAGTCAGAGCACCCACCGGATGCGTAATCTGATTAAAGGACTGCTGGATTACTCCCGAATTGGCCGGGAAAAAGATTTTACCAATATCGACTGTCAGGAACTGGTTGGCTTCGTAAAAGAAGACCTGATGGCGAAAATAAGCCGGACCAACGGCCTGCTGCTCTACGATAGCCTGCCCCGGCTGATGGCCTACCCAACCGAACTGCGGCAGTTGTTTCAAAACCTGATCTGCAATGGTCTCAAGTTTACAAAACCGGGTCAGACGCCGGTCGTGACGGTGTCGGCCCAGAGACACGACAATCACTGGCAGTTCGCCGTTGCCGACAATGGTATAGGAATTGATCCGGTCTATAAAGACAAAATTTTCAAGATTTTCCAGCGGCTGCACGACCGCGAAACGTACGAAGGCAACGGTATTGGGCTAGCCCACAGCCGAAAGATCGTGGAGATGCATGGTGGCGAACTGTGGGTCGACTCAGTACCGGGGCAGGGTAGCACGTTTTTCTTTACTATTCCCATACATTAATCAGATTATCAGCTACTTAAGACGATATGAAAAAATTTATCGGCCTGAGCAGTATTCTACTGGTCGACGACGACAGGTTCACCAATCTCGTACATACGAAGGTAATCGAGCGTACTGATCTGGGCGTTTCCGTGAGAGCCATCAACAACGTTACCGATGCGATCGCGTATCTGAAAGAGGAAAAAGACGCCGGGCTACAACCGGGGATCATCTTTCTTGACATCAATATGCCGGGCCTGACTGGCTGGGACTTCATGGACCTGTACAACCAGCTGGACGAGCAGTACAAGGCCAACGTCATCGTGGTGATGCTGACGACATCGCTCAATCCGGACGATTACCAGCGCGCGCAACTCGACGGTCACATCGTCGATTTTCTGCACAAGCCGCTCCGCCCCGACATGCTGTACAACGTAGTCGAACGGTACTTCAAAACCGAAGAGCCGGTAAATGAATAGGTCATCGCGCAGGCTGCTTTTTTAACGGTCCTAAACCGGACGCCTTCGCGTTGGCAGTACGACTGGTTTTCGGCGTCATACCGGTGTGACTGGTGCAGGAGATACGCAATTCATGCGCGTTAATTCCACCGATAAGCCCGATATTTGCCCGCCAACACTATCCCGACGGTGGGCAGGCAGTCGCCCGGCGTCTTTCGTATAATGTCTCAGAAAAAAGTAGTTCTTGCCTTTAGTGGAGGTCTCGATACCTCCTTCTGCGTTAAATACCTGACCGAAGACCGGGGTATGGAAGTCTATTCTGTACTGGTCGATACGGGCGGTTTTTCGGATGATGAGCTGAAAGCCATCGAAGAGCGGGCCTACTCGCTGGGGGTGAAATCGCACACGACGATTTCCAAAACCGACGATTACTACCAGCACTGCCTGAAGTTTCTGGTGTTTGGTAACGTGCTGAAAAATAATACGTATCCGCTGAGCGTCAGTGCCGAACGAATTTTTCAGGCTATCGCTGCGGCCGAATACGCCCGCGAAATCGGCGCATCGGCGATTGCTCACGGCAGTACCGGTGCCGGCAACGATCAGGTGCGGTTCGACATGGCGTTCCGCATCATCGCGCCCGACGCCGAAGTGATCACGCCCATCCGCGATCTGAAATTATCGCGCGAAGCGGAGATTGAGTACCTCAAGGCAAAAGGCGTCGATCAGGAATGGCACAAGGCCGCTTACTCGATCAACAAAGGGCTGTGGGGAACATCGGTAGGGGGCAGGGAAACACTGACCTCCGACCAGTTTCTACCCGAATCGGCCTGGCCGACGCAGGTGACCAAAACGGAGCCCGAAACGATCACGCTGACGTTTGAACACGGCGAGATCAAGGGGATCGGCGATGAAAAGTTCAGCAATCCGGTCGATGCGATCCGGAAGCTGACCGAGATCGCCGGGCCGTTCGGCATTGGCCGCGACATTCACGTGGGCGACACCATCATCGGCATCAAGGGGCGGGTTGGTTTTGAAGCACCGGCTCCGCTGATTCTGATTAAGGCGCACCACCTGATCGAGAAGCATGTGCTCGGCAAATGGCAGCTGCACTGGAAAGAGCAACTGGCCAACTGGTACGGCACGATGCTCCACGAAGGGCAGTTTATGGACCCCGTCATGCGCAACATCGAAACGTTCCTGAGCGATACGCAGGCCCACGTAACGGGTAAAGTCCACGTGCTGCTGGCACCGTACCGCTTCCAGGTGCTGGGTATCGAATCGGCCCACGATCTGATGTCGTCGAAGTTCGGCTCGTACGGCGAAATGAACAATGCCTGGACGGGTGACGATGTGCGCGGCTTCTCGAAAGTGGCGTCGAATCAGGTGATGATCTACGAGAAAATCAACAATCAGTGATCGGTAAGGATCGGAAATACTGCGCCCCCCGCAGCGTCGCTTATCCACTGCAACTGCTCGATGTCGTGGTGGATCGCTACGCGCAGGGAGCCTATCGTCGGCGTAACTACGGGGCCGTAAATGAAGCGGCCCCGGCTATTCTGCTGATGAGTTCGGGCCACCTCGGCGACGCGCTGGTGCTGACATACACGTTTCCGCTCATCCGGCAGCGATTCCCCAACGCCCGCATCGATGTGCTGGCGGGTAGCTGGTGCGACCCGATCTGGAAAGACAATCCGTACATCAACCGGGTGGTCCACCTCGATCATGTCAACACCAACCGCCGGGCCGTATCGCGCTGGCAGAAGTGGCGGACGTTTGGCCGGTCGACCCGGCAGGCTATTCAGACGCTGCGCGATACCGTGTACGATTACTCCATCGACATTCGGTTCTCGGCGGCACCCATGCACTTTGTGTTGCCGTACCTAAAAGTCAAACGAAAAATCGGGTACGGTACGCGTGGCTTTGGGGGCTTGCTCGACGATGAGTTTTTCATGCCCGACGGCGAAACGCACAACTTCGAGCTAATTCTCACGCTGCTCCGTCCGCTGGGTATCGACGCCGATCTGCGGGTGGTAAAGCCTTATTTTTTCCATCCGGCCCAAACGCCCGAACAGCTCTGGGCGCGGTTGAGTCGGCCCGTACCGGCGCACAGGCCCATCCTGATCTGCCCTGAATCGGGCGATCCGGTGCGGATGCTCACCACCGATTTCTGGGCCATACTGGTCGAAAAACTGCTGCGCGAAACGGCCGGTCCGCTGGTATTTATCGGGCAGCAGCCCTTCACGACGGGGTTGTACGACCAGTTGGTTAAACTGCATCCGGCTGATGCTGACCGGCTGGTTCCGGCTGTGGGTAAACTGCGGCTGGACGATATTGCCAGTCTGAGCGAGCAGGCGCTTGCCGCCTTTACGCTCGATTCGCTGCCGACGCACCTCTGTTGCCTGGGATGCCCAACCGTGTCGTTTCAGAAAAATGGGCAGGGCATTCAGTTTTTTCCCATCGGCAGTCAGCCAACGCTGGTGTTGCACAACCACGCGCTTAGCCAGACACTGACGCTCGACCGGCCCGGTTTGCGTAGCGCGTATGTTACGGGCTTCGACCGGCCGGAAATCGACAAGGCTATGGAGTGGTTCAGCGACGTAACCAAACCGGCGGAGGCCAGAACGACGCCGGAACCGTAATAAGCAGCGGGGCCGTTATCAGGTAGCCATACTCCAAAAAATAAACGGGGGCGGGGATGTCGACCAGTTCTTTTTTGCCCGTCTTTCTGCACTCACCTTACATACACAGCCATGACTACATTCAATATTGGTATTGTCGGCGGGGCCGGATACGCCGGGGGGGAACTCCTGCGTATTTTACTGAACCACCCGTTTGCGACTATCGCGTTTGTGCACAGTAATAGCCAGGCGGGTAAGCCAGTATGGGCCACGCATACCGACCTGCTGGGCGACACGGAGTTGACCTTTACCGGCGATGATCTGAACGAACTGTTGTCGAATGACGAACTGGACGCAATTTTCCTCTGCATGGGCCACGGTGCATCACAAACGTTCATGGATGAGTACGAGGTGTCGGATGATATTACGGTGATCGACCTGAGTACTGACTTCCGCGATGAGCACGACGATTTTGTCTACGGCCTGCCCGAACTGCAACGCGACCGGATCCGGGAAGCGACGCGGATAGCCAACCCGGGTTGTTTTGCGACGAGTATTCAGCTGGCGTTGCTGCCGCTGGCCAAAGCGGGCAAACTTACCGACGCCGTGCAGGTCAGTGCGATTACGGGCAGTACGGGTGCCGGACAGGCGCTCGTGCCGACGACGGGCTTTACCTGGCGCAACAACAACGTCTCGATTTACAAAGCCTTTACGCATCAGCACCTGACCGAAATCCGGCAGAGCCTGAATCAGCTTGATCCCGATTTCAAAGCGGGCATCAACTTCATACCCTACCGGGGCGACTTCACGCGAGGTATCATGGCGAACGTGTACACGCCCTTTGCCGGTACGCTGGACGAGGCTAAGGAACTGTACCGCACATTCTACGCCGACCAGCCATTCACGCACGTCAGCGACGCACCGATTGACGTGAAGCAGGTAGTCAATACCAACAAGTGCCTGCTGCACCTGGAACTGCACGACGGCCAGTTGCTCATTACGAGCGTGATCGATAACCTGACGAAGGGAGCCGCCGGACAGGCCGTTCAGAATTTCAATCTGGTGACGGGCTTACCCGAAGATACCGGCCTTCGACTCAAAGCCGTCGCGTTTTAGCCGAGGGGCCAGCCCATTCGTTTGCTTTGCCCCGGAAGTACTTCCGGGGCATTTTTTGTCGAGATTTACTGTGCCGTCAGCCAACCCGCTTTGTACCGGCGCAACTAGCAAATCAGGAGTCCTGGCTTCACCTTGCTGGTGCGTAGCCCCGGCAAAACAACCGGCGCTGGGCCACCGTGCGACGTGCCATCAACTATTGTAAACCGAATCCCGTTGGCTGCTACTATCCTTCTCATTGACGACGAACCCCGGCTGCGCAGTCTGCTGGCCCGTATACTTAGCCTGGAAGAATACCGGGTGCTGGAGGCCGATGACGCCCGCAGTGGCCTGAAAACCCTCGAACGCGAAACGGTCGAACTGGTTATCAGCGACGTAAAGCTGCCCGACAAAAATGGTATTGCGCTGGCTGAAGAAATCAAAAAACGCTATCCGGCGACGGAAGTAATCGTTTTGACAGCCTATGGCACCATCTCGGACGGCGTAACGGCTATCAAAAACGGCGCGTTCGATTACATCGTGAAAGGCGACGATAACGAGAAAATTATTCCGCTGGTAAGCCGGGCCGTGGAGAAGGCACAGTTGCAGTTTCGCATTCAGCAGCTCGAAGCGCAGGTCAGTAAACAATACGGATTCGATCTGATTGTCGGGCAGTCGCGGGCGATTCAGCAGGCCGTCGACCTGGCCCGTCGCGTCGCCGTTACCGACACGACAGTGCTGCTCATGGGCGAAACCGGTACGGGCAAGGAAGTCTTTGCGCGGGCTATTCACGGCGGTAGTCCCCGCCGAAACGGACCGTTCGTCGCCATCAACTGCGGGGCACTGGGTAAAGACATTCTGGAAAGCGAGCTGTTTGGACACCGGGCCGGGGCCTTCACCGGGGCCAGCCGCGATCAAAAAGGCTTGTTTGCCGAGGCCAATAAAGGGACTATTTTTCTGGATGAAATCGGCGAGATGCCCCTCGACTTACAGGCCAAGCTGCTGCGGGTGCTTGAAACCCACGAATTTCTGCGCGTCGGCGATACAAAACCCACCCGTACCGACGTGCGGGTCGTAGCTGCGACAAACCGACACCTGGCGCAGGAAGCCGAAGTGGGGCACTTCCGGCTGGATCTGTACTATCGGCTGTCGGTATTCAGTATCGATTTGCCTACCCTGCGCGAGCGACTTGACGGTATTTCCGTATTGGCCGAACAGTTTGCCCGGCAGGAGGCCGCCAAGATCGGTCGGCGCGACGTCCGACTCAGCGACAGCTTTGTACAACGGCTGAAACAGCACTATTGGAAAGGCAACATCCGCGAACTGAAGAATGTCATCGAGCGGGCCGTCATTCTGTCTGACTCATCGGAACTGACGCCGGATCTGTTGCCCTACGATATGCAGGCTGGCGTAATGATGAACGCATCTGCCGATACGGAAACCTTCGACCTGGCTATCCGCGAACGGCAACTAATCCGTCAGGCCATGCGCCACACAAACGGCAACAAAACAGAAGCCGCCCGACTGCTTGGCATCGGCCTGACGACGTTGTATCGGAAGGTAGCGGAGTACAAGATTGAATAGGGTAATATCGTTGAGTTGCTCTTCTGCTACTTTCGGAGATTAGAAGTTAAGTTAGCCTACATGTTTTAAGCTTTGTAAACTATGCAACTTAATCAATACATCTGGACCAACTACAAGAAATCAGAGGGAGGGCAGCGTACCATTAGAGCATTCCATGAAGGCTCTGCGCAGGATATAATAGATTTATTCATTCCAAGTGACAATCAGATTCCTTCCTTCGGATTAGCGCTGGAATTCGATACAGTTGTCGATGACGTTGAGGATCTTCAGGATTTCTGCATAAAGCCAGTGCTACCTGAAACGATTACATCAGAAGAGGCAAAAGACTTGTCTGAGCGTATTATCGAAGAGGGGGTTACCTTGAAAGACGATAGCGGAACGTATAACATCAGTAAATTAGATGAATTGACATACCGCATCCCCTCTCTGTCTACTTGGTTATACTTCGGTTATCCCGCTTTTTTCAAGCCCTATCTCTTTGGTCACAATTTTCACCTGTTGACCCGAATAGCAAATACGTTTGACTTCGAGTTGCCACCGGTTCCGTTGAAACGATATCGAGCCGAGCGATTACGTTATTATTTTGATCTCTGTAGGACGTTTGCCGAATTGGAGACACATCATGGACTTAGTTCGGCTGAGATGTGTGCATTTCTATACGACTTTGCTCCGCGTTATGTAGAAGCCTTTGGGAACCTGACTACGACGCTGCCGCAACCCACGCAGGTTTGGATGATCGGAGCCAACAAAGCCGGGGGTGACTTCGACTTTCTGGATAACGCCACACCAGATTCTACGCACTTTTGGCAAGGAAACGAAGAAACTAAGCGCGGAGATATTTTGGTGATGTACTGCCTGTCTCCGCGTAGTTACATTCACTCGGTTTGGCGCGCTATGACTGACGGTGTTTCTGACCCGCTTTCCCATTTCTATGGTAGTGTATACATCGGTCAGGGGCAGCGGGTGTCACCAATTACATATCATGAATTAAAAGCTGATTCGTACTTTAAAACTCATCCTCTAGCACGAAAAAATTTTCAAGGTCTTAACGATCGTCCCCTAACGGCAGAAGATTACCAGAGGCTTAAGCATCTCATATTTGAAAAAGATAGGGCAGCCGACGTTTTGCCGAAATTGTATGGTTATGAGATTGAGCGAAATACCAGTGTCAGAAGCGAACGTGACGTCGAACTACAATTGATCGAGCCGCTTCTTAAGCGACTTGGATATACAGTGCAGGATTGGACTCGTCAACTCGCGGTCAGGATGGGCCGGGGTGAACGGAACTATCCTGATTATGCTTTCCTGACGAGTAAGGCTAAAGATTTTGAACAGGCTGGAATGTTGATCGAAAGTAAATTGGCAATTGTGAACAATCGTGGTTTAGAAGAAGCATTTAGGCAGGTATGGTCGTACGGACAACGGTTAAGTGCCCATACACTTGTGATTGCTGATAAAGATTCTATCTGGATATATAAAAGAGAGCATAACAGCTTTGATCGTACTATATACATTAAGTTCTATTGGAAACAGTTGGAGCAAGTCACTGAATTTCAACAATTAAAGCGACTGATAGGTAAATTTTAGTATGTCTGCTCGATATCGGCCTGACGAGCCTGTACCGGAAGCTGGCCGAAATGGACGCTGATACGCCGATGCCCTGACGTAATACCAGATACCCTATCAAAACGGCAAGCCGACCCTACCATTATGGAAAGGTCGGCTTGCCGTTTCGCGTTTCCGGTGGTGTGAAAAAATAGCTTTATCGTTGATAGTAAGCGAGTTATAGAAAAGGTTACTCTGCTATGCCAATCTGGTGTGCTTCTTGGCATAGCTGGTCCGACAACCTGTTTATCAAGTGCTATGGCAACCCTGCTTCTCCTGATTGTGTCGGCTTTAAGCTGTTTCGCGGTCTTTTACAAAACCATCGACTGGTTCGAAAAAATATGATCACACTCCTCTTCGTCGTAGCTCTGCTAGTGTTTGCCTACATGCTCTACGTACTCATCAAACCGGAACAATTCTAATATCAAAGAGCGAAAGAGTGAATGAGCGAAAGAGCGATTTCTGCTGGAAATCAAGACTCGCGCGCTAACCTTTCTTTCGCTCTTTCACTCTTTCGCTCTTTCACCATGAATGAATGGATCGGGATATTCGCCATGTACGGCCTGACGGTGCTGCTGGCGATCCCACTGGGTAAATACATTGCGAACGTGTTCGCTGATACGCCCAACCGCACCGGTGGACTATCATTTGATTTTATGCGGCCCCTCGAACGGCTGATTTACCGGCTTGGCGGTATCGACGAAACGCAGGATATGAGCTGGAAAGCCAACCTGTTCGCTCTGCTGACCATCAACGCCGTCTGGCTCGTCTATGCCTTTGTGCTGCTGCTGGTACAGGGTAGTCTGCCGCTCAACCCCGACGGAAACCCGTCGATGACGCCCGATCTGGCGTTCAATACCGCCATCAGTTTCCTGGTCAACTGCGACCTGCAACACTACTCCGGTGAGTCGGGGGCGACCTACCTGACGCAGATCGGCGTGTTTAACTTCCTGATGTTTGTGTCGGCGGCAACAGGTATGGCCGCGCTGGTACTGATCGTCCGGTCGTTTCTACCGAAAAGCGTCGAAACGGTGGGAAACTTCTACGTGTACTTCGTCAAGTCGATCACCCGGATTCTGCTGCCGTTGTCATTGTTGCTGGCTATTGTGCTGGTATTCAACGGGACACCTGCCAGCTTCGACGGCAAAGACAGCATTATTTCGATGCAGGGCGATACAGTCGGTGTGTCGCGCGGACCGGCGGCTGCGCTGATTGGCATCAAGCACATCGGTACCAATGGGGGTGGTTATTTTGGGGCTAACTCGGCGCACCCGCTCGAAAACCCGAACTACCTGACCAACATGGCTGAAATGGTGGCGCAGGTTGTGCTGCCGATTGCCATGATCTTCGCGCTGGGCTTCCTGATCAACCGGAAGAAATTCGCCTGGATGATTTACGGTGTAATGACCATTGGCGTGCTGATGCTGCTGGTGCCGACGTTAATCAGTGAACTGCACGGCAACCCGGCCATTGCGCGGATGGATATTGCCCAGCCTACGGGTGCGATGGAAGGCAAGGAAGTACGCTTCGGGCCGCTGGCGTCGGGCTACTGGAGTATCCTGACGACGGTCATCTCGACGGGCTCGGTCAACTCCATGCACGATTCGTCGATGCCGGTTTCGGGGATGATGCAGTTGCTCGGTATGATGACCGGCGCGTTCTATGGCGGCTGTGGCGTCGGTATCCTGAACTTCTACTACTTCCTGATTATCGCAGTCTTTATTTCGGGCCTGATGGTGGGTCGTACACCGGAGTTTTTCGGACGTAAAGTCGAAGCGCGGGAAATCAAGATTGCGTCGATTGTGGCGCTGGTCAGTACGTTGCTTGTCAAAGGCGGCACGGCACTGGCGGCCTGGATCTTCGTCAATTACCCGAACGCCGACTGGGCGGTGAAGCCGTCAGCCTGGCTCAACAATCCTGGCTTCCACGGTTTTTCGGAGATGCTCTACGAGTTCACGTCGGCCAACGCCAACAACGGATCGGGCTTCGAGGGATTGGGCGACAATAACTTTTTCTGGAACTACGCGACGGGTATCGTGCTATTGCTGGGACGTTTCCTGCCGATCATCGGGCCGGTCGCTATCGCGGGTCTGCTGGCCCGGAAGAAGTACGTGCCGGAGTCGAGCGGTACGCTGCCAACGGACAATGGCACGTTTGGTCTGATGGTCTTCGCGGTCATCATGATTATCACCGCCCTGTCGTTCTTCCCCGCTCTCACGCTGGGGCCGCTGGCCGAGTATTTCAGCCTGAAGTAATGCGCTGGGCGATAATGGTTAGCACTTGAGTCAGCGTCATTGGCTCGGAGGGCTGTACATTCTCCTCGGAACCAACGTGTTGATGGAAAGGGAACGTTTCGATTTGCTCGTAGTGAAGAGCATTATCCCAACGATGGATCAATGCATTGTCGACCGTCTGCCACTGGTATCCGTAGCGGTAATGGCCATCTGGCTTGTGCAGTTTCTCGAAAATAGACAACGAACTACCGTCATGGAATAGAATGCGTGCTTTGCGAAAGCTGACGTTACTATTTTCTTCCTGAGCGGTGATGATCCAACTACGAATCAGGTGCGAATAGGGCTCAACGGCTGCTTCCATTAGCTGAGTACTTGCAATTCTTCACTATAACCCTGAACCATTTCAATGCCTAATTCCCACTCCATATCGTCATCTTCCTTCTCGATGATACCGAATTTGGACAACTGCGGATCGGCCTGGTCGACAACGCGACGGCGAAACTCACTGAAGTCCATGCCGTATTTCTGCTGGTAATAGTCGACACGGCTTTGATAGTACGCCATCTTTTGCTCGACGGCATGACGAAGCTGAATGCGCGTAAAGTCTGACACACTCCGATAACCCAGCGATTGGGCCAGGCTGTCGAGTCGATCCGTTGCGAGTGGAGCCGTCATAATGAATTCTGTTTTTTCAACGATAACGAAGATGAAATCAATTCGTTCAACTGCCTGAAGTGATGCGCTGGGCGATAATGGTCAGCACTTGAGCCAGTGTCATCGGCTCGGAGGGCTGTACATTCTCCTCGGAACTAATGTGCTGATGGAAAGGAGAGGTGGGTAAAGGGACAGGATGAGCGTTGTCCCAGCGGTGGATGATCTGGTGATCGGCGGTTTGCCAGTGGTAGGAATAATCGATCCAACCGGTCAGGAAAATATGATTTTCAGTGACATGGAAGGTAGAACCGTCGATCAGTGTCAACTGAATCTTCAAACTAGTGGATGAACGGCGCTCAATAACTTGATTTCGTTCGACCGACGCAATAATGGGTGAGGTCAGTAAAGGCTCGATAATCACGGAACGAGTTGAATAAGCAGTTTCTCTATAGACCGTGCTTCGATGTTCTGAACGCGCCATTCCATGATATCGTCTTCGCGCTCAAACAAACCAAACTGGGTCAGCTCGTTGAAGCGAACGTGGAATTCTTCGTAGGACATACCATATTTTTTTTCAAGCACCGCAATCTGTCCGATGCATGTTTTCAGCTCATTCAGTAGTTCATTTTTCGCCTTCTGAACGGCATAATCCTGGCTGGACTTGTAGCCCAACCGATGAAATACCTGCTCGATAGAAGCCTGTTCGACCGTCATAATCAAATCTGTTTTTTCAAAGATAACCAAAATGGCAACCCAATCTTCTTCTCCGAATCTGTTCCAGGGCGACCTCGTCCGGACAGCCGTTCGGGAGTCATTTGTCAAGTTAAACCCGGCTATTCTTATCAAGAATCCGGTCATGTTCACCGTCGAAATCGGCACGCTGATTATGGTGCTGGTGACGGTCTACATCGGCGTGTCGGGCGATCAGACGCAGGGGTCGGTGGGCTACAATATCACCATCACGCTGATTCTGCTGCTCACGCTGCTGTTTGCCAACTTTGCCGAAGCGATTGCCGAAGCGCGGGGGAAAGCACAGGCTGAATCGCTCCGCAAAACCCGGCAGGAAACGCCCGCCAAGGTGATCCGGCCCGTCGGGAATATGTACACCAACGAAGTGCAGATGATCTCGTCGGCACAACTCAAAAAGGGCGATGTGTTCCTCTGCGAAACGGGCGATATTATCCCGTCGGACGGCGAAATCATCGAAGGACTGGCGACGATTGATGAGTCGGCCATCACGGGTGAGTCGGCTCCGGTGATTCGCGAAGCCGGGGGTGATAAATCGTCGGTTACGGGTGGTACGAAAGTGCTCTCCGATCAGATCAAAGTACAGGTGACGACGCAACCCGGTGAATCGTTTCTCGACAAAATGATTGCGCTGGTCGAAGGGGCGTCGCGGCAGAAAACGCCCAACGAAATTGCCCTGACGATTCTGCTGGCCGGGTTTACGCTGATCTTCATCATTGTCTGTGTCGCGCTGAAACCCTTCGCCGACTACGCCAACACACCGATTACCATTGCGGCTCTGATTTCGCTGTTCGTCTGCCTGATTCCGACGACCATCGGCGGGTTGCTGTCGGCCATCGGTATCGCCGGTATGGACCGGGCACTGCGGGCCAACGTGATTGCCAAATCGGGACGGGCGGTCGAAACGGCGGGTGATATCGATACGCTGCTGCTCGATAAAACGGGCACCATCACGATCGGTAACCGGAAAGCCACCAATTTTTACCCCGCACCGGGTATCAAACAGGCCGACATGATCCGGGTATCGGCGCTGAGTTCGCTGGCCGACGAGACGCCGGAAGGGAAGTCGATCGTTGAACTGGCAGGTGCGGATGTAACACGGCATCTGAATACGACCGGGTCTAAACTCATCAAGTTCACCGCCGAAACGCGTTCGTCGGGTATTGATCTGGTGACCGGTGAACGCATTCGGAAAGGGGCAACCGACTCGATCCGGGCGATTGTAGAGCGGGTGGGCAATCATTTTCCACCCGAAACCGACGCGCAGGCTAAAGCTATTGCCGCCAACGGTGGGACGCCACTGGTTGTCATTGAGAACGAAGAGGTAAAAGGGGTTGTCGAGTTGCAGGACATCATCAAACCCGGTATCGCCGAGCGCTTCGACCGCCTGCGGAAAATGGGCGTCAAGACGGTGATGGTAACGGGCGACAACCCGCTGACGGCCAAATTTATCGCCGAGAAAGCGGGTGTCGATGATTTCATCGCCGAGGCTAAGCCGGAAGACAAGATGCAGTACATCCGGCACGAACAGATGGGCGGCAAACTGGTGGCGATGATGGGCGACGGTACCAACGACGCTCCCGCGCTGGCCCAGGCCGACGTAGGCGTAGCGATGAACTCGGGCACACAGGCCGCCAAGGAAGCCGGTAACATGGTCGACCTCGACAATGACCCGACCAAGCTGATCGAGGTGGTTGAAATCGGGAAGCAGCTGCTCATTACACGCGGTACGCTGACGACGTTCAGCATTGCCAACGACGTCGCCAAGTACTTCGCCATCGTACCGGCCCTGTTCATCACGTCGATACCGGCTCTACAGGCGCTCAACATCATGCGGCTGCACAGTTCCGAATCGGCCATTCTGTCGGCGGTAATTTTCAACGCCATCATTATCCCAATGCTGATTCCGCTGGCCCTGCGCGGGGTCGAATACAAGCCCATCGGCGCATCGGCCCTGCTGCGTCGGAACCTGCTGCTCTACGGCGTAGGTGGTGTTATCGCCCCCTTCATCGGTATCAAGGTCATTGATTTAGTGGTGGGGTTGTTTGTTTAGTGACCTCACGGCAGCGGCCGACCGTCCCCGGCCCCTCCCGCGACGGCGGACCGCCTAAAACAGGAGAGGGGTGACTATCGCGAAAGCCGCGTTCGCAAATAAATACAGACAAATAAAGAAATAAATAACCGAGCCTGCCCCCCTCTCCTGTTTTGGGAGAGGGGCTGGGGGTGAGGTCAATCCCAATGAAAACGAATCTCATTCCCGCAATTCGCCTGACAGTGGTCATGCTTATTCTAACATCCGTCATTTATCCGCTCGTGGTGGCGGGTATTGCCAAACTCGCGCCCGGTGGGGGTAAAGGCGTCACGGTTGAAGCCAAAGGCCGGGTGGTCGGCTATGCACTGATCGGGCAGAAGTTCACCGAAGACCGGTATTTCAACTCGCGCCCGTCGGCGGTCGAGTACAACGCGGCTGGTTCGGCTGGCTCCAACAAAGGCCCGTCGAACCCCGATTACCTGAAAACCGTGCAGGCCCGGATCGACACGTTTATGGTGCACAACCCGTCGGTGAAAAAAGCGGACATTCCCGCCGAACTCGTCACGGCGTCTGGTTCCGGCCTGGACCCCGACCTGTCGCCCGATGCGGCTAAAATTCAGGTGGCGCGGATTGCGAAAGCGCGGGGCCTGTCGGCTGACCGGCTGAACCAGCTGGTCGAAGAACACACCAAAGGACCACTGCTGGGGGTGTTTGGCCACTCGACGGTGAATGTGCTGAAACTGAACGTCGCACTGGATCAACTCAAGTAACGAAACGTACCGGTGATGCCGGTGAACCACCGGTATCACCGGGGTTAATCGGACAGTCATGCGTAGTGAGTTAATTGGTCTGGCCCTGCTGTTTGGCGCAGCCGTTGGTCTGTCGATACTGGTAGGTCGGTACCTGAGCCGGGTGTTCGGGTGTGAGCGCAGTCTGTTCGACTGGCTGGCCCCGGCCGAACGGGTCCTGTTCCGACTGATCGGTGTTGATCCCGGCGTGTCGATGCGCTGGCCGCAGTACCTGGGGGCGGTGGCCGTAACGAGTGTGGTCTGGCTCGTGCTGGCCGTGGTGTTGCTGATGACGCAGGCGCAGATTCCGGTCTGGAACCAGCAGAATATCCCGTCGATGGAATGGACGCTGGCGCTCAACACGGCGATCAGCTTCCTGACCAGTACTAACCTCCAGCACTATTCGGGCGAAACCGGCGCGACGTATTTTTCGCAGATGGTCGTGCTCATGTTTCTGCAATTCGTATCGGCGGCTACCAGTCTGACGGTGGGGGTAGCCCTGGTACGGTCGCTGCGGTCGCAGACGGGCAACAGTCCCGGTAATTTCTACGCGGATCTGGTGCGGTCGATTACGCGGGTACTGCTGCCGCTGTCGCTGCTGGTCGCCATCGGGCTGGTGTTTGCCGGGGTGCCCATGACGTTTGCCCCGTACGACTCCATCAAAACACTCCAGGGCGACCTGGTATCCGTAGCGCGCGGGCCCGTCGCGGCCATGCTGCCGATCAAACACCTGGGCTCCAACGGGGGCGGCTTTTTCGGGGCTAACACGGCGCATCCGTTCGAGAATCCGGGGATGGCGACGTACTGCCTGCATCTGATCACGGTGTTTCTGCTGCCGATGGCGTTTGTTTGCTTCGTCGGCTATTACCTGAATCGGCGCAAGCTGGGCGTCATCATCTTCACGCTTATGACCGGGTGCTGGCTCCTGCTTACCATCCCGATTATGCAGCAGGAGTGGGCGGGCAATCCGGCCATCAGCGCACTCGGTATCGATCAGTCGGCGGGGAGTCTGGAGGGAAAAGAAATGCGGTTCGGGACGCTGGCGTCGGCGTTCTGGTGCGGGGTTAACATCGTCATTCCGGCGGGGGCGCTCACCTCGATGCATGACAGCTACACGTCATTGTCAGGGCTGTTTATGCTGCTCGGTATGCAGGTCGATGCGTTTTACGGCGGAGTCGGTACGGGGTTCATGTACCTGTTTCTGTACATCATCATCGCGGTTTTTATCGGTAGCCTGATGATCGGCCGCACGCCCGAACTGCTGGGCAAAAAAGTGGGACAGACTGACATTCAGCTGGCAACGGGCGTTATCGTCGCGCAGCCGTTACTGTATCTGGGCCTGACGGCCGTTGCGGCTCTGATCGTTAATCAGACGCCCGACGATGGAGCCGCGCTGGGGTGGCTCGGCAACCGGCCCACCGGACCCGATCACTATCACGGGTTTACGACGATGCTCTACGAATATGTATCGTCGGTGGCAGGCAATGGGTCGGGCTTTGAAGGGCTGGGCGACAATACGCCGTTCTGGAACCTGACAACGGCGCTGGCTATGTTGCTGGGCCGGTTCATCCCGATTGTCGGAACGCTGCTGATCGGCGCGTCGCTCTACCGGAAGCCGTTCGTACCGGATTCGTCGGGCACGTTGCCCACCGAGTCGTACACGTTTGGCGCGCTGCTGTTCATCGTTATCGTCATTATCGGTGCGCTGTGCTTCTTTCCGGCTCTGGCGATCGGGCCCATCGCTGAGTACCTGACAGGCGCAACGTAAGTCTAGTTTTTAGTGAGTCAATGAGTACAACAAAACCAACGAGTTCGTCGCTGTACGGACCACCAACCATGAAACGTATTGCCCAATTTTTCTCGCTTGCTGCCGTGCCGTTGCTAACGGTGTCGGCCATTGCCCAAACCCCCGACACGACCCTCGCACCGGCTCGGCCCGATGCATCGGCTACCGTAGCCGCGCCCAACGCTGGCCTGGTGATGTCGGGGTATGTCGAAGCGTATTACAGCCACGATTTTACGGCCCCGAAAACCGATCAGGAGCGGCCCGGCTTTCTCTACAACCACCGGCGGAATCGGGAAGTCAACGTCAACCTGGCGTTTCTGAAAGCGGCCTATGCCGGTGAGCACGTCCGGGCGAATCTGGCGTTGCAGGTCGGTACGTACGCGCAGTACAACTATGCCGCCGAACAGGGGTTGCTCAAAAACGTGTTTGAAGCCAACGCGGGGGTGAAACTGTCGAAAAGCCGCGACCTGTGGCTCGATGCGGGTATTTTCTCGTCGCACATCGGTTTTGAAAGTGCGATCTCGAAAGACTGCTGGACACTGACGCGCAGCATTCTGGCCGAAAACTCGCCCTACTACCTGTCGGGGGCAAAAGTGACCTACAACACCGCAAATGGTAAGCGGACATTGCTTGGCTCGGTGCTCAACGGCTGGCAGCGCATCGCCAAACTGCCGGGTTACAGTGGTATGGCCGTCAGCACGCAGGTGCAGTACCGCCCCTCGTCGATGCTGACGCTGAACTGGAGTACCTTCCTGGGCAGCGACCGGCCGGATTCGCTGAAGCAGGGCCGTTTCTTCAACAACCTGTACGCGATCATTAACCCACAGGGTAAATTTGGCGTCATCCTCGGCTTCGATATCGGTGCCGACCGCAAGCCTGTCGTTCGTGCCGGGTCCGACGTGCGCGTGGATAACGGTGGCAGCTACGTCTGGTATTCGCCCGTCGTGATTGCCCGCTACAAAACCTCGGACCGGAGTTATCTCAACGGCCGTGTCGAGTACTACGATGATAAAAATGGCGTCATCATTGCAACCGGTTCGGCCAACGGATTTCAGACGCTGGGCTATTCGCTGGGCTACGATTACGCCATCCTGCCGAACGCCTTGCTCCGCATCGAAGGCAAAGTGTACGACAGCAAAGACGCTATTTTTTCGACCAGCAATGGGCTGAGCAAAACCAATACATCGCTGACGACCAGCCTGGCGATTAGTTTTTAATGTAATCTGACGTATCGTGTAGCCTGGACGTCCACGTCCGGGTGGGCGCGACAGCGACCAATATAGCTGCCGCCTGCACCAATTGCCCTAACGGCCACCCGGACGTGGACCCGCGCCGGCGGACCGGTCCAGGCTACACAGCGCGCCAGGCTACTGTAAACCGAATACCGTATACCGTAAACCGAACTATGTTTCCTGACCAACGCGACCAATCGGCTGACAACTTCCTCCGGCTCATTCAGGAGTCGCGCCGGGGGAAGTTCAAGGTATATATCGGCATGAGTGCGGGCGTGGGTAAGTCATACCGAATGCTCCAGGAAGCCCACGCCCTGCTCCGGGGCGGTATCGACGTGCAGATCGGTTTCATCGAGACGCACAACCGCGCCGAAACCCACGCGCTTATCGACGGGCTACCCATCGTGCCGCGCCGGACGCTGTTCTACAAAGGCCGTGAGCTGGAAGAAATGGACGTACAGGCGGTGGTCAACCGGCACCCCGAACTGGTGATCGTCGATGAACTGGCGCACACGAATATTCCCGGCTCGAAAAACGAAAAACGCTGGCAGGACGTGTTCGAGATTCTCGACGCGGGTATCAACGTCATCAGCGCGGTCAACATTCAGCATATCGAAAGCCTGTACGATGAAGTTCGCGCCATTACGGGTGTCGACGTCACCGAGCGCGTACCGGACCGGGTGCTGCAAACCGCCGATGAGGTCGTGAATATCGACCTGACGGCCGACGAACTGATTACCCGGCTCAAGGAAGGGAAGATTTACGATCTCACCAAAGTGCAGGTGGCCCTGGCCAACTTCTTTCAGTCGGAGAAGATTCTGCAACTGCGCGAACTGGCCCTGCGCGAAGTGGCCTCAGCTGTCGAGCGCAAGATCAACACCATTTTGCCGCCGGGTACGCAGCCTAAACTCGAGCGGTTTCTGGCGGCTATCAGCAGCAACCACGAAACGGCCCGGCGGGTTATCCGCAAAACGGCCCGGCTGGCGGCTTACTACAATTCACGCTGGTTTGTGTTGTACGTGCAGACGCCCTCGGAAAGCGCCGACCGCATTAAACTCGACGTACAGCGGCACCTCATCAACAACCTGAAACTGGCCACCGAACTGGGGGCTGAAGTCATTCAGGTCAAAAGTGATCAGATTGTCAACAGCATCATGGATGAAGTCAAGCAGCGCAACGTCACGACGATCTGCATCGGTAAGCCGCATTTTAGCCTGATCCAGATTATTTTGCGCACGAATGGATTCAGCCAGCTGCTCAACAAGCTCGCTGACTCCGACACGGACCTGATTATACTATCATGATTAAAGAGCGAAAGAATGAAAGAGTGAAAGAGCGAATAATGCGCGAGCCACTTTTTCGCTCTTTCACTCTTTCATTCTTTCGCTCTTTGACCTATGACCCTCAAAGCTAAAATATCGACCGCGCTGCTGTTTGTCTTTGCCATCCTGCTGGCACTGGGCGGGTTGAGCATGTACTACCTCAATCAGCTGGCCGACGATTCGCAGGCCATTCTGAAAGACAATTACATCTCGCTCGAGTACGTCAGCAACATGCAGAAAGCCCTGGCTTCGCCGGGTGATCCGGGGGCGCGGGTCAGCTTTGAGACGAACCTGAAGAAGCAGGAAGATAACGTGACCGAGGTAGGGGAGCAGGCAGCAACCGACGCCGTTCGCCGGGAACTCAGGCCGTTCAAGACCCGGATGCCGGACTCCGCTTCGGTCGCGCGCATCCGCCAGCATCTGTTCAAACTCGACGACCTGAACCGGGAGGCTATGGTCCGCAAAAACGATACGGCCAAGCGTACCGCCAAGGAAGCGCTGGGTTGGGTAGCGGTCGTCGGGACGCTGTGTTTTCTGATTCTTTTTTCGTTTATCGTCAACTTTCCCGGTTACATCGCCGGTCCGCTGCGTGAGCTGACACGAGGTATCCGGCAGATTTCCAGCCGCAATTTCGAGGAGCGGCTCACCTTCAAATCGAGCGACGAATTCGGCGAGCTGGCCCGGTCGTTCAACTCGATGGCCCAGAAACTGGACGAGTACGAACACTCCAGTCTGGCGCGGGTACTATTCGAAAAAAAGCGCATCGATACGCTGATCGAAGTGATGAACGACGGTATTATCGGGCTGGACGAAAACCGCCGTATCCTGTTCATCAACCCCGTTGCCGAGCGGCTGCTGGGCGTCGAACGGCAGCGGCTGATCGGTCGCTACTCGCCCGACATCGCCACGTCCAACGATCTGCTGCGAACCCTGATTCAGGGGTTGCTGAATGACTACAAAGCAAATGGCACGGAGGACACAACCCCGGCAACGGGCGACAGTCTGTTGAAAATATACGATCCGGGTCCGAGTGGCAAAGGGCGCGAAAGTTACTTCACCCGGCAGGTCAACAAGGTAGAGGTGTCGCGCACGGGGGAAACGGAGCCGACGCTGGCGGGTTACGTGATCGTGTTGAAAAACGTGACGTCGTATAAAGAACTCGATCTGGCAAAAACGAACTTCATCGCCACCGTTTCGCACGAACTGAAGACCCCGCTGGCCAGTATCAAAATGAGCCTGAAACTGCTGGACGACAAACGGGTTGGTGGCCTGAACGATGAGCAGAGCAGCCTGATCGGCAACGTACGGGCCGATACGGATCGACTGATGAATCTGACCAGCGAACTGCTGAACATGGCACAGGTAGAGTCAGGGCAAATTCAGTTGCAGATCAGGTCAGTTGATTCGAGCGTGCTCATACAGACTGCTGTTAGTGCGTTACAGACGTCGGCTAGTCAGAAAAATGTGCGTTTCGAGCAGCGTAGTTCCGCCAGCCTGCCGCCCGTACTGGCCGATCCCGATAAGGCGTCGTGGGTGCTGATTAATTTTCTGTCCAATGCCGTGCGCCATAGCCCGTCCGACAACCGCGTCGAGGTGTCGGTTTCTCCAGTTGGAAACAGCCTGGAATTTCGGGTGCGCGACCACGGAGCCGGTATTCGCCCGGAACACCGCGACCGTATTTTTGACCGGTATTTCCGCGCACCCGGTAGCAACGGTCAGGCGAGTGGGACGGGGCTGGGGTTAGCCATCTCCAGCGAGTTTATCACCGCTATGAACGGCAAAATCGGCCTGGATGATAGCGTCACAGACGGTGCTGCTTTCTATTTTCGTCTGCCAACAGCGTAGATAAACCGACGGTCTGTGTCGGTTTATCTACGTTTGCGTAGCTTGCGGATATGCCTGAAACCTCCGCATCTGACGCCTTAGCCAGCTATTGGCAACTAACCACCGACCGGCTGATCCTGCGCCGATTGACCATCACCGACGCGCCGTTTATGCTGGCACTGCTCAACAGCCCGCTCTGGCTGCGCTTCATCGGCGACCGTAATGTACATAGTGTCGATGACGCCCGGCAATACATTGTGAACGGTGCGCTGAACAGCTACGATCAGCACGGTTTCGGAACGTACCGGGTCAGCCTGCGCGAAACCGGCGACGCTATCGGTACCTGCGGCTTACACCGGCGCGATACCTTGCCCGACGTCGATCTGGGGTTTGCCTTTCTGCCCGGCTTCGAAGGTAAAGGCTACGGCTACGAAGCGGCTTCTGCCGTGCTGACCCATGCCGCCACTGAACTGAAGCTATCCCGCCTGACTGCTTTCTGCAACCCCGACAACCGGGCGTCGATAGCGCTGATCGAAAAGCTGGGCTTTCAGTTTGAGAAACGCATTCAGTACGGCGATAAAGAAAGCCTGTTGTACGGAAAAAGGGTAGTCTGAGACAGCAAAGTGCTGCCGGAGAGAACCTTAACGCTCAGTACAACTCACTAGCCAGAATAGTGCCTGACTGTCCGATACATAGCAGGGATGCTGCGGGAAACAGAACGGAAGTATCAACATCAGGCTGTAACAGGATTCTGGTAAACCTTCATCAATTGCCCGCTACCCAACACCGGCATTGAGTAAGGCACTCCATCCGTATTGGCAAATTCAACCAGATAGTTATCCTCTCCCAAGATTTCGACTACAGTGCCTAAACTCCCTTTTCTGAGATTTTCACTGGGAACGTCAACTAGCAGAGCGACGGGGTCTAAGAGGATTAACGAGTCCATAATCAGGGAATTATTTGTTCACGTAACAACTAACCAGCCGGGGGAAGAATTCGCCATGCAACACAATCCATGCTGTCCGTACAGGAGCAGACCGGTCGTTGTGAGTCAATTTAAAATCGACCGTGTACAAGTCGCCCTGCTGCGTTGAGCCAGCTGATATAGCTTCCATTAACAGAACAGCTGTTGCGATCTGTTCTTTAAGGTACAGAAAATCAGACGCTGTAAGGTTCAGGGTAGCCTTGAAGACCCGAGCTTTGTGCCTGCCGGTAACGTGCGTTTCCGAAAGACAATAATCGACAAGCTTTTTAGTATCAATGTACGCTTTTTCGGCGAAAGGGAGAAGCATGAATAGTGTGGTTATTACATTCTTGCCGATCAATACCCGTACCAGTCGCCCCACCACGTTTGCAGGCTGCGCCGGATCTCGGCTTCGCGGGCGTTCTGCCCCGGGTCGTAGAGTTTGTGGCCTTTCAGATCATCGGGCAGAAAATTCTGCCGGGCGAAGTTGCCTTCGTACGAATGAGCATACTGATACTCCTTGCCGTAGCCGATCTGCTTCATCAGCTTCGTCGGGGCGTTGCGCAGGTGCAGTGGTACGGGCAGGTGCGCCGTCTGCTCGGCTAGCGCAATAGCTTCGTCGATGGCCACATAACTGGCGTTGCTCTTGGGCGACGTGGCCAGATACACCGCCACCTGCGACAGGATAATCCGGCCTTCGGGCATGCCAATTGCCCGGATTGCCTGTATCGCTTCCGACGCCATAATCATCGCCGTGGGATTCGCGTTACCAATGTCTTCCGACGCCATAATGAGCATCCGCCGGGCAATGAACACGGGGTCTTCGCCGGCTACAATCATTCGCGCCATCCAGTACAGAGCCGCGTTAGGATCGGAGCCGCGCAGTGATTTGATGAAGGCTGAAATAATATCGTAATGCTGCTCGCCGGATTTGTCGTACCGGGCAATGTTCTGCTGCGCGACGCTCGTCACGCCTTCGTCGGTAATCACCAGTGATTCACTCGACACATGGGCCGACGCGACCAGATCCAGCAGGTTGAGCAGCTTCCGACCGTCGCCACCCGACAGCCGCAGCAGCGCATCGTACGACTCGATCTGTATGTGCTTCGACTGCAAAAACGCATCCTGCGCAATCGCCCGGTCAACCAGTTGCACGAGTTCGTCGCGGCTGAGGGCTTCCAGAATATAAACCTGCGAGCGCGACAGCAGGGCCGAGTTGACTTCAAATGAGGGGTTCTCGGTCGTTGCGCCGATCAGCGTAATCTGCCCCTTCTCGACGGCTCCCAGCAGCGCGTCCTGCTGCCCTTTGTTGAAACGGTGAATCTCGTCGATAAAGACCACCGGCGGAAACATCCCGGATGGGCGGCTCAGTACGTCGCGGATTTCCTTGACGCCCGAGTTAATAGCGCTGAGGGCGATGAATGGCCGTTTGACAGCTTCGGCCAGCAGCAGTGCCAGCGTCGTTTTACCTACCCCCGGCGGTCCCCACAGAATCATGGACGGCAGCCGACCGGCGTCGACGGCCCGGCGCAGCGCCCCACCGGGGCCAATCAATTTACGCTGACCAATGACATCATCGAGCGTACGCGGGCGAACCCGTTCGGGCAGGGGTGTTGAGTCGGTATTCATTGAGCGAATTTACCGCAATCCGGTGGGGCCTGCAAAAGAGAAAGCCCGATACCGTCGTGGGCGACAGTACCGGGCCTGTGATAGAGGCTGAGTCAATCGGTGTCGTTACAGTGAAACGGCTTCGGGGGTAATGTGCCGCTTGAGGTTGCTCATCGCACCAAAAATGAGGTTGTAAACCGACTGAATATTGATGTGCATCAGGGCCGAAATTTCCTCATTGCTCATGTTCTGGAAGTAGCGCAGATGCACCGCTTCGCGTTGCCGCCGGGGTAGCTTGTCCAGTGCCTGATGCAGGCAGTTTGTCATAAACGAATCTTCTTCGTGGCTGATGAGCAGATTTTCGTGCGACGGATCAGCGCCGGTCAGCATGTCGCCCACCCGACGTCCATTGGTGATTTCGTCCTGGCTGACCAGCTTTTGCTCGGCTGTCAGGTGGCGAACCAGCTTCCGCTTGATCGACGCCATCAGGTAGAAGCGTACCGACGTAGTTGGGCCGATGGTGGTGCGGTGCTTCCAGAGTTCAACGAACAGGTCGTGGATGCAATCTTTAATCAAGGCGCGATCGGTAGCGAAGTGGGCGCAGTAATGATAGAGCGCCTGAACGTAGTTTTCGTATAACCGGGCAAACGCGTTTTCGTCGCCATCGCGAAACATGTTCCAAAGAGTTTCGTCGCTGGGTCCTGACTGATTACGAGAGCGAGCCATGGGGCGTTAAGGGGAAGGAGAAGGGGTTAGAAATAACTAGGCGTCTGTAAACATACCGATAATTAATTAGATTTAACACAGCATTTTGTAAATATTTTTTAATGGGATTCGACCGGTACCTGCAATGGGGTAAATAAGAATCGGTTTCCGTCAAATAAAGCTATGTCACTTAATTTTAAGGCCGGAATTACCAGTAAGGCCATGAAACTGAGTGTCATAAACGGGGCGGCCAACGTGCTGCCCAACTCTTGCTTGGCGTAGGTATCGAGTGCCGCATACTGGGCCGCTACGTCGTAGCCGTCGGCATCGGTCATCAATCCGGCAACGGGTAGCGGCAACAACTGACCTTCTTCCGACGAATCGCCCGAAACGGCCGACAGACCACCCCGTGCGTTGATTACCAGATTGATAGCCCGGCATAGGCTGTCGTCGTCGCAGCCAACAGCGGTGATGTTGTGCGAATCGTGCCCTACTGACGACGCAATGGCCCCCTGTTTCAGGCCGAAATTTTTGATGAAGCCAACCGAGGGCGGTGCGTCTTTGTAGCGATTCACGACCACCAGCTTCAGCACATCCTGCCCGACGTTGGGTACCACCTGCCCGTTGACTATCGTGCTCTCGACTAACAGCTCATTCGTCACCAGTTGACCGTCGAGGGCTTCGATAACCCGAATCTGTGTCGCGCCTGTTTCGGCCGGAACTGCCAGTTGCTCAGGGGTTTTGGGCGAGCAGTTGAACTGGTTAACGTGTTTGCTGCGTAGATCGGGAATGTGCGACACGCCGTTTTCGGCCACCGTTTCGCCATCGATGACGGTACGCTGTATACGAAAGTCGGTCAGGGAATCGACAACGATAAAGTCGGCCGGGTCGCCCTCGCGCAGCAGTCCCACGGGCAAGCGGTAGTGGAGCACCGGATTCAGGCAGGCGGCTCGCAGCACGTTCCAGAGCGAGTGCCCCTGCGCCAGTGCCCGCCGAACCAGTTGGTCGATATGGCCCATCGCCAGCGTGTCGGGGTGCTTGTCGTCGGAGCAGAACATGATCTGGGTAGGAAACTCGGCCAGCAGCGGAATCAGCGTGTCGAAGTTGCGGGCGGCACTGCCTTCCCGAATCAGAATCTGCATCCCCCGCCGGGCCTTATCGAGTCCTTCCTCGTAGGTAAAACATTCGTGGTCGGTGGTGATACCGGCGTCGGTGTACCGCTGTGCATCGTCGCCGGTCAGGCCGGGGGCGTGTCCGTCGATGGGTTTGTTGAACGCTTTTGCCAGCGCGATCTTGGCCAGCATATCAGCATCGCCGTTCAGCACGCCCGGAAAGTTCATCACTTCGGCCAGATACCCGATTTCTTTCAGGCTCAGCAGGTAACGTACGTCGTCGGGCGTGATGGTGGCCCCGGCGGTTTCAAACGGTGTTGCGGGTACGCAGGAGGGCGCACCGAACATAAATTTGAACGGCACGCGGTTGCCCTCGGCAATCATGTATTCGACCCCGGCCACGCCCAGTACGTTGCCAATTTCGTGCGGGTCAGATACGGTTGCGACGGTGCCATGAACGACCGCCAGTCGGGCAAACTGCGGGGGTGTCAGCAGCGAACTTTCGACGTGTACGTGGGCATCGACAAAGCCCGGCAGCACATACGGTTCGCCCGGCCGTTCGGGACCCATCTGGTCGATGCGGTCGATGCGGCCGTTGGATACGCTGATGCGGGCATACGTAATTTTCTGGTCGAACAGATTCAAGAGATTGGCTTCCAGCATAGGTCAAATTCGGATAAAGAGTCGGCGGTTATACAGCCAGCGGAGTAGTAAATAAAAAACGGCCAGTGTCAGCGCACCGGTCAGCAGGGGTTCGTAGGCCATGCCCAGCACCTGAAACGGAGCGTGGCCGACATGAATATGAAACGAGTCGATAATGAACCGGTCGATCAGGTGTACAAGGCAGTAAATGGCGATGGAGTTCATGCCGACCACGATCAGCGGTTTGAGCCGGAACCCCCGCAGGTCGATCAGGGCGTAGAAACCGGCCAGCAGCCAGCAGCACCAGCCCCCGCTAAACAGTACCCAGGCGGGGGTCCAGATGCGCTTGACGACGGGGCAGATGCCCAGCACCTGCAAGGCAACACCGGCCGCGATACCGATGATTCCCGCAACGATCAGTTGACGCAGCAATTGCCGGGCGGGCCATTTCAATCGCAGCCACCGGCCCACTTGCAGGCCCAGTACCATGGTCGCCAATGTTGGTATAAAGCTCAGCGTCGCGTAGCCGCCCCCGTTGAACCGAAAGGGGCTTTCGCGCGGAAACAGATTCAGAAACCAGGTGTCGAAGGCCCAGGCGAGGTTGCTGTTTTTGTTGAAGTGCGCCATCAGCCCCGTAAAGTGCTCCGGCCAGTCGGGAGGGACGCCAACGGCTGTGTACTCGAAGCCGGGCTGCGGAACCGGGTACAGGATAAACGCCAGCCAGTAGCCGACCAGAAGTAGCCCAAAGGCCAGCCACGTTTGCCGCACCGACGTTCGGCCCAGCAGGAACAGGAACGGGTAGCCCAGTCCGATTTGCGAGAGCGTATCTTCAAACGTAAAATACGTCTGCGATTGATGAATGGAGCGCAGAAACACACCCAGCAGAATCAGGATCAGCGACCGGCGCAGGGCGTGGCGAAACTGATTGCCGAATGACTCCCCCCGGTTGGCGCGACTGGCCACGGAGTAGGGCAGGGCCACGCCCACCAGAAACGAAAACGACGGCTGAATCAGATCGTGCAGCGTACAACCTACCCACTCGACATGGCTCTGCTGCCGCACCAGAAATGCCCAGACCGCGCTGCCCGGCAAAGCTTCGTGGACGGCCTGAAACTGGAGCAGTTCAGCCGCCATCAGCGTCATGATGAAGCCCCGGTAGGCATCCATCGACATCAGGCGGTCGGGCAGCACACCCGCAGTAGCTTTGGCAGAACGGGGAATCATGGGCGGTTGGGAAGGAAGAGGTTGCCAAAACTTGGGATTGACGGTCAGAATAGCAAGTTTTTGACAGGATTACAGGATAAACAGGATTTGGTGGCACCACCGTGGTGTCAGGTCGGGGACCCGACACCACATAAATCAGCAATTATCCGCTACAACCAGCGGTCATCCGCGGGCTATCAAATCCCGTAAATCCTGTAATCCTGTCAAGAAAACGCGATTAGCGGTATATTTGGCGGTATTGGTTTCTTTATCGTAAAAACAAGTTCTGGCATGTCAGCCCGCGTATTGAAAGTTCATCCCGCCGACAATGTAATCGTTGCCCTGCGCGACCTGTCGGCCGGAGAATTAATTGAGTTTGATCAGCAGACCTACACCTTGCCCTATGCCGTGGGGGCCAAGCATAAATTCGTGACCGAAGACCGGCAGACAGGCGACCCGATCACGATGTACGGCGTACTGGTGGGTAAGGCCATGCAGCCTATCCGCCGGGGGGAACCCATCACGACGTTTAACCTCAAGCACAGCGCCGACCGCTACGGTCTGGATAAAAAACAACCGTACGCTTACCAGCCGCCCGACGTGGCCAAGTGGCAGGACCGGACGTTTATGGGGTATCACCGCACCGACGGCAGCGTCGGTACGCGTAACTACTGGCTGGTGGTGCCGCTGGTATTCTGCGAAAACCGCAACGTGCTGATTCTCAAAGATGCGTTTGAGCGTGAACTCGGCTACGCCCAGCCCGAAACCTACCGCGAACAGGTGCACGAACTGCTGAGCCTGTACCGGGCGGGTGAGCTGGACGTGATCAAAAGGATGGAGCCGTTTGTCGACGAATCGCAGAACCGGACACTCCACCACGCGCCGACCGGCAATCGTGTGTTCAAAAACGTCGACGGGATCAAATTTCTGACCCACGAGATGGGCTGTGGCGGCACCCGGCAGGATTCCGGTGCGCTCGGTGCGCTGCTGGCGGGATTTATCAACAACCCTAACGTGGCCGGTGCTACCATCCTGAGCCTGGGTTGCCAGCACTTGCAGGCCGACATGGTCGAGCAGGAAATTCGTCGGCAGAACCCTAAATTCGACAAGCCCCTGCTGGTTTACGAACAGCAGTCGGGTACGGAATACGCGCTGATGGCGCAGGCCGTGAAAGAAACGTTTCTGGGTCTGACGCAGATCAACAAAATCGAGCGGCAACCGGCTCCGCTGAGTGCCCTGACGGTGGGCCTGAAATGTGGCGGTTCCGATGGCTTTTCGGGAATCTCGGCCAATCCCGCGCTGGGGCACCTGTCGGATGCGATAGCCGCCCTCGGCGGTAAAACCGTACTGGCCGAATTTCCCGAACTGAACGGCGTAGAGCAGGAACTCATCGACCGCACCGTCGACCCGGCCGACGCCGAAAAGTTCATCAGCCTGATGGGTACGTATTCGGCGCAGGCCGAAGCCGTTGGGTCGGGTTTCGACATGAATCCGTCGCCCGGCAACATCAAGGACGGGCTGATAACCGACGCGATCAAGTCGGCGGGGGCGGCTAAAAAAGGCGGCAATTCCCCCGTTGTCGACGTGCTGGATTACACCGAACCGGCTGTGCGGCCCGGCCTGAGCCTGCTCTGCACACCCGGCAACGACGTCGAAGCAACGACGGGTATGGCGGGGTCGGGTACCAACGTCATTCTGTTCACGACTGGTCTTGGTACACCCACGGGTAACCCCATTTGCCCGGTTGTGAAAGTGGCCACCAATACGAAGCTGAAAAACCGGATGCCTGACGTGATCGACTTCGACTGCGGCCCCATCATCGACGGCGAGCAGACCATTGCCCAAAGCGCCGACAACCTGCTGGAATACATCATCCGGCTGGCATCGGGCGAGGAAATAACCAAAGCCGAGCAACTCGGGCAAGACGACTTTATCCCCTGGAAGCGGGGCGTTTCACTCTAAACAATGGCGAAAGAGCGAAAGGCTGAAAGAGTGGTTACACCGGCGTCAGCCAATCGCTCTTTCAGTCTTTCGCTCTTTCGCTCTTTATAACCATGTTCTCCTTACAAAACAAAGTTGCCATCGTAACGGGTGGGGCCAGCGGGATTGGGCTGGCGATTTCGCAGGCGTTCGCTAACGCCGGTGCAACAGTTCATATTCTCGAACTCAACGAGCAGCTCGCCCGGCAGGTTGTTGAATCGATCAACGGCGATGGCGGACGGGCCCAGGCGCACACCGTCGATGTGTCGGATCAGGCGCAGGTCGTGGACGTAATCGGGCAGATTGCCAGCGAGGGACCGATCAACATCCTGGTCAACAATGCGGGGGTGGCACACGTCGGGAAAGCCGATACGACGGCCGAAGCCGATTTTGATCGCATTTTTCGTATCAACGTAAAGGGTGTTTACAACTGCCTGTTTGCCACCATTCCGCATTTGAAAGCGGCCGGGGGGGGAGTTATTCTCAACATGGCGTCGGTGGCGTCGTCGGTGGGTATTCCCGACCGGTTTGCTTATTCGATGAGCAAAGGCGCGGTGCTGACGATGACGCTCTCGGTGGCGAAAGATTACCTGGTCGACAACATTCGCTGCAATTGCATCTCGCCCGCGCGGGTGCATACGCCGTTTGTCGACGGCTTTCTGGCGAAGAACTACCCCGGTCAGGAGGCCGAGATGTTTGCCAAACTATCGAAAACGCAACCCATTGGCCGAATGGCGGAGCCGCCCGAAGTCGGTGCGCTGGCCCTGTATCTCTGCTCCGACGAAGCCGGTTTTGTGACGGGCTGTGATTACCCCCTCGACGGTGGGTTTATCCGGCTGAATAATTAAGGGAGACGAATGAAGTCAGAAGAGAGAGAAAAGACGGAAGATGCAAGCCGAAAGGTTGGGGTGGAAACAGTCTTTTGTCATTTATCTTACTTCTTTCATCTCACTTCTTCCTTCGCTACCCATGACCATTCGCTTCGCCACGCCCGATGATGCCGCTGCCTTATTGGCTATCTATGGCCCGTATGTTACAGATACCTGTATTTCGTTTGAATACGAGGTGCCCAGTGTCGCAGATTTTCGCGGGCGGATTGAAGCCACTCAGCAGCAGTTTCCGTATCTGGTAGCCGAAGTCGACGGGCGGGTACTGGGCTATGCCTACGCGTCGCGGCACATGGACCGGACGGCGTATCACTGGTCGGTTAACACATCGGTATACGTTCACCCGGATGGGCACCGGCAGGGCATCGCGCGACAACTGTACGACCGGCTGCTCGATCTGCTCCGTCGACAGGGTTACTGCAATGCCTACGCTGGTATCACGCTGCCTAACCCTGCCAGCGAAGTGTTTCATCAGATAACGGGTTTTACCCCAGTCGGCACGTACCGGAGTGTCGGCTACAAGTTCGGCGCGTGGCACGATGTAGTCTGGCTCTCGTTACTGTTGCAGACGTATCCGGCCAATCCCGCTATCCCCATTCCAATCGGGCAACTGATAGAGTTGGACAAGGGCTAGCGGTTGATGTACTGCACTGTAAACGACGAACCGCTCAGCGTAATCTTTGACACGGCTCCGTAATCCAGATTGAGTCGATACGCGTTTTGTAGCGGCAGCTCCAGGAAGAAACACAGCAGTGCCCGAATTACCCCGCCGTGCGATACGATCAGCACCGGTCGGCTGTTGCCAGTTTGTACCAGCGGCATGATACACTCGTTCCAGAACGCCGTTACCCGCATCGAAACCTCGTTGAAATTCTCGCCGTTCGGCGTTGGCGTTGTCACAAAATCAGCGCGCCAGGCTGTCAACGCGTCGTGGTCGATGTCGGTCCACGGAACCATTTCCCAGTCGCCAAAGAAGAACTCCTTCAGCCGGTCGTCGGCCCGGATGAGGGGGCGGTGCGCATCGGCAAGCGCGGTTTGGCCGGGGGCCGTTTCGATGGAACTGCCCGTTGTCAGGCTCAGGGAAAGGTCGTCGGCCAGTCGGCGGCAGCGGGAGAGTGGCGACGTGAAAATGACGGATGGAGCCGGAGGCAGGTGTCTCAACAAGTGGTCGCGCTGTTCGGCATACGAGTCACTTAGCGCCACGTCGGTTTGTCCATAGGCGACGCTGCGCCCGACGGCCACTTCGGTGTGGCGAACCAGGTAAATATCCAAGTAGAGTTAACGTTTGATCGGTTCAGTTTGCAGTCGAGTAGCCGGCGGGTTGTAAGTAGCCTGGACGTCCACGTCCGAGTGGCCGATAGGCCAACTACTCAAGGCGGCAGCTTTTTTGGCCTATCGGCCACCCGGACGTGGACGTCCAGGCTACAACGGGCTACTCGACTGCAAACCATAAACTCTACAAAGTGTCTTTTGGCACGTTGAGGTAGACGGATTTTTTCAGATACTCGTCGTTGGGCGCGTACACAAACAGGCAGGAACCGTCCCGTACGGCCAGAATGATGGGTTTCGACAGGGCGTAAGGGACTGCCGGGCACCCTTCGCTCCACCCTAGCCGCCCTTTCAGCCGGACAGTATCTTCGCAAACATAGTTGGCACCGTGCAGGACGATATTGCGGTTCTGCACATTAGTGTTGATCCCTTTCTCCAGCCCTTTCAATTGCAGCGACAAGCCGTGTTTACCCATGTAAGTGCTCAGCGTACGGTAAAACCCCAGACTGGTTTGCAGTGACGACGGTGTATTGGAAAAGCGCTCCGGTACCAGACCGCCGGAGTTTCGGCCGTGGGCAACGTAGGTGTTGAACAGTAGCTTCCGCGCTTTCAGATCAATCACATACAGCCGTTTCTGCGTCGAAGGCTGACTCATGTCGGCAATGGTCAATACCGGATGTCGGTTGCCGAGATTGCGTCGGCCGGTAAGGGCGTATTCAAAAGCGGGTTGTGCCAGTCCGGCCTGTTCCAGTCCCAGTTCGTTGTAAAGTGGGTTTTCTGGCAGGGCGGGGGGGGCAACGCTGGTTACCCGCACGGGTGAGTCGGCGGTCGAAGCCGGAGCCGAACTACAGGCGTAGAGAAGACCGGAGATCAACAGGAACACCCCAGATTTCAGGAACGTGGGCATAGATGAGACGGGCGACCAGCGAATGCACCAAACGGGCCCATTGTCGGTTTAGCCTAGCGAAACTACACCTTTTCGAGCAGCTATCCGCTATGTCGACGTATGAAGAATCGGTCCGTACAGAACTGACCCAGTGGCAGCAGCGTATGCAGCGCAATCCATCGACGTTTGGTCGGGTATCGTCGGCGGTGCAGCGACGGGTGAACCGGCTGATTCCGCGCCGGATCCATCAGGTCGTTACGGCGGCTATCAAGCAGATGACGAGGGCCATGCTGTTCGGTGCCGAAGCCCTGACCCGTCCGCCCGTTGTGGGGCAGACATTGCCGCAGCGTGAAACAAGCGTTGTGGCCCGCATCGACTTTTACAAACGGACGGGTGCGGCCGAAGGGGGTGTGACCGGTGCGGGTGGCCTGTTGCTGGGGCTGGCCGATTTTCCACTACTGATGGGCCTGAAAATGAAATTGCTCTTCGAAGTTGCTGCGCTGTACGGCTACACGACCCGCGACTACCGCGAACGGGTGTTTATGCTCTACGTGTTTCAGCTGGCTTTTTCGAGTCAGGAGCGTCGGCAGGTCGTGTATCAGCACATCGCTGACTGGCCCGCTCACAGCGCCCAGCTTCCCGACGATATTAATCAGTTCGACTGGCTGACGTTCCAGCAGGAATACCGCGACTATATCGATCTGGTCAAGATGGCGCAGCTCATTCCCGGCATCGGTGCTGCCGTGGGCATCGTCGCCAACTACCGCCTGATCGACCAGCTGGGCCATACCGCGATGAATGCCTACCGGATGCGCTGGGAAGCCGAAGGGAGGCTATAGTGTAGCTCAGACCTCCAGGTCTGATAGCCGTAAGGCTAATTTTCACTCAGGCGTACGCCGATGGCCGCTATTGCGGCCTCCAGACGTAGACGTCCGGGTTACACTACAACCGATACACGGCCTGCACTTGTACCCCTATTTCGAACGATGGGCTGGCGGTGGCCGATCCGCCAAATCGACCGATGCTGTACGTGAGGGTGGGCTGTGCAATCAGGGCGTACCGGCCGCTGAGCTGGCAAAAACCACCTGCCCCAAGCTGGGCCGAAAACGTGGGATTGATCGAGTTGCGGGCGCGTAGCTGCTGCGTGGGTTCGCCCGTGCGAGTCGCTGTCAGGCGCGTCGTGAGCGGAAAATCGGTGAGCAGCGCCAGTGTAAAATAGGGAGACAGTGGTTTTGGCGACGACCGAAAACTGATGGCTACCGGTAAACGTATCGACCGGTTGGTAACCAGTGTCGACCCTTCACCCGCTGTGGGCGACCGCTGCTGCCGCATACCCGACTGCCGGTACAGTAGACCCGTACTGAGGGTCCAGCCGGGGGCATACGTATACAGCAGCGACAGGCCTGCCACGAAGCCCGGCGCACTTCGCTGTCCCGCCAGATGAATGGGCTCTACAACCTGCCCGTCGCTGTCGGGGTAGAGTGTTTGCCGGGCGTAGTTGGTCGTGGTGTAAGTCGGAGCGATGGTTGCCGACAACGCTACCTTACGCTGCCCGTTCGCTACTGTACCCGATAGCAGCGACCCACCCAGCAAAACGCCTAAAAGCCAGTTAAAAAGCCTCATCGAGTGAAGTAAACCAAAAAAGGGATGCCGACTCATAGCCAGCATCCCTTTTCTGTGTTTGTCGTTGTTGTTTATAGTTCCCGGCTGCTGTCACCGCTGCTGCTCGCGGTAGCCAACAACAAACTACGAACCACGAACTTATTTCATATCCTGTTTGAGCGTCGTGACGCGTTCCAGGTGCCCTTTGATAACCGATGCCGTGTTGGTAGCAAACGATTTGAGGTCGGGATCTTTCAGGTCTTTCGAAGCTTTTTCGAACAGGTCCATGTCATCCTCATGGTCGTCTGCCATCATATCGATAAACTTCTTGTCGAACTCCTTACCCGACAGCTTCGCCAGTTCATCGACGTGCTTTTGCTGCTCTTCGCCCATCGTGCTGGGCAGGTTGATGTTTTTGCTGGTAGCAATGCTTTTCAGCTCGTCGTTTGCTTTCGTGTGGTCTTTCACCAGCATGGCCCCAAAATCCTTAACGGCCTGGCTCATGCCTTTTTCTTCGGCCATCTTACCGGCGGCTACCTCCAGCATACCACCGCTGGCGGCTTTGACGGCAAATTCGGCTCCATCCTCGGTGACGGACGTCATTTTGTCGTCGACCTTTTGCTCGTTCATGTCTTCAGCCCGTTCGGTGCTGTCTTTCTTTTCGCTTCCGCACGACTGTACGGTCAGGCCACCGGCTACCAGGAAGGCCAATAGGACTATCTTTTTCATTGCTTCGCTACTTGTTAGGTTTTATTGGATACCAGTACAAGAACTGTGACGGAATCGCAATGTTTAAAGACGCCCGACGAGAGCCAGGCTGATTAATTACCCATTAAATTCAGAATTGCTTCATAATTGACCCGGACTTTAGTGATCGTTATGAAGCCAGGCGTCCTTCTTTTTCTCTTCGTTGTTCTGCTCCGGCCCAGTTCGGTCGTGGCTCAGTCGGGTAATACGCCCGCTGGTAACTGGCTGACGGGGACGGTTGTCGATGCCACCACCAGACAGGCCCTGCCCTTTACGTCGGTGGCGTTGTACAAACAGGTAGCGGGTAAAGATAGCCTGCTGACGGGAAGCCAGACCGACGGGCAGGGTACATTTACGGTGCCTAATCTGCCCGCCGGGACGCTGACCGCACGGGTGACCTTCGTTGGCTATCAGCCCCTTAACCAGATCGTTCGCCTGGGTCAGGGGCAAACCGATGTGGGGACGCTGCTGCTCCAGCCCGACGCCAGTACGCTCAGGGAAGTGAAGGTAGTTGGCGAGAAGGGCGAGATGACCATGACGATGGAGAAAAAAACCTTCAACGTCGCCAAAAACCTGACTACTATTGGCGGTACGGCCGAAAACGTGCTCAAAAACGTCCCGTCTATCACCCTCGACGAAACGGGCAGTCCCAGCCTGCGGAATATGCCCACGGCGATTTATGTCAACGGCAAACCGACCCAGCTTACCCTCGCTCAGATTCCGGCGAATCAGATCGAATCCGTCGAAGTGATTTCCAACCCCTCAGCCCGCTACGATGCCTCAACGTCGGGCGGGATTGTCAATCTGGTACTGAAGAAGAATCGGTTGCCCGGCTATAATGGGCTGGTCAACGTCGGCATCGGCAACAACGCCCGGTTCGATGGTACGCTCAATCTCGACTGGCGACGTGGCAAATGGAATCTGACCAGCTTTTACTCCATCAACGCGACGAAGAACCCGCTGACAGGGTATGTGAACCGCATCAATCGCGACCCGAAAGGCAACCCAACCAGCTACTTCGACCAGACCACCAGCATCAGCCTGAACAATACGTTTCAGAGCGGACGCGTAGCCGCCGACTACGCGCTGAACAACAATAACACGCTGTCGCTGGCAGCCACGATGGTGGGCGGAGCCTTCAACACGGTCAGCGAACAGCCCTACGCCTACCGTGATCCCAGTGGCACCGTCACCAGTACGGGCAACCGCCAGACCGTACCGCAGAACGGGTTTACCAACATGAATCTGGAATTCGACTGGAAGCACCAGTTCGCCCGGAAGGGGCGGGAACTCAGCTTCAGCACCCAGTACAGCCGCAACCAGCTATCGAACGCGGCCGACTGGTACACAACCGCCCTCAACGCCGACGGAACCAGTCAGGCCGGTTTTCCCGAACGCGACAGGATTACGGGCCGTACCATCGGCGACCAGCAGATTACCCAGCTCGACTACGTTCACCCCATCAACGACTCGACCAAACTGGAACTGGGCGTGCGGAGCTACACCTACGTCCGCGACCAGCAGTATCTGTTCAACCGGCTCAACAGCGACACGCAGGTGTATCAGTTGCTGCCAACCTACTCGCAGGACGCCCGGATTGCCGAAACCGTCAACGCCGTTTACCTGCTCTATACCCGCCAGTTTCGCCGGAACATCAACATGCAGGCGGGCCTGCGGCTGGAGCAGTCGAGTCTGCACGGGCTGTCACGCTTCGATGGATCGACGTTTGGTTACGACTACCCGTCTTCGAGCGGGCAGAATCTGTTCCAGTCGTTTTTTCCCTCGCTGGCGTTCTCGAAAAAGCTGAGCGAAACCGCCGATCTGAACGTCAGCCTGAGCCGCAAGGTGGGTCGGCCCAATTTTCGGCATTTGTTTGTCGGTATTCAGGCCAACGACCGCCAGAACATCACCATCGGCAACCCGGCGGTACGGCCCGAATTTGTAAACACCGCCGAGGTGAACTACAATAAGACGTGGGGCAGTGTAAACTGGCTGGCTACGGGTTATTACATCTACGAAGACCACACCATCAAGCCCTTTACCACGCCCTCGGCCACCGATTCGTCGGTGCTCGTGACCACGTTCATCAACGTGAAAGCCGACATCCGCTACGGCGTCGACAACACGCTGAAGGTCAACCTCGGTCCGAACCTGAGCGCGGTAGCCAACCTCAACGTGTTCGACGTGATTCTGCAATCGGTCAACGTCAGTAATCGGCTGCTGTCGTACAATGCCAAGCTGAATCTGACGTATAAGTTTCCGGCCAATTTCTCGGCTCAGCTTACCGGCACCAATGACGGTAAATCGCCCACGTTGCAGGGGTACCGACAGGCCGTGCGCGGGCTCGATTTTGCGGTGCGGAAAGGGTTCATGCAAAACAAGGCCAGCCTGACGTTCGCTATCAACGACGTTTTCAATTCGCGCCGATTCATCACCGTTTACGACCAGCCGGGTGCGCTCCAGACCACGATGAATCGCCGGGAAGTACGCTTTTACAAACTGTCGATTCAGTTCCCGCTCGGCAGCGATACCGGCAAACGAAATCAACGTAAACCCGACCGCCCCGACATCGACTTCAGCAACTAGATACTACGACTCATATCAACGCCGTAACTGCGAGACATGCCTTCTGGTACTGTCGAACGGTTACGGTTTATTTATATAATTACCTGTTGTTAATTAATTACAAACTACTTATTATCAAATAGTTAATTGTAATATCTGGGAGATGGATTCGCGGAAATAGTCAATAGGTTTGCGTCACAAAACGATTGCATATACCAGACGATTTACCCCGAAACGCAATGAATGCAACACTCAAAATGTCCTTGCTGGCAACCGGCCTGATGGGCTTTTCAACCGGCCTGCTGACTGCCCAGACGATCCCCACTTATTCGTATATCCAGAAGATCGATCTGCCCGGCGACGGTAAATGGGATTATCTCAAAATGGACGGTGAGCGCGAACGATTGTTTGTGTCCCACTTCGACCGCGTACACGTTATCGACCTGACCACCAGTAAGCCTGTCGGTGAGATCACCGGTTTGAAAGGTGTGCATGGTGTAACGCTGGCGAAAGCCCTCGAAAAAGGGTACATCAGCAACGGCACCGACAATACCGTTACGGTCTTCGATTACAACACATTCAAGGTGCTGAAGACCATTACGCTACCCGGTAAGAAACCTGATGCAATGCTGTTCGACAAGTACTCAAACCGGGTGTTTGCGTTCTGCAACGGCGACAAAGTAGCCGTAGCGATCGATGCTGCGAAAGACGAAGTGGTGGGTACAGTCGAGGTAGGAGAAGCGCCCGAGTTCGCCGTAACGACCGACAAAGGAATCGTCTACGTTAACCTGGAAGACAGCAACGAAATTGTCGCGTTCGATCCCAAAACGCTGACTGTCAGACAGAAATTTTCGCTCGGCGATAACGTACAGCCTACGGGCCTGGCGATGGATGCAGCTACGAACCGGTTGTTCTCCGTTTGTCGCAAGAGTAAGACGCTGGTTGTACTCGATGCCGCTACCGGCAAAATCGTGCAGACGCTGTCGATTGGGGCCGGCGTCGACGCTGTCGTGTTCGAGAAAGACCTGAAAACGGTGATGACATCCAATGGCGAAGGCAGCGTGACGATCGTGCATCAGGACTCACCCGATACCTACTCGGTCGTGCAGACGCTGACGACGAAACCTGGTCAGAAAACGATGGTTCACCGGGGTACGACGCACCGCATCTACCTGAGCGGGGCTGACTATCAGGCCGACGGCAAAACCCCTGCGCCGGGTACGTTCGGTGTCTATGTGTACGGGCCCGCCAGCTCAACCGCAACAAAGTAAACGACGGTTGCCGGTGGCAACTCCCACCGGCCGTATACATCCATTGTCAGCTATGCTTTCTGTTACGTATAAGACGCTTAACTGGGTCTGTCTGGCCGCGCTTTGCCTGATTGGCGCATACACGGCCGCCGGACAGGCGACCCGGTCGGCGGCTACCAAAAGCGGGGCGTTCAGCTTCGTGGCCTTTGGGGATATGCCCTACCACCTGCCCGCCGACTATGCCCGGTTCGAGAATTTGATTCGGGAGGTCAACAGGCAGGATCAGGTGTTCAACGTGCATCTCGGCGACATTAAATCGAGCGAAACCGACTGTTCGGATGACTATTACCATAAGATTCTGGGCTACTTCAATCAGTTCACGAAACCGCTGATTTACACCCCCGGCGACAACGAGTGGACCGACTGCAACAAGTACACCCCCGGCAAATACGACATCGACGAACGGCTGACCATGATTCGCAGACTGTTTTTCGACGGTAAACACAGCCTGGGTCGGGAGCGGCTGGCTGTAGTGGCCCAGTCGCAGCAGCCGACTTTTGCCCGCTACGTCGAAAATAACCGCTGGGAGCACGGCAACGTAGCCTTCGCGACCGTGCACATCGTGGGGACGAACAACAATTTCTACCCCGATCCGAACGGAAACAACGCCGAATTCTACGACCGGCAGAAAGCCGATATAGCCTGGCTGGATGAGGTGTTCGACCGGGCGAAAACGGCGGGCAATAGCGCCGTGGTACTCTTCACGCAGGCCGACATGTACAACCCGGCTAAAGATGCCAAAGAAGCCAACGCATTTACCGCTATCAAGAAAAAGCTACAGGAGCGGACGGTGGCCTTCGGTAAACCGGTGCTGCTGGTCAATGGCGATTCACACGTGTTTCTGGTCGATAAGCCAATGTACGAAACGGGCAAAAAAGACCTCGATCTCTTCACGCGGGTGCAGGTTTTCGGTGAAGACAACATCCATGCCGTCAGCATCACCATCAATCCGGCGCGGCCCGGTCTGTTTCAGATTGAGCCACTGATGATACCCGGTAATTAAGCACAGTCAATCAACCGCTGCGACAAGCTATGAAACTAATTTTTTACGCACTATTCCTGCTGGCAACGCTGACGGTCCGGGCGGCTACGCTGCGCGGTACGATCATCGATGAGCGCACGGGTGAGCCGCTCATCGGCGCAACGGTGCAGGTGCTACAGAACGGCATCGCCACGCGCCAGGGTGGGGTAGTGGGGCTGGACGGTAAGTACAGTATCAAAGACGTATCGGCGGGCAGCTACACCCTGCGGGCGCAGTACGTCAGCTACCGGACGATAGAAAAAGCCATTACGGTCGGGGCGGGCACGGTGATACTCGATTTTGCCTTGCCCGAAGCCAGTACTGACCTCGCCGAAATAGTGGTGTCGGGTGCTGACCGCGAGAATGAGCAGAGCACCCGTAAAACGGAGCAGAAAGCGGATAACGTACTGAATATCATCGGGGCGAAAGCCATTCAGCTGCTGCCCGATGTGACGGTGGCCAACGTCTTGCAGCGCGTATCGGGGGTGTCGGTGGTGCGCAACGCGACCGGCGACGGTCAGTTTGCCATCATCCGGGGTATGGACCGCCGGTACAACTACACGCTGGTCAACGGTATCAAGATTCCCTCGCCCGACAATAAAAACCGCTACGTGCCGATGGATATTTTTCCGGCCGATCTGCTCGAACGACTGGAAGTGGTCAAAGCCCTCACGCCCAATATGGAAGGCGATGCCGTTGGGGGAGCTATGAACATGATTATGCGCTCGGCCCCCGATTATCTGGTCGTTAACGCGACCGCGTCGGGCGGCTACAGCCAGATTTTCAGCAGTCGCCCGTTTTCCGGCTACAGCACGGCAGACATCAGCTACCGGGCACCCTCCGAAGTGGCGGGCAGTAACCGCTATGCCGCCAAACCCGGTGATTTTTCTCCGCGAACGGCGCAGTATCAGGACGTAAAGGTGCCGATCAACGGGTTGTTCAGTCTGTCAGTGGGCAACCGGGTGCTCAACAAGCGGCTCGGCTTTCTGCTGGGCGGGTCGTACCAGCATACCTACCGGGGCAGTCAGTCGTCGTTTCTGCGGCTCTATGGTCAGCCTTCACCTGACCCCGTACCCAACACCCCTATTTTCGAGTTTGTGGAGCAGCGTACGTACTCCACTGAGCAGGCTCGGCTGGGGCTGAATCTGAAAACGGACTACGTATTGGGGCCTAACAGCAAACTGAGTCTGTACGGGCTGTTTATGCAACTCGACGACAAGCTGCACCGCACGGTACTGGGCAATCAACTGGTGCAACTCGGCGATGTAACGACCACCGACCGGTCGATGTTCCGGCGGCAGAACATCTCGAATGCAACCTTGCAGGGCGACCATGCACTGATTGCGAAACCGGGCGTGGGTCGGCTGCAACTGAACTGGTCGGCGGTGTATTCGCTGGCCAAAAGTCAGACGCCTAACTGGACGGACCTCTCCGTTACCACCCGCACGGGTCAGGGAACCGATGGGACGTCAGTGTCGACGCAGTACATCAACGATTTCAGCTACATCTGGACCCGCAACAGCGACCGCGATCTGGCCGGGTATGTCAATCTGACCTACGCGCTGCTACCAACGCTCGATGTGTCGGTGGGGGGCATGTACCGGGATAAAAACCGGGATAACTACTACAACGATTACCAGCTATCGACGGTACTGCCCGGTGGCGACCGGCAGGTGTTTACCAGCGTCGACAAGGCCATTTTCTCGTTCCGCCCCGATTCCTATGCTTACCCCGACAGCACCAACGCCAATAACTACACGGCCAGTGAGCAGGTCGGAGCGGGCTACGTGCAGGGTAAGTTTGCGCAGGGACGGTGGCAGGTCGTGGGCGGAGTGCGGGCCGAAAATACGCATCAGGCGTACGTATCGCAGTTGCCGGTGACGGCTACCGGCAAAACCGGCAACATCAGCTATCTGGACATCTTGCCGAGCCTGCACCTGAAATACCAGTTGTCGACCCGCGAAAACCTGCGCTTTTCCTACTTCCGGGGCATCAGTCGGCCGGGGTATTTCGAGATTGTACCGGCGGCCTTTCCCGGTGACTTCTTCACCGAAACGGGTAACTACAACCTCAAACATACGGTCGCTGACAACCTCGATTTTCGCTACGAGCTGTTTCCACGCGGCAACGAACAACTGCTGATCGGGGCGTTCGCCAAGAACCTGCAAAACCCCATCGAATACGGGTTTAGTCAACTGGCGCAGAACAACATCGTCTACCAGCCCGTCAACTACGGCACAGCCATCAACTACGGCGCTGAACTGGTGTTTGCCAGGTACTTCAGCAACTGGGGCGTGTCGGGCAACTACACCTATACGAAGTCGAGCATCACCACCACCAAGCGGGTGTATGGCCGCGACGCCAGCGGGGGTACGGTCGTGACCGACGCGCAGCAAACCCGGCCGTTACAGGGGCAGTCGGCGCACATCGCCAACCTATCGCTGATTTACAAAAATGGGCCGATGGGTTTCGACGCGCAACTGGCGTGGGTTTACACCGGCAAGCGCATCAACATCGTGTCGGCCTACAAAGACCTCGATTACTGGCAGCGGGGTACGTCGCAGGTGGATTTCTCGGCGGAGCAGCGTTTTCACGGCGGGCGACTGAGCGTCTTTACCAAGCTGACCAACCTGCTCAACAACCCCATTATCGTCGACATTCTGCGACCCAATACGCTGGTAGGCTATCCTGACCAGGACCGGAGCGACCGGATCACCGTACAGAAAGACGTCTTTCAGCAGACGTACCTGATCGGGTTCCGCTACAAACATTGATGTGCGTTTAGTCAACCAGTTAATCTCAAATTTTTAACTACTTAATCCGAATGAACCATCCGATTCGACTGGGCTGGGTTGCCAGCCTGCTGATTACCAGTTCACTTGCCGGGCTGCTAGGCTGTAGTAAATCAGAGGACGTGCAGGTATCGGCTCCGCTGTATCAGGTGGGGCAGACCGTGAGCACCAGAACGCCCTTGCAGGGATCGATCAAGGGAACACTGAAAGCCGATTCGACTTACAACGTAACGGGCGACGTATTCATCAACGAAGGCGACACGTTGCTGATTCAGCCGGGGGCCAAAGTCCTTTTCGACGGTAAGGGAAGCTGGTATTTTGTGGTGAAAGGCTCGCTGCTCTCGCTGGGTACGCAGGAAAAACCCATCTACTTCACCGTGCCCAGTTCGGTCGCGGTCAAGAACGAAACGCTGGGTTCCGACCCCACCGCCGACCCCGCCTACAAAGGGTACTGGGGTGGTATTGCGGGTGAAACCATGTTTAAAAACATCATCATCAAGTGGACACACCTCGATTTCGGTGGTGGCAAACTGGGTACATCACCGGTGTCGTTTCTCGCCAACGGAGCCAATGCCTACACGCTGACGACGAAAAATTCGGACGGTATCGTGGTGCTGGAAGACTCGTGGGTGTACGGCTCCATCGATGACCCGATGCGCCCCTTCGGCGGCAAGTACAATGTGATGCGAAACACGTTCGAGAAATGTGGGTTTACCGGGGGGGAAGCCTGGAACGTGAAGGGCGGCACGGTCGGGAATTTTGCCTACAACCTTATCATCGGCATGGCTACCAATGGGCCCAAAGCTTCCAACGATGGACAGGCGACGAACCAGCCCCAGACCAACATTCTGATTTACAACAATACCATGGTGGCGAACGGCTACCGTCGGGCGCAGGATGGGCGGGGCGGTTCGCTCAACTACGAAAACGGCGCACGGGGGGCGTTTTACAATAACCTGATGGTTGATTGTAAGTACGGTCCGCGCATCGTAGGAGCCACGGCCAGCTATTCGGGCAACGCGCTGGTGGTCGCCGATACGGCCAACATCAGGTACGGCTACAACTATAACTACGTCGATTCCCTGAAAATGGCGAACCAGATTTACCCGGTTGGCTTTACAACTAAGCCCCAGACGACTGACATACCGGCTCCGTCGTCGTTTCTGCCTACGGGTTACAAGTTCGGTCAGGTCTATGACGGGTCGGCAGTGGTGCAGAAAAATAACCCCATGTTCGTAAACTTCCCATTGCCGTACGTCGCGACCAAAAAAATCGCTGACGCCAGTTTTGTCGGTACGTGGAATTTCCGCCTGCAATCGGCCTCCCCCGCGCTGGGCAAAGGAACGACGAGCTTCAGCCCGCTGACGGTTGTGCCGGTCAGTGCCAACTTCGGTTCGACGGAAATTACGCTGCCGAGTACCGATGTTGGTGCGTATCCGGCCAGCGGCAAAGGCAATCGACATTAAGCCCCTGGTATTGCCGGTCGTAAAAATGGCGTAAGTGGTTGATTCTGTTGTAGAGACGCGAAGTATGCTGTGCATCTCTACAACAGAATCAACCACTTGCGCGCTTAGGCCTTCATCTGCTTCGGTTGTGATACCGACGTTACCAGCCGACCCAGCGTGAGCCCCTGACCCACGATGGAGAACAGAACCAGGCAGTAACAACTGGCCAGAATAACTTCTTTGTAGTCTGAATCAGGCAGTGACAACGCCAGCGCGATGGAGATACCACCCCGCAAACCGGCCCAGGTCAGAATCCGCAGACTGCCGGGTGTCTGTTGCTCCCGCCGAAACTGAAGCAGAAACGGTAGTGCGATGCTCAGGCCACGTGCCAGTACCATCAGCGGAATGGAGAGCAGACCGATGAGCAGGTAGTTGGACAGGACCGGCAGTACCACGATCTGCAATCCGATCATGACGAAGAGAATCGTGTTGAGCATTTCATCGATCAGGTGCCAGAACCGATTGAGATACGCTTTGGGTGAATTCTCAATGTTCGAGCCCGACAGGCGGGTGCCCAGCAATAGCCCGGCCGCCACTTCCGCCAGCGGTACCGATGCGTGTACCGCCGTGGAAAGCACCGACAATAGCATGACCAGTGCCAGCGACAGAAGCACCACAGTCTGAAAATCGTCGGTCGCCTTGATCAGCCGGTAAGCCACGTAGCCCATAGCCAGTCCGAGGCTGATACCGCCGATGACTTCACGGGCAAACAGCAGTATCGCGTCGGAAAACCGAAAGTCGACGTTTGGATCGGCTACTTCCTGAAGCGACACAAACAGTACCAGACCCACACCGTCGTTGATGAGTGATTCGCCGGTGATAATCGTTTCGAGCCGGTGGGGAATGGGCGATTGCCGCAGCACAGCGCCCACCGCAACCGGGTCGGTGGGTGAGATCAGCGCACCAAACATAAAGCAGAAAATGAGCGGCATGTCGATGTTCAGGGCTCTGGTGAGAAACAGAAAGCCAAACGCAAACAAAACTGTCGACAGAATGACGCCAACCGTTCCCAGTACGAGTACGGGTTTGAACTGCGCTTTCAGATCGTTGAAGTCTACCTGGAGGGCAGCGGCAAACAGCAGAAAGCCCAGCATGATCTCCAGCAGCGTACGGGAAAAATCGATGCGCTCGGTCAGGTCACGCAGCAGTTCAGCGAAACCCGATGACAGGTTACCCATGACCAGCGATATGATCGTGACGGCTGACGCCAGGACGACGATGCCGATGGTACCCGGCAACCGGACGAAGCGAAGGTTGATGTACGACAGAAGCGCTCCGAGGGCCACCAGCAGGCTGACGGCTGTATAATTATCCATAGATTAAGCAGTTAGTCGGGTGTCGCCCCGTAAAAAACGGGGGAGTACCCTAACTAGTAACTGTACTTTGTTGGCTGTGGTTTGGCATCGTAACCGCAAACGACGTACTATTCACGGCCGGGCTGCTATCTTGCGGCTTCCGTTTTTTCACCTTCGTCAATGCTTTTTCTACTACTGAGCGTCTTTCTGTCGGTACTGCTGCTCCTGAATTTCCGCCTGTTCCCCCGCTACAACGTCAACACGTTTCAGGCTATCGTACTCAACTATCCGGTCTGCTTCCTGACGGGCTGGCTGCTGCTGCCAGCCGGGCAGACATTCAGCGTTGATCTGCACCAACCCTGGACCTGGATGGCGCTGGCACTGGGCGTAGGTTTTATCGTGACGTTCCTGCTGGCGGGCGCGTCGACGCAGCGGATGGGTATCACCGCAACGTCGCTGGCCAACAACCTGTCGCTCGTGATTCCGGTCTGTTTTAGTCTGTTTGTGTTCCGTACTGGTAACCCGGCTGGCTTCGATACGCTGAATTATATCGGACTGGTTCTGGCTATCGTGGCCGTCGGGCTGAGCACCTACCGGCCATCCGCGCCGGAACGGAACCCCGATCTAGCTGCGCCCACCCACAGTACCCCATCCCGACGTTCGCTGGGCGCGGTGCTGTTGCCCGTCGCCGTATTTCTATGCTACGGCGCTACAAACACGACGATCAACTACATGAATATCAACTACATTCCGTCGGCCGATAAGACCGTACAGGTGACGCTGACAATGGTGCTGGGGGCAATAGTTGCCGGGGTGGCTATGCTGCTGATTCGGCTGATACGGGGGCAGGAACAACTACAGCTGCGTAGCCTGGCGGGTGCCGTAACATTGGGCATTCCCAACTTTCTAAGTTTTTATACCCTCTTGCTGGCGTTGTCGGCTTTTGGCGGTAACGGTGCACTGGTTTACCCGATTTATAACATCGGCGTCATTTTGGTGGCGGCAGCGGTTGCGGGGTTTTTCTTCCACGAAAAACTAAGCACGGCCAACCGCATTGGACTGGGGCTGGCCGTGCTGGCAATCGGGCTGCTGTCGTGGCAGCAATTTGTATAGACGGGTTATTTGGGCAAAGCGGCCGTACTATCAGCTTTGCGCTTGGCTTCGTCTTTATCCCGCTTTTTGAAAAAACCGCGCAGCAGAAAATTGTTCTGTGCGGCTTTCAAATCCTCGTTCAGCAGCTGCGTGCCCGTATTCAGGTTCTTCAGCGTGATGCGCAGGTTCGTGGCTGTTTCCTGGTCGGTCAGCAACACACCCAGCGGACTGTTGTTATTGTTTAGCTTTTCCGAGGCCCGGTTCAGGTTCTGCGACGCTGCGCCCAGTGTTCCAACGGTTTTTTCAGCACTGCTGGCGACGTTCTCCAGATTACTGGCCGACCGACTTAGCCGCCGAAACACGGTCGTGTCCGTAACCAGTTCGTTGGCCAGTGTACCTTTCGTGTTGAGTTTGGCCGCAAAACGCGATACCGAACCGGTTATCGACGCGGTGTTATTCGATGCCTTTTCCAGATTAGCCATCGCCATCTTGAAATTGTTGGCCACCAGCGAATCGGTCAGTACCGCGCCTACCGTGCCTTTGCCCCGGCGGATATTACCGACCAAGGCTTTAAAATCCTGCGTCACGCGTACCAGGTTGCGGTTGTTTTCCTGCAATGTTTCCAGAATCTGATCGGAGCTGAGGGCCGCCACCGTCTGAAGCCGGTCGCCTTCTTCGATCTCAGGATGACTAATGGTGCCGCCCGTAATCACGACGATTTTGTTGCCAATCAGCCCGTCGGAGCCGATGGTCGCCTTGGCATCTTTGCGGATGTATTGCTGCGAACTCTGCTCAACGTCCATGTCGACTTCAACCTGTGAGTTGCCGAAGAAGCTGATCCGTTTGACCGTCCCTATTTTAACCCCCGAAAACCAGACGTTGTTACCGGCTTTCAGACCGCTGATGTCGTTGAAAACGGCCATGATCCGAACACTGCGGGTAAATCGTTTCTGCTGACCGCCCAGTACGAATACCCCGGCGACGAAGATAACTAGTCCCGCCAGGACGAAAATACCGACAGTGACCGAGCGTTTGGTTGATTCTGAACTCATTCCAGTTGATGCGTAGTAAAGATTGGTGGACAGCGCGCTGCGATCCGGCAGTGGGAAAACTGCCAGGGTGGGCGGCAGGTTTAATTCACGAAGTTATAATTGTAAAACTGCTGCACCCGGGTGTCCTGATCGGCAAATACCTCATCGAACGTACCGACGCGCTCAAATTTGCCATCGAGCAGCATCGCTACCCGATCGCTCGTCGCTTTAGCACAGGTCAGATCGTGCGTGATAATGATAGACGTCGCTTTATACTGGTCTTTCACTTCGTTGATCAGGTTGTTGATGTCAAGACACGTGATCGGGTCGAGACCGGCGGTAGGCTCATCGTACAGCATGATTTCGGGCTTGAGAATCAGCGTCCGGGCAATGCCGATCCGCTTACGCTGCCCCCCCGACAGTTCGGATGGCATCTGATTGATCGTCTGCGACAGCCCCACGTTATCGAGGGCTTCTTCGACGGCCCGGTCGATCTCAGCCCGGCTTAGATTGCGCACGTTACGTACCAGCGGAAATTCCAGATTTTCGCGGATGCTCATGCTGTCGTAGAGCGCACTGTTCTGAAACGAAAAGCCCACTTTCTGCCGAAACTGATCCAGCTCGCGTCCGTTCAGGTTCTCAACCTGCTGTCCCAGTACCGACACAAAGCCCGAATCGGGTTTCAGCAGGCCAACCAGAATTTTGATCAGTACCGACTTGCCCGTACCCGACCGGCCCAGCACAACGACGTTTTCGCCCCGACTAACCGTCAGATCAACGCCCTGCAACACGTGCAGGTTGCCAAATGACTTCCGCAGGTTTTTTATGACGATGATAGCTTCTGCTTCAGAGGGCATATAGTCAATGAGTGAATGGGTGAATGAGCGAATGAGTGAAAGTTGCTGACGACGAAGTTTATTCGCTCAATCGCTCATTCACCCATTCGCTCATTAAGCTCAGTTTGCCCGCAGCGCGCCGATGATTTGCAGGGAAAGCAGTTCTTCAATAAATATCAGGAACATCGACGTGACCACAGCGGAGTTGGCCGCCTTGCCGACGCCTTCGGTGCCTTTCGATGAGTGAAATCCTTTGTAGCAGCCAACCATACCAATCGTGAAACCAAAGACGATGGATTTGAACAGCGACGCGAAGATGTCGAGGAATGTAACGGCTCCGAACACCTCCTGCATGAACGACGAAAAGCTGGTCTGTTCGTTGGCGTTTACATTGATAAACGCGCCGATCAGGGCCACAAAAATCGTGTAGAACGTCAGAATCGGAATCGTGAACGACGTGGCGATGACGCGGCTGACGACCAGAAATTTAAACGGGTCAGTACCCGATACTTCCATCGCGTCGATTTGCTCGGTCACGTTCATCGAGCCCAGTTCAGCCCCGATGCTGGACCCCACTTTGCCGGCGGCAATCAGGGCTGTAACCAGTGGGCCCAGCGCCCGTACAATAGCAATGGCGATCAGCGAGGGGAGCCACGATGTGGCCCCAAACTCCGACAGCGATGGTCGCGATTGATTGGTGAATACAATGCCCGTAATAAAACCAGTTGTCGAGATTAGCAACAGCGAGCGGAAACCCACTTCGTAGCACTGACGGATGATCTCGCCAAACTCGTAAGGCGGGAGAATGGCTTCCCGAAAGAACCGCCCGACAAAAGACGCCACATCAGACAGGGCAAGGAATAGACGGGTCAACCGTCCCGGCTCAGCAGGTTTTTCTGTTGGCGGTGCGGAGGTCTGTTTTGTATCGGATAGCATTCAGCAGCGAGGTAAGCAAACCAGAAGCGGGTAGGATAGTAAACCAATTTGACTGCCCGGAAGTTTGCACCTGCAAATATAAAGAGCGAAAGAGCGAAAGAGCGAAAGAGTGATTTGCTGCATTAGCTTTTTTCGCTCTCTCATTCTTTCGCTCTTTCACTCTTTGATCTACTTAGGCCGTCAGCGGTAGGGGCGATAGAAACGCCGAATAATCGTTGGGGCGCGACATCATCTCTTTGTACACCAGCACCCGGAACAGATAGTAGCGGGTTTCGCGCGGGAGAACCATGCTGTAGTAATCGGCCTGCGTGTTGCGTCGAAGCTGGTTTTTCAGGTGACCCGGCCCGGCATTATACGCAGCTGCTACCAGCGACCACGACCCTAGCTGGGTATACAGTTCGCGCAGGTATTTACAGGCGGCTTCGGTGGCTTTCTTCGCGTTGAACCGCTCATCGATACCTTTGCCCACTTTCAGGCCCAGCGCCCGCGCCGTGCCGGGCATCAGTTGCCAGTAACCGGCTGCACCTGCCCGCGATACGGCGCGTGGCTGCAAATCACTCTCGGCCATCGGCACGTACCGAAAATCGTCGGGAATGTCGTACTTGGCCATGATCGGTTCAATAATGGGGAAAAATGCGTCGGCCCGTTCGCGGAGCGCATCGAGGGAGCGGGCCTGCGGGCGAAACAGGGTAAAAACGTGTTTCCAGCGACTGACGACTTCCGTCTGATGAAAGGGCATGCACTCACCGCAGAAATCGACGTCGAGTAAGGGAAGCTCCGGTTTGGCAAGCACCGGAGTAAGCCGGGCAACCGTCGCATCGGCCAGCGCGATTTGACTGGCTGGAACCAGATTTGGGGGGAAAACGGGGCCTGCCGTTAGCTTGGCGGCCATGGTAAGCGACGGGCGCAGGGCGGCCATCAGTACTGATAATCCAACTCGTTTAAGCAAAACATATTCTGGATGGTAGTGGGAACTTAACGACGAGAGCCCCCGGTTTAGTGCCATGATCGTCAGATGGATACGTTATCCGGCCGGTTCTGACCGGCAAAATAGACCCTGACTGTAGCTGTCTGGCAGCCCCCGGTCAGTAACCCGATTTGACCCATGAAACCCACGATTACACTCGAATATTGTCCTAAGTGCGGCTGGCTGATGCGCTCGGCCTGGATGGCGCAGGAACTGCTCACTACCTTCACCGATGATGTTCACGGTGTGCTGCTGCAACCCTCGGAAACCAGTGGCCGGTTTTCCGTACGAATCGACGATCAGGTCGTGTTTGATCGTAAAATCGCCGGGCGTTTTCCCGACATCAAGGAGTTGAAACAACTCGTCCGCGATGTAGTGAATCCTGACAAATCGCTGGGCCATTCCGACCGAAAAGCCTGACCGCCGGAAAGTAAAAGCCACCCCCTGCCGGTCTTTGACGAGCGTAGTGTACCGATAGATTGAACTCCGGGCGTACCTTGCCGGACTGACAACCTTGACCGTTAAACATAAAACTTTAAACGCCCGCTCAATGCCCCTTCGCTCACAGGACTGGTTTGGCCGCACCGGAAAAGACGGCTTCATTTACCGCGCCTGGATGAAAAACCAGGGCTTTCCGCACCATGAATTTGAGGGGAAGCCCGTTATCGGCATCTGCAATACCTGGTCGGAACTGACGCCCTGCAATGCCCACTTCCGCGAACTGGCTGAAGCCATCAAGCGGGGCGTCTGGGAAGCAGGTGGTTTTCCGCTGGAGTTTCCGGTCATGTCGCTGGGCGAGTGCCAGATCAAACCCACGGCCATGCTCTTCCGCAACCTCGCCAGTATGGACGTCGAAGAAAGTATCCGGGGCAACTCGCTCGATGGCGTTATTCTGATGTGTGGCTGCGACAAAACGACCCCGTCGCTCGTGATGGGCGCATGCAGCGTCGACATTCCCACGATGGTCGTGTCGGGCGGGCCGATGCTGGCCGGGCGATTTCAGGGCCGAAAAATCGGTACGAGCGACTTGTGGCGATTCGCTGAAGCGTTCAAGATGGGCGAGATGAGTCAGGCGGAGTTTGTGGCCGCTGAAGCCGGTATGGCCCGGAGTCAGGGGCACTGCGCCGTGATGGGCACAGCCTCCACGATGGCCGCAATGGTCGAGTCGCTGGGGTTGGCCCTGCCCGACAACGCTACGATCCCGGCGGCCGATTCGCGCCGGAAAGTGCTGGCCCACCTGACGGGTGCGCGCATGGTCGAGCTGGTCAGGGAAGGCATAACGCCGTCGCAACTGCTGACGCGGAAGGCGTTTGAAAATGCGATCATGATTAACGCGGCCCTCGGCGGGTCAACTAATTTCATTCTGCACCTGACAGCCATTGCCGGGCGGATCGGTATCAACTTGTCTCTGGATGATTTCGATCGGTTGTCGGCGCAGATTCCCCTGCTGACCAACCTCCAGCCGTCGGGTGAACACTTCGTAGAGGATCTGTTCTACGCCGGTGGTCTGCCCGCCGTTATCAATGAACTCCGCGACCTGCTGCACACCGACGCCCTGACCGTCAACGGCCATACCATCGGTGAAAACTGTGCCGACGCCCAATGCTACGACCCGGCCGTGATCGGCAGCATTACCAAGCCGTTCAAGCCCGAGTCAGGTATTGCCGTGCTACGGGGCAACCTATGCCCGAACGGGGCGGTACTGAAACCGTCGGCGGCTACGCCCGCGCTGATGCAGCACACGGGTCGGGCGGTGGTATTCGAAAACATCGACGACTACAAAGCCCGCATCGATGACCCCGCCCTCGACGTCGACCCCGACTGTGTGCTGGTGCTCAAAAACGTCGGACCGAAAGGCTATCCGGGTATGCCCGAAGTGGGCAATATGCAGCTGCCCGCCAAGATTCTGGCGTTGGGTATTCACGACATGGTGCGTATCTCCGACGGACGCATGAGCGGTACTGGCTTCGGAACGGTGGTGCTACACGTGTCGCCCGAATCGGCCGTGGGCGGTAATCTCGCCCTGGTGCAAAACGGCGATCAGATTACGCTCGATGTCGCCAACCGGAGCCTGCACCTGCATGTGTCGGATGACGAGTTAGCGGAACGCCGGTCGCAGTTTATCGCGCCTGACCTTGGCTACGGCCGGGGCTACGTGAACCTGTACATCCAGCACGTCACCCAGGCACACGAAGGGGCCGATTTCGACTTTCTGAAGGGCGGCTCCGGCAGCGAAGTCCGGCGCGACAGTCATTAACAAGTTTTTGACAGGATTACAGGATTGATTGAATTCTATGCAGTTGTGTTAGGTCAGGAACGCTGACCCGACACCGTGGCCCGGCCCGACACCACTGCATTGAGTAACGATCAGATTCTTAGCAGACAGGGTTGACAGGCTTTTCGGATAAGTTCTCAGCATCATGAACGCACTGAACACACTCCAACCGATAGGCTGGTTTATACAGATAGGGGGTGTATTGCTGATCGTCTGTGCTCATATAGCTGCACACGGACAGGCTGGTAATCTGACAGGAACGTGGATAAATGATCGGATGCAGGCTGCTGTTATCGGCGATATGACTGGTGAACGTAATGCTAATTACTTGTCAGCGGGTGATTTTAGCCGCTCGTTCAACCTTGTTAAACGTGGCGATACACTTGATTTTACAAACTCATACACGTCATCAGCCGACAAGTTCAAGCAGGTTCACACGGATCATCTGATGTTTACTGCTACCCAGCCTGACCGCCGTACGCTGGTGCTGATACCGGTATCAAAACTCGCTGAGAAGTTCTTTGGCAACCGTCGCCCCATCGTTGTCAACCGACAGGAGTTGACAATCGACTCAACCATTCACTTTGAGAAGTTGGCTTTTGCATCCGGGCCATGTTATGGAACGTGTCCTATCTATGAATTTGCTGTCGATAGCAGCGGACGAGTCAGATTACACGTGTTGAAAGCGCATTACAGACATCAGGAGGATTCGATAGACGTTGCAGCTCAGGGATATTTCGTCGGGCAGCTTTCCGATAGTTTACGCTATAGGCTGATTAATGCATTGCAGACCTGCTACCTGCGTCAGTGGGGGGGCGATTGAGTCAAAACTATGCTGCGATGCTCCGCAGCAATCACTGACTGTTTATTTCAATGGTCAGCAACAGACGTTCAATACCCAGTTTCCACCAATAGTGGTGGAAAAACTGATCGACGTATTGCACACGATCTACGCCACCTGTCCCCGTCAGCGTGTAAAAACACCGTTTGTCATTGAGAATCCGGCTAAGCGAATACGATAAGTAACTGCTCGTGAGATTACCGCCTGGCTACCTGCGCGCGGATGCGGCTGAGCGACGGGCCTTTGATGCCGAGATACGACGAAATATGACCCAGCGATACCCGGTTCAGGATGTCGGGCTGGTTGTTGAGCAGATCGACGTAGCGTTCTTCGGCGGTCTGGGTCAGCAGACTTTCGGATCGGTTCTGATTAATCATGAAATACTGCTCAGCCAGTAGTCGGCCGAAGCGTTCCCAGCCGTGCGACTGCGTGTAAAGCTGTTGCAGGCGGTCGTAGTCGATCACCAGTAGTTCGCAGTCTTCGAGGGCTTCGATCAGATAGGGGCAGGTCGTCTGGGTGAGCAGGCCCTTCAGCGACGTCAGAAAGGTGTGTTCGGCCAGAAAATACATATTGTGTTCCTGGTCGGTGCGTGGGTCGACGTAGTACACCCGGAAAATACCTTTCACCACAAACCCCAGCTGACGGCAGACCGAATTGGTAAATGTAAACAGATCGGGCCGGGCCATGGTGCGAAGCTGCCAGAACCCGTCGGCCAGTTGCATGTCAGCTTCGGATAATTGGGCAAACCGATGAACATACTGATGTAATAATGCCTGCTGAGATGCGGTCATAATGAGCAAATTGATAGAGCCCGACGCTTTTTAACATAGGTGAAAAGTCGGGAGAGCTAACTGTCCTACTTTTGAATCGTCATTCAATTGCAACGCAAACTAAGCAGAGTTATGAAAATCGCACGTAAGGCATCAGCTCACTGGGCTGGTTCAGGCAAAGATGGTAAAGGTTCGCTGACAACCGACAGCACCGTTCTGAGCAACACCCAATATTCGTTCAACACCCGGTTTGAGGATGGTGTCGGCACTAACCCGGAAGAACTGGTTGCGGCTGCTCACGCTGGTTGCTTCGCGATGCAACTGGCCTTCAACATTCAGCAGGCTGGTTTTACGGCCGATACGCTGGACGTTCAATGTACGATAACCCTCCAGGACGGTGCGATCACCAGCTCGAAACTGAAACTCGACGCAGCGGTTCCCGGTCTTGACAAGGCGAAATTCGACGAACTGGTCGATCACGCCGAGCAGAATTGCCCGATTTCGAAACTGTTCAACGCCGAAATCAGCGTTGAATCGACACTGGCATAGTACCTATCAACCTATGATAAATTGCCTTTGATTTGGTGCCTGAGTACTGGGAAATAGGCTAGGCGGTCGAGGAGAAAGTGCCCGGCATCAAATCAGAAATTACCCCCGTATCTAAGTGGTTAGCCTGAAGCGGACGGAGTTTACTCCGTTCGCTTTTTTGTGCGCTGCTGCACCGAACCTGACCCATTGGATAAGGCCGGTATACGACAAACTTGGCCCGCAGCGTATTGAGAAATACCTTTGCCACTTATTATCCCGATCTGTGCTGTCGATTCGTTTCTTACTGTTTACGCAACTGCTGGCCTGCTGGTTGCTTCTCACTGCGCCATCGGCCGACGCGGCCAGCCCCGTCCGTCGTCACCTGTCCGAACGCCCACATGGACGTACTGCGTCGAAAAGCCGCGTCAACAAGTCACCCATGCGCAAACCGGCGACGCGCCGGGCTTATAAGCAGCCCGGTCGGGGGAAGATCATCGTCAGGCGGCAAACGGTTAAACTAAAAGCGAAGAAAGGTCGGATTGCCACCCGAATTCCAGCCCGACGGCTTAGTAAATCAACATCGCTGCGGGGAACGATATACTATCTGGCGTCGGGACACGGCGGCCCCGATCCGGGCGCGATCGGGCGCTATGGCCGGTTCCGGCTGGCCGAAGATGAATACGCTTATGACGTAACGATGCGACTGGCGCAGCTGCTCAAGCAACAGGGGGCAACGGTTTATATGATGGTACGCGACCCCAACGATGGCATTCGCAACGACGCCGTTCTGGCCCTCGACAATGACGAAGTATCGTATTCGGGTCAGCGCATTCCACTGAATCAACTGGCCCGACTCAATCAGACAACGTCGGCCGTGAACCGATTGTATGCCAAACACAAAGGAGCGTACCAGCGACTGGTAACTATCCACGTCGACAGCCGGAGTCGGGGGCAGATGATCGACGTGTTTTTCTACCACCACGCCAGCAGTGCCGTTGGTAAACGACTGGCCAATCGAATGCAGAAGCGATTTGCGTCGAATTACCGGCGCTACCGACCTGGTCGTCCGTACGTAGGCAATGTCAGTACGCGCAGCGAATTGTACGTAGTGCGGAAAAGTCAGGCACCCACGGTGTTTATCGAACTGGGCAACATTCAAAACCGACAGGATCAGAAACGCTTCCTGATGGCCAGTAACCGACAGGCGCTGGCGACCTGGCTGGCGCAGGGGTTACTGGACGATCATAATGCACAGTAAAATCCCGAACTGAGTACCTTAGCTACCTGGCTGCTCCTCTATCAACAGGCCACTTCGTATGCTTACCAACGAATCAGCAGAAAATCCCCGGACGGCAATCATCACCGGGGCGGGTACCGGCATTGGCTTTGCCATTGCGCAGGCGCTGGCCCGGCAGGGAACGCAGGTGCTGCTCAACGATTTCGATGCTGAATCGGCAGAAAAAGCCGCCGAAACAATCCGGCAGGCGGGGGGCGTTTGCGAAGCCTGCCCCGGCGACGCGTCAGACGTGGCCTTTGTCCAACAGCTAGTCGATACGGCAGTGCAGCGGTTCGGGTCAGTCGACATGGCAATTGCGAACGCGGGGATCACTGTTTTCGGTGATATTTTTACGACAACTCCGGAAGCCTTTCAGAAAATTGTCGATCTGAATTTACGCGGTAGCTTCTTTCTGGCCCAACGGGCGGCTATACAGATGCGCAGCCAGACGAACGCGTCCCGAGAGCGGGGGGGGAGCATACTGTTTATGTCGTCGGTGGTGGGGCACATCGGGCACCCCGGCTTGCCCGTTTACAGCATGACCAAGGCGGGGCTGGAGATGCTGGTGAAGCAACTGGTCATCGATTTCTCACCCCTCGGTATTACCGTCAACGCCATTGCGCCCGGTGCCACGCTGACCGAACGCACACTTGACGATCCGGACTACATCCCCATCTGGTCGCGAATCACACCGATGGGTCGTCCTGGTACGGTCGAGGATATTGCCAGTGCCGCCCTGTTTCTGCTGTCGCCCGCGTCACGCCAGATTACCGGGCAGAGTCTGGTTGTCGATGGTGGCTGGTCGAGCGTAGGTATTCCTCCGGTTTAAGGAGCGATGGGGCAGCATCAGCCCCCAACAGGTCTGCCGGAAAATCCTTTTTATAAATTCGTCTTAAATACGTTGTTAATCAGGTGTTTATACGGTGTTCGTGTGTGTCGGGAAGCATTACTTTTGGGCTTTCCTTCCTCTACGAACCATGAACCGCTATTGTCTGACACTACTGTTGAGCCTGCCGCTTTGCCGGGTGATGGCTCAGGAATTTCCCGCTCATTTTTCGATGCCCGTCGAACTGGCGCAGGGCTTCGCTAAATCCGATGGGCAGAACCCGCTTTACCTGCTGACGCTACAGGCGGTGCCGCAGGTCACGCTGATACCGGGTCGGCTGCGGGTCGGCGCGGTGCTCGGTGGGGCCTATCCGGGTACGCAGGTCGGTGCACTGGCTGGTCCCCAGCTGACGCTGAAACTGCTGCAGGGGAAGAATATTCTGACGGCAACGTCCTTCAACCTGCACCTGCTGGGCGAATACCTCTGGGCAACCGGACCCGATCAGGGACGTCGGCTGGTAGGGGGCGGAATCGGAGCAGGCAGTTCCGACCTGATAACTGTTGCGTTCAAACTGCACCGCGACCTCAGTCAGTCGTCGACCTGGTTTCAGGTCGCTGTCGGCTATAATCTGGTGAAATCCCGCGCCCCCGTGTTATGATGTCAGTAGGCGACATGAACGGGCCACTCTACAAAACCGCTTACCCTTCCACTTCATAACCAACACTGAATCATGCCTAAAACAGCACTTGTAATCAGCGGGGGCGGCTCGAAAGGGGCGTTTGCCGTAGGGGCACTGTCGTACATCCACACGCACGTGCGGCCCATCGACCGGTTTGACATTTACTGCGGTACCAGCACCGGATCGCTGATCGTACCGCTGGCCGCCATTGGCGAACTGGAACTGCTCAAGCAGATTTACACCACGACCACGGAAGATCAGGTCCTGAACATCGGCGGAATCCTTAACCTGCTCCGGCAGGTATCGCTCCACGATGCGTCGCCATTGAAGCATCTGATTGAAAACGTCGTGACGTCTGACCGGTATAATCGGTTGAAAAACACCAACAAGCCGGTTTTTCTGGCCACCGTCTGCCTGCAAACCGAACGTCTCGTCTATTTCGCCATGCAGGCCGCCAATGCTACGCCTAACTACGATGTTCGCACGATTCAATCCGTAACCGACTTGCAGCGTGCCATGCTGGCGTCGTCGTGCCAGCCGGTGTTTATGCAGCCCGTCGAATGGCGGCCGGGTAGCGTTCCGGTGCGGCAATATGCCGATGGGGGTGTGCGCGAACTGACGCCTTTTCAGGCGGCTGTCGACAGTGGGGCCGAGGTTATTATTTCGATCACAAACAACCCCGTGCAGACGCCCGCCGACAATCAGCTGATCACCAGCGCACTGGGTATGCTGGGCCGAACGATTGATCTGTTTTCAGAGGATGTCAACAATAACGACTATCGCGTGACCCGGCTGTACAGTCAGACCAACGTATACCTGCAAAGCATCAGACAAACCCTGCTGGCCCAGGGAGTAGCGGCTGCCCTGATCGATGCTGCGTTTGCAAAGGCGACTAACCCGGCAGCCAGTACGGCCCTGCACCAGTTGATCGACATTCGCCCGACCGACAAACTAGCGGAAGGCGGGCCCGGCGGTCTCACATTCGACCCCGCCCTGATGCAGCAGATGTTCCAGAAAGGCATCACGGCCGCACAAGCCGCCTTCCCCCCGGTGCCGGTGATTGTGTAGTTTTAGAGTTGAATAGTTTTAGAGTTGTAGGATTATAAAGTTAGCTGGCGCGTCCAGGTCCGGCGGTAGCAACTTTATAACTACAACTCTACTTCCTCCCCAGTGTAATCAGCACGACGCCGGCGAGCGCGATCAACGCGCCGATCAGCGACTGGGTAGAAAAAAGCTCACCGGCGAAAAGCGAACCGAGCAGCATCGCGACGACGGGGTTGACGAAGGCGTAAGTCGACAGCAGCTGGGGCGGGGCATTACGGGCTAACCACGAATAAGCCGAGAAGCCGATAATACTGCCAAAAACGACCAGGTAAAGCATCGAGCCGATAGCTTTGGGTGGGGCCTGAATGAGACTCCAGGGTGTAACAGGCTCCACAAGCAGGCTAACTCCCAGTAGCACAAATCCACCCACCAGCATCTGAATCCCACTCGACAAGGCACCGCTGGGTAACGTCAGGCGGGGCGTCAGCAGGGTGCCGATTGCCCAGGAAAAGTTACCGGCAATCACCAGCGCCGACCCAATCAGGTTGGCCTGCGGCCCGCCCATCGGCTGAAGTCGGCCGGGCTTTATCAAAAAGAAAACGCCGATAAGACCGAGTAATAGGCCCATCAGGGCCAGATTGGTTGGTCGCTGCCGACCGAAGGAAATCCAGTTGAGGCTAAGCAGAAAAACGGGCAGCATACCTCCCAGCAAAGCGGCCATACCCGTTGGAATGTACTGAATACCAGCCGTCAGGCAACCGTTTGCGATGGTCAGCAATAAGACACCGATGATGGCCGCCGACCGCCATTCGGCACGAGTGGCGCGGGGTGTACCCGTCAGCCGGGCGTAGCTGTAGAGAATGGTGCCCGCTACGATGTACCGCATCGACGCCATGTAGAGCGGGGGCATCCGCTCGGTCATGAAATGGATAAACAAATACGTCGATCCCCACAGAATGTACACGGCCAGTAAGGCCGACCAGAGTGTAACGCGGTTGGGAGATTGACTAAGTTGGGGAGAGGTTGCCTGCATTGATTGACGGGTAATACCCGGCTAACAGCCTTGCCACCACTTTCTATCCAGCTTAGGTATTTTTTTTGCGATTGTAGCCCAGACCGGTCCGCCGGCGCGGGTCCACGTCGGGTGGACGCGCAGCGGCCTGAAAAGCGGCCGGCTGCACCAGTTGGCCTAACGGCCACCAGACGTGGACCCGCGCCGGCGGACCGGTCTGGATTACCTCAATAAAACACCTCGGTCTGACGGGCCTGCAACTGCTGAATCTGGGGAGCGTAGCGGCTGTTCATGGCTTCCGAACCAAACAGCGGATTGCTGCCGAGATACACCCGTTTAAGCGTTTTGATCGAGTTGAGTACGGCTGGAAATTCCTGTATGTTGTTGTTATTCAGGTCGAGTTCGGATAAAGCGGGTAAGTCGGCCAGACTGGGCGGCACTACCGTAATCCAGTTGTAACCCAGATTGAGTACGGTCAGTGTACGCAGTCGACTAAATCCTGCCGGTAGCTGACTGATGCGGTTATGATGGGCATACAACTGCTGAAGATGCCGCAGCCGCGCCAGTGTGGGCGGCAGGGCCGACAGATCATTATGCGACAGGGCCAGTTGCTCAAGCCGCCTGAGTTTAGTCAACTGTTTCGGTAGCCTCGTCAATTTGTTGTAATACAGATCGAGCACCGTCAGGTGATGTAGCCGTTTGATCGACGTGGGCAGCCTGTTCAGCCCCGCGCTGTAGAGGTTCAGATCGTTTAACCGGCGCAGGCGGTGTAGCGGCTTCGTGTTGAGCTGAGCCAGTGTATTGTTGCCCAGCCACAGACTTTCCAGCCGCCGGTTCAGCCCGACCGAAGCGGGAACACGTGTCAGCCTGTTGCCCTGTAGGTTGAGAGCGGTCAGATGCCTGTTTTTGCTGAAAAAGACGCTGTCGTCGGGAATCGCATTGTAGAGCACACTCAGTCGCCGAAGTCGGGGCAGGTCGGCGGTCAGGCGGGCGGGCAACTGCGTCAGTTGATTCCGTGACAGGTCGATCTCTTCCAGGTTTGGAAAGCGATAAACAACGTCGGGAACGCGGGTCAGGTCAAGCTGGTTGAGGGCCAGCACGTTCACCGTATCGGGGCGATCCGTCTGCCGGGCACCGGCGAGCGTGTTGATGACGCCCGGCCCCCGGTGAACAGTTCGTTTCGGTTTCGGCGAACCGATCTGTGTGTAGTTCTGCCACCAGAAACCGGCTTTTGTCTTTAGTGGAAATGGATTTGCAGCGTACCAGTCAGCCATCAGGCTAAGCAGGGCTATTTCCTGTTCGCTGGTTAGCGTATCGCTCGAAAACTGACAGAATACCCGATCATAGGTGCCGTCGGGCTTTATAAACTCCTGCGTCTCAACCGCGATTCCCGGCACGGGTATTCGTTTTTTTCGCGCGTCCATAAAGCGAAAGAACCGCTGAGTCTGTGCATTCAGCGTATCGAAATACAGTTTCGCCCGGCCGCTGAAAGCCGCCCTCGACTGATCTTTTTCGGTTTTTGCCAGGGCTGGCGGGTAGCGTTGCTGCAACGTGTGTAGCGAAACGCCCAGCCGGGTGGTGTCGCGTAGCAGCGCAATGCGATCCTGCCCCTGAACGGCTGGTATCAGCACAACCAGAAGGAAGCCAAGTAGTAGCGATTTCATGGTGCAACGATTTTTTTAGTTTCAGGATGCATGAGCCCCGGCTATTCCACACGGCACGGGAAAAATTAAGTTGGACACTTCCCTCGATCTGACCAATTTCTCATCAAGTGACTATGAAAAGGGCGTTGACCGATTGCCAACGCCCTTTTGTAACGAACTCGTAAAATCACTCCCTTAATTCTTCCCGCCACTAACCGCCGATGCGGGTTGCTTATCGGTTACTTTTTTGGCGGCTTTGGCAAAGTCACCGGCTTTCACAATCGTCAGCCTGCTGTAGTCGATGTATTTCTTGGCGGCTGCACTAACCTGCTCGGCTGTCAGGGCGGCAACACGCTTTTCGAAGTCGGTGTCGTAGGTGAAAGAGCGGCCCCCGTCTTTACCCAGGTACTTTGCCCACTTGTACGTGAGGAAGCCATCCTGCGCCCGCTCAACCTGACTGTTTTGCAGAATGGCGGTTTTCGCGGCTTTCAGTTCGTCGGCCGTCACACCCTCCTTGGCCAGCTTTTCGACTTCTTCCCGGTACGCTTTCTCCAGCCGTTCCGAGTTTTCGGGATTGTAGATGGCGTAGGAACCGAAGCTGGCTACTTTATCGGTATCGTCTACGTTGACAAACGAGCCGACGCCGTAGCTGACACCCTCTTTCTGCCGAATACGCGTTGCGAGTCGGGAATTCAGGAAGCCATCACCCAGAATGTAGTTGGCCATGTAAACGGCCGCGTAATCGGGGTCGTCGTCGCGCATCGGAAATTTCAGGCCCATCACGATCATGGCGTTGGCTTTGTCGTCGGTCTGAATAGCTTCGGTCTTCGGCTTCAGGTCAGCGAAGAGCTGCGTCGGGATGCGGGTATAGGCTTTGGCCGCTTTCCACGATCCCATGTCTTTCTTCAGCTTCGCTTTCATCGGTGCTTCGTCAAACGAGCCGACTATGGCTACCGACCCGTTCTGGGCACCGTAGAAGTCTTTATAAAACTGCCGTACATCGGCGATGGTCAGCGTCTTCAGACTGGCAATTTCTTCGTCGAAGGTCTGGGTATAAAACGGGTGGCTTTTGGGGTAGGGGTTCATCGTACGCTCGGACACGTTCCAGGCAATGGAATTTGGCTCCTGCTTCTGCGACTCGATGGAGGCCAGCCGTTCTTCTTTCAGCTTGTTGAATTCAGCCTCGGAGAAGGCCGGGTTGCGCAGGCAGTCGGTGACGATGTCCATGACGGCGGGCAGGTTCTCTTTCGTTGTTTCGATATTGACCGTTGCCGACTGCCCATTGCTGTAGACGTAAGCGCGGGCTTTTAGCTTGTCGAGTTCGTCTTTGATCTGCTGATACGTCCGGGTTTTGCTGCCGCGTTCCAGCATCGACGCTGTCATGGAGGCTGCCGTCATGCGGTTTTGCAGGCTGGCTTCGTCGCCCATGCGCAGCTGAATCCGGGCGGCAACCGAATTGCCCCGATTGCTTTTTGGCAGAAAGGCGTATTTCATGCCGTTGCTCTCCTGACTGCGTTTGGTACGGGCGTCGATGTTGGCTGGGGCCGGGTCGAAAGCTTCACCGGCGGCCACCATCTGCTCACCTTTGTAGCCGGTCACCCGCGCCATCAGGTCGGGTGCTTCGGGAATCTCGGCCCGGTCGGGTTTCTGATCGGGGATAAACAGGCCGACGGTGCGGTTGGCGGGTTTGAAATAAGCCGACGCTACCCGCTGCGCATCGGCGGGGGTCACCTTGCGGATGGCGTCGCGGTAGAGGAATACCAGCCGCCAGTCGCCAGCTGCGATGTACTCGCTCAGTTGCAGCCCCACCCGGTCGACCTGCTTGAACATCAGTTCGATCTGGCTCAGGATTTTCGTTTTGGCCCGCTCTACTTCCTCAGTTGTCGGTGGTTTGGTGGCTACGGCATCGAGAGTGTTCATCATCACCGTTCTGGCCGAGTCGAGCGAGTTTTCTTTCCGCACTTCCGCGTAGAAATAAGCAAAGCCGGGGTCGTGCAGGGCGGGTGTCCAGCCCCACTCGAGGGCCGCTTTTTTCGCTTCGACCAGGGCCTTATAAAGCCGACCACCGGGTTCGTTGGTCAGCACATCCATCACCACGTCGAGGGCGGGGTAGTCGGGATGCGTACCCGCCGGGGTGTGGTAGGCTGCGGCCACGCCCTGCGTATCGCCCACGCGTTTGAGCGTCACCATGCGTTCGCCGTCCTGCGTTGGCTCGATGGTGTACGGCTGTTTCAGTGCGCGGGCCGGGCGGGGGATAGAGCTGTAATACTGGTCGATGAGGGCCAGCGTTTTGACTTCATCGAACTTACCGGCCACCAGCAGCACGGCGTTGTCGGGCTGGTAGTATTTTTGGTAAAACGCTTTCAGGTTATCGATGGGTACGCGTTCGATATCTTCCTTCGAGCCGATGGTCGATTTGCCGTAGTTGTGCCACAGATAGGCCGACGACAGTACCCGCTCCATCAGCACCGACTGCGGGGAGTTTTCGCCCATTTCAAACTCGTTGCGCACGACAGTAAACTCGGTTTCGAGGTCTTTTTTATCGATAAAGCTGTTGACCATCCGGTCGGCTTCCAGATCGAGTGCCCACTTCAGGTTGTCGTCGGTGGCTGAGAAGGTTTCAAAGTAATTTGTGCGGTCGAGCCAGGTGGTGCCGTTGGGCCAGCTACCGTGTTCGGTCAGTTCCTGCGGGATGTTCTTGTGTTTGGTCGAGCCCTTAAACACCATATGCTCCAGCAGGTGAGCCATGCCCGTTTCGCCCAGCCCCTCGTGCCGCGACCCGACCAGATAGGTGATGTTGACGGTAATCGTGGGTTTCGACGCGTCGGGGAAGAGCAGCACACGCAGGCCGTTTTTGAGATTGTACTCGGTGATGCCTTCGACCGATGTCACGCGCGTGACGCCCTCCGGCACGGTCACCGCAGCCGTTTCGGTTTGCCCGCTGGCGAACGTCAGCGTACCGACGGCCAGCAGGGTAGTTAGGAGACTAGCTTTCATACAGATAACGCGTTGGTTAAAAATTGAATGGGTTCGTATCTATCTGTAAGCTAGAACAATGTGGGTGTTTAGTAAACGGTCGTTAACGATTTTTAGGAATGAAGTTCGTAAACGGTAGGGCACAAAAAAAGCCGGAGCATGGCCCCGGCTTTTCCGTAACTGTATGGCGAGTAGCCTACATGTCAGCTACCTGCTTATGAATTTCATCTTTGGTCTTGCCGGTTTTTTCTTTCAGCTTACCCCACATTTCGTCTTCCTTACCTTCGGCGTAGGTGAGGTCGTCGTCGGTCAGATCGGCGTATGCCTGTTTGATTTTACCTTTCAGTTGATCCCACATGCCGCTTGCTGTTGTCTCGTTCATGGTCGTAGTGATTTATGATGATGTATCAGCCGTTTAGCTGACTTTTCGAATAGAACTATGCCGGGACAGAATTGTTTTGGGCGATATGCGATGTAACCGTACCGGCCTCCCGGTTGATGCTATACAGTACGCCCGTCGAGGGGGTGGTGTAGCCCATGAAGTATAGGCCCCGCAAATCAGCCTCTGCAAACCAAGGACGCCTGGGGTAACCCCGTTCGTTCAGTACCCGCTGCGACAGATCAGCACCGAGCAGGTCGCTCAGGCCGGGCCGGTAGCCCGTTGCCAGTACGATTGCCTCGAAAGGAAGCTCCTGCCCATCGGTAAACGTAACGGTGCGGATGTTGACCTGCTGAATGGCGGATACGACCTTAACCTCACCGGCCTTGATTTTATCGATCGTACCGACGTCGATGACCGGGATTTTACCCCGACGAATGTCGTACGAAGCGGGATGTTTCGGTTTGCCCAGGCCGTAGGGCGATAAATCACCGATTGTCAGCCGCTGCGCCACACCCGACACCAGATCGTAGAACCAGTTGGGGAAGCGACTCATGAAAATAGCCGTCGGCTGCGTAGGCCGACCAAATGAATCCCGCCGGGCTACGTTTACCGGGCCCCGCACCGATATAACCGGCCGGGCACCGTAGTCGAGCAGGTCGAGCGCCAGTTCAGCGCCCGTATTGCCCATCCCCACAACGAGCACATCCTTATCGCGGAAGGGTGCGCCGTTGCGGTATTCGTAGCTGTGCCAGATGATCCCCCGAAAGGTACGCTGACCGGGCAGGTCGGGGATGTTGGGTATCCGGTTGTAGCCAGCTGCCACCACAACCTGATCCGCCGTAAACGTGTCGGTCTGTGTCTGCACGATCCAGCCCGCTGCTGCCAGTGCCTGCCGGATGCTGACGACCCGTTGGTTGAACTGCGGCTGTATGTTGAAATGAGCGGCATACAACTCCAGGTACTCGACCACCTGCAAACGCGACGGATACGTGGGGTAGCTGGCCGGAAACGGGAAATGGGGGAGGGCGGAGTGCTCCTTGACGGTGTGCAGTTGGAGCCGGTCGTAGTGCTGCCGCCAGCTATAGCCCACGTACTCGCTGGCTTCGATAATCGTGAACGGCAGCTTCCGGCGGGTCAGTTCTCCCGCCACCGCCAGCCCAGCCGGTCCCGCTCCGATGATGAGGGTATGCATTTTTTTGAATTGTATAGTTGGATGGTTGTAGAGTTGTAGAGTTATAAAGTTACCATCCGGCGGTAAACAGGACGCGCCAGCCAACTCTATAACTATACAACGCTATAACTACAAGTACATAGACGTATTTGATTTAACACAGAGTCGCAGAGAGCACAGAGTATTAGTTTGTTATTAATCAACTACTTACATACATTATCGCTTTGTGTTCTCTGTGGCTCTGTGTTAAACTAATTTTGTTTGGCTACTTACAACGCTATAACTATACAACTTTAAAACTTTATTTAATCCGCGTCCAGATCTGGGTTTTGCCGAGGAGCGAAATGCCGACGTAGCCGCGCACATTGAGTGTGTTGGGATCGGTAAGCGTCATTTTGCAGTTGTATTCTTTGCCGTCTTCGGGGTTGTAAATTTTACCGTCGCTCCAGACGTTACTGCCGTCGTATTTGAAATTGTACATCAGCGGCATATTCATCATGGGCCGTGACCGCTTCGAGGGGTCGGTGTTTTTCTTGTCGGTGCGGGGTTTGCCCGTGGTGGGGTCGTTTGGCTGACCCAGCCAGACCAGCTTGCCGAAGTAGGTCCCCCCCTTTTTGTAAATCTCGACGTGGCCTTTCTTGGTGCCGTTGAGCCAGGTGCCCAGCACGGCGTCGGGATCATCGGCTTTCGGGACAAACGATACCAGTGTGAAAACCAGGAGGCTAAGTGTGGCGAGGGGCAGGATGAAGTGTCGTGCGTTCATAGAAATAAATAATGGTTTTTTTGTACTAAACGCAAAGATGTAAGCTGTGATTACATCGACGCGGAATCTAGCCGGAAATTTTACGGTTCGTACTTCGTGTTTTCAGTACGCGGTATCCGGTAGTCTGCCGAAAACCGTATACTGTAAACCGAATACCGCATACCGAAAACCAGCCTACTATGTTCCGACGCGATCCCGGCCGAATTTATCCGACCGAAACCGAATCGCGGGTTATCATCCGATTTCAGGATTGTGACCCGCTTCAGCATCTCAACAACGCCAAGTATTTCGACTACTACTTCAATGCCCGTGAAGATCAGGTAGCCAAGCTGTACGACTTCAATCCCGGCCAGATGTTCCACGAGCTGCGCACGAGCTGGGTCGTGTATCAGCACCAGATTGCGTACATCCGCCCCGCGCTGGTCAGTGAGTGGATCCGGATTTCGTCGCGGCTGATCTATCACAACGAAGACACCATCGTGACGGAATTTTACATGACCGACGATGCCCGGACGCACCTGAAAAACGTGCTCTGGACCATCTCGAAATACGTCAGTGTTGACACCGGTCGGCGCGTGGCTCACGACCCCGTCATTCAGGAGTTTCTGAACGCTACTGAACTGCCCGACGTCGATTACCCGCATATCGGCTTCAACGACCGGATCAAAACCATCAAGCAGCAGGTGCTGAGTGGTGTAAGCCAGACGGCCATGTCTGGCAGCCGATAAACTAATTGGTTAGTAACCTAGTGACATGTGTAGCCTGACGGTGTACGTAGCCTGGACCTCCAGGTCCGGGTGGCCGTCAGGCCAACTTATGCAGGCGGCAGCTTTTTTGGCCGCTATCGCGTCCACCCGGACCTGGAGGTCCAGGCTACATACACTATTATCCAGCAAGACCAGCTCCTGCCGACCAAGCAACCCGGACGTGGACGTCCAGGCTACATACACCGTCCAGGCTACACATAGCCACCAGGAGCTACATACCATTCGTCACAGCCCGGTAACCCCAGCCTGATTTTGTCGTATTTTGCGGGAAACTCATCCTGACTCACCCCATGTTACATCAACAACTTGCCCTGACGGGTTTATGGCTAGGTGTAGCGGCTGTTACGGCTGTTGCCCAGCCGGCCCCGTCTAAAACGACCCGTGTTTCTATGCATCAGAATCCTTTTTTACAGCCGTACACGACACCCCATCAGACGGCTCCCTTTGACAAGATTACCAACGACGACTACATGCCTGCCCTGAAGGAAGGGCTGAAACAGGCGCGCAAAGAAGTCGACCTCATCACAAACAATAAGGCCGAACCAACCTTCGACAATACGATTCTGGCGCTCGAACGCTCCGGTGATCTGTTGGGTAAGGTGTCGTCGGTGCTGTTCAACCTCAACAGCGCCGAAACCACGCCCGACCTGCAGAAGATCGTGAAAGAAGCGTCGCCGATGCTGACCGAATACGGCAACGACGTAACGCTGAATCAGAAGCTGTTCGCCCGGATCAAATCGGTATACGACAAGCGGGCCAGCCTGAAACTGGACACCGAAAGCAGTATGCTGCTCGAAAAAGCGTACAAACGATTCGCCCGCAACGGTGCCAATCTGGACGACAAGGGGAAGGATCGGCTACGCACAATCGATAAGGAACTCTCGCAGTTGTCGCTTCAGTTCGGCGAAAACGTGCTGAACGAAACTAACGAGTTTTCGATGGTTATTACCGACCCGAAGGAACTGGCCGGTCTGCCCGACTACGCGCTCGAAGCGGCCAAAGCGACGGCAAAACAGCAGGGAAAGGAGGGATTTGTCTTTACGTTGCAGGCTCCCAGCTACGGCCCGTTTATGCAGCATGTCGATAAGCGGGAACTGCGTAAAACGATGTACATGGCGTTCAACGGGCGCGGCTTTCACGGCGACAAAAACGATAATCAGGCGATTATCAAAAAAATCGTTGACCTGCGCTACGAACGGGCCAACCTGTTGGGGTACCAGACCCATGCCGATTTTGTGCTGGAAGAAAGTATGGCCGGTTCGCGGGCCAAAGTGCAGAGTTTTCTCGACGAACTGGTTGGTTACGCCCGCCCGGCCGCCGAGAAGCAACTGGCCGAACTTACGACCTACGCTAAAGCCCACGGCTTCACCGACGACAGGCTACAGGCGTGGGACAACAGCTACTACGCGGAGAAGCTGAAGAAGGAAAAATACGACCTCGACGACGAAACGCTGAAGCCATATTTCAAACTCGACAATGTCCTCGACGGTGCGTTTACGGTGGCCAATAAACTATATGGCATCACGTTTAAAGAGCGCAAAGACATCCCGGTTTATAACCCCGAAGTCCGGACGTTCGACGTGTTCGACAAAGACGGCAAGTTTGTTTCGGTGTTTTACGGCGACTACTTCCCCCGCGCCGGGAAGCGCAGCGGTGCCTGGATGAACGACATTCAGGGGCAGAAGATCGAGAATAACCAGAACATCCGTCCGCAGATCGTTAACGTCTGCAACTTCACGAAGCCCGTCGTGGTATCGACCGTCGAGAGTAAGCCATCGCTGCTGACGTTCAGCGAGGTAACGACGCTGTTTCACGAGTTCGGCCACGGGCTGCACGGGATGCTGGCCAATGGGCAGTACGAAAGCCTGAGCGGGACCAATGTGCCCCGCGATTTTGTCGAGCTGCCCTCGCAGGTGATGGAAAACTGGTGCTACGACCCCGAAGCCCTGAAACTGTTTGCCAAACACTACCAGACGGGCGAGGTCATTCCCAACGAACTGATCGAGAAGATCCGCGCCAGTCAGAACTTCCTGGCTGGTCTGGCCAATATGCGCCAACTCCGGTTCGGTCTGGTCGATATGTATTACCACGGGCAGAAGCCGACGGGTGAAAGCATTACGGAGATTGAAAACCGGGTCGACTCAGTGGCGAATCTGTTCCCGCGTGTCGATGGCGTAGCCTTCAGCCCGGCCTTTGCGCACATCTTCGCGGGGGGCTACTCGGCGGGGTATTACAGCTACAAATGGAGTGAAGTGCTCGACGCCGATGCCTTTGAATTCTTCAAGGAGAAGGGTGGGTTGGATAACAAAGCCGCTGCCGACAGCTTCCGCAAAAACGTGCTGGAGAAAGGCGGCAGCGAACGGCCAATGGAGCTTTACAAGAAGTTCCGGGGCCGCGAACCGTCGCCCAAAGCCATGCTTCGCCGGAGCGGATTGATTCTGTAACATCCGCTTCACGTAACCCAAACGAGGTGTCTGAAAAGGCACCTCGTTCGCTGTGTAGCCTGGACCGCACCGGCGGACCGGTCCAGGCTACACAGTAACAGACCACACTTCCTCAACGCCTATGAGTCAACGTTTCCTTTTCATTTTACTGGTACTTTTTTCACTAACTGCCCAGGCGCAGGATGCGTCGTTGTTCAAGCCCGATTCCGTGCGTAGTACCCTTGAAGCAACACGCATCAATACGACACTGCGTATCGACGGGCGGCTCAATGAAGCCGATTGGCAACGGGCCAAACCGTCGCCCCGATTCACGCAGATCGAGCCGTTTCAGGGAGCCACCCCCAGCAACCGGACCGACGTGCGGGTACTCTACAACCGGCAGTACCTCTACTTCGCCGTTACGGCCCACGATTCGCTGGGGCGTCGGGCTATCCGCGCCATCGACTTCCGCCGGGATTTCGATACCGATTCGCATGATCTGATCGGGCTGTCGTTCGACGGTTTCAATGACCGGCGCAATGCGATGGCCTTGCTGGCAAATCCCTACGGGGTGCAGCGGGACCTGTTATCGTTCGATGATCTGTATTACGATGTGGACTGGGACGGACTCTGGCGGGTCAGAACGTCGCGGACCGATTCGGGCTGGGTGGCTGAAATCGCGATTCCGTGGCAAACCCTGCGCTACCCCGGTACGACCGACACGTCGCAGAACTGGGGCTTCAACCTCTACCGAAACCGCCGGCTGACCAACGAGATCACCGCTTTCTCGCCCTATCCCCGCTCGTTCAGCTCATTGCGGATGGAGTATGCCGGGCTGCTCAAAAATCTGCAACCCCCACCGCCCCGGCCCAACATCCGTATTCAGCCTTACGTGCTGGCCTCGTACGACCGCTACCAGAATTTCGATCCCGACGTGCGGCCGGAGGCAACCAGCCTGAAAGTAGGCGGTGAGCTAAAATGGGCCATCAACCCGAATGCCGTCCTCGACCTGACGACAAACACCGATTTCGCGCAGGCCGACGCCGACCGGCAGGTCAATAATGTGACGCGCTTCTCGGTTTTCTTCCCCGAACGGCGGCAATTCTTCCTTGAAAATGCGTCACTGTTTGGGGTTGGTGCCCGGCCCGGCAACGATGGGTCGGGGGGGAGTATGCGGATTCAACCGTTTTTCAGTCGCCGGATCGGGCTGGATGATGCTGGCAATCCGATCCCGATTGACGCGGGAGGCCGGTTTGTGTACCGGTCGCTACGGCGCAACTACGGGGCCATCCTGATCCGGCAGCGCGGTGTCGACGATACGCCCGCGACTAACTTTTTCGTGGGTCGCTACTCGCAGAACTTCGGAAAACAAAACCGGATCGGGGCGTTGATGACCGTGCGCAACCGCCCCGATGGCACCAACATAGTTAGTGCGGTCGACGGTTTTTTTCGGCTGGGGGAGGCTCACTCGCTCAACGCAATGGCGATTCACTCGGTCACGAATCCGACGGGGGTGCAGGGCTTCGCGGGATTCGCGCAGTACCAATACACGAGCAATCAGTTTAAAATCTGGTGGACGCAATCGGTGGTAACGACGACCTTCAATCCGGAAGTTGGTTTCGTATCCCGCAGCGACGTTGTCGGCACTACCCCCGGCATCAACTGGTACTACCGGGGCAACAAATTGCCATTCCGGCGCTGGATTCGGGCATTTGAACCGGGTTTTCTGCCGGAAATGTACCACCAGGCATCGACCGGCAAGCTGGTGGAGCGCCAGTTGACGCTGTTTCCCTTCTGGCTGAACCTGCAAAACGGCGGCTTTATTGGCTACGGATTCAGCCCGACCATGCAACGACTGACTGAAGCGTTCGAACCGCTGGGCATTACGATACCGGCGGGGGAGTACCGCTACACCCGGCACTCGCTGTTTCTGCAAACAGATCAGTCAAAAATCATCAACGCGTTTGCACACGGGGAGTGGGGGACCTATTTCGACGGATCGTTGCAATCGTTTACGGGGCAGCTCCAGTTTGCGCCCGTCCCGCACCTGTCGTTTACGGGCCGAATCAATATGAACCGGTTCCGGGAGGTAGGCGATGCGCGCACCAGTACAACCGTGAATCTGTACGCGCTGGAGGGGCGGCTGGCGTTCAATCCGCGTCTGCAACTGATTGGTTTCTACCAGCAGAACACGGAAAATAGGTCGAGCAACTACAACGTCCGGCTGTCGTGGGAATACCAGCCGCTGTCGTTTTTGTATCTGGTACTCAACCACCGCGACGCTACTGCGACATTCCCCGCTTTGAATCGAATCGAGGATCACGCGATTGCCAAACTGAGCTATCTGCGACAGTTGTGAGAAAGTTGACTAGTTGTAGGGTTGGGCAGTTATAAAGTTATAGGGTTGGATAGGTACAGAGTTAGCTGACGCGAGCACTACCGGCGTCAGCCAACTCTGTACCTATCCAACCCTATAACTTTATAACCTTATGATTATGCCTGCTTCGTAAGCTGGATGTTCATCACCAAGCGAACGTCGTCGCTGAGAACAACGCCACCGGCTTCGGTAATGCCATCCCAGGTCAGGTCAAATTCTTTACGCTTGATGGTGCCGGTTACTTCGAAACCGGCTTTGGTCTGACCGTAAAAATCGCCCATCTGACCGCCGTATTCAGCTTTCAGCGTGACAGGTTTCGTAACACCGTGTAGCGTCATGTTGCCGCGCAGGTCGTACGTATCGTCGCCGGTTTTGGTCATACCCGTCGATTCGAACGATAATTTGGGGAACTGCTTCGCGTCGAAGAATTCACCCGATTTCAGGTGGCCATCGCGCTGTTCGTTGCCCGTGCTGATGCTGTCGATGTCGGCCGAAAACTGAATTTTTGCGTCTTCAAAATCGTCACCGGCCATCTCGACCGTACCCTCGTACTGACCGAACGAGCCCGTTACGGTCGATACCATCAGGTGTTTTACTTTGAACTGAATTTCTGAGTGAAGCGGGTCGATAACCCATTTGGTGGCTGCTTGTGCTTCCATGATTTGTGCTGGTTAAATGATTACAGGTATATTTAATGTATATACATGCAATATGGCCAGATGGTTCATGAGTCGTATGTAAAGTTTTTGTTACGTGAATGCAGTGGCTTTCGCTACCTGAGCAGGGCGCGAAGGGCGGCTTCGTCGCGGAAGCCGATTTGCCGGTCTGCGAGTTTGCCGTTGCGAAAAATCAGGAGCGTGGGCAGTTCGTCAACCTGATAAGCCGCCAGAAATGGTTTTTCAGTGTCGGCGTTGATGGTAAGAATCGTTGTTTTACCGGCAAATTCCTGGCGTAGCTTCTCGATAGCCGGTGCCATTTTCTGGCAAGGACCGCACCAGGTCGCGTAAACGTCAACCATGACGAACGGTTGTTTCCGGAGCAGGCTGTCGAAACGGGCAGTAGTCCATTCCGCCTGTTTGGTCGAGCGGGTCACCCCGGCCACGGGCATCATTTTCGAAGACCATTTCAGGTAGCCGCCTTTCAGTTCGTGTACGTCCGTGTACCCCAGTTCGTGCAGCTTCTCAACGGCTCCCTTGCTGCGTCCACCCGACAGGCAGTAAACAAATACCGGCTCCGATTTGTCGAGCTGGCTGAGTGCCTGGGTGAAATCAGGACTTTGTGCGTTGATATTGATCGCATCGGGTAAGTGACCATCGGCAAACTCGCTGGGCGTCCGTACGTCGATTAGCTGGGCCTTCGCCTGTTGTTTCAGTTGTGTAGCAAACGTGTCGGCCGAAACGAGCTGTGCCCGGCCGCTGAGTGCCGTAGCGAGTAAAATCAGGAAAACAAGTAGTACGTTCATGCGCATTCGTCGTTTGCTGGGCGCGGTTTGTCAGTTGAGGCCGCTTACCTTGTAAGTAAGAAATCCCGGTGTGAAACCGCTTAAACTGACGTCAAAAATAAGCACTTTTGTCGCCCGGTTTTTGTTTTATTTACGGACTAAATTACCACAAAATGCCCAACTGGTTTCTCGGAAAAATCCGTTATCAGCAGCCCATCGACGACGCAACCGTCGGGACGCGCAACGAAGAGTTTATCAAGCAAAAGAGCGTCACGGAAGCGTATCTGGTCGACGCGGTCAGCTATACCGATGCTGAAGGTCGCCTGTATCAGGAGATTGCCGCCAACACGCCGGAGTTCGAGATTACCAACATCTCGCGCATGAAACTGGCCGACGTGCTGATGATCGATGATGGCGGAGAGACGTGGTTCAAAGTGAAAGCACTGTTTGTCATGGACGATGAAAAGACCGGCAAGCAGAAGAAAATACCGAGTGTGATGCTGGTCAATGCCGAGACGCCGAAACAGGCGTACGAACGCGTGGAGGTCAGTCTGAAGTCGTCGCTCGATCCGTTTGAGATCACCGACGTCAACATCACCAAAATTCTGGACATCTTCCCCTACAACGAAGAAGAACAGCGTAATCTGCGTCCGCTCGCCGAAGTCGTCAGCGAGCAGGAGTAAGCGTTGAATCGTGCCGTTAGGAGGATAAATTGCCTGACTGGACGACCTGAATAGCGCAAAGCAAAGAGGGCTGCCGATTGGTAGCCCTCTTTGCTTTATACGCCGGTACGGCATGCCGTACTGGGGTTACTTTACATCATCCGGGCTGTCCGACTTGCCGTACATGTTCCGGCGGAATTCGGCCGATATTTTATACGGGGCCTTGCGTGCCCGTTGAATAGAGCCCAGCGGGCGGTGGGCTGCCAGACCATGCCAGGGGCTAAAGTACATTTTGTCGTCGACCACGGCCGCTTTTTCGTCTGTCCATCCTTCCTGCGGGGCAATCGTTACTTTACCGACCGCCAGATAAGGGCTTTCGTCTTCCGGCCATTCGACCGACGCATCTTCGACCGGCATTTTTTCGATATCGGTCGACAGTTGCACGCCCAGTTCCCACTCTCCGCCGTTGGTGGCGAAGAATTCCTGCAACAGGTGGCGCAGCGCGTAATCGTCACTGTCAATGTCGATAGGCTGGTCTTTGAGGGCCGTCAGGTTGGGGGTGATTGGCGTCAGGGAAAACTTGGCCATGTAATCACCGTAAAGGAAAGCCCCCTGCGAGTAGTACGTGTCGCCCATTGGGTGCGTGGCCAGTTGTCCGCCCATGCCAGCCATCACGCCGGTATCGGAGCCGACGGCCTCGCCGATGGTACGCAACACTTTGGAAAAGCCTTCCTTGAACCCTTCCGCTTTATTGGTCAGGGCGTCGAACCGCTTTAGACCGCTCAGAAAATCTTTCAGCTTCTGCGGAAAGATCGGGCTGTTTACCAGAATAAAGTCCTGTGTCGTCGATTCATCGGCACCGGGCAGATGCTCGCCTTCGACACCTGCTACTTTGATAGAAATACCACGGGGTGTCGACACGCTGTCGGGCAGTACGTCGCCCGGCTGGGTTGAAATACGGGCTACAATTGAATACGTGCCCGGTTTGGCGAAAAAGCCCTGCGCCAGGTAATCGGGCAGATTATCGTATACGTCCAGTTTTCCCTTCAGCAGCGCATGACTTTTGGCGTGTACACTACGTATAGCGTGCCCTTGCGACTGGTAGGTTTTCTGTTGGATTTCGGCCATCGTGTTAATGATTTCCTGTATGGTTTCTGCTTCGTCGGGAGCAGGCTGTTCATACGAGGCATCATAGCGGAGAGGCTTGAAATTGGCAGGGGCTTGTGTCATTGGTTATGGCGTTTCTTTTTTTGCAGAACCTGATAAATCAACCAATGTTTTGTCGTTCATAACAAGTCATACCGGTAGCGCCCTGATAATACCTGCCTGATTGGGCTTATTCAGGGCTCTTGTGGCGAAATGGGCCAATCGACCGCTCTACCCCGATCCGGGTGCCGGATAATAAGAATAGTCTGCCAGACGACGTTCCGGCAGGGGTAGCCCTACGTCGTAGACCGCCCCTGCCGGGACGAGACACGGGTGAAAGCGCGGGTGACGTGTCTGCTTTGTCGCCACAAAGGCACACGCCTGGTCAGTCCAGTTGCCTAAGCGGTTGTTTAGGATTGTGTTTCATGGCTCACTTTGTCATCCCGAGCCTGCGAGGGATCTTCGTTAACAGGCGGTTTTGGTTGCTTTTAGCGAAGATCCCTCGCAGGCTCGGGATGACAAAACAGGCAGTTTTGATACGAACAGTGAAATCCTAAACAACCTTTAAGCGGTTGTTTAGGATTTTATAGCCCGTCCTCGAATCGCCCTTTTGTCGACAGGAGGGATGACAAAAGGCCGTTTTGGCCAGGGATCATAAAATTCTGAACAACCGCTAAAACCCTGCACGTCGTTTGACCCCTTTGGAATCGGTGATGTCGACCGCTTTAACCTGCGGGCTGAGCGGGAGCGAGCGGCCCGACTGCGACAGAAACGAGTTGCCGTAGCTTAGGTCAATCTTTTGTTTTTTGCCGTCAGCAAACGTCAACAGGGCCGATGCATCGGTGGGTTTCAACCGGACAACGGGCCCCGGTTTGCTGTTCTGGAATACGCACAGCCGACCCCGGTTTTGCGATGCGACCAGTAGCTGACGGCCTCGCGCGTCGGTCAGCTGGGCCAGTCCTTTGGCGTCGCCGGGAACGTAGAAGCCGCTTTTGGCAATGGACTGCGGAGTAAAACCGCCCTTACCGTCGCCACGCAGCCACAGCCCGTTGAGCGCGTCGTACCGGCCAATCAGCACTTCGCCACCGTAGTCGTTGCCGACCAGCATCAGATCCAGATTACCGTCGCGGTCGACGTCCTGCGCCACCATGCCGAAGATCGGGCCAAGCTGGGCGAGGTCGGGGAGAGGGTGGATCGCAAACGCGCCATTGCCCTTGTTCTCGATGTAGGCCGACTTCAGATAGTTTGCTTCCAGCACCATTGCTTTCTCGCGTTCTTCGGTCGTCAGCAGTTTGTCGATGCTGGCCTGCGTGAAGTCTTTGTACATCGGAAACCGCTTCCGCATCGCGATCATCTGCTTGATCAGGTCGTCGCGCCCGTGCAGCGTGAACTCGCGGCTAACCCCGTTTTCGTCGGGCAGGTACAGCGTGGGGATGGCGTCGTAGAAGCCGTTGTTGTCGAGATCGCCCGCGTACATCCGCACCGGTTCGCGCTCCGATGCCCGCATTCGCGCATTCAGGCCCAGGTTACCGGCAACGTAGTCCATGTCGCCGTCGCGGTCGAAGTCGCCCGCTACCAGGCTATTCCACCAGCCCTTTTGTTCGTTCAGCCCGGTGTTCAGGGCGTCGAGTTTTTTACCGTTCTGGTTTTTCAGGATGGTCAGCGGCATAAACTCACCCGCCAGCATCAGGTCGGGCCAGCCATCGTCGTCGGCATCGGTCCAGAGCGCGTCGCAGACCAGCCCGGCGTTGATAAGCATAGGGGCCACCGCTTTCGTGACGTCGGTAAAGCGCGGCTGACCGGGCTTTGAATCGTTGCGAAGCAGACAGCTCGACACCGGTTTGGGGTAATGATCGGGTTCGATCCGGCCACCAACGAACAGGTCGAGGTCGCCATCGCGGTCGAAGTCGACGGCTTTCACGCACGACTTACTGACGGTGTTGGTCGGCAGTACGTTCGGTGTCAGCGTAAATTTCCCTTTGCCGTCGTTGAGATACAGCCGGTCCTGGAACGTGGCCGAATTGGGTTGCCCTTCCACGCTGCCGCTGGCAATGTAGAGGTCGGTGTCGCCGTCGCCGTCAGCGTCGAACAGCAGGGTGCCCATATCTTCCTGTGCTTTATCCTTCGCGTTGCCCGACCCGCCGTACATCGTACCGGCAACGGCGGGTTCGGGCAGCAAATCCTGCTCGGTAAACGTCGGCTTGCCGTTGCGCAGGGTCTGCACCAGAAAATGGCCTTTGTTGAGCCGCGAACCACCGACAAACAGATCATCCAGCCCATCGCCGTTGACGTCGCCGACCGATACCGCCGGGCCAAACTGCGACAGCTTGTGCGGCAGCAGTTTCTGCGTGTTGAAGTCGATGTAATCGGGTTCGGTATGGCGGTACGTGATATTCAGCGAATCGGTAACGTCGGTGAACAGGCTGGCGGGTTGCGCGGCCGGGCTGTACGGTTCGCGGGCATTGCGCACGTCGACGGTCAGCACCTGATTGACCGGCACGTTGCGCAGCACCTGCTGATGCTGGGGCGCACCGTTCAGGCCCGGCCAGATGATGCGTACTTCATCAACGGTTTTTACGTCGCCGAGGCCGAAGTGCGCGACGGCTTCGACGGTCGACAGGTAGCCCCGGTACGGGCTGTGTTCGTAGACCTGCTGCTGCGCTTTGTCTTTGCCGTAGTGCAACTCCACAATCGCGCCCAGCCCCATCCGGTTCTGCCCCTCACCGGTGAACTTCAGGCGCAGGTAATTGGCTTTTTCGCGCTTGCTCTCGACCAGGTTGTTGCGGTAGACAAAGGCCGAGTCGTTGATGTTGTTGACCACGTAATCGACGTCGCCGTCGTTGTCGAGGTCGCCATAGGCCGCGCCGTTGGAGAACGACGGCGTTTTCAGACCCCACTTTTCGGTTACGTCTTCAAACGTCGGTACGCCCGCTTCGCCCCGGTTTCGGAAGGCGTAGTTGCTGATTTTGATGACCGGAATCTGGGCCAGCAGAAAGTCTTTCGGAGCCACCGACGAACTCTGCGCCCGAAACGAGGTGAAATCGCGGTCGGTCACGTCTTTTGGGAAGCCATTGGTAATCAGTAGATCACGGTGGCCGTCGTGGTCGAAGTCGAGCAGGCTGGGTGTCCAGCTCCAGTCGGTTTCGGCAACGTCACTGAACAGACTGACTTCGCTGAACACCGGGTGTGTGCCGCCCGAATCGGTGCGGGCCATGCCCTGATTGAGTTGCAGCGTGTTGCGAACGAACTGGTACGTGTGCTTGTAGAGATCGTTGTTGAGGTAAGTCTGGTAGTTGTTCGGCCCGACGAGCATCTTCTTGCGGTAGTTGTCGCGCGGCAACATATCCACGGCCATAATGTCGACCAGCCCGTCGTTGTTAATATCGGCAATGTCGTTGCCCATCGCCGAGCCGCTTGTGTGCTTTACGTAGTCGGGAGCCCGGTCGGTGAACGTACCGTTTTTGTTGTTGATCCACAGCAGATCGTCGCTGAGGTAGTCGTTCGTGACGTAGACGTCTTTCCAGCCGTCGCGGTTGATGTCGGTGATATTCAGCCCCAGCCCGTAGCCTTCGATCTGAATGCCGGCCGGTTTCGACACGTTGGTAAAGACAGGGTGGCCCACCGTGGGGTTGGGGTCGTTGCGGTAAAGCCGGTCAGTCGTGATCGATGAGCCATCCGTCAGGCGGGTGCGGTAGGCGTTGGGGTATTCCTCGATGGTGTTGGTCAGTACGTACAGGTCGAGGTCGCCGTCGTTGTCGTAGTCGACAAAAGCGGCATTGGTTGTGTGGCCGTCGTCAGCGATGCCGTATTCTTTCGCCATCTCGCGGAACACCGGCGGTTGTCCGTTTTTGCCCCCCTGATTGACGAACAGCATATTCTCCCGCCGGGCGGCTACTTTACTGACCGTCGCGCCGACGTAAATGTCGAGCCAGCCGTCGTTATTGATGTCGACGAGCGCGACGCCCGAACACCATTTGCCACCCCCGCCAACACCCGCCGTTTTGGTGATGTCGTCGAATTTGAACTCGCCTTTGTTCAGGTACAGCCGGTTGGAAACCTGATTGCCGGTAAAGAAAATATCGGCCAGCCCGTCGTTGTTGAAGTCGCCGATGGCCGTGCCGCCCCCGTTGTAAATATACTCGAAGTCGATAATGTTCATCGTGTCGTTATCCACGATGCGGTTGGCGAAGGTGATGCCGGTATCTTCGGCGGGAAGCTGCGTAAACAGGGGCTTGTCGCAACTGGTTAGCAGCAGGGCCAGTACTATGAAAAGAACGATCGATTTCACAGGGATGAATAATCAGTTACGGGAAAGTCGTGATAAACCGGTTAAAAGCCCTTTTTAACCACCATCATAGCTGACAAAAATACAATTCAGGAAAGATAATTCATAACGATAGAGAGTTCTGTCGACCCAGCCAGTCATAAACACGGAATCATGCCATCGGTCGTGTCGACAGGGGCTTATATCAAAATACCCGACACCAGGGGTATCGGGTACAGGCTGACTGGTGAAGGTAAATGGCTGGGCCTGCTACCGCACGGCGTCAGGATTCGCTGGCTGGCTGACCGGCCGGCGCTACCGGTGCGGGTGCCGGTTCGTTAACCCATTTTTTTACGTTGATCGCACTGGCACCTTTAGGCGTCATTTTAATCTCAAACGTAACCTTATCGTTTTGCTGAACCGCGTCGATCAGCTCGTTCTGGTGGACAAACACGCTCTGCTGACTTTGTCCGTCCTGAATGAAGCCGTAGCCTTTCGACGAATCGAAGCGCGTTATCGTTCCCCGGCGCACAAGGTCTTCCGGTGGTTCGGCTCCCCGACGGGCAACGCTGATGGCGATATCTTCCTGCGCTACCGTACTGCGACGCTGTGGATTGGGTGGGGTATTCGTGATGTTGCCGTACTCATCAACGTACGCCATCATCTGATCCAGCCCCTGCCCTCTGGTGGCATTTGCTTTCCGGTCTTCGCGCTTTTCCTGTTTGTCCTGCTTTTTTTTCTGGCGTTGTTTTTCTTTTTCCCGTTTACTGAAGGTTTCACTCGATGCTCCCATAGTTAATTGGTTACTAGTGTGTTAAATGAATATCCCCGATCAGGGTAGTACTGCCTTATGCAACCTGACCCCGTACGGAGGCAGGCAAACCGCGTGCATGAATCAATAATACTGAGTCGAACTGAAATCAATCGGTAGCGAACCGCAGCAAGCCTGTTTGCTCGAAACAGGCGCTGGATATAAAGAAGCTGGGGGGTGATTTCCTGATTGATAACTAATCGGTCTGCGTATAAGTTCTCTCAAAGCCCATACCAGAACGGCCAATCTACCAGACCCGCTGTTATGGTTTGGGGGCCTTCGGTTTCTTTCGTGTCCACTTCTGCGGATCGACCAGTGGTTCGGGGTAGGTGTCGCCCAGTACGACGCCCCACTCCACCAGTTCATCGGGGCTGTTGAGCGACAGGAGTTGCAGTTTGTCGGCGGGGACGTCTTTCAGTTCAGGGCACCACAGTTTGACGTATTCGCCGTTGGCGTCGTATCGGGTGGCCTGCGTGTAGATGTTGAAATAGCGGTCGTTGCGCGGGTCGGCCCCGACTTTAGCGACCAGATTCCAGTTGCCCCAGTTGCTGGCCGGGTCGTAATCGATCAGCAGGCTTTCCATGTACGCGGCTCCCCACGGCCACCATACGCTCATATCGGGCTTACCGTCGCGGTTGATGAGCAGGCTGGCGACGTTCTGCCGGGCGCGGTTGGAAAGGTAACCCGTCGCGTTGAGTTCGCGCATGGCCGCGTCGACGAAGGGGATACCTGTTTGCCCGGCGGCCCATTTCGCAAATAACTCCTTGTTTTTCAGCCATCCTTTAGTGGACACCTTGCGGGGCCCTTTCGCCTGAAAGATCAACGCGCCCTGCTTTGCCGCCTGAAACCGGAAATAATCCCGCCAGATCAGCTCGAACACGAGCCAGTAGGTTGATACGTTCTTTTTGCGCTCCTGCTCGTAGCGTTTCACTTCCCAGTACACGTGCCGTGGCGACAGACAGCCGTTGGCGAGCCAGGCCGAAAACTTGCTTGAATAATCGTCGCCCAGCAGCTGATTGCGGGTGTACTTGTAATTTCGGAGCTGATCGCGTTCCCAGAAATAGGCATTCAATCGGGCCAGTGCGGCCGTTTCGCCACCCACAAACGCGACAGCCGCCCGCGTGTCGGCTTCGGGTTTGGTCAGGCCCAGGCTGGAAAATGTTGGTAAGTCTCCGGCTGTCACGGTCTCCGGCAGAGGGCTGATGGCTGGTTCGGGCAGTGCCGGTCGAACGTGCGATTTGCGTTCGCAGCCCTGCCGAAAGTCGCGGTAGGCGTCGGGGAGTTCTGACAGGTCGAACGGAAGGTCGTCGATGTGGTACAGCGACAGCATCCAGAACAGGCGCAGGTCGATGCTGTTTTTCGTGAGCTGCTTTGCCAGTTGCTGCTCCAGGGCCGTTTCCTCGCTTGTGGCTTTCTGCCCGGCATACACGGCCGTGGCCCGCTGTTCGGTTGCCAGTTTCGCCAGTTCTTCAACGGGATCGCCCAGCCGAATCAGCAGGTCACTCCCCCGGCTGCGCAACGATTCGCGCAGGTCGTGGAGCGATTCGAGCAAAAACCGGACGCGGTGCGGTCCGGCCTTTGGTACGTCGATGTCAGGAAGTAAGTCAACGGATCGGGGGTCGAACACAAAAACGGGCAGTACGACATTGGCATCGTCGTACGCGCGGTACAATCCTTCGTTGTCGTGCAGGCGCAGGTCGTTGCGAAACCAGTAAATAATCGTCTTCGTCATGGCAAGAGCAGCCCCGGAATCCATTGCCGACGCTATCCTGCCTACAAACCGTCTGTACCAACTGATGTTCGGAGTTGTATCAACCCGCAATCACCGACAGAGCCTGTGGTGGGGTAGTGACTGGTTTCCGCAGGCTGTTGGCGATGGCCGTAACACCATCGCGGTAGCTGGTCGGCTGCATCCCAAACGCCCGCTCGAACTTGTCGGAGTTGAACACGTAATCGTGGTCGTACTGGTAGAACACTTCGGCTACGTTTTTCATGAACGGCATGAACAGACCCATCAGTTGCGTCACGGTTTTTGACACCGTCAGGTAGCGGTCGGGTACCCCAAACACGTTGGCTGCGAGGCTGATGTATTCCCGGCCGGTGAGGGCGGGGGCGGTGGGCAGGTGCCAGATCTGATTGTCGCTTTCCGGCTGCTGGCCCAGGCGGAACAGCGCCCGGCCAATGTCGGGCAGATACAGGTAGCTGTGCCGCTTGTCGACCCGGCCGATCCACTGCGCCCGCTGGCCGTTGGCAAACTTGTCGAGTACGGTGGCGTCGTAGAAGCTGCTGGCACCGCTGCCATAGAAATCCGGGCAGCGGGCAAGGCTGGCCCGCAGGTTCCCGGCCCTGACCTCGTCCATCAGTGTTGTGGCCGTCTGCGCCTGTACCTCTCCTTTGGGACTTCTCGGATTGTAGGGCGTGGTTTCCGTCATCGGGCCGTCGACCAGCCCGTACATGTACACGTTGTCCAGAAAGATCAGCCGGGCCTGATGGGCTTTGGCGACGTCGATGGCGTTACGGACAATCGTTGGCCACTGCTGTCGCCAGATGGTGCTGTCGTAGGGCAGACCGGGGCAGAGGTACAATACGGTGGCCCCCTGCGTAGCTTTCAGTAGTTCATCGTACCGGAGCAGGTCAGCGGGTTGCCAGGTCACATTGGGTGTGTCGGTCGTTATGGGCCGACGGCTGACGAGCCGGACGGGTAGTTTCGCGTTTATCAGTTCGCGGGTCAGTGCGCCGGATACGTGTCCACCGGCTCCCAAGATCGTATGCATAACGGTATCGGTTTGGCTTGTGATTGATACGACAAAGGTGCTGCCGGGCCGGGTGCCGAAACGATAACATAAGATAATAACTCAAAGACCCCACGGCCATGACCCCACGGCAGCGGCCGACCGTCCCAACCCCTCCCCGCCAGGGAGAGGCTTTGCCTACGACAGTGTTTAGCCCCCACCCCAACGGGGTGGGGTCATGGCCGGATGCGGTTGCGGATGCGACTCATACTGACGGGAGTGATGCCCAGGTAATTGGCGATGTAATGCTGCGGCACGCGCTGAAGCAGTTCTTTCTGCGGGCCTTCCAGCAGGGCCAGATAACGTTCCTCAGGGCTGAGCAGCAACAGGCTGACCATGCGCTCCTCCAGCCCGACCATCAGGTGTTCGGCCAGCAGCCGCCCGAACTGCTGCCAGCCCCGGTACTCGTCGAATAGCGAGAGCAGTACGGCATACGGGAAGCTGACGCCGGTGACCGGCGTCAGGGCCTGAATCGTCACCAGCGATGGCCGACCCGTAACGCAGCTCATGTAGGCACCGACGAGCTGGTTGTCGAAAAAGAAATATGTCGTTCGCTCTTCGCCGTCTTTCGTGTAGAACTGCCGCAGCGTACCGTCGAGCACCAGCCCAAGCTGATCCGCCACGATCCCCTGCTGCGCGAATGCCTGCTGCTTTGTCAGGCTGACGAGCTTCAGGTGCGGGACGAGCGGGTTCCACTCCTCGTCGGACAGGGTAACGAACTGACTGATCTGCTGGCGGAGTCGGGCGGTTGCCTGAGCAAGTGTGTACATGCGTAAACGGGCTGGTTTTGATGGGGAAGCTAACACGATCCCGGTTCAGACGTGCAGGATTACCGACTTTTGCGGGTAGTGGTTTGCAAATCTTGCCCGACACCTCTACTTTTGATCTGTCTATGAAACGCGCACTCGTTCAACTGTTCAACGTCCTGATGGCCTGCGTCGTGCTGCTCAGCAGCACGGGGTTTGGGCTGGTTGAGCACACCTGTCAGATGCGCGGTAAGAAAAAGACCGTCGTTGTCGCGTTCAGCGAACAGACGCCCGCCAAATCCTGCGCCAGCGATGCCAAAGCCGCCCCGACCGGGAAGGTGATGGTCAAGAAAACCGACTGCTGCGACGACGATCTGTCGTACGACAATGTCGAAACGTCGTCGTCGCTGAGCCAGCTGATCGCGCACTTCGTCAAAGTCGTGGCCGAAGCCGTCGTGGCGGGGGCAATTACCCTTGTCAGCTACCTGCTGGGCTGGCTGTTCGACCGCGGAAGTGCGCTGGTCAGCGCGTTTCATTCGCCACCCTTCTCGCTTTCCGGACGTGATATCCTCACGTTTGTGCAGACCCTGCTGATCTGACTGGTTTGATTCATGAAGTCCTGACTGTCTCCGCCCGGATGCAGCCGCTTTCCCGTTTCATTGACCAGACTGATTTTTCATGCACTATCTTTTTTTAGGGCTGATGCTGGCGGCTTCCCTGCCGGGGCTGGCGCAGTCCGATACGCTCTCAAATTCACCCGCCACACTCACTGACACCCTGCGACCGGTCGCCCTGTTGCGCGGTACGGTCGGGGAGACGCTGGACAATAAACGCGTGCCGCTCGTCGGGGCCAATGTCTACTGGCTCGGTACGACGGTCGGCGTCGCGACGGATTCGCTGGGTCGGTTTGCTGTTCCCGTGGTCGATTCAGTCCGGCAGCTGGTGGTCAGCTACGTTGGCTATCAATCGGATACCCTGACCATCACCAGCCCGACCAAACCCATAACGGCAACGCTACGGGCCGAACGGACACTGGCGACCGTCACGGTGTCGGGGTCGCCGGGGCAGATCGACCGGATCAACCCCATTCAGACCGAACTCATCACGCAGCGCACCCTCGCCAAAGCCGCCTGCTGCAACCTGTCGGAGAGTTTCGAGACCAACGCGTCGGTGAGCGTGTCGTTTGCCGATGCCGTGACGGGGGCCAAACAGATCCAGTTTCTAGGGCTGGGCGGGCAGTACGTGCAAACCAACATCGAGAACATCCCGACTATTCGCGGCCTGGCCACGACCTTTGGCCTGAACTACATCCCCGGCACCTGGATCACGAGCATCGACGTCGGTAAGGGCGCGGGGTCGGTGGTAAACGGCTACGAGAGTATGAGCGGGCAGATGAACATCGAACTGCAAAAGCCCGACTCGCCCGACCGCCTGTTTCTGAACGGCTACGCCAACAGCTTTGGGCGGTTCGAGGGTAACGCCAACTGGTCGCAGCCGATCAACAAAAAGTGGAGCGTCGGGGTGCTGGGTCACGCGAGTACGCAGCGGGCCGAACTCGATCAGAACGGCGACGGCTTCCGCGATCTGCCGCTGTACACGCAGCTCAACGCCATCAACCGGTACAAGTACAGCAGCGACCGCTTTATGGCGCAGTTTGGCGTGAAAGCCCTGTACGACGACCGCGACGGGGGCCAGCTGTCCCGCGTCGGGCCGTCGCGCTACGACTTCGGCAACACGACCAGACGGCTTGAATTTTTCTCGAAAACGGCCATTCTCTTTCCTGACAAGCCGTACAAAGGGCTGGGGCTGATTCTGAACGGACTGACCCACGACCAGACGGCCAATTTCGGTTTTCGGCCGTATTCGGGGCAGCAGCGCACATTCTACGCCAATCTGATTTACCAGAACATCATCGGCAACACCAACCACACCTACAAAGCCGGGCTGAGTTACCTGCTCGATGACTACCGCGAATCGCTGGCCCCGATTCAGCAAAACCGGACCGAATCGGTGCCGGGCCTATTTGCCGAATACACCTACACCGATTCGGATAAGCTGACGCTGGTGCTGGGCGGCCGGTTCGATTATCACAGCCTGTTCGGCGCGCAGTTGACCCCCCGCGCCCACCTCAAATACAACCTGAGCAATAGCCTGAGCCTGCGGGCGTCCGGGGGGCGGGGGTTTCGGGTGCCCAACCTGCTGATCGAGAACTTCGGCTACTTCGTCAGTTCGCGCGCGATCATCAACGACGCGACGCTGCAACCCGAAATTTCGTGGAACTATGGCCTGAGCTTAAGCCAGGATATGCAACTGCTGGGCATGAAGTCGTCGTTCGTCGTTGATTTTCACCGGACCACGTTTCAGAATCAGCTGATCGTGGACGTCGACCATCCGCGTGAGATTTACTTTTACAACCTGAGCAGTCAGGGACGCAGCGGACAGTCGTATGCCAACAGTTTTCAGGCCGAACTGAACGTACAGCCCATGCGCCGGTTCGATGTCAAGCTGGCGTACCGGCTGTTCGATGTGCAGCAGACGATGGGCGGCCCGTTTGGTGAGTCGCGGCTGTTGCCCAAGATGATGGTATCGCGCGACCGGGTGCTGCTCAACGCGGGCTACGCCCTGCCGTTCGATAAGTGGAAGTTCGATGCAACGCTGCAATGGAACGGCCCCCGCCGGATTCCGTACCTGCGCGAAGGCTACGTACACACTAGCTACGCTAACATGCCGACCGAGTATTCACCCGGATTTGCCACGCTTTACGCGCAGGTCAGCCGGGCGTTCCGCAGCGGTCTGGAGGTGTATCTCGGTGGTGAAAACCTGACCGGCTTCCGGCAAACCGACCCGATTATCAGCCCCGGCGACCCCTATAGTGCCAGTTTCGACGCCGGGTCGCGGGTGTGGGGGCCGATCACGGGGGCGATGGTGTACGTCGGTTTTCGTTTCAAACCCCAACGCTGATGACGACGCTGACGGTCCGAAATATGGTGTGCAACCGCTGTAAGCGGGTGGTGCGCGACGAGTTCGAGAAGCTGGGCCTGATCGTCGGGCGGGTCGAACTGGGCGAAGTCGAGATCGGCGAACTACCCCCGACGATTACGCTGGACGACGTCCGGCGCGTGTTAAAGGACAATGAATTCGACCTGGTCGATGACCAGCGGCAGTCGCTGGTGGAGCATATGAAAGTGCTGCTTATCAACGAAATCCAGCACCTCAAGGGCGAACGCCTGCCCACCGAGAACATCTCGACCTTTCTGGAGCGCAAACTGGGTTACGAGTACTCCTATCTGAGCAGCCTGTTTTCCGCCAGCGAAGGGCAGAACGTGGAGAAATACGTGATCGCGCTGAAAATCGAGAAAGTAAAGGAGTGGCTGCGGTACGGCGAACTGACGCTGAGTGAAATGGCGTGGCGGCTCGGCTACAGCAGCGTGCAGCACCTGTCGAACCAGTTCCGGCAGGTCGTCGGGCAGACGCCTGGTCAGTTTCGTAAAGCCGCGCAGGTCAACCGGCGCAGCCTGGATATGCTGTAACGTAACCCAGCTGATCAGAACCGTTTCGATTATTATTTGAGTAAACGGATACGGGATCCCAAGCAGGGACCATTGCCTGGCGGTATGAAAAAGTAGTCCATCGTACCGTTGGAATAGATATATAGTTCGTCGTAGCCGCAACTGTCTGTTGTAGGCTGAGTCAAATAAACGTAATACGCAACACGCCCATCGGTGAATATACTGCTGATGACTACAGCCTTGGAGTAGGTCAAATTCTGGCCCGGCGAATATTTTCCGTTTTTGGTCGCCTGAATGGCAACCTGTACCGTGTCGCCCGACATAGGAGTGATGCTCAGTGAAACAGTTTGATTGTTGATGGGATAAGTAGTCCGGTCTGATGATTCTTCGTACCAGCTGGCAGTATAATTTCCTAAGATAGATTCAATGGGAGCGCCATCGCTGTGCGGGTAGGGTTGCTTGAGGGGCTGTTTTGTCTGCGGTGCCGGATCTGCTTCAGGCTGAACGGGATGTCCGCAACTGGCCAGTCCAACAATACACAACAGGGTTGCCAGCGAACGGGCGCGGGGTAGGCAAAGGAGATTCATATCGTTGATAGATTTGTTTTAATAAATATAATTATTTATACTTTATATGATATTAAAATGCGTAAGTAAAGGGTCCGGTACAGCAATGAATGCACTCGTACATCAACCGTAAACCAGTGCGAGTAGCTGGTTCGCAGCCCAGTTGATAACGTCCCTGAATTGTGTAAAAACGGAACGGGCCACAACGGGTTATCTAACCAGACCAACGTCGGTCTGTAAAACTACCTGGCTATATGGAAGCGATGCAACATGAACACACCCACACCGATACCTGCTTTGATTGCGCGGAAACCTGCGAACGCTGCGTAACGGCCCTGCTCGAAATGGGCGAAGAAGACAGCAAAGGCCATGACCTGACCGCCTGCATCAAACTCTGCCGCGACTGCGCTGACATCTGTACGCTCTGTGGTCGGCTGGCAGCTCGTGGTTCGCAGTTTATGGCGTCATACATGACCGTCTGTGCAGAAGCCTGCGAAGCCTGTGCCGCCGAGTGCGACAAACATGCCGACCATGTGGCCCACTGCAAAGCCTGCGCCGAAGCCTGCCGCAAATGCGCCGAAGAGTGCCGGGCGATGGCGGCATAAAGCCGGTTTACGGTTCACAGTCTACAGTTTACTGCTCCGTTGGGTTCTGAACCCACGAAAACTGAGTGTACCCTGACCTGGACCGCCCCTCTCCCAGAACGGGAGAGGGGCGGTCCGACAGGTCGGTTGGGGTGAGGGATTTCCTGCCGTGAGGGAAGCGGAACCTACCAATAAATACAACCTATGAAACACATCTTCGTACTTTTTCTCCTGATAACTACCGGGCTGTTGGCCCAGGCCCAGCACGACCATCATGCCGGTATGGACATGACTATGGCCAAAGACAGCACCATGCCGGGCAAATCCATGCCGGGCATGACTACGAAGATGGCTAACTACGGCCTGACGATGGATACGGCAATGGGCGGTATGACGCATTCGCTGTCGAGGAATCTTCCTATGAACCGCAACGGGTCGGGGACGTCGTGGCACCCGGACAATACGCCTATGTACGCCTACATGACACCCACCTCACCGAAGGGCTGGACGTTTATGATGCACTACGCCATCTACCTGCGTTACACGGCGCAAAACAGCAACAACCCCGGCGGGCGGGGGCGGGCGCAGCAGTTCGGTGCGCCCAACTGGTTTATGGGCATGGCGCAGCACAAGGTCGGCCGGAAAGGGCTGTTTCAGGTGCGGGCCATGCTCTCGTTCGACGCGCTGACGGTGGGCAACGGAGGCTATCCACTGCTATTCCAGACCGGTGAAAGCTACGAAGGCCGACCACTGATCGATAAGCAGCACCCGCACGACATCGTGTCGGAATTATCGGTTAGTTACGCCCATGCGTTTAGCCGGGATATGGACCTGTACGGCTATCTGGGCTACCCCGGCGAACCGACCGTTGGGCCACCCGTATTTATGCACCGTATCTCGGCCTTTGGCATTTCCGATGCGCCCCTGAGCCACCACTGGCAGGACGCCACGCACATCACGTTCGGCGTCGCGACGGTCGGCTTTCGGTATAAATGGGCCAAACTCGAAGCGTCGACGTTCAAAGGCCGCGAACCCGACGAGAATCGCTTCAATTTCGATCGCCCCCGCTTCGACAGCTACTCGTACCGCCTGTCGGTCAATCCGTCGCCGTCGCTGGCGTTCCAGTTTTCGCAGGGGTATATCAAAAGCCCCGAAGACCTGCACCCCGACGAGAACGTGTTCCGCACTACAGCGTCGGTGCTGCACAGCAAAGGGCTTGGTCCGGCCAGCTACGTCACGTCGGCGTTTGTGTACGGTTTGAACGCGTATCCCGACCATGCCCGCGCGCCCGGTCGACCCGAAAATTCGTTTCTGGCCGAAAGCAGCCTGCAACTCAACAAAGTCAACTTCTTCGGGCGATACGAGAACGTCGGTAAATCGGCGGAGGAACTGGTTCTGACCGATCCGAAAAGTTCGTTGGGCAATAATCCTTTCCGGGCTAACCCGGTGCTGACAATCAACAGCCTGACACTGGGTATGAATTACCGGCTTGCCCAATACAAACATACCGATCTGGTGCTGGGCGCGCAGTCAACGCTGAGTATGCCGGACCGATTGTTGCAGACCGTGTACGGAAAAATGCCGGTTTCGGGCGAACTTTACCTGCGCCTGTCGCCCAGCCTGATGACGATGGCGTCGATGCAGGGAATGCATGGCATGAATCGCCGTTCAATGGGCAGAATGCACCATTAGCACCAGATAATTGTTCAGGGTTAGACAGGAATAAACCCTGAATGTCAGACGTTAACCATCAAACCAACATACACCAATGATTCGTAACCTGATTCTAACCGCTCTTACCTCGCTGGTGCTTCTCGGTACTACAGTCGCCGGGCTGCGCGACGACAAAGAGAAAGAAGTAAAGATCAAAACGTCCGCTATCTGTGGTATGTGCAAAGCGCGTATCGAGCGTAATCTGGCGTTTGAAAAAGGCGTCAGGGAAGCCAGCCTGGATGTGAAATCGAAGGTCGTTACGATCAAATACAACCCCGCCAAAACAGACGTCGCCAAACTGAAAGCCAACATCAGCAAGACGGGTTACGACGCTGAAGACGTGCTGGCCGACGAAGCCGGTTATAACAAACTGCCCAGCTGCTGTAAAAAAGACAGCGAGATGAGCCATTAGTAAAGTAGCTGATTAGCAACGATATATTGAAACAAAACGGCGGCTGGTTCACCCGAACCAGCCGCCGTTTTGTTTACTTTCAGGTGATGTCAGGTCTGGAACGCCAGCCCGGCCACCGTGGCCCGGCCACCGCGGCCCGGCCCGACCTGACACCACTGAACCTCTTTACCTATTGAGCATTTGTCTGAATCACTTGTTCAGCTAGTAGACTTTCAACCCGCTGTCGAGGAATTTGACGAAGTCTTCTGGTTCGTAATCGGCTCCCTGTGGCTGCACCAGTTGCTTGCCGTCGTTGCCCAGCAGCACGTAGTAAGGCTGCGAATTGGTGTTGAACCGGCTGGCCTGGAGATCGCTCCACTGATTGCCAATCGTTTTGATCGTTTTGCCGCTATAACTCGATACCCGCTGCTCCGTATCGGGCAGTTCAGTCTTATCGTCGACATACAACTGAATCAGCACGTAATCGTTGCGCAGGCGCTTCAGCACGTCGGGTTTGGGCCATACGGCGGCTTCCATCTTGCGGCAGTTGACGCAGGCATGCCCCGTAAAATCGATCATGACAGGCTTATTCATTTTTTTGGCGTACGCCATCCCTTCCTCGTAGTCGAAGAAAGCGTTCAGACCCAGCGGAGCTTCGAATATATCGCCGTACTTTTTGGGCGTCTTACTGTCTGATTCTGCCACCGGGTTACTACCCAGCGACCGCGTGTAGAGGTCGAAATCCTGCGTTTGCTGCGGGGGTAAAAACGCCGATACCGACTGCAAGGGAGCACCCCACAAACCCGGAATCAGGTAGAGTGCAAACGAGAGCGAGATAATCGACAGAAACAGACGGGGCACCGAAATACTGGTTAGTTCGCTGTCGTGCGAGAAACGAAGCTTGCCCAGCAGGTAGAAGCCCAGCATACCGAAGATAATGACCCAGAGCACGATAAATACCTCCCGGTCGAACCACTGCCAATGGTAGGCCAGGTCGACATTTGACAGAAATTTCAGGGCCAGCGCCAGTTCCAGAAAACCCAGTACCACCTTCACCGAATTGAGCCAGCTACCCGATTTGGGCAACGACGTCATCCAGGAGGGAAACAGGGAAAAGAGCGTAAACGGCAGGGCCAGCGCCAGCGCGAAGCCAAACATACCGATCGCGGGGCCGAGCAGTTCGCCCATCGAAGCGGCCTGTACCAGCAGGGTGCCGATGATTGGGCCGGTGCAGGAAAAGCTGACCAGGGCCAGCGTAGCCGCCATGAAGAAAATACCGATCAGCCCACCCTTATCGGCTTTGGCGTCCATCTTGTTGGCCCAGCTTGTCGGCAGCATGATCTCGAACGCTCCGAAAAACGACGCGGCAAAGACCACCAGCAACAGGAAAAACGCGAAGTTGAAGATGCCGTTGGTCGACAGGTCATTCAGGGCGTCGGCTCCGAACACAATGGTAATCAGCAGACCCAGCGCCACGTAGATAACGATGATCGACGCGCCGTAAATCAGGGCGTTGCGGATCCCCTTCGCCCGCGTCCCCGACTGCTTGGTGAAGAAGCTGATGGTCATGGGCAGCAGCGGAAAAATGCAGGGCATAAAAATAGCCGCAAATCCGCCAACCAGTCCGGCCAGAAACGTCACCCACAGGGAGTCTTTTACCGGTTCAGGTGTCGCGTCAACGGTCGGGATGTCGGTTGCGGCTGCCTTACCCGCCACGGTGTCGACGGTTGCCGGTTGCGGTGTAACTGCGGTTGTTGCGGTGGGCGCAACGGCGGGTGCCGGGTCGACGGGGGTGAACTCAATATCGTCGGTCGAAACGGTATCCTGCGCCCAGATCGGCTGGGCGGCAAACAGGCTGATAACTAGCCAGACAAGTGCCAGCCACGGCCGGTATCTGGTTAGCATCTGAAAGTAATGCATAGTGGTAACGGCTTATTTTACGGGGATACTAAACGCAACTTCATCGGGCGGCAGGCATTTCTGGTCGTTACAGCTCATAAACTCCAGTTTGCCCTTTACCGTAACGGGGCCATTGCCTTTCAGCTTTACCTTTTGCTGGAAAACGACCGAGTTTTCGAAGTAGCTCACCTCCATGTCGAAGGTCTTCTCCAGCTTGGTAATGGGCTTTGGCTCCTGCGTTTTGCTGACCAGCGTATAGGTCGGCGACGAATCGAAGGTGAAGGATGTTTTGATCGGACCACCGTCTTTTACGTTCTGCGAGTAAATATGCCAGCCTTTATCGATCGTGGCTTTCAGCAAAACGACGGCCTCGGTCGAACTCGTTTTCTTGGCAGCATAACTCCAGTGGACCGGATTGATGATCTGCGCTTTCGCGGTTACGGTTGCCAGCAGAACGAGGCTGGCCAGAACAAATTTTTTCATTGGGGTGAACGGGGGCCTGAAAAGCCCGTCTGGTGAACTGTACACGCTAGTAACCTTTATCGACGCAAATAACGTTCGGTTTAAGCTTATAACGTACCGACCTGCCTTTTTCTTCGATACCGAAATCGCCCGGCCGGATACTGCCTGCACCGGCTGTTGCGGAAGAAATTACTACAGCTTCTGCGCCAGCGTCAGCAGCAGGCTTTGTAAATCCTGATTGATCGATCGAACCGACGACTGCAACTGGTTGAGCATATTGGCGCGGGTATGCAGGTCGTCGGCACTGTAACGCCCCCCCGTGCCGAAGTACAACGCCCGGTCGTCGGCTGACGAGCCGGGCAACACGTAGTCGAGCCACCGCTGCCGGGTATTGTAAGCAATCGAGTGTTGTTTGCTGTTGCTGAACGCCGTTTCGTGCAGCACGTACCAGACCGCCGGTGGATAGATGACCGACGTATTTTTTTCCTGCCAGATGTCGGTCAGCAGGTTGCGGCTGTGCTGAAACGCAATCCGTTTACCCGACGAAAACGCGGCTGCTCCGCCCAGTCCCGCGCTGACCAGTCCTCCGCTGATGGCTACTGCTTTATTGGCATCGTCGCCCGGAATAAGGGCCGTCGCCACGGTGGTAATAGCCCCAATCACAACCGAGCCGATAGTAAGCCGACGAACGCGCCGGGTGTCCTGCTGATCGAGGTACGTGGCCAGCTGATCGGCCCGTTCACCCTCGCAGTCGAGTTCGGCGGCCACACTCGATACCTGTGTCTGGGCAAGCAGTAGCCGGGACTGAATCTGTTGCCGGAGCCGGTCGGCTTCCTGCCCGGCTGGGTTAGTCGTCAGCTGTTGCAGCAGCGGAACGATGGCGACGGCGTTGGCCATCAACAGATCATGCCGTGAAAACTGCTGCCCAATAGCCGGGTTGGTCGCCAGCACGGAATCGAGATTGGCAACGGGCCGGGTAGAGGCATCATAGGTATAAGCGAGTGGTGGGTCGCAATAGGTTGTGATTGCTCCGGAATGGTCGATTCGGGGTTTGCTTGATGAGCAGCCGGACAGCAGCGCAGCGGGAACTAATAAAGCCGTAAGCAGACGGAGTCGCATGACGATAGGCACCGTGTGGAAAAAAGGATGTCGGCCGTAAATCGACGGCGTTCCAAACAAAAATAGCGGGAAACGGTCATGTAGTACATAGCTTGCGGCTACCTTATGACTTACGAAACTACCCTTGCCTTCGCGCAGCAACTCGATCAGACCGACCCGCTGGCTTCCTTCCGGGATCGCTTTTTCATCCCGCAGCGCGACGGCCGCGACCTAATTTACCTGTGTGGCAATTCGCTGGGCCTGCAACCGAAAGCCGCCCGGAAGGCCCTGAGCCACGAACTCGACACCTGGCAGAATCTGGGCGTGGAAGGCTGGTTTGAGCAGGCCGACGAACGTGAACGGGAAGGGGCGGGCCGGCCGTGGCTCAACTACCACGAATGCTGCAAGCAGCAACTGGCCGACATCGTGGGGGCGACTTACGCTGAAGTGTGCCCCATGAATGCACTGACGGTGAATATTCACCTGCTACTGGCCTCATTTTACCAGCCCACGCCCACGAAATACAAGATTCTGACCATCAAAGGCGATTTCCCGTCGGACCAGTACGCGCTCGAAACGCACGTGAAGCATCGGGGGTTTTCGCCCGCCGACGCAATCATCGAGGTGGCTCCGCAGGATGACGGGCTGATTCATACGACCGATATTCAACGGGCCATCGCGCAACACGCCGACGAGCTGGCGGTAATCTGGCTCAGCGGGCTGAACTACTATACCGGGCAGCTATACAACATGGCTGCGCTGGCCGCAACGGCGCAGCAGCACTGCGTTCCGATTGGGGTTGACCTGGCACATGCTATTGGCAATGTACCGTTGCGACTGCACGACTGGGGTGTCGACTTTGCAACCTGGTGTTCCTATAAGTACCTCAATAGTGGTCCCGGCGGTATTTCGGGTGTATTTGTGCACGAGAAGCACCACGATCAAAACCGATCCCGGCTGGCAGGGTGGTGGGGATACCGCGAAGACGACCGCTTTCAGATGACCCCTGGCTTCGTTCCTGCTCCCGGTGCCGATGGCTGGCAGGTCAGTACGCCACCCATCCCGGCCCTGGCCCTGCACCGGGCCGCGCTTGGTATTACGGCCGAAGCCGGGCTGACGGCCATGCGGCAAAAAAGTGAACACCTGACCGGCCTGCTGGCCCATATCGTCGCGCAATACGACGAGATTCAGCAATTGACGCCCGATGAGTTCAGTCAGCGTGGATGCCAGCTGTCACTGCTGGTGCGGAAGCGCGGGAAAGCGTTATTCGATCATCTAACCCGCGATGGGATTATCGGCGACTGGCGCGAACCTGACTGTATCCGGCTTGCCCCGACTCCGCTTTATAATACGTTTGAAGACGTTTGGCGGGTAGGTCAGTCGTTACAGCGATTTTTCGACCTGGCTGGCTAATTCGTCCTCGATAAGCATACCAACGCCCTTGTAAATCCGGCGCATGGTGTGCTCGATCTGGCTCCAGCCCTCTTCCGTTTGCAGGTCGATATCGAGGATACTCCGTTTCTGCTGACTCATAAACGTCAGAAACGACATGGCACAGGTAACAATGGCGGTAAACGGGCGTGCGTTTGGTGTGCTTATGATGCCGGCAATCTGATCGATGACCTGCCGTAGCTGCCCGTTTCGTTCCTTCGTCAGTGGATTCCTCGCTAGTTCGTTACCCATCAGGTCCGCTTTAAGAAACTCCAGCATGTGGGCGTCAGTGCGCAGGTGCCGGTACTCCCGCAGAGTGTGTTCGCAGAGCGTGTCCATGATTTCAGGGATCGACATTCGTTTCAAAGCCTCGACGTCGTACGTGAGGGTTGTACGGGGCAGCGTCCTGCGCAGATAGTGCGCCTGAAGCAACCCATCGATACCCCCGAAATAGCGGTATATCAGAATTTTAGGAATGCCCGACTGGCGTGAAACCCGGTTGACGCCAACCTGGTCAAGACCAGCCTCGGTAATGATTTGCTCAACAGCATCGAGTAGACGCTGCTCGGTTTTGGTACGGTCACGTTGCATATATAGGTTAATGACATTACACTCAATCAACGCAAAATTGGTAGAGCACGCTTGTATGGCAAATTAAAGTTAGGTAAGGGGCTAGTAGAATTACTTACTCCGCTGCTTGGTGCGGATCGGGTTGGCTAAAGCGTATATTTCGCTTCAAACCGTCCAGTTTGGTTCGTTTGACCGCCGACCGTCGGAAAATCTCCCGGAAGACGTCTTCGGTAATCTCTTCCCAGTCGGTGCGGCTAAGCTGCGCCAGATCGGGGTGCGGATCGAAAGCCGGAGTCTTATGCGGTTGGGAAAAGCGGTTCCACGGGCATACATCCTGGCAAATGTCACAGCCGAAAATCCAGTTGTCGAACTGCCCCTGCACCTCCACCGGGATGGCGTCTTTCAACTCAATCGTGAAGTAGGAGATGCACTTGCTGCCGTCGACCACGTACGGGCCGACGATGGCGTTGGTCGGGCAGGCATCCAGGCAGCGGGTGCAGGTGCCGCAGTAGTCGGTGATGGGGCCGTCGGGTTCGAGTTCGAGGTCCAGAATCAGTTCGCCGATAAAGAAAAACGAGCCGATCTGCCGGTTTATCAGGTTGCTGTGTTTGCCCACCCAGCCCGTACCTGACCGCTTTGCCCAGGCTTTGTCCATGACCGGTGCCGAATCGACAAACGCGCGCCCCCCGACTTCCCCGATCGTGTCATTTATATACGTGAGCAGGTCTTTCAGTTTGTCTTTGAGCACAAAGTGATAGTCGGTTCCGTAGGCGTATTTCGATAGTTTGTAATCGTCGGGTTGCTGGGGTAAAGGTTCGGCGGGGTAGTAGTTGAGCAGCACCGTCACAACCGATTTGGCCCCGTCGACCAGCAGGCGCGGATCGAGCCGTTTGTCGAAGTGATTGGCCATGTAATTCATCTGCCCGTGCATACCATTCTTCAGCCAGCTTTCGAGCCGGGGGGCTTCTTCTTCCAGAAAGTCGGCTTTAGCTACGCCACAGAAATCAAAGCCGAGTTCGGTGGCTTTGGCCTTGATAAGCTGCGTGTGGCGCTGGACGGACGAATGCATAGTCGACAGGACGAATTCCCGCTATAACATCGGTCGGCACCCAAAAATTCGACTGCCTTGTTTTGACCAGCCTGACCACCGTACCGACATATTGGCAGATTGCGTGACTTTGGCCGATCTTTTGCGAAATCATTCCCATGAATTTCTGGAAGCGAAACAGATACTCAACCATGACCAATCCCGAACACACGGACGAGCAGTCCATCCCCAATACACAGCAAGCTGACAACCTGGCAACCGACGAGCTGAACAATGATGAAGCTGTAACCGTCAATGGCGGTGAAGCCGATGATGTCGTTACTGCGTCTGACAAAACGTCGGCGGAATTAGCTGAACTGAAAGACAAATACCTGCGTCTCTACGCCGATTTTGAAAACTTCCGTCGTCGGACGGCCCGCGAAAAGCTGGACATGATTAATAGTGCCAACGAAGGGCTGATGAAGTCACTGCTACCCGTAATCGACGATTTCGACCGGGCCATGCAGTCGATCGACGCGACGGGCGACGTAGCTGCCGTCAAGGAAGGCGTCGATCTGATTTATGCCAAGCTGACCAAAACGCTGGAAAACAAAGGGTTGAAGCCGATGGTGGTGAAAGGCGAAACCTTCGACGCCGATCTGCACGAGTCGATTACGCAGTTTCCAGCCCCCACCCCCGACCTGAAGGGCAAGGTTATCGACGAAGTAGAAAAAGGATATTACCTCGGCGACCGGGTTCTCCGCTTCGCCAAAGTGATCGTAGGGTCCTGAACCCTGGTTTTTATGATTAGCTGATAAGCTATGATTTTAAAATCAGAAAAATCATATCAATCAGGCGAATCAAAGTTCTGAATATATGGCAACTAAGCGCGACTATTACGAAGTTCTGGGGGTTGATAAAAGCGTCTCGGCGGACGACCTGAAAAAGGCGTACCGTAAGATGGCGATCAAGTTTCACCCGGATAAAAACCCGGACGATCCCTCGGCCGAGGAAAAGTTTAAAGAGGCCGCCGAAGCCTACGACGTCCTGAACGACCCGCAAAAGAAGGCGCGCTACGACCAGTTTGGTCATGCCGGGATGGGCGGTGCCGCCAGCGGTGGCTATGGTGCCGGTGGGCCATCGATGGACGATATTTTCAGTCAGTTCGGCGACGTATTCGGTGGCGACGATTCACCCTTCGGCAGCTTCTTCCGGGGGCAGGGGGGCGGTGGTCAGCGGCAACGCGTCCGGCGCGGGTCCGACCTGCGGATCAAGCTGAAACTGAATTTGCAGGAAGTTGCCAACGGCGTTGAAAAGAAGATCAAGGTAAAGCGGCACGTCACCTGCACGACCTGTGGCGGTAACGGTTCCAAAAATGGTACCGCCGTACAAACCTGCTCGACCTGTAGCGGTACCGGGCAGACCCGTAAAGTGGTCAACACGATGCTGGGTCAGATGGTATCGACCAGCACCTGCCCGACCTGTAACGGCGAAGGCAAACTCGTCACCGACCGTTGCGACGTTTGCTTCGGTGAAGGGCGCGTATTGCAGGAAGACGTTATTCCGCTCAAAATTCCGGCGGGTGTCGCCGAAGGTATTCAGCTGTCGGTGGGTGGAAAAGGCAATGTGCCGCCCCGTGGTGGTGTTGCCGGTGACCTGCTGATTGTTGTGGAAGAGGAAGAAGATGCCGACCTCAAACGCGACGGCAACAATGTCGTGTTCGATCTGTACGTCAACTTCGTCGATGCCGCCGTCGGGACGAGCGTTGAGGTACCAACCATCGACGGTAAAGCCCGTATCACGCTGGAACCCGGTACGCAGAGCGGTAAGATTCTACGGCTGAAAGGCAAAGGTATCAAGGAACTGAACGGCTACGGTCGGGGCGATGAGCTGGTACACGTCAATGTCTGGACACCCAAACAGCTGTCGGCTGAAGAGCGGAGTATGCTGGAGAAGCTGCGCCACTCGCCGAACTTTCATCCTAAACCGAACAAGAATGAAAAAGGCTTTTTCGACAAGATGAAAGACTTTTTTCACGGTTGAGCCAACTGACTGATAAGTGAATAACGGTAAGAAAGCCCCATTACGGGGCTTTTTTTATGCCGGGTAGTTTTGTGGGGTATACCCGCTTCTTCGCCTGTCATTTAGTAGTATTGCCCCATGAAAACCCTTGTCTGTACAACCCCCGGTCAGCTCGACTACCGCACCGATTCGACCCCCGAACCAGCACCCGGCCACGCACTCGTCCGTATCCGGCGCGTAGGCATTTGCGGCACCGATCTGCACGCCTTCGACGGATCACAGCCGTATTTCAGCTATCCCCGCGTGCTGGGTCATGAACTGGCGGGCGAACTGGTTTCGGTCGATGGAGAAACCGACTGTCAGGTAGGAGACATCGTCACGATCATCCCGTATTTCCACTGCGGCCACTGCATAGCCTGCCGGGCCGGGAAAACCAACTGCTGCGAACGGATGCAGGTTGCGGGTGTGCATATCGATGGCGGGATGACCGAATACCTGTCTGTTCCGGCCTATGCACTGCTACCCGGCAACGGGCTGAGTCTCGACGAACTGGCGCTGGTAGAGCCCCTGGCCATCGGCGCGCACGGTATCCGGCGGGCGGGTGTGCAGCCCGGCGAACACGTACTGGTGATGGGAGCGGGGCCGATTGGACTCGGTGTGATGGCGTTTGCTGCGTTGGCTGGGGCTACGGTAACGGCCCTCGACCTGGTCGACAGTCGGCTGGCGTTCTGCCGGGATCAGCTGGGCGTTGCTCATACCGTAAACGCCCGCGACGCCGATGCACTGGACCAGATTCGGGCCATTACCGGGGGCGATATGCCAACCGTGGTGATCGACGCAACGGGCAGTTTACGCGCTATTGAGCAGGGCTTCGCGTACCTGGCACACGGTGGGCGCTACGTGCTGGTAGGGTTGCAGAAAGGAACAATCGGCGTCAGTCACCCGGATTTTCATAAGCGCGAAGCTACGCTGATGAGCAGCCGCAACGCAACCCGCGCCGATTTTGAACTGGTGATGAACGCCCTGAAAACAGGGGCCGTTGATGCCAAAGCGTTTATTACCCACCGCGTTGGTTTCGAGGAAGTTGCATCTTCGTTCGCCGGTTGGCTCGACCCGGCGGCCGGCGTTATCAAAGCAATGGTTAGTCTGCCGTAGAAACCAACAGGTTTACAACACAGAGGCACGGAGCGCTCAGAGATACTACTCTGCGTACTCCGTGCCTCTGTGTTGAAGCTGTCTAGGATTTGATTTGAGAAAAAATACCTGGCACTGAGTTGGCTTTCTTCACCCCTAAATCCCCTAAAGGGGACTTTGTCTGAGCAGGAGCAAAGTCCCCTTTAGGGGATTTAGGGTGAAGAAAGTAAGAAAAACAAAAGCCTAAACAGCTCCATTGAAACCAATTACTGCTCGTCTTTCAGCGACTGCATGTCGATAACATAGCGGAAGCGAACATCTTCAGCCTTCATCTTATCGTACGCGTCGTTGATGTCCTGCATCTGAATCATCTGTACCTCCGGGCGGACGTCGTGTTTGGCGCAGAAATCGAGTATCTCCTGCGTTTCAGCCACCCCACCGATCAGTGACGCCCCCACGCTCAGTGACCGCTTGGCCACTTCCATATTGTTGGTTGCCTTGGCATACGGTGCCAGCAGCCCGACGGTTACAATCGACCCCCGGCGTTTCAGCAGTGGGATGTATGGGTTGATGTCGAACTCGTCGGGAATTGTGCAGAGCAGGAATTCGTAGGTGTTTTCGTGTTCGGTCATCGCGTCTTTGTCGGTAGAAATCAGTACGTCCGACGCGCCGAGGGCCAGGGCCGCTTCCCGCTTGTCTTTCTTTGTCGTGATGGCCGTTACTGTCGCGCCCATCGCTTTCGCAATCTGAACGGCCATGTGGCCCAGCCCACCGATACCAATGATACCTACCCGGTCGCCCGGCTTCACGCCCCAGTGTTTCAGCGGAGAATAGGTCGTAACGCCAGCGCAGAGGATCGGTGCCGCTACCGATGGATCGATGGCTTCAGGAATGCTGAGTACGAATTTTTCCTTAACGACGATGGCTGTCGAATAACCGCCGTAGGTATTGAAATCCGAGCCGTCGGGTTTCCAGTAGCCGTTGTACGTGGCTGTCCAGCCAACCGGGCCTTCACAAAACTGCTCTTCGCCTTCTTTGCAGGGGTTGCAGTGCTGACATGAATCGACCATACAGCCCACGCCCACGATGTCGCCGACTTTGTATTTGGTAACGTCGACGCCCACCTGCGTCACTTTACCGACAACTTCGTGGCCCGGTACGCAGGGGTACAGCGTGTTGCCCCAATCGTTAGCCACCTGATGCACGTCGGAGTGGCACACGCCACAGTACAGTACGTCGATCAGTACTTCATCAGCTTTGGGGGGCTGACGGTCAAAATCCATTTCCTTCAGAGTTTTGCCGCCGATCAGCGCGCCCGAGGCACCGTAGCCTTTCGTTTTGGTTCCTGTTGTAGGTTCTGTTGCAACCATGACGTCGAGTTGTTTTTAAAAGAATTGATTGGGTACTACATTTCATGTAACAACTCGAATCCAGTGTCCTGGTTTGCCTGATCGGGCACATGACTAAAAAATTAATCTACTCAATCGACAGGCCAATGCCTGAAAATGGTCGCGCTGACACAGCGGCTAAAACGGCGGATGCAGACCACCTGACAAGGCGGGTTCAGTGATTTACCGCGCCACTTCGATCTTGTATTTTTTGCCTTTCATCTTTTCCGGGCCGATTCGGGCCAGCAATGCCGATACGGTCGTGGTTTTTACGGCGGCAAACGACATAAAATCCTGCACGTCGATGCGGCCCAGTTCGCCTTTGTCGAGGGCTCCTTTCTGGGTGAAAAAGCCCACGATGTCGACCTTGTTGAGTTTGTTCTTCCGGCCACCACTAATGTATAGCGTCTGAAAATCGGGCGGAGCGGGTAGCGGGAGTGTGCCAGCAGGAAGCTGCAACTCGGGCAGGTTGTCGGGCAGGTAATCGGGATACGGTTCGTCGGAATGCAGCAACAGATAAACCGTTCCCGACGCGTGCATCCGGGCGGTACGACCATTCCGATGCACAAATTCCGGCTCTTTGGGCGGCAGGTGGTAATGAATCACAAACTTCATTTCGGGAATATCCAGCCCGCGCGCGGCCAGATCGGTTGTAATCAGGTAACGCACACTACCGTTCCGAAACTGAATCAGGGCGCGTTCGCGGTCGTCCTGCTCCATACCGCCGTGGTACGCACGGGCGTAGATACCCCGATCGCCCAGCAGCGCACAGGCCCGGTCGGCGGTTTCGCGGTGGTTGCAGAAAATCAGGGCGGGTTCGGAATCAAGCGTACAAAGCAAGCGGGTCAGGGTATCGATCTTGTCTTTCTCCGACGAATAAACAACGTCCATCGTCAGGGTACGCGGGGCCGTTTCGTCGGCGGTAAACGTCAGCGTCGTGGGCGACTGGAGCCGCACAAAACCGGGAATGCTGATGCCCGACGTGGCCGATACCAGCACCCGCCGACGGAGATTACGCAGGCCATCGATGATAAACGCCATCTCCTCCTGAAAGCCCAGCGTGAGCGACTTGTCGAACTCGTCCAGAATCAGCGTATGAATACCATCCAATGCAAACGACCGGCGGGTAATGTGATCGGCGATACGACCGGGCGTACCGATCAGCAGGGCCGGTGGGTTGCTCAGGTTGCGGATTTCGGTATCGACCGCGTGCCCCCCGTAGCAGACATTGACTTTATAGCCCGTCGCCATTTTTTTCCAGACCTGCTCGATCTGCATCGCCAGTTCGCGCGACGGCACCAGAATCAGACACTGCACGGTCGTGGTGTCGGGCGTCAGCAGCTCAAGGAGCGGCAGCAGAAAGGCAACCGTTTTGCCCGAGCCGGTCGGCGCGACCGGAAAGGTGTCGGTTTTGCCCGGAATAGCCGTCAGGGCGGCTTCCTGCATGGGGTTCAGGGCCGAAATACCCAGACTGGTCAGGATCTGATCCTGTTGTTGCGTTGCGCTCATGGCTTAAAAATACGTCAAATGGCCGGGTTGCAGATGAGCGCCGTAGTTTAGTCGGCTTGCTGCCAGTACCAGCTACCCTAAAACGCTACCGTGTCCGGGTTGAGCCCCGAGCCACCGATGTACGGCAACTGGTTGATGGTCTGCACGTCAGTGTCTGTCAGCGTGAAGTCGAGCACGTCCAGATTTTCGCGGATGCGGGCGGGCGTAACGGACTTGGGCAGGGGGAGCGTACCCGTCTGCAAACACCACCGGATACACACCTGCGCCACCGATTTGCCGTAATTAGCCGCAATACCGGTCAGTGTTTCGTCTGTCAGCATCTTGCCCGTGCCCAGTGGCGACCATGCCTGCACCAGTATGTCGTGTGACCGGCAGTAGTCGACTGTTTCGGCCTGCATGAATCCGGGGTGGTACTCGATCTGATTAACCATCGGCGTAACGGTCGCGGTTTGCGCCAGCGCGTCGAGGTGATGGGGCAGAAAGTTGCTGACACCGATGGCCTTGATGCGCCCGTCGGCGTATAGTTTCTCAAACGCCCGCCATGTCTCGGCGTTGATCGTTTGCCAGTCGCTGAACTGCTTCGCGTTGGCGGGCCAGTGGATCAGGTACAGATCGAGGTAATCAAGGCCCAGTTTGCGCATCGACTCGTCAAACGCCTTTAGCGTGGTGTCGTAGCCGCGCTGCGTGTTCCAGAGTTTGGTGGTAATAAACAGTTCCTGCCGGGCGATACCGCTGTCGGCGATGGCCTGCCCGATGCTGGCTTCGTTGCCATAAGCAGCTGCCGTGTCGATGTGCCGGTAGCCCGCTTCGAGCGCGGCTTTCACGGAACTGATCGCGGTATCACCATCAGGTGTTTGCCAGGTGCCGAAACCAATTTGGGGAATCGTAACGCCGTTGCTGAGCGTGTACGTGGGGATGGCTGTAGTCATAGTCGTTGAACGTGTACAGAGGGAAGACGTGAAAGAAAGGTGCACCCCACCCCAACCGGAACGCCCTCCCCGTAAGGGAGGGGCTTAAAAAACTCAGGAGTGAAGTCCCTCCCTTACGGGGAGGGCGGTCCGGCGTTCCGGTTATGGTGGAGTTTACACTACAGCGTCTTCATGTCGATTACGAAGCGGTACCGAACGTCGCCTTTCAGCATGCGTTCGTAGGCCGTTTCGATGTCTTTCATGTCGATCAGTTCAATGTCCGAGGTGATGTTGTGCTCAGCGCAGTAGTCGAGCATTTCCTGTGTTTCGGGCAGACCACCGATCATTGAACCGGCCAGGCTTTTGCGCCCCGGAATCAGGCTGAATGCGGCAATGGCCGAGGGGGTTGGGGGCGCGCCGACGCAGATGTGTACGCCGTTGGTTTTCAGCATGCCGAGGTACATATTGTAGTCGTGCTCCGCCGATACCGAATCGATAATGAAATCGAAATAGTCCTGCACACCTTTGAGCTGCTCAGGATCTTTAGTTACTACGAACTTGTGGGCACCCAGCCGTTTGGCGTCTTCTTCTTTACCGGGCGAGGTGCTGAGGACCGTTACTTCGGCCCCGAACGATGCGGCAAATTTCACGGCCATGTGGCCCAGTCCGCCCAGACCCAGTACGGCTACTTTGTGGCCTTTACCGACTTTCCAGTGGCGCAGGGGCGAATAGGTCGTGATACCGGCACACAGCAGGGGAGCCACAGCCGCCAGATCGAGCCGCTCGTCGACGTGCAGTACGAATGCTTCGTCGACAACGATGAAATTGGAATACCCGCCGTAGGTTGGTGTTTTGTGATCCTGCTCCAGTCCATTATAGGTCTGCGAGTGACCGTTGAGGCAGTATTGCTCCAGCCCGTCGGCGCAGTTTTCGCAGTGGCGGCACGAATCGACCAGACAGCCGACACCCGCCAGATCGCCGACTTTAAACTTGCTGACTTCATTGCCAACGGCCGTCACGCGCCCCACAATCTCGTGGCCGGGAACCATCGGAAAAATCGAACCGCCCCACTCGTCGCGAATCTGGTGGAGGTCGGAGTGGCACACGCCACAGTAGAGAATGTCGAACTGCACATCGTGCGGACCGGGTTCGCGCCGGTCAAAATTAAAGGGGCCCAGTGGCGTTTTTGTGTCCTGCGCTGCGTATCCTTTTGCGGCAATCATAATTGGTTGGGTAATTGTGTAAGTACACATACCTAACTACCCACACCCGGTAAGCGTTCGACCAGTTACCGTATGGTCCGGCAACCGACTGGTCGTCAAGCTAATAAACTTTCGGTCTCCAGTATCGTTGTGTCCGGCTCGTCGTGAAGAATCCGCCGGCGATGGTTGAGGCCCCAGTTGGCCATTTCGGCAATGATTTTCTCCAGTGTACGGCCATAGTCGGTGAGCACGTACGAAACCGTTACGGGCTTGGTGTCGTGCACCGTACGGATAACTAATTCGTTGTCTTCCAGTTCTTTCAGGACCTGCGAGAGCATTTTGGCCCCGATGCCGTCGACAACACGCTGCAACTCGCCGAAGCGACATTCGCCCAGGAAACTAAGCGAACTGATGACGGCAATGCGCCATTTGCCGCTGACCAGATCGAGCGTGTCGTAGATAGCGCGCAACTGCTGGTGGCAATGCGGAGTTAGTCGGAAGTCGTCGGCTCTTTTCTGATTCATGGAAGCGGGGATAGTTTCTTCGAGGAAACTACTTTCGTTTTGGAAACTACTTTCAAAAGTAAATCAAAGATACCTCCTTTGCAAAACCAACTCACCAACATAACCATGAAGCTTGCTGCACGCGTATTAATCTGGCTACCGGCCCTGGCGCTGCTGGGGAGCGTTTTTGCCAAACTATCGGGCGCCAAACAGGTCGTAGCCCAACTCACACAGGTAGGCTTTCTGGCCCACTTTCCCATGGTCGGGCTGGCGCTGATCGAATTGGTCAGCGTGGTTCTGCTGCTGATTCCGGCTACGTTCCGGCTGGGGCTACTGCTGATTACTGCGTACCTGGGTGGAGCCATCGCTACGGAAATTTCGACGGGCAGCCCACCGGCAGCGGCTATCCTGCTCGCCCTGATCTGGATCGGCGCGTTCCTGAAAGACCGGACGATCTTTAGCGGATCGACAGTGGCCTGATGCTATCAATTCTTTACTACGTTAACTATTCTCGATTATGATTCTTGTAACCGGAGCTACCGGCCACCTGGGCGGTGCCGTTGTCAAATTCTTACTCAACAAAGTGGCTGCCGATCAGGTAGCCGTACTGGTGCGGGACGCTGCCAAAGCCGCTGATCTGGCCGAAAAAGGCGTCAGTGTCCGCGTGGGCGATTACCACGATAAAGCGTCGCTGGTACAGGCGTTTCAGGGCGTCGATACACTACTGCTCGTCTCGACCAGCGATCTGGCCGATCGCGTTGGCCAGCATCTGAATGTGATTAACGCTGCCAAAGAAGCGGGTGTAAAACGGGTCGCCTATACGGGCGTAACCATGCAGCATCTGGACACGTCGGCCCTGAAAGACTTCATGGGCGAACATTTCCAGACGGAAGAAAACCTGAAAAATTCGGGGCTTACGTACACCTTCCTGCGGAATAACCTGTACGCCGATGTGCTGCCGATGTTCTTCGGCCCCAACGTACTGGAAACGGGTATCTTCCTGCCAGCGGGGCAGGGGCGGGTGCCATATGCTACCCGCGAAGACATGGCCGAAGCTGCCGCTAACGTGCTGGCGGGCGATGGGCACGACAACCAGACGTACGAGCTGGTCAATACCGAAAGCTGGTCGATGGCCGACGCTGCGGCTATCCTGTCGGAACTGGCTGGTAAAGACATCGCCTACACCGACGCGCCGAACGATGTATACGCCGATACGATGACGAAAGCGGGCGTACCGGAAGGGGCCATTGGCTTTACGATCGGGTTCGCCAACGCCATTGGTGCCAATGATTTCGACCTGCCCGGCAGTACGCTGGAACAGTTGCTCGGTCGGAAACCAACGTCACTGAAAGCGTATTTTCAAGCTACTTATTTTGGTGGTAAGTAACGTTATGCCGGGCGGTCTGCTCTGGTTCAAGGTCGATGCCAGCTAGCAACTCCGCGACGAACAGGAACCTGTGTCCGCCAGTGAGATGGATATTTAATGAAGATTACTGGGTCTGATAGTCGTATGAGACGCTATTAGACCCAATAATTCTGGCAGGACAATCAAGCCAAATCAGGTCAAAACACTACGATGATTACGGCACAGTAATCATCGTAGTGTTTTGATTTTTTAAACCATGCTTGAGAAGCGTCAAGGCCAGCAAACCGGTTTGCCATCAGTAGAGTACGTTCGTTTACAGCTGGATGTATCCCCTCATTATCTGAGCGACATGCTGCGTTCGCTGACGGGGCAGACCACTCAGCAGTATAGTCAACAAGCGGTTCTTGAACGATCGAAGGACTTATTGAGCGTTAGTACACTCTCTGTTGCTGAGATCGCTTATCAACCTGGCTTCGAGCATCCGCAGTCGTTCAGTAAGCTCTTTAAAAGCAAAACCAACCTCTCCCCCTTAGCCGTTAGGGCGACTTTCAACTAACTCCGCCTGACACCGCTTTATCTCACAAAATCGCTCTTTTAACCAAGCCACGCAGTCGCTAAACCGGCTACACCCGTTGGCTCTGTCACAAGACCGCTTCGCGTATCAGGCCATCGGACGGTATCAATGTAGTTAGTATACAACACAATTTTATATCAACCTCAGTTACCTAAGCTGTACGCCATGAATCTGTCACTATGTTTATCACTTACTTTGCCCAAATTACATGGGGCATTTTTTGGCTTGGTTGGGCCATCTGGGGATATATAACACGCCGACGAGTGCAGGTGCAACAGCAAACCAAGACGAGTTGGTATTGACAAATTCATGTGGGACTCGTCGTGCTGTCCTTCATCCTGCTTCTAAATCCACTACCCATAGCTTTCAACAAACCTTTTTTTAGTTTGCCCCACTGGGTTCACTTAGCAGGCATGGGGTTGATGCTGATGGGCATGCTGTTCGGGGCCTGGGCCCGTCAGGTACTGGCGGATAACTGGAGCGGGGCCATTCAGCAAGTCGAAAACCAGACCTTAGTGACCAGGGGGCCTTATCGTTACGTTCGTAATCCGATGTATACGGGTTTCCTCTCGGCCGCGTTCGGTACGACCCTGTATCAGCCCAGCCTGTCAAGCTTGATGGGCTTACTGATTCTGTGTGGAACCTATGTGGTGAAAATAAGCCGTGAAGAACAGTTTTTACGGCAAGCACTTCCTGGCTACGCTGCTTATAGTCAGCATACTTGGCGTCTGATTCCGTTACTCTACTGAGTTGTAATCGGCGAGGGATACAGGGATAGGGATTGCCACGACTGAATTCCCCGATTGGAGATATCTACTAAGAAGATTTTTCAAGCGGGTGGCCTCCAGTCAAAACCGGCTCACCGAAGGGGGTAAGAACAGGTATACGATCAAACTTAACCAGTCATCAAGCCCGTTAAATCGTTGTCAGCCCCAACCTCATGAACATTCGTATTCGCCAGGAAACGCCAGCCGACTATCCTGCGGTCGCAAGCCTGATCCAGGAGGCTTATCGTTCTGTGGCTTACAGTGACAAAAAAGAACACTTGATGGTTGAGCGACTGCGAAAATCCAGTGCGTTTATTCCTCAACTTTCCTTAGTGGCCCAGTCGGATACCGACGAACTGATAGGCCATATTTTGTTCACTAAACTTCACATTCAAGACGGGCATCAACACTTTCCAGGATTAGCGTTGGCTCCTCTGTCGATACCACCTACTTTTCAGCAACAAGGTATCGGTGGTCAATTGATCGGGGCTGGCCATCGCATTGCCCATGGCCTGGGCTACCCGTACTGTGTGGTGTTGGGTCATGCCACCTACTACCCTAAGTTTGGCTACCAACGACTCAGTAACTACCCCATTGAGCTACCGTTTCAGGTAGCTGACGAAAACAAAATGATTATTGTTTTAGCGGAAAACGGGTTGGCCGGCGTCAAGGGGGAAATTATCTATGCGAACGAATTTTTTAGCGAGCCATAGTATTCGCATGGATATCGGCGGGCAGCACGCCGGGGCCGTATCGGGCACGATGGGCCTGGCCGGACAACTGGGGTCGGCCAGTATGGCCATGGCCTTCGGCTACATTCTCCACGCTACCGGCAGCTACGAACTCCCCGTGCGACTCATCGGCGGCTGCGCCAGTAGTGGTAGGCTCACCTGAACCTTACAGCATCGTACTAAAAACAATTTACTGGCCGGGCGTCTTACACCGTAGCGCTGCATTAATCGGCAGCTTACAGTTAATAATCTTTCAACCATGAAAATAGGAATCATTGGGGCTGGCTTCATCGGCAGTGCTCTTGCCGTGCGGCTCACCAGTCTCGGCCACTCCGTACTAATTGCCAACTCGCGCGGCCCTGAAACGCTGGGGGAGGTAGCCCAAAAAACCGGCGCCACCCCGGCCACGGCTTACGAAGCGGCTCGTTATGGGGAAATCACCGTGGTAACCATTCCACTAAAAAACATTCCTGAACTGCCTAAAGACTTGTTCGACGGCGTGTCTGCTGACGTGCCCGTAATTGACACCAGCAATTACTATCCCCTGCTACGCGATGGCCAGATCCCCGAACTGGAGAGCGGTGACCTGACCGAAAGCGAATGGGTTCAGGCACATCTGGGTCGGCCCGTGGTGAAGGTATTCAACAATATTCTAGCCGCAGACCTCGAAAAAATGGGGCAACCTGCCGGCACGCCCGGCCGCATTGCGTTGCCTGTTGCCGGAGACGAGGCCGTTGCCAAGCAACAGGTGATGGCGCTGGTGGAGGAGCTGGGCTTCGATGCCGTCGATGGCGGTAACCTGCACGAGTCGTGGCGGCAGCAGCCTGGCACACCGTGCTATCTGGCCAACATGCCCGCTGCCGAGTTACAGCAGCAACTGGCTAGTCTGGGCACGGTGCGTACGGATGCGCAACACGCGCAGTTCCTGGCTAACCACGCTGCGCAGGAAAAGCAAATGGCGGCACAAGGTGTCAAACTGTAGTGACCAACGCCTTATCTCGTTGTTTCAACGCGTTCATCCTGGAAGCTAGCGGGGCTGGTTGACAACGCCAGAGTGTATACCGCTTCTTCAGCGAAACACAGATCATCCCGAACGAGCCTCGTCTACTCATGGAGACAAAGCCCGTTCGGGATGATCTGTGTTTGTTTAGCCGATCAGCAATTTGTCGATCAAATCCGGCGAACCGACGTACAGCACCGACCGCTGGTGCAGTTCCGTCGGGGCGACGTCGAGAATGAGCTGCCGCCCGTCGGTAGCCCGTCCGCCCGCCTGTTCGACGATGAACGCCATGGGAAAGCACTCGTACAGCAGCCGGAGTTTACCCCCCGGGGTCTTGCGGGTGGGCGGGTAGAGGTAAATGCCGCCTTTGATGAGGTTACGGTGGAAGTCGGCTACGAGCGAGCCGATGTACCGGCCCGTCATCCGGTCCTGTCGACAACTGTTGAGGTACGTCTGCACATAGTCCGGGTAGTCGGCCACGTTGCCGTCGTTGCACGAAAAGATCGAGCCGGTGTGCGGCTGGTGCATGTTCGTGTGCGACAGGATGTACTCGCCCAGCGACTGATCGAGGGTGAAGCCGTTCACGCCCTGTCCGGTCGTAAATACCAGAATCGTCGACGAGCCGTACAGCACATACCCGGCCGCTACCTGTTTCCGGCCCCCTTGCAGAAAATCGCCCATCGTGGCTTCCGAACCGACGGGCGACACCCGGCGGTAGATGGAGAAAATGGTGCCAATCGACACGTTGACGTCGATGTTGGACGAGCCATCCAGCGGGTCGATAGCCACCACATATTTGCCGTCGGGGTTGCCCGTCAGGATCATGTCATCGTCTTCTTCCGAGATGATCGCGCAGACTTCACCGCCGTTTTTCAGGGCGCGGATAAAACGGATGTTGGCGATGACGTCGAGTTTCTGCTGCGATTCGCCCTGAATATTGTCGGTACCAGCCGCGCCCGTTACGTCGATCAGCCCCGCCCGGTTAATCTCCAGGTTGATGATCTTGCTGGCCAGGGCTATGTCACGCAGCAGTTGCGAGAGTTCGCCCGTGGCAAACGGGAACCCACTCTGTTCGCGCAGAATGAAGCGGTCGAGGGTGGTGCCAACCGGAAGGGCAAGGCCCGGCTGGGTGGAACGGGACGTCGTGGGCAGGGGCATATCAATGAAGTTCGTCATACGGTAGCCGATGGAGACCCGGTGAGTGATGCCCGTTTTTCCACAAATAAGCGGTTCAGGTGGTTGGCTTTCGCGTCGTAGGCCGCCGGATCGGCCCAGGTCTGGCGTGGGTCGAGGATGGGGGCCGGTACATCGGGGCAGGTAGTCGGCATGGCCAGGTCGAACACGGGGTGGTTCACAAACAGGTTTTCGGTTAGCGTACCCGTCAGAACGGCCCGGATCATGGCGCGGGTGTACGCCAGTTTCATCCGGTTGCCAACGCCGAAGCCGCCACCCGTCCACCCGGTATTGACGAGCCACACACTGACCCCGTGCTGCCGGATTTTGTCGCCCAGCATCCGGGCGTACTCGCTGACGGGCAGGGGCATGAAGGCGGCTCCGAAACAAGCCGAAAAGGTGGCCTGCGGCTCGGTAACGCCCATTTCCGTACCGGCGACCTTGGCCGTATAGCCCAGCACGAAGTAATCCATCGCCTGCTCGGTCGTCAGTCGGGCAATGGGGGGCAGCACGCCGAACGCATCGCAGGTCAGGAAGAAAATATGTCGCGGATGCGTACCCACCGACGGTTCGACGGCGTTGCCGATAAACGAGATCGGGTAGGAGGTGCGGGTGTTCTCGGTCAGCGTCGTGTCGGTGTAATCGACCAGGCGCGAATTGCGGAGCATCCGGGTGTTTTCCACGATGGAGCCGTAGCGGATAGCGTCGAAAATCTGCGGTTCCCGCTCGCGGGTCAGGTCAACGACTTTGGCGTAGCAGCCGCCCTCGAAGTTGAAAATGCCGTCGTCGCTCCAGCCGTGCTCATCGTCGCCGATCAGCCCCCGCTCCGGATCGGCCGACAGGGTCGTTTTGCCCGTTCCCGACAAGCCGAAAAACAAGGCCACGTCCGTCGGGTCGTCCAGGCTGACGTTGGCCGAGCAGTGCATGGGCATCACGTTCTTCTGGGGCAGCAGAAAGTTGAGCGCCGAGAAAACGCCTTTTTTGATTTCACCTGCGTAGCCCGTTCCACCGATCAGAATAACCCGTTTCGAGAGGTTCAATATGGCGAAGTTCGAGCCCCGCGTCTGGTCTTCAGCCGGATTGGCCAGAAAGTCGGGGATGGCCAGGATCGTGAAATCAGGCTCGAAATCGGCCAGCTCGTCGGGTGTCGGCCGCAGAAACATATTCGTGCAGAACAGATTCTGCCAGGCCGAAGTCGTCAGGATGCACAGTTTGAGTTGATGATTCGGGTCGGCACCGGCCAGAGCGTAGCGCACAAAAACGGGGTGGTATTCCACGTAATGCCGCATCCGGCGGTGCAGCTGATCGAAGCGTGTTTCGTCATACGGAATGTTGACCGTTCCCCAGTCGACCCGCCCCTCGGTCAGGCTGTCGCGAACGATGTAGCGGTCTTTGGGCGAGCGGCCGGTGTAGCGACCCGTTGCGCACATCAGGGCGCCGGTTTCGGTCAGCACGCCCTCGCCCCGGCGCAGCGCGTACTCGACGAGTTCGGTGGGCGAGAGCTGAAAATTAACCTCTTTACTGGTACGGATACCCAGAAAGCGCAGTGCCTTCTCTTCGGGCAGTGATTCAACAACGTGCGGACGACGGACAGCTTCGGCTACCATAGCAGGGGTGGTTTGCGGTGAACAAATCGATTACCTGACAAATATATTTAGCGATTATTAATAAAAAAGCGAACGTTCGCTAAAACGATATTAGTCGCTGAATATTCTTTATTTGTTCCCGTAGATTCCCTGAAAAGTTATTTTTGCACCATGACTTCCGACCGCGAAAAAGTACGACTCATCTTTGGCCTGAAAATCAAGCAGCTACGCAGCGAGCTTGGCTTGTCGACCTACGACCTTGCCGACCGGACGGGTTTGTCGCCGTCGTACCTCAATGAAATCGAGAAGGGAAAGAAATATCCGAAGACGGAGAAAGTATTTGCCCTTGCCAAAGCCCTCAACAGCAGCTACGATACGCTGGTATCGTTGCAGGTCAACAAAGCACTGGAGCCGGTGGTTGAGCTGCTTAACTCAAACATCCTGAATGAGTTGCCGTTTGATCTGTTCGGTATCGAACCGACGTATTTTCTGGAAGTGATGGCCAGCGCGCCCGCCAAACTGAGTGCGTTTATCAACACGCTGATCGAGATCGGGCGCAATTATGACCTGAGCGTGGAGCAGTTTTATTTTTCGGTACTGCGGACGTATCAGGCGATGCACAACAATTATTTCGAGGAGCTTGAAACGCAGGCCGATACGTTTCTGGCCAAATATCCATTGCCCCGGCAAGCCAGCGAGTGCACCGACTGGCTGATCGGTATTCTGAACGAAAGCTATCAGTGTTCGGTCGAATTCTACGACGCGGCCACGCAGCCCGCCCTGATGTCGCTGCGCTCGGTATACCTGCCGGAACAGCACAAACTCCTGCTCAACAGCAAGCTCTCGGCCGAACAGCAGGTGTTTACGCTGGCGCGTGAGGTCGGCTACCACTGGCTGACACTAAGCGTTCGGCCGCTCGAATCGTCGGTGCTCGAAGCCCGCTCGTTCGATGAGGTGCTTCATAACTTTCAGGCGTCTTACTTTGCCCGCTGCCTGCTGATTCCCCGGACGCCGTTGCTCGACGAACTGCGGATGCTGGTGCAACAGCCGGACTGGGACAACGACCGGATGCTGCGGATGCTGGCGCGGTTTACCGTGACGCCGGAGATGTTTCTGCTTCGCCTGACGAACCTGCTATCGGGCTATTTCGGTCTGAACGACCTGTTCTTTCTGCGGTTCAACCAGCTTGCCAACGGGCGGTTTCTGCTGGCGAAAGAACTGCATCTGAGTAAGCTGCACACCCCGCACGGCATCGCCCGCGACGAGCACTATTGCCGGCGGCAGGTGTCGGTGACGATTCTGACCGAACTCCGGCAGCTTCAGCAGTCGGGGCAGTGGGACGGGCAACCCATCTGCCGGGCGCAGCGCATTTCGTTTGCCACCAACGGCACGACGTATTTCGTGTTTTCGATTGCCAAATCGTCGCCCCCCACGACCGACAACAGCAGCATCAACATCGGCTTCCCGATCAACGAAACCCTGCTCGAACAACTCCCGTTTATTGGCGACCCCAACCTGCCGACGGTGCCGGTGGGCGAAACCTGCGAGCGCTGCCCCATTGCTGACTGCGCTGTCCGGGCGGCACCACCTGTCGAGTTGTCGCGTCAGCAGCAAACTGCTCATGTTCAGGCGACTATCGAGAAACTGCGGATGGGGTGAGTGGACTAAAGGGGCATTGTATCGGCTGAGCGCGCCCTGTCGTTGACCGATCCGGTTTAACTTTCGCGGCTGGTTACGGGTTTATAGGTAAACAGGTAACTACTTACAACGATGAACGTAACTGAAAAAGACCAGATGGCCGAACATGGGGCGAATCCATACTATTCCCGGACAGACCACCATCATCTGAATGTATCCAACGACGAGTGGAAAAAAATACTGCCTGACAATCTGTATGCCGTTGCGCGTGAGCAGGGTACGGAGCGGGCCTTTACCGGTAAGTACTGGAACAGCGACACGAAAGGCACATACTACTGCGCGGTATGCGGCAATAAGCTGTTCCGCTCCGACGCGAAGTTTGCCAGTAGCTGCGGGTGGCCCAGCTTTTTCGAGGCCGACCGCCCCGACAGCGTTGTTTACCACCACGACAATTCGTACGGCATGCGCCGGGTCGAAGTCGTCTGCGGCCGCTGCGATTCGCACCTAGGTCATATCTTCAACGATGGCCCTGCGCCAACCGGTCAGCGCTACTGTATGAACTCCGTCTCGCTGGACTTTGAACCCGATAACGGGTCGGCCGAGTAGTCGAAACCCGTGTCGTCACCAGACACGGACGTTGGCTGGTGAGTCAAATGATGACTTGGGTAAACACCACTGTACCTGTTCTGATGTGATCCGGTACAGTGGTGTTTACTGTTTTACCCGGGATAGTCGTGCGTTGTAGACAGTCAGGTACGTGCAGACAGACCCTGCCGTACGCGCTGTTGCCGGTTCTGCACACGGTCAGGTTAGTATGCGTCGACAACTGCGTACTAGCAGACCCCGTATACTGATTACTTTGTCAGGACATACCGGTTTCGATAACTATCTGGTTCGCTTCCCGGTAGTATAGGTGAACCGGCGCGTCAGGTCGAGGCACATTGCCCGGCCGGGCAGTCGCCGACAAGCGAACTTTAGTATGAATAAAATAGCCTTAGTAGTGGGCGTCAGTGGTATCGCTGGTAGTAATCTGGCCCGGGAGCTGGTGGCCCAGGGCTGGACTACGTATGGTCTCGCCCGCAACCCAAACCCCGGCATTGAGCAGGTACGTCCCCTTGCTGCTGACCTGCTCGACCCCGCCAGCCTCCAAACTGCCCTGGCAGACATTTCGCCGACGCACGTCTTTTTTACCACCTGGATGCGGCAGGAAACGGAAGTTGATAATATCCGGGTCAACAGTGCGATGGTCCGTAATCTGCTGGCCGTTCTGCAACCCAAAAATTCGGTACAGCACGTGGCGCTGGTAACGGGACTCAAACATTACCTGGGACCGTTTGATGCCTACGCCAAAGAAGGGTTTCTACCCCAGACGCCCCTGCGGGAGGATCAGCCCCGGCTGGCCATCGACAATTTTTATTACGCACAGGAAGATGAAGTGTACGCTGCTGCAGCGCAGGCGGGGTTCACCTGGAGCATCCACCGCCCGCACACCATCATTGGCAAAGCGGTGGGCAATATGATGAACATGGGCACGACGCTGGCCGTTTACGCTACACTCTGCCGGCAACAGGGGCAACCTTTTCGCTGGCCCGGTTCAAAGGCGCAGTGGGAGGGCGTTTCCGACGTAACCGATGCGCGGGTACTGGCCAAACAGTTGATCTGGGCCGCCACCACCGAAGCCGCTTACAATATGGCGTTCAACATCACCAACGGCGATTTTTTCCGCTGGAGCTGGTTGTGGCCGCAACTAGCCAGCTACTTTGGTATTGAAGCCGCTGGTTTCGACGGAATCATTCACCCGCTCGAAGCCACAATGGCCGATGATGACGCAGTCTGGCGCGAGATCGCTACAACGCATCATCTGGTCGAGCCTGAGTTGACCCGACTGGCCTCACCCTGGCACACCGACCTTGACCTGGGACGGCCCATCGAAGTGATGACGGATATGTCGAGAAGCCGGGAGTTGGGCTTCTCCGTCTACCAACGAACCGACCAATCGTTTTTCGACCTGTTCAACCAGCTACAGGCCGATCAGATCATTCCGGCCGTAACTCGCTAGTTGGTGTTGCTGTACTCAGTTGATAGGTTGGCTAAGTACGGCATACAGTCGCCAATTGTAACAAACCCGCCTGTTTGTCGACTTCATTGCAAAGTCTACGAGTAGGCGGGTTTGTTGCTTTACTCTAGTTTCTGCATCACGCTATCGGGGGTGATGGGCAGGGTTTGACCTCCCTCCAATAAACTGGGTGGACCTCAATAATTCACAAACAACTTCGTGGCCACTTTATTAATTGAGCAATTGCCGATACTCGTTGGGTGTTTGTCCCGTTTTGGCTTTGAAGAGTTTATTGAAGGATTGGGTATGTTGAAACCCTAACTTGAAAGCAATCTCTCCCACCGACAGCGGCAGGGTAGCCAAGTAGTCCTTAGCCAGTTCGATCAGCTTGTCGTGAATATGCTGCTGCGCGGTTTTGCCGGTTTCTTCCTTGAGCAGATCACTCAGGTAATTGGGCGAAAAATGCAACTGCTCCGCTACGTACCCCACCGTGGGCAGCCCCTGCTCGCTGGGCCGGACCGAGGTCATATAATCCGACAGGATTGAGTCCAGCCTGCTCAATACATCACTACTGACATGTTTTCGGGTCAGAAACTGCCGGTTGTAAAACCGGTTGATATAGTTGAGGAGCACCTCCAGATGCGACACCATTACATCCTGGCTGAACTTGTCGATGCTCGACTCGTACTCCTGCCGGATGTTCTGCAACACCCCCAGGAGCAAGGCTTCTTCTTTTTCGGAGAGGTGCAGGGCTTCATGCACTGAGTACGAAAAAAAACCGTACTCGGTGATTTTCTGGCCCAGCGAATAATGACGGATGAAATCAGGATGAAAAATCAGGCCCCAGCCTTTAGCCAGCGGCTCCTGCGATATCTCAGCCTGCATTACCTGATGGGGGGCGAACAGGGCCACCATTCCCGTATCGAAATCGTAGTACTGCTGCCCGTATTTCAGCTTGTTCACCACGTCTTTCTTGAACAGAATGGTGTAAAAGTTTACGACCGTTCGGGTATCCGTCGTCTCGGCTGAGCTTTTCACGTGGCCAAGATCCACCAGACTAATGAGCGGATGCAACGGTTTGGGCAGGCCCATCAACCGATGCAACTCGGAAATGGATCGAATCTCCAGAATGGGCTTGGATTCGGGCATAATCCTAGAAGGAATATGTGTAGTTGGTCAGCGATTCAGATAGCGTCCAGAGCCGTTTGGCGAGTTCCTGGTCATACGACCGATCATTGGAACGGACGATTTCGGGATAGCCTTTAAATTCGTTCATTTTGGTTGGTCCCAGGTATTCTCCCCCCGTTAGGGTCGGATCGGTAGCCGCCCGCAGGATTGGTAAAGCACCCATCTCTACTTTCTGCGCAACCAGCAGATTCGATATACGGCCCATGATGCCTGAATTTCGCTGGAGATTCGTGGCCGTATAGCCGGGGTGGGCTACCGTCGAGATCGCCGATATGCCATGCTTCTTGAACTGTTTATCCAGTTCATAACCGAACAGAATGTTGGCCAGTTTGCTCTGCGCGTAGGCTTTCTGGGTGTTGAAGTCTTTGTCGAAGTTGATGTCGTCAAAGTGAATATCGCCGTCGAAGCTTTGGCCGGTCGCTTTCTTGTGCAGCACGCTACTCTGGGTAGCTACCCGGGCACTAGGCGCGGCTTTGAGCAGATCCAGCAGCAGGCCCGTCAGCAGAAAGTGGCCCAGGTGGTTGGTGGCGAACTGCGATTCAAAGCCCTGTTTGGATAACTCCCGCTCTTTGGGGTGCATGATGCCGGCGTTGTTGATGAGCACATCCAGCCGGTTGACTTTCTGATGAAACTGCTTCGAAAATAATTTAATCGATTCGAAATCTGCCAGGTCCAGCCCCATCACCTCCACATCCGCCGATGGGTTCTGTTGTTTGATCGTGTTGATTGCCTCCTGCCCTTTCTGCGCGTTGCGGCTGGTAAGAATGACTTTAGCTCCTTTACCCGCCAGTACCGTGGCGGCTTCCAGACCGATGCCGCTGTTGGCCCCGGTGATGAGAATTGTTTTACCTTTTTGCGAGGGGATGTCCTGAGTCGTCCAGTTGTGCGTTGCCATGTCGTATTTTGTTTAGTGATCGACAAAACAAAGGTACCCGGCCACTTAGGCGTAGAATGAATCAGATTAGGGTTTGTTGTAGCCTTTTCACGGTTGATCTACTGATGGCGTTACATGGTCATTGTCCGTGCAGGAACTACCTCCACTCGAACGCTTCTTCGTGGCTTCGCTTCCCAACACAGGCACGTTCATTTGATGGCACCGCTTCGTATAGTCTCGCGATGCAATAATCCCCACTGGCTCATGGCCTGCACAACATCTCTTAGCGTGTAGCTGTACGGAGTAAGCTCGTAGTCGATGACGACCGGATAGTCTAACTGTACATTCCGTTTGATGAAGCCGTTCAGTTCCAGTTCTTTCAGTTCACTCGATAATATCTTGCCTGAGATGCCAATTACGCAGCGCTGAAGCTCATTGAAGCGCTTCGACCCATCATAAAGGGCGATGACAATGGGCAATTTCCACTTGCCGCCTATCGCGTACAAGGCATCGCCAACAGCACTTATATCACCGATACAGTCGGGCAGTTCGGTGGCATTCGTCACGATTTTTTGATTCTTTTCCATATAGTTACCCGTAGAAATCAACTTACCTTTATGTAATTGCTTACATTTTGTAAGCAAACGTACCGTAATTTTCCGACCTCAACAAATGAGCGGTCTGTTGAACTGGCCTGTGGTTGGCTTACCCGGGTTGAGCGGCAAACCAGCCAGAGGTACCCTCAAAATCGGCTATACCGGTGCTGGGTGGGGATAAATTAAATTTTTCAACTCCTAAATAAACAAACAATGACACTTGAACTGTTGGCAACCAAACAGGAATTAAGGGATTTGATCGACGCCTACGCTTATTTGGGTGACGATAAAAAGACCTCGGAGCAAATGGGCCTTTTCACACCGGATGCTGTATACAAGGTATACATGAACGGCGTTCTGGTAGCGACTACGTCCGGTACAAAGGACCTGGAGGAAGAATTTAGCGGTCATGCGGCTCAGGTAAAAACGTATTTTACGTTGAATGGCCAGCACACCGTAACCATCGATGGCGATACGGCGACGGGGGTTTCATTCGCCCAACTTAAAATGATCCGAGAAGCGGACGGAACGGATATCCTGTCCGATTACAGCGTTAGCTATGAAGATACCTATGTGCGTCGGGAGGGTAAATGGCTGATAAGTGAACGTACGGGTCACTTTATCATTATCGAGGCCAGACCGCTGACCAGGTAGCGGAAACGAGAAACGTATTCAGGCCATTGCCGATTCGTATGATACCGTAACCGACCAAGTTACTGGTTCATTATTTAGGGGAAGGTCAGCGGCATTGCTATCTATGTGCATACAGGAGGATTATCCGGATGTGATAAAGAGGAAAAGTGCACTATCGGCAACAAACTACCTCTACAATGAAAAAAAACTCCGCTGCATCTACCTTCGTAAAGATAGCCACAGCGGAGTGAATTTGGAACGCGATGGGTTACGCCAGTTTCTGCATCACTTTATCGGGGGTGATGGGTAATTCGCGGATGCGCTGGCCGGTGGCGTTGAAGACGGCGTTGGCTACGGCAGCGGCAAAGCCAATCAGCGCGATTTCGCCCATCCCTTTCGCGCCCATCGGGTTGATGTACGGGTCGGGCTTGTCGATGACGATGGTTTCGATGTGCGGTACGTCGGCACTGACGGCAACGTGGTAGTCGGCGAGGTTGTTGTTGACGTAGCGGCCGTAGCGGTGGTCGATGATGGCTTCTTCGGTCAGGGCCATGCCGATACCACCCGCCACACCCCCAATCATCTGACTGGCGGCCGTTTTGGGGCTGACAATCCGGCCCGAATCGGCGACGCTCACGGCTTTCGACACGCGCACCACACCCGTGACCGGGTTGACGCGCACCTGCACGAAATGCACCGAGAACGAATACATCGAATATTTTTCCTGCTCCGGTCCGCCTTTCGACTGCATCGTTTTGTCGATGCCCGTCTGGTTGCTGCCCCGCATCAGGTCGGCGACGGCGACTTTTTTGCTGTGGTCGGCTTCCAGGTAGAGCATGCCATCGGCGAGGGTCAGGTCGTCGGTTTTGCTGCCCGCGAGGGGAGAGCCGGGTTTGGTTGCCAGTTCGGCCAGCGCGGTTTTCACGGCCGTACAGACATCATGTACGGCTGAACCAACCGTGGAGGTGATGGTCGAGCCACCCTGCATCGGCGCGTTGGGCAGCGACGTGTCGCCGTATTCGACCTTGATTTTTTCGACCGGTACGCCCAGCACGTTGTGGGCAATCATGGCCATCGCCGTACCCGTTCCCGGCCCGATGTCGGTCACGGCGCACTGGATTTTCAACGACCCGTCGGCGTTCAGGATGGCGCGGGCGGTGGCCTGTCCCCGGCTGGCGTTGAACACCCCCGAACTCATGCCGTACCCCACGAGCCAGTCACCGTCGCGGTTTGCGCCGGGCTGGTTGCTGCGTTTGTTCCAGCCAATGGCGTCGGCTCCGCGCTGATACGCTTCTTTCAGGTTTTTGTCGGAATACGGCCGATTGTGTTCGGGGTCGGTTTCGGTATAGTTCCGCAGACGGAATTCGATGGGGTCAAGCTTGAGTTTGGCCGCCATCTCGTCCATGGCCGATTCGAGCGCGTAGGCACCCGTTGCTTCACCCGGCCCGCGCATCCAGATGGGTACCCCCCGGTCAAGCGGAACGATTTTGTAGCGCGTGCTGACGTTCGGGCAGTCGTACATGAACTTGGTCATGCCGACGGTGCCTTCCGTAAAGTCTTCGTAACTGGCGGTTTCGGCAGTCGCTGTGTGGGCAATCCCGATCAGCTTACCGTTGGTATCGGCACCCATGTTGATGGTTTGCACCGTGTAGGGGCGGTGGCCAACGAGCGTAAACATCTGCGACCGGGTGACGACCAGTTTCACCGGTCGGCCGACTTTCTTCGCAATCGCAACGACAGCCGTTTCCTGCGGCCAGGTACGTAAGCCCATCCCGAAGCCGCCACCCATGAACTCGGTATGGACGTGGATATTGTCGGGGCTGATGTTGAAGGCCTGCGCCATGGCCCGCTGGGTGGCTTTCACGCCCTGCGTTTTGGCGTAGATCATCACCTTATCGCCGGTCCAGTGCGCCAGAATACCGTGCATCTCCATTGGATTATGCACTTCGGTCTGAATGGTATAGTTGGCTTCCAGCGTAACCGGGGCCGTTTTGTAGCCGTCGGCCGTGCCGCGCACGTAGTCGGCGAAGCGTGGCCCTTTCGGCGTTACCCCCTTCTCCAGATTCTTTTCCAGATCGGTCTTATGCGTCTGCTTACTGTAGGTCGCTTTTACCAGCGAAGCCGCGTAGGTAGCCCGCTCGAACGTATCGGCCACGACCATCGCAATGGGTTGTCCGTCGAACAGCACCTGATTGGTGTGCAGAATCCGGTATTTCTCCCCACCCGACGGCGCACTCGGTGCGGGGCCGTTGCCGTTGCTTTGCACGGGGGCATCCCAGCCCGGAATGGGGGGCATATTCTGATGGGTAAACACACCCACGACACCCGGCGCGTTCTCAGCTTTTTTGGTGTCGATGCTCGCGATGGTGCCTCTGGCAATGTCGCTGCCGACGATGACGCAGTAGCTCATGTTCGGCATCTCAAACTCGGCGAAGTACTTGGCCCCGCCGGTCACTTTCATCCGCCCGTCGACCCGGTCGATGGGCGGGTTTTTCGTGTCTTTTGTCATGGTCAGGCGGTTTTAGTGGCGGTTTTCAGTGCTTCAACAATCGAGTTGGGAGCCATCACCAGTTTAAAGTCATTTTCTCCGAATCCTTTGGCCCCTTTCATGGCCAGGGTAGCTGCCTGTTTAAAATTGGCTTCGGTAGCGGGTTTCCCTTTCAGGAATTGCTCAGCCGCCGTTAGCCGCCAGGGTTTGTGCGCTACCCCGCCCATCGCCAGCCGGACGTCCTGGATGGTGTTCCCTGTCATACTGACCCCCGCACCGACCGATATCAGCGCGAAGGCATACGATGCCCGGTCGCGTACTTTCAGGTAGTGCGAATTGTCGGCCAGTTTATTCATCGGCAAGTCAACCGACATAATCAGTTCGCCGGGTTGCAGCGTATTGTCTTTTTGCGGCATATCGCCGGGCAGGCGGTGAAATTCACTGAACGGAATGACACGGTCGCCCTTCGGCCCTGATACATTGACCGTCGCATCCAGCGCGACGAGTGCGATGCACATATCGCTGGGGTGAACGGCGATGCACTTCTCACTTGTGCCGAAGATCGCGTGCATCCGGTTGTAGCCGCCGATGGCTCCGCAGCCGGTTGGGCCGTTGGCCTGCCCTTTGTCGGGACCGGCCTGCACGGGACTACGCTTGTTGCAGGGCATCGAATTGTCGTAGAAATAGCCGCACCGGGTACGCTGCATCATGTTGCCGCCTACGGTTGCCATATTGCGCAGCTGCGCCGATGCGCCCGCGTTGAGGGCCATCGACAGCAGCGGAAAATGCTTCTTGACCAGCTCATTCTCCGCAACGGTCGAGTTCTTGGCCATCGCGCCGATGCGTAGTCCGGTGGCCGTTTTCTCGATCGTTGCCAGCGGCAGCTTGTTGATGTCGACCAGCCGTTCGGGGACGACGACCTCGCGCTTCATCAGATCGATGAGGTTGGTGCCGCCCGCCAGATAGTAGGTGCCGCTTTCTTTGGTGACTGCCGAAATTGCGGCTTTGGGGGTCGTAACCCGCGTAAATTGAAACGGATTCATACCTTTTGCCCTCCCTGTTTTACGTCCATAATGGCATCGACAATGTTTGAATAAGCCCCGCACCGGCAAATGTTGCCGCTCATGTACTCGCGGATTTCGTCGGGGCTATTGGCGTGTCCTTCGCGGATGCAGGCCACCGCCGACATGATCTGGCCGGGGGTACAATAGCCGCACTGAAAGCCGTCGTGTTTGATAAAGGCTTCCTGCATGGGGTGCAAACGGGCCGTGGCCACGTCGTCGCCCTCGGCGAGTCCTTCGATGGTCGTCACTTTGCAACCTTCGGTAGTCATCGCCAGCGTCAGGCAGGCATTGACCCGCGTCCCGTCGACGTGGACGGTACAGGCTCCACATTGGCCGTGGTCGCAGCCTTTTTTGGTGCCCGTCAGGTTGAGCTGTTCGCGGAGCAGATCCAGTAGCGTCACGCGGGGTTCGATATTGAGTTGCTGCGCCGTGCCGTTGATCGTTACCCGGAGCGGCATTTGCTCAAAACGGGTCGCTACTTTCTCGTGCAGCCCTTTCTCAACGGCCGTCACGGCCGCCGGGGGCGTCATGGCGAAAGCCGCCATGATCGACGACTGCTTCAGAAAATCCCGACGCGATGCCCCCGGATTTTCTGCGTCAATGTTGTTGTTCTCGTCGTTCATAAAATGAGTTAATAGACGGATGTTGGCTGTTCGGATAGGCTGGTTATTGAGTTGCCCGGTATGGCTTATTTAGTTAACGAATTGTATTCGTTATCGGTTACGGGCTGTAGCCAATTTACCCGTCCGGTGGTGGTGTTGGGTGTGATGGCTACCTGCATAAACCCTACGTTCGGCGATGCACCATGCCAGTGCGGTACGTTGGGCGGGCATTTCACGGCGTCGCCTTTTTTCAGGATCTGAATGGGTTTGCCCTGTTCCTGATAGTAGCCAATGCCGCCTATCGCCAGTAGCACCTGCCCACCGCCGTGCCTATGCCAGTGCGAACGCGCCCCCGGCTCGAAGGTGACGTACCCCACCGGAATGTTGACCGCGCTGTCGGCCTCGATCAGTTGCTGCACCCACAATGTTCCGGTGAAGTTGGCCGCCGGTGCGCGTTGTCCTTTCGGAAAAAGGGCCCCTGAATCAGTCGGCGTGTCAATGCGGTTCTGGCCGGTTGCCGATATGCCGACAGCGAAGGTTAGTAAGAGGACGATGGGTAAGGCTATGGTTCTGTTTTTCATAAGGTTAGTTTATAGCTGGCGCAACCATATTGTTTTGACAGTAAATGCGTTACCTACAGCGTCCTGACCACCTTCGCCGGAATGCCCGCCACCACCGTATTGGCGGGTACGTCCCGACTGACGACGGCCCCGGCGGCAACAATTGCGTTTTCGCCAACCGTCACGCCCGGCAGAATGGTGGCACCCGCGCCAATCCAGGCGTTTCGTTTGATGATGATAGGCTGGAGAATAACGGTTTTCCGGTCGGTGGGGTCGAGGGGGTGGTTTTCAGACGTCAGGTTAACGCGGGGGCCAATCTGTACGTCGTCCTCGATGGTGATGCCGCCGATGTCGAGAAACGAGCAGGCGTGGTTGATGAACACGTTTTTGCCCAGCCGGATAAACCGGCCGAAGTTGGTGTGAAAAGGCGGGAAGATCGTGGTCGACGCGTCGATTTCGGCACCGATAATCTTGCTTAGTTGGTTACGTACCTGATCGGTGTCGGTGGCCGTGGCGTTCATCCCGACGCAGAGCCGGATCGTACGCGCGACGACTTCGCTAAACCGGGCGTATTCGGGGTCGTCTTTTCGGAGCGGCTCACCAGCCTGCATCCGCTCAAAAATGTCTTTATCCGTTGGTTGATTGTGCATCGTCCTGAATGTCGCCCGGTCGTTGGGGGCTTGTTTTTCGCTAGTTGGCCAGGTCAAAAGTAACCGTGGTACGACCCGCCCCCAGCGCAGCCGCCAGTCCCGCCGGGTTGTCGATACGGCCAATTCGGGTGTAGCTGTAGGTAGTTCGGAAGGTTTCATAAAAGAGTACCAGCGTACCGGAACCGTACAGCATCAGGTCGCCGGTCTGGATCGTGCCGGGGTTGGTTGCACCGGTGGGCAGGCCGGGCGTCAGTTCGCCGTATTTCTCGTTGCCGTTCAGTTCCTGCATCGAAAGCGTCAGGGGCAGACGGGCTTTGAAGGCAGTCGCAGTGGCGTTCGTGAGAAGCGTCGCCGTGAACGTGCGCTGCCCGACGCGGATAAGCAGCCGGTTGTCGGTTATAGCGGTGGTATCACGGCTGATCGAGTCAGAAGGCATGGCGTCGTCTGGTTTGCAGGCCATGATGCCGATCAGAAGCAGGTATAGCGGAAAGACGCTCACCAGCCGTTTGGCATTGCTTTCAACGTGGGCCATATCGTTTTGTCGACTGAATGTATATCAGAGACAAAAATACAGTCGACGAGGGCGGGCCAGCTAGCAGTATTCAAACGGATACTTATCTATTTCAAACTTCCGCCAGCCGGTAACTTTTGGGTGTGATGCCGGTAAGTTTCCGGAAGAAGTTGTTGAAATAGGAGGGATAGGCGAACCCCAGCGCATAGGCAATGTCGGCCACGTTCCAGTCGGTATGGTGCAGCAGCGCTTTGGCCTCGACCAGCACCCGTTCGGCAAGGTGGGTCGTGGTCGATTTGCCGGTTACCTCGCTGACGGCCCGGTTGAGGGAGTTGACATGGACGTTCAGGCTTTCGGCGTAGTGCCGGGCGGTGGTCATCAGCAACGGGCGGTCGATGGTTTCGATGGGAAATTGCCGCTCCAGTAATTCAAAAAAAACAGCCGTGAGCCGCGAAGCCGCATTCCTGTGCTGGTCGACGTTCTGAGCCGGTTCCAGCTTCAGGGCTTCGTGGATAATCAGGTGGATGTAATTGCGAATCAGCTCATCCTTATACGAATAGGTGGTCTGCTGCTCCTCGATCATCTTCTGGAAAATCGTGTTCAGAAACTCGCGTTGCCGGAGACTTATCGGGAAGATGGGGGTACCGCTGAGTTTGAACAGGGGAGACTGTTGCAGGCTCTCCGACCGGTCCGACAGTCTCAGAAACGCGTCGGAAAACAGGCAGGTGTACCCCACGTAGCTGGTCGACAGCGTTTCCCATGAATACGGCACGTGCGGGTTGCCGAAAAACAGGACCGTGTCGCTGACCTCAAAACTCCGGTCGGCGTAGTGGACGATGCTGTTGCCGGTGGTCAGACAGATTTTGTAGAAATCTTTCCGGTTGTAAATGCGGGTGGCATTGCTGTCGGACTCGATCTGGAACACATTGAAGCCTTTCAGCTTTAGCTCACTGTTGAACGCCGACACCGACCGTATTTCCTGACTTGCCATGCACAAAGTTAAGAAATTCAAACGAACGCTCCGTTACCGCTTTTCGGCCATCATCCGCGTCAGTATGGCCCGCCCGGCTTCTGCTTCGGCCTTGCCGACGCTTGTTTCGAGCAACGAAAACACCTGCCGAAGCTGCGGTTCGGTCAGGCCCAGATGCAGGCAGATACCCAGATGCGATTGCAGCATCGGCTCGGCACCCCCGATGCTGGACAATACCGAAATGGTGGTTAGTTCGCGGTCGGTGTAGGTGAGCACATCGCGCTCGAACAGGTCGGCGAAGAGGTGTTCTTTCAGAAACCGGTCGATTTCGGGGCTGAACGCCGAGTAGCCGGTGGGTGGGCCGGTTTGGGGTTGCCCGGTCAGCGTACCCAGGATCATTTTGCCGCGCTCGTATTTGGGTTCGGTGCTCGTGACTGGCGATGCATCCCGGCTTGTACTATCTGTAATGCCGCGCTTTTTCCGTTCGTCCAGCACCGTCATCAGCGTTTGCAGCCCCCGGATGCTGCGCGGAAAGCCGCAGTAGGCGTAGAGATGGACCAGTACTTCCTTGATTTCGTTGACGGTTAGGCCCGCGTCAAGTCCGGCGTTCAGGGCTGGCTGTAACTGCTGCAAAGCGCCCTTCGCCGTCAGTCCCGCAATAACAACAATATGCTGCTGTCGGGGCGATAGAGTTGTTGACTGGCTCATCGGATTCTGCGCGTTAAGCTGGCTCAAACCCGCAAGCCAGCCGATTAGCATATTGACAAGAACGAATCGCATGAGGTAGGATTAGACATCAGTTTTTCTCGCTCAATTTTCTGAAAATCAGCGGCATGGTAGCGGCATCAATGGGAGTCATCTCTACCAGTTTCAGCGATTTTACCATTGGCAGCGTCGAGGTTTTGTATTGCTGAAAGTGGGGGGATTTGATGTGTGATTCATACGCGGCCCGGCTGGAGTAGATTTCCAGCAGCCGCACCGAGGTTGGGTTGTCTTTCTGGAACATCGGGAAAATCACGATTACGCCCGGCTCCAGTTTAACCGATGCCGCCGATTCTTCGGCCAGAATGGCTTTGTACTTCTCCAGATCGGCTGGGTTGATTTCGATTTCCGCCAAGCGAACCATCATAGTCGATTGTTGTGCCGAAGCCGTCTGATAACCGGCGGATATCAGCAGGGTCGCCAGTAGGGAAAGCAGGGTTTTGGGTACGTTCATTGGTGTGTACAGCGATTAAATCAGTTTCAGTCTGAGCAGCCATTGTTTGACGGCTGTTTTTGCCTGTTCGGCGTTTGCGCCGTTGATAACCAGATACTGCCCATCCCGTTCCGCTCCGCCTTTCATCGTGAAGCCGTCCAGCACGGTACTGTTCGGGCATAACTCCTTCACAGTCTGAAAACTACTCCCGGTGCCGTAGCCCGCATTGGTGTTGAACGGCATAACGGTTTTGCCCCGTAAGTCATACTGCCGCAGAAAGCTCCTGATCGGCGGGGGCAACTGCATTCCCCAGGTTGGAAAGCCGACAAACACCAGGTCGTACTGCCCGATGTTGTCGATAGTAGTTTTCAACGGGGGGAGAAAGCCCGTTTCGTTTTCGCGGACTACCTGCTGCACCGTTGCCTGATAGTTGGTGGGGTAGGGGGTTTTCAGTTCGAGGGCAACCAGTTTGCCGCCGACCTGTTCGTGAATAGTCTCCGCGATTGCCTTTGTGTTGCCGGTCCGCGACAGATACACAACCAATACGTTTCCGGGGGGCGAAGTCGTGCCCGTTTCTGTAGGTGTGTACTTTGTCGGCGAAGAAAAATAGGATGCGAGCAGCAGGAAAGAGACAACCAGCAGGTGCGTCATAGAACTATGTTGATTAGCGTATTAGCGGTAATAAAGCTAGTTTTTAACAGGCCTCATCAGTCTGGAAAACGAGAGTTGCCCCAGCATCCACTTTCCATTCTCTTTCACATAGACCTCCGTCGCCATAAACGGATTGGTGACTTCATTGCCGCCCACAACGGCCACCAGATCAAGATCACTTAGCAGAATGGCCGTATTGCCGATCATGTGGAACGTGGTTGAGTAGACACTGGCCTTCTTGTACCAGATGTTCCCGCTCTTGATCACCTCTAGTTCCTGGTTCTTGCCCCAGCTGCCCCCCATGTGGACAAACATCGACTTTTCGTCAAATAAGGCCGCTAGCTTGTCTACATTCTTATCGGCCATCCATTGCCATTTATCCTTGGAGAGCGTAGTGATTTCCTGTTCCGTCCGGCTCATCGTAGCCGGAGTTGATTTGGTTTCCTGTGCAAACGAATAGTGCGCCATGAGCAGCAGAGACAGGCTGAAAATGGATGCTTTCAGCGCGGTTCGTACTCTGTTTTGATGAATGAGCGATTTCATATCAGTGTGTTCAGTTAGACTGTTTTCTTTGATAGAGTCAGTTATCTTCCCGGTCTTCGTTGGCATTATTGCCAATATCGTTGTTAGTGCTTGATCGTGTGCGTGTCCCGTACACTGCTGAACGTCAGGGCTAACAGTTTCCAGGCATTCGCTTGTTTTTGATAGACTTCAGTAACGGTAAACTCCGTCTTGGCCTCATTGCCCCGAACCATAGCCATCAACGTAATACGACTCCAGATGATGGCCGTGTTGTCAAACAGTTCAACCGCCGTATCGTGTACATCCGTATTCTTATACCAGATACTTCCGGTTTTAATGATTTCGAGTTCTTCGTCCTTTTTCCACGTTCCGCTCATGTGGACAAATTTTGATTTGTCGTCAAAGAGCTGAGCCAGTTTGTCGACGTTTTTGTCAGCCATCCACTGCCACTTTTGTTTCGAGAGTTCCGTAATTTCCTGTTCTGTCTTCCCAATAGTCGTCGGGGCAGCACCCGCATGCTGCGTTTGGGCGAAGCTCCCCTGCGTAGCTATCAGCAGGAGACACAGGCCGAAAATTGATGCGTTCAGGGCGGCTCGTATTGAGTGGTAAGTGGTTGTTGCGTTCATAGTTATAGTGGTTTAGATGTTGGTTAATGGCCCATACATCCACGGTAGCGGGGTTTTGCCGAGATGTACAGGGTCGTTCAGGCTTCCAGTTTACGTTCGCCCAGCCACTTAACGATAGCCGGGTCGCGGTGATCGAAGAAACTGCTCGACCCGGTTTCCAGCGTCCTGATCGTGTCCATGTCGTCGGCGCTGAGTTCGAAGTTGAACACGTCGAAGTTCTCTGCCATCCGCGCTTTCCGTACCGATTTGGGAATGGCCACTACGCCCCGCTGAATGAGCCAGCGCAGTACAACCTGCGCGATGGTTTTGTTGTGTTTTCGACCGATGGACCCCAGCAGTTCGTTATGAAACAGGTCGTTTTTACCTTCTGCAAACGGCCCCCATGCTTCGATCTGCACCTTATTGTCGACCATAAACTGCTGCGTATCGACCTGCTGATGGAAGGGGTGCGTTTCAATCTGGTTGACCGTCGGAACGATGTCGGTATGCACAATCAGGTCGATGAGCCGGTCGGGCGTAAAGTTGCTGACGCCAATGGCGCGAATCCGGCCCGCTTTGTACAGCTCCTGCATGGCCCGCCACTCGCCGTAGACGTCGCCAAACGGCTGATGAATTAGGTACAGGTCGAGGTAATCGAGTTGCAGTTTCTGCATCGACGTCTCAAAGGCCTTTTTCGCGCCCTCGTAGCCGTTCGACTGAATCCAGAGTTTGGTGGTGATAAACAGGTCTTCGCGGGGCACCCCACTCTTCCGAATGGCGATACCCACGGCTTCTTCGTTGCCATACGCAGCGGCCGTATCGATCAGCCGGTAGCCGGTGGCGATGGCATCCAGCACGCTGCGTTCGCACTCGGCCGGGTCGGGCACCTGAAACACACCAAAACCCAGCAGGGGCATTGTCACCCCGTTGTTCAATTGTACCGTCTGCATAAATAAGCCTTTTTTAGTCAGGCAAAGGTCCGGCTATTTCTCTGGCTGACTCGTATACAGATTACGGGAATCACTACCAATATTCCTGATTTGAGCTACCAGCCAACCCCTGTGTAAAGCCGTGATCGGGTAAACCGGATTGATCCGGTATGTCAGTCCCGTAAATGGTGTCAGACGCCCGGTGTTCCTTCCCTCATTTTGGCTACGAACACCCGCAATTCGCCTACAGGTGCCGACCCGCCGACGCTGACCTTTGTCGAACCATTAACAAAGCAAAAACATGAATACGCAACAGGAAACAACGAACGGTCAGGACGCGCCAGCCGTCGGCTCATCGGCTAAAGTCTGGTTTATTACGGGTACGTCGCGTGGGTTCGGCCGGGTCTGGACCGAAGCCGCGCTCAACCGTGGTGATAAGGTAGCCGCGACGGCCCGCAACGTGGACAGTATTGCCGACTTCAAGGAAAAGTACGGCGACAACGTGCTGACGCTGGCCCTCGACGTCACGCAGCCCGAACAGGTAAAAACGGCCGTGGAGCAGGCCCACGCGCATTTTGGTCGGCTGGATATTGTGTTCAACAACGCGGGTTATTCGCTCGTCGGTACCATCGAGGAGGCTTCTGCGGCCGATATTCGGGCTATGTATGAAACGAATGTGATCGGCCCGGTGTCGGTTATTCAGGCGGCTCTGCCCCTGCTCCGGCAGCAGGGCTACGGGCATATCCTGGGTACGTCGAGTACGCTGGGGCAAACGACGCTGCCCGTCATTGGCTATTACTGTTCGTCGAAATGGGCGTTCGAAGCGATTCACGAAAGCTTGGCTACGGAGGTGAAACCGTTTGGAATCAAGGTGACCATTATTGAACCCGGAGCCTACGCCACTGAGTTTGGTAGTCAGGATTCGCTGAAATTTTCGCAGAACCTCGACGCATACGCCGACTTCAAAGCGCACTTTTTTCAGCAGCTACGGAACTACGAACAGGGCGACCCGACGGCAACCCCCGACGCACTTTTCCAGGTAGTCGACACTGAAAATCCTCCGCTGCGGTTCTTCCTGGGCAGCCATAATCTACCTCAGGTAAAGGCTGCCTACGCGGAGCGGCTGGCCACCTGGACGGAGTGGGAAGCGGTGTCTGCCTCAGCGCAGGGATAGGCTGTTTAAGCGATTGACCCATTTTTTGTCATCCCGACGGTAGGAGGGATCTTCGGTAAGTGCAAGAAACAACGCCTATCTCCGAAGATCCCTCCTATTGTCGGGATGACAAAAAAAGCGATTCCACAAAAAACCAAAAAGGCTACCAAAATGATCAAGAAAGACGAAAATGTCCCCCTCCGGCTTGGTTCGCTGACCGACGTACACCGGGCTTTTGGCCTGCCCGAACCGGCCCATCCGCTGGTCAGTCTGCTCAATAGCACTACCATGCCGATTGACCCGGCCCGTTTTCCGCAAGCCCACGTGCTGGCCTACTACAAAATCTCCTACAAACCGGGACTGGGCGGTCGGCTGAAGTACGGGCAGGGATACTACGATTTCGATGAAGGCGGGCTGCTGTTTGCGTCGCCGGGTCAGCTCATTGGTAGCAACGACAACGAGGGCAGCGCGTGCTCCGAGTACACGCTACTTGTTCACCCCGATTTCTTTCTGGGACATCCGCTGGCCAAAACCATCCGGCAATACGGTTTTTTCTCCTACGCAACCGACGAAGCCCTGCACCTGTCGGAAGCCGAAAAGGCAACGATTCTGGCGATTTTCAAACTCATCGAAACAGAACTGAACAGCCGGATCGATGATTTCAGCCAACCCGTGGTTATCGCGCAGATCGAGCTGCTGCTGAACTACGCCAATCGCTTTTACAAACGCCAGTTCATTACCCGCAAGGCCGTCAGCCACGGCCTGCTGCAAAAGCTGGACGAACTGCTGAATCAGTATTTCGACACGGAAACATCAGCAAGTCAGGGCTTGCCAACCGTCGGCTACCTCGCCGACCACCTGAATTTGTCGTCCAGTTACCTGAGCGATATGTTGCGGTCATTGATCGGGCAGAATGCCCAGCAGTATATCCACGACAAGCTGATTGACAAGGCAAAAGAGAAACTGTCTACCACCCGGCTGTCGGTTAGTGAAGTGGCCTACGAATTAGGGTTCGAGCATTCGCAGTCGTTCAGTAAGCTGTTTAAAACAAAGACCAACCAGTCACCGCTCGAATTCCGGCGATCGTTTAACTAAATGGGAATACTGTCCAGCAACGGCTTGACGTGACGAAGATCCTTTGAGATTGTTTAGGAATTGCCCTTTCTGTCATCCCGACCGGTCCTGTCGTTGGGATGACCAAATTGGCTGTGAAACCTAATCGTAAACAGCCTCAAATCCGCTTTTCCGGGGTGGGCTCGAACGGCTGGTTGTATTGCCGTTTGTCGGCAGTCTTATAGAGCGCGTTGGCGTAACTTGTTGAGTAGTACAGCAACAAAAGTCCGTGAATTTTGCCTACGGAGATTGTCATCACTATTCCTGATTTGGCAACCTGAACGGATGGGGCCGATAGGGGCAACTGGTAAACAGTGCGAATCCGGACGGCAACTACGCTATCCCAGGGATAACCGGCCCGCGCGCAAAGCCGCAATGACGCCCCCGTCGATCAGTAAATCGCTGCCCGTCACAAAGCTTGCTTCGGGACCCAGCAGATAGGCAGCTGCCGAGGCAACCTCGTCGGACGTGCCGACCCGTTTTGAGACGGATGCGTCGATCATGGTTCGGTACACAGCGCCGACGGGGGAGTCCATTTCATGCTGTGCCAGCGGTGTCATGATGATGCCGGGACTGATGGAGTTGATTCGCGCACCCCGTTCGCCCCACCGCAGGCTTTCGGCCTGAACCCGTAGCTGGTTGGCCCGTTTAGACAGCGCGTAGGCCGCACCAGAGTCGGGGACGGCGGCTGGTTGCAGGACTGGTAAATTCAGCAGTTCGTCGGCGGGCGTGTGGGCCAGGGCTGTATCGATTTCTGCACCCAGCGGGGGCGGCATATGACCGGCCATACTCGAAATAACGATGCCCGCTCCGCCCGGAGCCATTACCCGGCCAAACTCGTCGAGCACGAGGGCTGTACCCAGTAAGTCCACTGCCAGAATCCGGTCTGGCGGGGCCATGTTCGGTGAAAGCCCGGCCGTATGAACGAGTTGGTCAACGGCACCGAGTGCTGCGGCCATGCTGGCCAGATTCCGCACCGATTCGCGCGATGAGACATCAACGATGCTGGTATCGACGGTATAACCGATTCCTTTCAGCGCGTTGGCCGTGGCCAGCAGGGCCTGCTCATTCACATCCGCCAGCAATACGGTTTTACCCGCTCCCTGACGCCGGGCAATGGCTTGCCCTATGCCCCCCACTCCGATGATGACGATAACGTTTGTCTGCATTGCTGTATGCCGTGATTGTAGTGTGTACACAACGGCAAAAGTAAACAGCCCGCTGGGGTAGCTCGTTACCCGGATTACGGGTCTGCCTACCACCTTTACCGGTTTTCAGACGGCAACCAGTGCGGGCTATACGGATTGATTACCTTTACCATGACTCAGGCCAGACGCTGATGAAGACGGTAGCTACCATTCAGACGATTCACGATTACAACAGCCTTGCCGACCATACGACACGCCATCCGCTGGTGAGCGTGCTGGATTTTTCTACGTCCGGACGGCGAAAAAACACGACGGTTCAGGCCGTAAATTTCGGTTTCTACGGGGTGTTTCTGAAAGAAGACAGGCACTGCACGATCCGCTATGGCCGCCGTACCTACGACTATCAGGAAAGCACCCTGATTTTTATCGCGCCGGGGCAGGTGGTCAGTATCGAAGAAGATGGCGAAGACTATCAGCCCGAAGGCTATGCGTTGCTTTTTCACCCTGATTTGCTGCGTGGAACAGCCCTGGCCACAGCCATGACCAGATACAGCTTTTTTTCCTACACCGTTCGTGAAGCGTTGCACCTGTCGCAGCCGGAAAAGCAGCTTGTGCTGGAGTTTTTCGGCAAGATCACCAGCGAATTGAGGCATCCCCTCGACAAGCACAGCAACCGGTTGATTGTGGGCAACATCGAACTGTTTCTGGATTATTGCCAGCGCTTCTACGACCGCCAGTTTATCAGTCGCCAGTTGGACAATGCGGGTATTCTGGAAAAGTTCGACCGCTTGCTGACGGTTTATTTCAAATCGGACAAGCCGCAGACAATTGGCTTACCTACGGTGGGTTTCGCAGCCGACGAATTACACCTATCGGCCAATTATTTTGGCGATCTGATTAAAAAAGAAACCGGCCGAACGGCGCTCGAATACATACAGGCAAAACTGCTGGACGTAGCCAAAGAGAAATTGTTCACCCCGGATAAGTCGGTGAGTGAAGTGGCCTATGAACTGGGCTTTAAATATCCCCAGCATTTTACGCGGTTTTTCAGGCAGCATATTGGCCAGTCACCCAGCGAGTACCGGGTGGCTCACTAAGCCCTAATCGGGACTATTCGCCGATTTAAGTACTCAAGTAAAACCAGCTTTGCAGTAAACCATCCGGCCCAACCGATCAAGACTATTGACTGGTTGGGCCGGATGCATTTACGGCCTAACAGGAAACCTCAAATCCGCTTTTCCAGGTCGGGTTTGAACGGTTGGTTGTAGTGCCGTTTGCCGGTGGTTTTATAGAGCGCATTGGCCACGGCACCGAACACCGGCGGGAACGGCGGCTCGCCCAGCCCGGTCGGGTCGAGGTCGTTTTCGACGAAATGGACCGACACACTTTTGGGGGCTTCGTTGTGCCGAATCATCCGGTACGTATCGAAATTGGTTTGTTCGGGTGCGCCGTTTCTAAGGGTCAGTGCCCCGTAAAACGCATTGCCGATACCGTCGACCACCGCGCCCTGCACCATGTTGGTAGCCGCGTCGGGGTTGACCACGATACCGCAGTCCATCGCGCTCGTGACCCGCTCCACGTAGGGTTGCCCGTCGCGTGTTACCATATCAACCACGTGGGCCGCGTAGGAGTTGTGGCAGAAATAAGCCGCCACGCCCCGGTTATACTGCTCGTTGCCCGGCTTGTTCCAGTTCGATTTGTCGCGCACCAGCGTCAGCACACCGGCGTACCGGTCGGGGTCGTATTCGTTGTTTTTGCCGACCGGATTTTCCTTCGCCCGTTTCAGCAACTCCAGCCGGAACGCGATGGGGTCTTTGCCCATAGCCTCGGCCACTTCGTCCAGAAACGACTGTTCGGCGGCTGCGTTGAAGTTGGAACGCGGAGCGCGAAAGGCCCCGATAGTGATGTTAGACGGAATCTCCCAGCCTTCGGCCAGGTAATTGTCGATGGCCCCGGCCGGGAAACGGTTGGCGTGAACGGGGTGTTCGGGTATGCCGCCCCCCTTCACGTGGAAGGCAATCAGGTTTTTGTCGGCATCCAGCGCGGCCCGGTAGGTGGCCGTGTACATGGGGCGGTAGATGCCGTAGGTCATGTCGTCTTCGCGGGTGTAAATCAGCTTGACGGGTGCCTTTGCTTTCTGCGAAACCAGAGCCGCTTCGTAGAGGTACTGCCCGTAGGCCCGGCGACCGAAGCCCCCGCCCATACGCGTCATCTGAATCTCGATTTTATCGGCGGGCAGGTTCAGCAGTTTGGTCAGCGTCGGTTCTACCCAGCCCGGTGCCTGCAACGGCCCGGCCAGCAGGGCTTTGTCGGCGGTTACGTGGGCGAAGAAATTCATCGGCTCCATGCAATTGTGGGCCAGAAAGGGCGCATTGTACGTCCGTTCGATCACCTGAGCCGCACCCTTGAACGCCGTTTCGGGGTCGCCGTCTTTTCGAAGCACCTGCGCCGTTTTTTTGGCGTATTCGCCCATTGCTTCCAACTGCGCAGGGGTGGTTTCCAGCCGGCCGGGCACCGTGACGTCCCGCTTGCCGCCCCGGCCCATCATCGTGTCTTTGGTGTCGCCGGCGGGTTCCCAATGAGCCACCAGCTTCTTGCGGGCGTTCATCACCTCCCAGGTCGTTTTGCCCACCACCACCAGCAAATCGTTGAAGGTGCGGGTGTCGAAACCGCCCTGCTCGAAGCCGTCGGCATACAGTTTCAGGCTGAACACGTTGGTGATGCCCGGCATTTTGAGCGCCTGCGCGGCATCGAACGATTTCAGTTTCATACCGAAGGCGGGCGGATGCTGAATCATGGCGATGAGCGTACCCGGTTGCCGGTAATCCAGCCCGAACAGCGGTTTGCCGGTCACGATTTTCTGGCCTTCGACGTTCCGCTTCGATTTCCGGACAATCGTAAAGTCGCCGGGGACTTTCAGTTTTACGCCTTTGGGTACGGGCAGGGTTGCGGCTTTGGCGGCCATCTCGCCGTAAGTGGCCGATTTTCCGCTCGCGTGGTGCAGCGTCCCCGCTTTGGTCGTGATGTCGTCGGCGGGTACGTTCCAGGTCTGCGCGGCTGCTTCGCGGAGCATCTGCCGGGCGGTGGCTCCGGCTTCGCGCAGGGGTTTCCAGTACATACGGACCGAGTTGCTGCCGCCCGTAAACTGCGGACCCAGCTTCGCGTTGTCGTGCGGCCCCATCTCGACCGTCACGTTTTTCCAGTCGGCATCCAGTTCTTCGGCCACCATCATCGGCAGCGACGTCATCACGTTCTGCCCGAATTCGGGGTTGGGGCAGAGGAGTTTAACCGCATTGTCGGGGGTAATGAGGATATAGCCGTTGAGCGATGCCCACTGCTCGGGCAGGTTCAGGGCCTGTGCTTTATCGGCCGGGGTGAAGCTCGATAACCAGCTTACGCTGAGCATCATACCCCCACCCGACAGCAGCGACGTTTTCAGAAACGAACGCCGGTCATACGTAGTCTTCGTGTTTTTCATGGTAGAAAAGGTTTACCCCAAGCACCCCACCCCAACCCCTCCCCGTTAGGGAGGGGCTTCACTTACTTATCGGGCAAAGCCCCTCTCTAACGGGGAGGGGTTGGGGTGGGGTACTTTTGTGCTACGGGTTCTATTTCGCTGCTGCTGTTTTGATAGCTTCTTTGATGCGCAGGTACGTACCGCACCGGCAGATGTTGCCGCTCATGGCCGCGTCGATATCCTCGTCGGTGGGCTTCGCGTTGGTTTTCAGCAGGGAGGCCGCGCTCATGATCTGCCCCGCCTGACAGTAGCCGCACTGCGCGACGTCGTGCTCGAGCCAGGCCTGCTGCACGGGGTGGTCGCCCTTCGCCGACAGTCCTTCTATGGTGGTGATGGCCTGCTTGCCGACTACCGAAACGGGGATCTGACAGGAGCGTACCGCCGTGCCGTCGAGGTGGACCGTACAGGCTCCGCACTGCGCGATGCCGCAGCCAAACTTGGTGCCGGTCAGGTTCAGGTGGTCGCGCAGGACCCACAGCATCGGGGTAGCCGGGTCGGCTGTTACCGGCCTGATTTTTCCGTTGATTTTTAGATTATACGTAGCCACTGGTAAGGGGTTTGTCGCTGTAAGATAAGGAGTTATCGATTGAAAACACTGTTTACCCCCAGCCCCCTGAAGGGGGAGTATTCCGCAAATGAACATCTCCCCCTTCAGGGGGCTGGGGGTAAACATGCCGAAGGAAATTTGGTGCTGACAGGAGCCAATTTAGGAGCTTGACAGTCTTGACTTCCAGGGGATTGGGGATAATGCGAAATTCCTGTTACGAAGTAGTATAAGTTCAGCCCCCTACAACCCGGTCGACTTTTCCATCTGCTCGGTGTAGCGCGTGCCGACCACCTGAATCCGGGCCGATGCGTCCTCCATCTCGCGCAACTCGTCGGCCGAGAGACTGATGGCGGCTGCCCCGTTGTTTTCGGTCAGGCGGCTGATTTTGGTGGTGCCGGGGATGGGTACAATCCAGGGTTTTTGGGCCAGTACCCACGCCAGCGCAATCTGGGCGGTGGTAGCGTTGTGGGCTTCCGCAAACCGGTTCAGCAGGTCGAGCAGGGCCTGATTGGCGACGCGGGCTTCTTCGGTGTAGCGGGGTAGTGTGTTGCGGATGTCGCCCTCGGCAAACTGCGTGGAGGAGTCGATTTTACCCGTCAGGAAGCCTTTTCCCAGCGGACTGTACGCCACCAGCCCGATACCCAGTTCGTCGATGGCCGGGATAATTTCCCGCTCGTGCTGCCGGGTCCACATCGAGTATTCGCTTTGCAGGGCCGTAACGGGCTGCACGGCATGGGCCTTACGAATGGTCTGCGCGCCCGCTTCCGACAGGCCAAAGTGCTTTACTTTTCCTTCGGCAATCAGATCGCGTACCGTGCCGGCCACGTCTTCGATGGGTACGTTGGGGTCGACGCGGTGCTGATAGAACAGGTCGATGACATCGACGCGCAGCCGTTTCAGCGACGCTTCCGCCACTTTACGAATATTGTCCGGGCGGCTGTTTAGTCCGGCCATTTTACCATCCTGAATGTTGAAGCCGAACTTGGTCGCAATTACGACCTTGCCTTTATAGGGTTCGAGGGCTTCACCGACGAGTTCTTCGTTGATAAACGGGCCGTATACTTCGGCTGTGTCGAAAAAAGTAACGCCCTGATCGACAGCCGCGTGAATGACCGGGATCATCTCGTTTTTGTCTTTGGCGGGGCCGTAGCCAAAACTCATGCCCATACAGCCCAGGCCGATAGCTGATACCTCAAGACCGTTAGTACCCAGTGTGCGCGTTTGCATAGTGTCAGTATTCGGTTGATACAATTTCCTGTTACAAAGGTCAGCCCGTTTCATCGCCGGAATCGTATACAAATTACGGATATGTCTACCTATATTACTGATTCAGGCGGGTTGCCGGGCAGAATCAGGTTGCAGGCTATACCTTCGCAGTTGTTCAGTCAGATAGGCATATGGAAACGATGATTCGGTTTGAGTCGGTAGGGCAGTACAACGCGTTCAACAACAACGAGACGCGGCACCCGCTGGTGAGCGTGGTCGATTTGTCGAAGGCCGATCCCCGGCAAGGGTCGCGGATGTATTTCGGTTTGTACACTGTCTTTCTGAAGGAAGTCAAATGCGGGGATCTGATCTACGGGCGTCACCTGTACGACTATCAGGAAGGCACGCTGGTGTTTATGGCACCGGGGCAGGTAGCAGGCGTGACCAGCACAGGCGAAACCTACCAGCCCAAAGGCTACGCGCTGGCGTTTCACCCCGACCTGATTCACGGCACCGCCCTCGGTCGGCACGTGCAGGATTATTCGTTTTTCGGTTACCAGTCGAACGAAGCGCTGCACCTGTCGGAGCGGGAGCGGCAGATTGTGCTGGATTGCTTCGCCAAGATCGACTACGAGTTGCAGCAGAGCATCGACAAGCACAGCAAGAAACTGATCGTGGCCAATATCGAGCTGTTTCTGGATTACTGTATGCGCTTCTATGACCGGCAGTTTATCACCCGCGACCATATTCATCAGGGCATACTGGAACGGCTGGATGGGTTGCTCAACCGCTATTTTCAGTCCGATGCGCCCCTGACCAACGGGGTCCCGTCGGTGGCCTACTGCGCCGACCGGTTGAGCCTGTCGGCCAACTATTTCGGTGATTTGGTAAAGAAAGAAACCGGCCAGTCGGCCCACGATTACATTCAGGCAAAGGTGATTGACCTGGCCAAAGAGAAGATTTTCGACCGTAGCAAAACCGTCAACGAGATTGCCTACGAACTGGGTTTCAGATACCCGCAACACTTCAGCCGCGTCTTCAAGCAGCGCGTCGGTCAGTCGCCGAATGAGTATAGGTCGCTGAACTGACGGCTCAACTGCCTCGTTTTTTACTGGGGACGATTTCCGCGAGCCGGTCCAGTAAGCGGGCCAAATCAGCGGATTTTCTGAAGCTGAATGCCGTTTAGGATTGTCTCGCCCTGCCGCGCCCGGAACGAGACGGTGATGCCCGCCTGATTCTGAACGCTGACCGCGTATTTGACCGCCACCGGCTGATCGGTTATCAGGGTCTGGCTGTTGCTTAGGCCCGATATGATTTCCTGCCCGTTGACCAGTACGTCGAAACTGCGCGGTTTGTAGTCGTCGGCCACGACCCGCCCGCCCACGTTGAAGGCAATGTCGGTGCCGGTACGTTTCGAGAGTAGTTCGGCGAAGTGAAGCACGAGTTCGTAATCGCTGGGGGGGACGTCGAATCTGAACTGCTCGATACCCGTTCGCTGCGTCTGATAGATCGCGTCGAGGTCGGTGCCGATGATGTTGCGGCTGCTGCCGAAACCTACCCGCGAATTTTTCTGCACAAACGGCTGCCCACCGATGTAGCCCCAGCTCTGGGGTTTATAGGCCTGCTCCGGCAGCCAGGTACGGCCGGCTTTCTCGTCGAAAAACTGGCGGGAGTCGCCCAGGCTGATGTTTAGTTCATCGAACGGCAGCTTCGGGTTTTTCAGGTTCTGCCCCAGCAGGCTATACTCGATAGTGGCCTGATCGCTGATGGGGCTGCCGCCTGCCGTTGCCACAAGCTGATTCAGGCCGTTTACGAACGGAACGGTAAATAGAGCCACGCCCTGCCGGGTGTCGGCCGTGCCGACGGGTTTGCCGTTGAGTGTCAGCGTAACGGTGGGCTGGTTGCTGAATACCTGCACCGGGTGGCGGCAGAACAGGCTGTCGTCGGTCTGCACAAATCCGCTGCGCCGGTTCCATTCCTTGCTGCCGATCTGAATATAGGGCGTTTTGAGGAGGTTGGCCTGGTAGAACCGATACGGGTCTTTTTCCCGCCGGTCGTACATCAGAATACCTTTTGGGTTAATGTTAGGCAGCGTTTCGCCCCGCACGGCCGTGTTGAACTCGGCCAGATTCCAGATCATGCCGGCGGCAACGAACGGGCGATCCATAATCGCTTTCAGGTACGCCTGATGGAAGGCCACCGTATACTCGACCGACTTATCGAACCGAAGCGGTTTGTCGCTATGTACCCGGTTGTCGGCGTCGGCTCCGTATTCAGTTACCAGCACGGGCTTGTCGGGCAGTTCGCGGTGGTGTTTGTCGAGGAATTTGCCGAAGTCGTCGAAGTTGCCGTAATACCAGCCGTGGTAGAGGTTCCAGCCAACGAGCCGTGGGATTTTCGTCAGCCCCACTTTCGTGTACAGGTCCCAGGCGTTGTGGTTGGGAATCAGCGTGTAGCGGGCCGGGTCTTCCTGCCGGGCGATGTCTTCCAGCTCCTGCGCCAGCCCGGCGAGGTTCCGGAAATTGGTCTTCTGCCGCGTGGTGTCGGCGGCAAACGGCAGTACCAGCAGCATCTCGTTCATATACGACCAGATAATAACGCTGGGGTGGTTGAACGACTGCCGGATGGTTTCGCGGTGCTCCTGTCTGGCGTTGGCCGCAAAAGCTTCCGACTCCGAATAGCCCATGATCGGGCTTTCTACCGACGTCAGGATACCGAGCCGGTCGCAGGCCTGAAGAATGGCCGGGTCCTGCGGGTAGTGGGCTACCCGGAGAAAATTGCCGCCCATCGCTTTGAGCCGCTCCACGTCGCGCACGTGCATGGCGTCGGGCAGGGCGTTACCCAGGCCGGGATAGTCCTGATGGCGGCTGGTGCCGATGAGTTTGTGGGGCTTGCCGTTGAGCGAAAAGCCCGTGTTGGCGTCGAAGCTGAACCACCGGAACCCCAGCGGGTTGGTCACCTCATCGAGTACCTGCTTCGTGCCGGTATCGGCAATGGTCGACACCACGCGGTAGAGATACGGGTCGTCGGGCGACCACAACCGCTGGCCCCGGATGTTCTTGATCTGCCCCGTGAAGTCAAGTTTCTGCCCCGCTTTGGCCGTATGGCGAGCGGTCTGTTCGGCCAGCAGCGTTCCATCTGCCGCCAGAATACGGTGGCTCACCAGCAGGGTGCGGGTTGTGTTGCCTGCGTTGACAAACGACCCGTTGATGTCGACCACTGCGCTGCTGCCGTTCACCTGCGGAGTCTTGATAAAGACCCCCGTAGTGGCGTGGTTGTCGGCGTCGAAATGCACCTTGTCCAGTACGTTCAGGTACACGTCGCGGTAAAGGCCGCCGAATATGTTGAAGTCGCCGAAGGTGGGCGGCAGGTCGTCGTTGGGGGTGTTGCTCACCCGTACCACGATCTCGTTGGCCGTGTTGCCGTCGCCGGTGATGCGGAGTGCCGGGCTGACCGGCAGGGCGAAGTAGGTATAACCACCCAGATGCTTTCCCACGGGTTTGCCGTTGACGAACACGTCGGCGGTTTGCCCGGCCCCCTCGAAGTAGAGATACACCTGTTTATCGGTCCAGGCGGCAGGGACGTAAATGGTTTTTTTGTACCAGCCCTCGCCCCGGTAGTAGCCGGGGGTATCGTCGAGCACGTCCTGCGTGTTCCAGGTGTGGGGGATCGACACGGGCTTCCAGCCGTCGCTCGTACTGATTTTGGTGGTGTCGCCTTTGTAGAACAGCCACCCGCTGTTGGTGCTGATACTGAGCCGACCCTGCGCCTGAAGACCGGTGATAGCCAGCAGACTGACCAGCCCGCCGAGAAGAAGTGGTTTAAATGCCATCGGAATGCTACGGTGTGATCGTCATGCTTCCGCCCTGACGAATCCGGCTGAACAGTATTCAGCCGGATTCGTCAGGGCGGAAGCCGGTCAGGCCAGCAGCAGATGTTCCGGGCAAAGCAATGACTTATAGGGATCTTACTTATCCGGCCGTCAAATCCCCGCCACAGCGCGTGGTTTGTACAACTCTTCCAGCGGTCTGATTTCTTCGTCAGATAGTTTTACCGACAGTGCCCCGACGGCGTCTTCGAGGTGACCGGGTTTGCTGGCTCCGATGATGGGGGCGGTAATGACCGGTTTCGCGAGCATCCAGGCCAGAGCGATCTGCGACGCCGGAACCCCGCGCGCTTCGGACAATTGCGTTACGCGGTCGGCGATAGCGAAGTCTTCATCGGTGTACAGCGATTTGCCAAACGCGTCAGTCTCAGCCCGTTTGGTTTCGTTGCGCTCCTTCGTGCGCTTACCCGTCAGCAGGCCCCGCGCCAGGGGTGACCAGGGTATCACGGCGATTTTCTGGTCTTCGCAGAACGGCAGCATCTCGCGTTCTTCCTCCCGGTACACCAGATTGTACTGCGGCTGCATCGACACGAAGCGGGTCCAGCCGTGTAGGTCGGCGGTATACTGGGCTTTCGCAAATTGCCACGACGCCATTGACGACGCGCCGATGTACCGCGCCTTGCCCGCCTTTACCACGTCGTGCAGGGCTTCCATCGTCTCCTCGATGGGCGTGTTGGCATCCCAGCGGTGAATCTGGTAGAGGTCGACGTAATCGGTACCGAGTCGTTTCAGACTGGCGTCGATGGCGCTCATGATGTGCTTGCGCGACAGCCCTTTGTCGTTGGGGCCGGGGCCCATCGGGTTGAACACTTTGGTAGCCAGCACAATCTCGTCGCGGGTGGTGAAGTCGCGGAGGGCGCGGCCGGTCACTTCTTCACTGGCACCGTTGGCGTAGACGTCGGCGGTGTCGAAAAAGTTGAATCCCAGGTCGAGGGCTTTTTTGAAGAACGGGCGGCTCGCGTCTTCGTCGAGTGCCCACGGCCAGCGGTCGGTGGGTTTGCCGTAGGTCATGCACCCCAGACACAGCTTCGAAACGGTCATGCCCGTATTTCCAAATCGTACGTATTCCATAACTAGTAATTGGCTTAGTTAAGATGTTGTTCAGGATTTTACAATTTCCATCCAAAGCCGCTGTTTTTGTCATCCCGAGCCTGCGAGGGATCTTCGTTGACAAGCGGTTTTGCTCACTTTTAGCGAGGATCCCTCGTAGGCTCGGGATGACAAACGGGCGATTCGAGGACGGGCTATAGAAGTCTAAACAACCCTTGAGGGTTAACCCGCGTTTTCGGTATAGGGTTTACGGTTTTCGGGTTATGGGGATTTGGTTCGCAACCGGGTCGGTCGTGTCGGGTTGCGCCCGGTGAGAGGCTGACTTCGGCGCTTTGCCCGTTTTACGCCTGGCCGGTTTCGCCTGTCGCGATGCGGGCAGGGTGTGCTTGCTCAGAATTCGTTCCTGCTCCGCCTTCCCGGTTTCCGTGTGGCGGGGCTGGTGCAGAAACTGGCGGGCGTGGCGGGCCGTCTGTACCGTGTCGATAATCGGAGCGGGGTAATCGACGCCCACCTGAAAATGGGCCATGGTCTGCTCCAGGGGCGGCATCGTCCAGGGTTGATGGATGTAGGCCGGCGGGCAATTGGCCAGCTCCGGTACCCACTGCCGGATGAATATCCCCGCCGGATCGTGCTCCTGCGACTGCTTGACGGGGTTGTAAATGCGAACGGTATTGGTACCTGTCATGCCCGACTGCATCTGAATCTGGGCGTAGTGAATGCCCGGCTCGAAATCGGTGTAGAGTTGGGCGAGGTGCCAGCCGCCTTCCTGCCAGTGCTGAAATAAGTGGTGGGTCAGAAATGAGGTCAGCATGGCCCGCATCCGGAAGTTGATGTAGCCCGTTGCCTGCAAACAGCGCATACAGGCATCAATGAGCGGATAACCCGTCCGGCCGTCGCGCCAGGCCCGGTAGTGATCGACGTTGACCTGCTTCTCGATGGCGTCGAAGGCGCGGTTGATATTCGCAAACTCCATCCGGTCTTCATTCTCAAACTTCTGAATGAAATGACAGTGCCAGCGCAGCCGCGACGCAAACGCCGTTAGCTGCCGACCAATACCGGGTAGCGTTGGGTGCCGGGCGGCTTCGCGCTGAGCCTGGTATGCCTGACGGATGCTTAAACACCCCCAAGCAATGTAGGGCGACAGGCGGCTGCACCCCCGGCGGCTTTCGAGGGGTTTGGAAATCGACTGAGCGTATAAAGCGATGCGTTCGTTAAGAAAACTAGTCAGGTACCGGTGGCCATTGCGTTCACCGCCGGGCTGAAACAGGGGGTTCGGCTGCTGCCAGTCGGCGGGCAGATCGGGGCCGCGTTCAGTGTCGTACCAGGCCGCGTCGATGGGGGCGGGGTACCACTGCGCGAGGTCGGGCTGCTGCTGCGGAGTCTGCATGGTCTGCTGCCAGTCGGCGGTCCAGGTGTCGCGGTTTTTCAGCCCCCGAATCACGCCATTGTTCTGAAATTCCTGCCAGTCGATGCCCTGCTGACGGCAGAATCGGGTTACGGCCTTGTCGCGCTCATACGTAATGCGAAGGCCCGTTTCTTCGTGCGAGTACAGCGTATGAATCGTGAACTGGCTTTGCAGTGCGGTGAGTACGTCGAGGACTTCGCGGTGGAATAGCCAGATCGTCGGCGTACCGGTCGGCGGGGCTGATATGGGTTCGTCGTTGAACTCAAACGGGAGCCACTCGTGGACTAATGCCACGGTGTCGACCGCTTGCTTCGGCGGCATTTTGGCCAGTTGCTGATTCAGGTCGACCAGCGATTCGTGGACAAACCGCCAGTGCCGGACGTCATAGTTTGGGTCGGCAATCAGCGACGGTTCAAAGCAGTACACCAACAGCAACGGGCGCGTCGGTGAAGCGCGACCGGCGGTGATAGCGGCCTGTATGGGAGCATGGTCCCGCAACCGCAGATCGCGCTTGAACCACAGTATGTCAAGACTCGGTTTATCCGGGGCTGAACTGTCTGGATCGGTTCTGTTTGTCATAGAACAGATAAACAGATTGTTGGGACAAATGGATTTAAGTACCAGAGCAAAATAATTCAACACAGAGTCACAGAGAGCACAGAGAAAAATAATAATAACTCGTTAACTATCAGTTGACTAAAGCGCTACGTTCTCTGTGGCTCTGTGTTAAATTTTTGATTCATTACTCAGTATACAAAACGCAAACGGCCCGAATCAGGGCGATTCGGGCCGTTTGTCGTTGAGAAAACAGATCAACCGAAGGCGTTGATGTGCTTCTGAAAGATGGCTTCGAACTTGCTGGCCGCTGCCGTTTGCTTGGCTTCCTTACAGGCTTCGATAATCGTTTGCAGCGTGTACAGATCCGAATTGGGACTGCCGAACTGATGACCACTCTTGTCGTAGGTCAGCGCCTGATCGGCCCGCGTTGCCATGATGTCCGCGATTTCCAGTGCCCGCTTTGGCTCGCCCAGCTCGAACAGGAACCGGACGTAGTTCGACGAGATCTGATCGTACGGGATGCTCTTATCGGGGATCGTCTTCAGCGAATAGTTGATGACTTCCAGCGCCTTGTCTTTCTTCCCTTCGCGCAGGAGCTGATCGGCGAGCCGGAAGAAGGCGATCCGGGCCGACACGATTGGCGTCCGGTACGTTTCGTCGTAATACACGCTCGGGTTGTCGAACTCGCGGAAGTACGACTTCTTCATCATGTTGGTATACATGATGTCGGAGTTGACATAGCCGTCTGACGCACCCGGCACCCCGACCGGCATCAGGCGGTAGGCATAGCCTTCCAGCTGCATATGGTCTTTGAGGTTCAGGTAGTTGTCATTCGCCAGCGTGCTCGAAAAATAGATCGGCCGTTTCCAGTTGTTGGTCGCGATCATGTCGAGCATAATCAGGTCCGGCTTGTAAAGGTCCTTTTTGCCGATGGTCCATTGCAGCGTGTCGCCGATCATCGGCTTCAGCAGGCCCGGTACGAAATTGGCTTTCTCAACGGCGGCCTTGTCGATCGGCAGGAACAGCACCGACGACGGCAGCACGCTCGTCATGTCGCCGGTCGAGAGCGGTACCTGAATCGCCGGACTGTTGGTCTGGACCAGACTGATGTACTGCTTCAAATCAATGCCGTTTTTCACGCCCGGCACTTCGTAGAACGGAATAACGTCGTTTTTGCCCTTGTTGAAATTGTCGAACGTCAGCGAGATCGGCAGCGCGTCGGACTCGTAGGCTTTGCGCTTCATCTGCTGAATGTACCACTCCGTACCGAGCAGGCTCAGGTTACACACCCGCACGTCGCGCCGGAAGCCTTCGACCTCCTGCACGTACCAGAGCGGGAAGGTATCATTGTCGCCACCTGTAAACAGGATCGCGTTGGGGGCGCAGGAGTTGAGCAGGTTCTTGGCGAAATCGACCGACTGATACCGCTTGTTGCGGTCGTGGTTATCCCAGCTTTTGGCACCCATCATCAGCGGTACGAGCAGGCACAGACCCGCCACCAGTCCGTTGCGCATCGTGTCGGCTTTGACGTACTGCCGCAGCCCTTCGGCAATACCCATCACGCCCAGCCCCAGCCAGATCGCAAAGAAATAGAACGAGCCGACGTAGATGTAATCGCGTTCGCGGGGTTCCGACGGGGGCGAGTTCAGGAATACCTGTAGGGCAATACCGGTAAAGACAAACAGCAGGAGCACAATCAGGAAGTCGCGCCGACGCCGGAAGTACTGGAACACGATGCCGAACAGACCCAGCAGAAATGGCAGCATGTAGAAGTTATCACGGGCTTTGTTGGCTACCAGCAGATCGGGCGCACCGGCATTCGTTGACCAGGGGAGCAGGTAGCCCGCGCCTTCTTCGTCGCTCTCACGGCCGGTGAAGTTCCACATCAGATAGCGCCACCACATATGGCCCAGCTGGTAGTCGAACAGAAACTTGATGTTGTCGCCCATCGTTGGTTTCTGCCCTTCGGCTAAGCCAAGCATCTGCCGGTACAACTGCGGGTGATTCTGCTGCGAACTATAGACGCGGGGAAACAGCATCTCGTCGCCGGGGGCGTACACGTACTCCGGCTGGTAGTCGAAGATCACATACTTATTGCCTTCTTTTTTCCAGACGGCAGCGCCCTTTTTGCTGTCGATGGGCCGTGATGTAAACACCGGACCATAGAGCAGCGAGCGGCTGCCGTACTGTTCGCGACGCAGGTACGAGAGGAAGTTCAGCGCGTCGCTGGGGTCGTTTTCGTTGATTGGCGGGTTGAAATCGGCCCGCACCAGCACCTGCATGTACGATGCGTAGCCGATCAGTACAAACGCCAGTGCCAGCAGCGAGGTGTTGAGCATGACCCGTTTCTGCTGCGCCGACCAGATGATGCCATACACCACGGCACCGATAAAGATAACCGTGAACGCAATGGTACCTGAGTTGAACGGTAGCCCCAGCGTATTGACGAAGAACCGCTCAACGAAGAAGGCCATCCCCGGCAGACCCGGAATGATACCCGAATTGATAACGCCCAGCACAACCATACCAATCGCGAAGGCAGCAGTACCTCCCCAGAATGTTGGTTTCGCCGTTTTCTTGAAATAGTAAATCAGGGCCAGTGCAGGCAGCGTAACGAGGTTCAGTAAGTGGACGCCGATAGACAGGCCCGTCAGGTAGGCAATAAAAATCAGCCAGCGGTTAGCCGCAGCGGGGTCTTCGACGCGTTCCCAGCGGAAAGCGGCCCACACCACGATAGCCGTAAAAAACGACGAGGTGCCGTATACTTCGGCTTCGACGGCCGAGAACCAGAACGTATCGGAAAACGTGTACGCCAGCGCACCGACGGCCCCCGAGCCCAGCACCAGTATCGTATCGGCGGTGGTGTACTCGCTTTCGGGTTTGCCCAGCAGCTTCTGCGCCAGCATCGTGATCGTCCAGCACAGAAACAGGATCGTGGCGGCACTGGCCATCACCGATACCATGTTGATCCAGTAAGCCACGTTGGTCAGATCGCCCAGCGAGAGCATCGAAAAGAGCCGTCCTGTGAGCAGGAAGAAGGGCGCACCGGGTGGGTGAGGAACCTGAAGTTTGAAGGCACACGCAATGAATTCACCACAGTCCCAGAAGCTGGCGGTTCGTTCGACGGTCATCGTAAATGTAATGAGCGCGACGACAAACGTGAACCAGCCGGTGAGGGTGTTCAGGCGTTTAAATGATTGCATAGAGGTGACGGTGCTTTTGTGTAAGTAGCCTCAAAAATACGAAAAGACGATCCGACCGGGGTAGCGTCGGCTGTTAAAGTTTGTTAAGCCGCCGTAGAATAAGTGGACGACCATCGTCGGTAACCCGTCGGGGAAAAGTAAATATCTTACCGCCCGGCAAGGCCCGGCTGGGTGCTGCACGACCCTGTTTCCGCGACGGATTGCCGAACGTACTGTATCGAACAAGGATTGACTCTGCTGCTTATGAACTGGCTGTTTCTATGTCTCATGCTGGTAACCGGACCGCTGCTACAGCCTGCGCAGGCGCAGTGGCGGCTGCTATACACCAGTCAGGATGTGTTCCGTCTGCCCCATGCCGCCGTCCCTGATACCGGTGCTGATTCAATCACGCTGATCGAACCCCGTGGCGAACTAAGCAAATACCTGATCGTCCGGTATGCGCATCGTAAACGGGCGTTGGTACTCAGGAAAAGCGTCTGGGGCTTCACCGACGACTCGAACGCGATCTGGCGGGTGTACCGGAATGATCTGTGCCGGGTGATGAAGTACAACGGAACCTAGGTGGAATACGGTCTCTATCGCAGCCGAAGTACAGCTCGTTCCAGCGGCCCGATTGTCTGGTACGAGCCGGGCTTCAGCCGTGGGCTGGACGGTAAAATCTGGAACCGGTGGTCGGAAGCCATGACCGACGCGCTGCCGGGGCATGTCGTACGGTAATGAGCAGCTCGGGTTTTCCCGCCTTAAAACCCGGTGCCGGTGACGTTCTGGGTGATGAGTGACTGGCCCTTCGCAGCCTGAACGGACCAGTTGTTCATCGTGACGTTTCGGGCATTTTGCAGCACCAGCCCTGTCTGCGCGCTGATCTGAACCGACAACAGCGTCAGGTTCTGAATCAGGCTGTTGGTGAGTCCCACCATACTTCCCGCACTTTTCGCCCCGGTCGCGGTCAGCTGGCTGATGGTTATATTGCCAATGGCGGGAATATCGGTCGGGTAGTTGTTATTGGCATTAAGCGCGTAAGCCAGATCAATAATCAACGGGTTGGTAACGTCGGTCATCGTGATCTGACTATAAGCCAGGTTCTGGACGGACCCGCCCAGCCCCGTTTGTGACTTGATCCGAATGCCGTTGGTCGTGCCGGTAAACGTACAGTTGCTCACCATCACATCAGCCACCCCGCTCGATGTTTCGCTACCTACCGACAGGCCATGCCCATGTAAAAATCGGCAGTTACTGATCTGAATATCCCGACAGGGCTGCGCGATCTGCCCGCTGACACGGCCACCTTTGATCGCAATATTATCGTCACCGGTGTCGATGGTGCAGTTCTGAATGACAACATGTGTGCAATTGGCCGGGTCGATACCGTCGGTATTGGGTGAATCGGCGGGGGCGGTGATTGTCAGGTTCTGAATCGTAACGTTCTGACACTGATATGGCACGAGATGAAACGAAGGCGAGTTGGTGAGCGTCAGCCCGTCGACGGTTACGTTGGTTGAACGGGTGATGTAGATCAGTCGCGGCCGACTCAGAGTTTTGCCGCTGTCCAGGTAGCGCTGCCACCAGACGGCTCCATTCCCGTCGATCGTTCCCTGTCCGGTCAGCGCGACATTCGTCAGCGAGTCGCCGTTAATCAGGTTGCTGAGCTTCCCACTGTAGTCGGTTGCGTTGGTACTGGCAAGCAGCGTAGCGCCAGCCGAGAGTTGGAGCGTCACCCGGCTGCGGAGCGTGATTGGGCTAATGAGATACGTCCCGGCGGGTAGTATCAGTACACCGCCCCCGGCCACTCCGCAGGAGTCGATTGCCCGTTGCAGCGGCTTTGTCTGGTTGGTGGTGCCGTCGCCGATCAACGCTAAAATCCCCGGCGATGGCGTTGGGGCAACGGCTTGCATGGTAGAATGACAAGCCGACGTTTCAACGAGTAAGCTCAGTATAAGTAGCCAGCAAATGGGGTTAAAAAGCCGGACGGCGGAAAAACGAGTCAGCACATCGATAGGGGGCAAAACAGAGCAGCAAAGTAGGGCCTGTCGGGGTTTGGCTCATGAACGATAGGTTAAAATCTGCTGCTACGTGTGTTGCTATAAACGACGACAGCCCGGTCAAGTCAAGCCGGGCTGTCGTCGTCAGTATCGAAAGTTAATACACCTCGCCCCGTGCGGTCTTGAGCGTATTCTGCATCAGTGAGCAGATCGTCATCAGGCCGCCTGATTCCAGTCGTATACTTTTGCCTGAACGATTCTGTCTGGCTTTTGTGTCGACATAGCAATCTGCTGGATGCGCTGAACGGTTGCCGGAGCGAATAATTGCTCACCGGTAACCCGATTCACCCGGGCTGGTACGTTTTCAAAGACGAACAACTTGCCGTTGACAGTGAGGACGTACTGAACGACCGTGTTGATCAATTCTTCGCCAAGTTGATTTGTGTTTGATGCGCCCATGATAGATAAATAAATCAAAAAAGCGTTTTCTTCGGCACCGGCCCTTTTACTCTATTTATTTCCCTAGCGAGATTGTTGATACGTTTCTCTGAGTTGTCATATAGCTTATTCAGAGAGTATTCTAACAGCTCGAATGCATCAAGTATATCAACCTTCTCAATTTTTCCTATATGGCTACCACTGTTCCCAATCCATTTAATTGCTAATAAATGATCTGCTATTTGAGGTTGATTTTTTTTGAATAATTCAAGTCGACTATGCAGATTAAGCGAGTTTCGCTTGCCTTTATTATTGACAAATCGCTTAACGCCTTGATCCGTCATTAACATTTCGAGTGCGAGTCTGATTCTGTTAGCACACGCAGAAACATCGCTCCAAAATAGCCCAAAAGCGGATATGATTTCTTTACGGACTTCCGATGGGCAACGATGTGGAACTGCAAAAAGAGTAAGAGGAGGAGAGAAAACGTGGGGGGTAAATGTATCAGCATAGTCCTGTACACACTGTTCACTGTCTTCATCATAATATGCCGATCCATCTACTCCACCTTCTCCAGAAAAGCTGACGTGTTCCGTACAACTTGGGTTGGAACACGTCAGTAAGCCTACAAATCTATACCTGATCCATTCCGGGTCCCACTCTTCAGCATTTCGTTGTTTACGCGACGCTGAAGTTTCGGCATGGATGAACTTATCTCTGTTCAAAACAAGCAATCCTTTATCGCATGTTGGACATGTCCATTTAGGAACGCTCTCGATCGTGAATGTAGAATGCAACCAGTGAAGGCGATCCATGAGGTAAGTCCTCGATAAAGTGGGTAATCAATACACCTCGCCCCGTGCGGCTTTGAGCGTATTCTGCATCAATGAGCAGATCGTCATCAGGCCGACACCGCCGGGAACGGGCGTGATAAAGCTGGCTTTCGGCGCTACTTCGTCGAACTTCACGTCGCCCTTCAGGGCGAAACCACTTTTCTTGCTGGCGTCGGGCACACGCTCCAGGCCCACGTCGATCACGACAGCGCCTTCTTTCACCATGTCGCCGGTGACGAATTCGGGTTTGCCGAGAGCGGCTACCAGAATGTCGGCGGTGCGGCAGATTTCGGCCAGGTTCGTTGTGCGCGAGTGGGTCAGCGTAACGGTGCAGTTGCCGGGGTAGGTGTTACGCTGCATCAGAATCGACATGGGTAGGCCCACGATCTGACTACGCCCAACGACCACACAATGCTTACCGCTTGTTTCGATGTTGTACCGTTTTAGCATCTCCAGCACACCCTGCGGAGTGGCCGATATGTAAGCGGGTAATCCCTTCGCCATCCGGCCGATGTTGATCGGGTGAAAGCCGTCGACGTCTTTGGTCGGGTCGATGGTTTCCATGATCCGGTCGGGGTTGACGTGGTCGGGGAGGGGCAGCTGTACGATCAGCCCGTCCATGTCGGGGTCGTTATTGACGGTGCGCACGGCGTCGAGCAGTTCGGCTTCTGTAACCGTCGGCTCGAACCGGATCAGCGTCGACTTCATGCCGACTTCCTCGCAGTTTTTCATCTTCGACGCGACGTAGGTTTCCGATGCGCCGTTGGTGCCGACCAGAATAGCGACGAGGTGCGGGATCTTGCCGCCTGCGTCGCGAATCTGTGCGACTTCAGCCGCGATTTCCTGTTTGATCTGTGCCGAGAGAATTTTACCGTCGAGAAGCTGCATGGAATCAGTTTAACGTTTAAGGTTTGTCGTTTAAAGTTGAAAGACTGCAAACCGGGGGCAAAACTACGGAAAGATCAGCCGTACTGCGCCTGCCAGTCTTTTTTCATCCGTTTGTAGTCGGGGTCTTCGCGGGCTTCCAGGTATTTGGCGTAGAAAATCCGGGCCGATTCCGCCTTGACCGGGTCTTCTTCACGGGGTAGCTGGTCGCGACCGTGCGCCCCCGACCGCCCTTTCTGATCGTCGGGGACAGGGCCGTCGTACTTCTGACCGGTCCTGTGATTGGCGTAACGCCTGGATCGGGTGTAACCCATTTGCAGAAACTTACGAGCCATGTCCATACCGACGAAATCACCCGCTTTTTTGTAATCCAGGAATAGCTGGTAAATTTTCTCCGACGATTCGCGGGCAATTTCCGGGGTTTTGAAGCGCCAGTAGGGGAGAATTTCCGATTTGTAGGGCTGAACCAGCAAAACGCCCATTTCGCCCTTTCCAACCCGGTAGAGTTCGGGTTGTTTACGCAGGTCGAGCGTGCGGTAGTCGAGGTCGTAATTGAATGAGGTTGGCATACGCATCCGTTTGTTAGTTAAACTGACGGGGCTGAATCTGGTTATTCGATAAGAGATCAATCGCCCGACCGGCCCGTTGCCGGTATCGCTGCTCATCAATCCATGCCCCGAATGTCCCGTTTTCTACTTATCCTGTTCTGCTGCTGGCTTGCTCTTTCAAACGGGATGGGGCAGCGCGTGGCGCCGGATTCGGCGGGCAGTACCAAAAACGAACGGCCGAAAAAACCGCGCTTTATTGCCGAACTCGACCAGCGGTTTTTTTATTTCAAGGACCGGCGGCAACCCCTGTTTTCCAACTCGACCAATGTGTGGGGTGGCCGCGCCGGATTTTTGTTGCCGAGCAATATCAAAGTTGGGGCAGGCTACTATTTTACCAACCACGATGTCGATGAGCCGTGGGATGGCCATCAGATCATCCGCCGACGGTTGAACTACGCAACTGCCTATGTCGAGCCGTACTTTTTTCGGCGAACCTATTGGGAACTCAGTGTACCCGTTGAGGTCGGGGTTGGGTCAGTGCGGTATCAGTTCGACAATGTTGACGAAGCGCTGTCGCACACGGTACAGACCACCGTTGTTCCATTGAGTGTGGGCGTGTCGGTATCGCTCAAGTTTCCAGCGGTGTTCAACTTCAAGCCTGTTCGCTGGTTCGGCGTCAACCTGATTACTGGCTATCGGTACACGCTCTACGACGAAGCACCGACGCAGCGGGTGACGCTGAATGGCCTGTATTACTCCATCAGCCCCGCCATTTTTCTGGACCGAATCTACGCCGATTATGAGGTCTGGCGTAAGAAACACCGGTCACGAAAAAAGAGCTAATCGCCGTTTACTCAAATGAGTATCATTTCGTTAACGGCTTGAAACGCAACTAGATAAGTTTACCTAACTTGGCTGAAACCTCCTCAGTATCAGCCATGAACATACCCTTTTCTCCGCCCGCCCCGTCGGTTCGTACGGAGTTGTATCAGCCCACTGACGGTGGGCAGCGTATCCCCTCGCTCGACCTGCTGCGGGGTGTAGCCCTGCTGGGTATTCTGCTGATGAACATCCCCGGCTTTGGCAAGACCGAAGCGAGCATTTATCAGACTGTTCGGGGGCCACACGGGCTGGACTACTGGGTTATCATTGTCATCCACGCGCTGTTCGCCAACAAGATGCGGGCGCTGTTTTCGATGCTGTTCGGCGCGGGTATTATTCTGTTCCTGACCCGCAAACGCGATGCCTTGGGCATGGCTCCCCCGGAACTGTTTATCCGCCGGCAATTGTGGCTGATCGTCTTCGGACTGGTCAATGCACTGGTTTTGCTGTGGCCCTACGATATCCTGTTTCAGTACGGTATCGTGGGTATTCTGCTGTTTCCCTTCATGCGGCTTCCGGCCCGGGCGCTACTGATCTGCGCCGTGGTGGCGGGGTTAGTTTACGGCGGAAAAGCGTACTGGAACGCGGTCGAGGAACAGCAGAAATACGCCAAGTACCAGTCGGTCGTCGCGTTTGAGAAGACCCACAAAAAAGTCAAACTTACCGATGAGCAGAAGGCCGATAAGTCGGGTTGGGAGGGGCTGGTGAAAAGCAAGAAATTCGATCCGAAAGCCGACAAAGCGGAGGTCGTTGCCATGCGCTCCGACTACGCGACGGTCTGGAGCCACCTGCTGCCGAAAATTCAGCAACTGGAAGCCCCCCTGTTTTACCGTATGTATCTGTGGGATATTGTGTCGATGATGCTGCTGGGTATGGCCCTGTTCAGGTGGGGGTTCTTTTCCAGCCAGCTTCCGACCCGGCGATACGGGCTGCTCTGCGTAGCCGGATTGGGTATCGGGCAGGGGATTGCCTGGCTGACGATGGCCTATGGGGAAGAACAGATTGCCAACTTCACCCGCTACGTCAGTACTCACACGCTGCCGCTGGATGAAATGCTGCTGCCGTTTGAGCGGGGTTTTTCGGCCATCGGCTGGGCGAGTCTGGTGCTGTTGCTGTACCGGGCCAACGTGTTGATGTGGCTCTGGAAAGCGGTCGGGGCCGTGGGGCAAATGGCGTTTACCAACTACCTCATGCAGTCGGTGATCTGCACCCTGTTTTTCTACGGGTACGGCTTCGGTTATTTCGGCGACCTGCGCGTTTATCAGCTCTACTACGTCGTGGCTGAAGTCTGGCTGATTCAGCTGGTGTTCAGCGTTATCTGGCTGCACTATTTCCGTTTTGGTCCGCTGGAATGGCTCTGGCGTTCACTGACGTACGGCTACCGGCAACCGATGGCGCTGCCCCCTGTAACGTCGGCCACACCAGCCCTTTCCTGATCCGTCTCCTCTTCTCAAACCAATCACGCCATGATAACATCGTCACTGCCCATCCATTCGACCGGCGAGCCGGATGATACGCTGCGAATCGATCCGGTAAGCAATCACGCAGCTGGGCCGCAGCCCGTTGCCAACGTCGACCGGATTCAGACCATCGACCTGATCCGGGGGCTGGCCCTGCTGGGTATTCTGCTGATGAACATCCCCGGCTTTGGCTATCTCTGGTCGATGCTGCCTGCTGCGATTAAGGCGGGTGGCCGTGCTGATTACTATGCGTTTACCATCGTTGGTACCGCCTTCGAAGGAACCATGCGTGGCCTGTTTTCGATGCTGTTTGGCGCGGGGATGGTGTTGTTTACCCAGAACAAACGCGAAATGCCCGCTGGTGCTACGGTCGCCGAATACTATTACCGGCGGTTGCTGTGGCTGGTGCTGTTTGGTGTCATCAACGCGTACGTGCTGCTGTGGCGGGGTGATATTCTGTTTTTCTACGGGCTGCTAGGGATGGTACTCTACCCGTTCCGGCGCGCGAAACCCGTGTGGCTGCTCGGGCTGGCGGTGATCTGCATGGGTATAGGCCTGATTCGTACGGAGCTATGGTACGGCGAACTGCGGACCAACCGGGCGGGGTATCTGGAATCGGTCAGGCTTGAAAAAGCCAAAAAGAAGCCATCGGCGGAGCAGTTGAAAGCCAAAACGGCCTGGGAGGGCTTTGAAAAAAATAGAAAAGCGGACCCGAAAAAACAGGCTAAAGAACTAAGCGATATGCGTGGTAACTACGCGACTGTATTTACGCACTTGCTCCCCGGCAACAGCGAGAGCGAAAGCTACGGCATGTACTTCGGTGGGTGGGATATGCTGATGATGATGTTTATCGGGATGGCGCTGTTGCAATGGGGGTTCTTTTCCAATACGCTACCCACGTCGGCCTATGTGCTTACGCTCCTGATCGGCTACGGCGTCGGCCTGCCCATCAGCTGGTTTATGGTGCATACGCAGCTCGACTGGATGCAGCAGCCAGCACAGGTCGTCGACACCTACCGTACCATCCCGTTTCAGGTGTACGATATTCGCCGGGTGCTCCTGGCACTGGGGCACGCCAGCCTGCTGCTGCTCATCTACCGGGCGGCCATTGTTCCGTGGCTGATGCGCGCGCTGACGGCCGTGGGGCAGATGGCCTTCACCAATTACCTGATGCAGTCGATCATCTGTACGCTGATCTTTCACGGCTACGGTCTGGGCTACTATGGCAAACTGGCTTATCATCAGCTGTATTACGTCGTCGCGGGCGTATGGGCGTTTCAGCTGATCCTGTCGCCGATCTGGCTACGCTACTTTCAGTTTGGCCCGTTTGAATGGCTGTGGCGTAGCCTGACCTACTGGAAACCGCAGCCGATGCGCCGTTTGTGATTGGCGGTATACCGGTCGTACCTTTGGCTAACGGACCAATCAATTCCGCCGTACCCTGTGAGCGAACAACCCAATAATCCCCTGCACGGCAAGACGCTGGAAGCCATCGTAACCGAGCTGGTCGACCGCTACGGCTGGGCCGAGCTGGCCAAACGCATCCCGATCAACTGCTTCAAAAGTGACCCCAGTATAAAATCGAGCCTGACATTTCTACGAAAGACCGCCTGGGCGCGGGAGCAGGTCGAAGCCTTGTATGTGAAGAGTTTAAAGCGATAGAATCCGGTATCTGCGAAGATGTAGATAAGTTGGGTGGTCAGTCCATCGGTTCGCTTCCACTTTGGGATTTCAGCTGACAGGCAGCACGTCCCGAAGGGCAGGTTTTGGTTTACGTTTTCGAGTCGTGGGCAGTAAAGTAGATTTTATATTAGATTGAGCTCAAGGTAATTTTGGTAGGAATAGATACCTATGCGAGATATAGACTTGTTGTTAGTAATCAATTACTTATTTGTTGCTGTAGCGGGCTTTTTCTTCGTGAAATTGGCGTCCTACATGGAAACGGAAGGGGGGGAAATGGCCGATGGTTTTGGGGGTATTTTGCTTGTATCAGTAGGTTTGTGGCATATTGTCATCTTGCTGATAGCTTATTCTCATAAGCAAAAAGCCAGAGAAGACTATAACTATGATGAAATCAGGCCTGCTGGACGACTTTTCATCTGGACTTTCCTGCCTTGGTCGATTGTCTTTATTCTTTGGACGTTGACCTAAGAATTATCCTTTCGCTTTATATGAGCGGCTCCCCGGCAACAGGATGCTTGCCACTCCCCACACAAGGAATTGGCAGCCCGCAGCCCAACTAAACAAGTATCTGGTGATGAATTACTCGTATTAAGATAGATACTGTCTTACTATGAGTAATTTAAGAAGATGGGCTTGCTGAACCGGAATGCGAGTGTCGGCGTCCGGATGATAAGCCGTGCTCTACGGATAAGCCAGTTTTGGTCGACTGGATAAATTCCGGTTGACACAGCCAACTAATTTGGCTATACTGTATTCTTTTTATTTCTACCGCTTTCTGTTCTATGAATATGCGACAAATAGTGTTCTTCGCTCTAATTGTCAGTGCGTTACTGAGCTTCAGCTTTCAGCAAGATGCTTCGTATGCCCCTAGACAAACCTTTTACTTCTTCTGCATGTCCCGCGAAGTTCCCACCCAGCAGAACGCGGTTCAATTTTTACGTTTTTGTTACACCGACATCCGCGAGTTCAGTGGACGGGAGAGCGATTTGACTCACTACACCCGCCAGTTCGCTACCTACATTCAACAACATTGTAAGGGTGAGAACGAGTCGTGTACGAGCGATCTAAATTATTACCCAAGCCGGACTGAAGCCCTCAAGCGCTACAATGAGTACCTGAACAAGTACGCGCAGGGCGATAGGTACAAACTTGAGCGGATTGATTTCCAGTTTAAGTAAGTGAGCAGCGACAGCGAAGCTGCTTACGGTGCCAGCCAGTTCATTTTCGACACGGGCTCGTACTGGAAGCGGGCGCGGGTTTGGCCCTCTTTGCCGAGTTGCAGGTACTCCATACGTAGTACCCGACACTCGATAGCGGCAAAGTTCTGTCGCCCAAAGGCCCGGTCTTCGGGTGTCAATTCGCCTTGACTAACGTGTTCGGGATAGCCGGGATAAGGGGTTGCCTGCTCACTGCCGGGCATATATTCTGATAGGTATGACCGGATGCTGCCGTCGTGCAGTTTGTCCCACTGCTCGTCGGCGAGGTAGTCGTCGGTGTGTAGCCGGGTTTCTACGGTCAGGCGAAGCTGTACCTGCTGTTTATCATCCCAGAGCAAAAGCGTAGCCTGGGGAAACGCTTCCAGCTGCAGGACTTTTTCCGACCGGGCATCGGTGTGAAACCACACGTATTTGTGCGCCACGTCGACGTGGCGCAGCACCACAAGGCGGGCGTCGGCTCCGTGGCTGGTGCAGGTCGCCATGGTCATGTAGCGAAACCCGCCGTCCGACGATTTATCGGCGCTGGCGCTTTGATCCAGTTGCTGCCAGCAGCGTTGGTCCAGATCGGTCAAACGGGTCGATGACGCAGCAGAGTCAGTGGGGGCAGGGGCTGAATTCGTAGATGACATAACGTGAGTGGTTGATAACCGACGCTGGCATAACCGCCCGTCTGTTTCGTTTGTTTATCTACTGACAACCCCCAAACCCTATGTGCTTTCACAAATCACTCGACGTTACGGCCCACGAACTGGAAACCCGATTCAAGGCTACCATACCCAATCCGGCTGATGTCAGACCTGTATTTCACGCCAACGCCTATCAGCTTCCGCAATGGCCCATCCTGACGCATCAGCACCCCGACCGGTTCGAGATGATGCGGTGGGGACTGATTCCGCACTGGGCAAAAACGGCGGATAGCGCGGCCGAACTACGGACGGCTACGATCAACGCCCGCTCCGAAACGATCTACGAAAAGCCGTCGTTTCGGTCGGCGGCCCGGGCCGGCAACAGATGCCTGATTCCGGTAACGGGTTTCTTCGAGTGGCACACCGAGGGGCGCAATAAATACCCGTTCTACATCACGCCCACCGACCGGAAAATCATCTCGATCGCGGGCTTGTGGGACGAATGGGCCGACCCCGACACGGGCGAGGTAACCCATACCTACACGCTGCTGACCACCGACGCCAACCCGCTGCTGTCGGCTATCCACAATACCAAAAAGCGGATGCCCTGCCTGCTCTCGCCCGACGATGAGCAGAAATGGCTCCACGACGACCTAACCGAAAAACAGGCGCTCACCCTGCTGGCCGACCAGTACGCCGACCGTAATCTGCACAGCTATAGCATCAGCAAGCGCATCACGTCGCGCGCCGAACCGACCGATGTGCCTGCCGTGCTCGATCCGTTTACGTATCCCGAGCTGGCCAAACAGGCTGATCTGTTTGCCTGAGCTGCGTTGTCCGTTTGTCCGGGCTAGTTTCCGTCTGTGTAGTATTCCTGACAGAACGCCAGTTTGGACGAACTTTGAGGTTGATTTATTGTCTTTTTCCGTGAACCCGCGTCTGGCAGGTTTCTACGAAAAGGAAGTATACAACCACTATCAACGCAATGAAACACAGTTTACCACTCCTGTTTGCAGGGGTCTGTCTGGCCATGACGGTACGGGCACAACAACCGACGACCGCCCCGGCGCAACCGGCCCCCACCACTACCGACGCTCCGCGTGGCGCTGCCCGCCTGACTGGTACGGTGGTCGATTCAACATCGGGCAAACCCGTTGAATTTGCCAGTATCGCCCTGATTGACCCACAAACGAAGAAGCCGATCGATGGTACGGTGGCCAATGAGAAAGGGCAGTTTACCGTCGAGAAAGTACCCGCCGGTCAGTTTGGCCTCCTGATCTCGTTTGTTGGCTATCGCAACAAGACGATCAACAACGTCCGCTTCGACCGGCAGGGGACTACCAGCCTGGGCACGATCCGACTGGTGGCCGACGTGAAAACGCTGAGCGAAGTAAACGTGGTGGGGCAGGCGGCCCTTGTCGAAGAAAAAGTCGACCGGATCGTTTACAACGCCGACCGAGACATTACCAACAAAGGTGGTGACGCCAGCGACGTGATGCGGAAAGTGCCCCTGCTGACGGTCGATATGGACGGTAACGTTAGTCTGCGGGGGAGCAGCAACGTGCGGGTGCTCATCAACAACAAACCCAGCACGATCGTTGCCAGCAGCGTGGCCGACGCGCTGAAGCAGATCCCGGCCGACATGATTAAAACGGTCGAGGTGATTACCAGCCCATCGGCCAAATACGATGCAGAAGGCTCGGCGGGGATCATCAACATCATCACCAAAAAGTCGAATCTGGCCGGATTTACGCTCAATGTCGATTCGGGTGTGGGCAACCGGGGGGCTAACCTGGGCCTGAACGGTAACCTCAGAACGGGGAAGATGGGTTTCAGCCTGAGCGGTTTCGGTCGGGGTAACTACAACGTGCGCGGTCAGTTCGACAATACCCAGCAGACGTTTGGTACCAGTGGCTCAACGACGCAGCAAACCGCCGATACGCGCAACAATGGCGTGTTTGGGCAGTATACACTCGGCTGGGATTATGACATCAGCAAGACGAGTGCCCTGACGGCCAGCCTGCGCTATGGTGCCCGCAACAACTACCAGTATCAGGATAATTTCATCACCCGCACCGTCAGCAATCAGGGGTATTTTCCCGCGCTGAACGCCCGTAACGTGCTGACCAGCGACCTGTCGGGAACGGTCGATGCTAACCTCGATTATACCAAGACTTATAAACCTCAGCAGGAGTTGAGCGCGTCGGTGCAGTACAGCCGGAACAACCGCACCAACGACTTCACGGCCGACATCCTGAACGGGGCCGACAACTTCACCACCATCGCCAACCGGCAACAGAACCTCAACCAGAGTCACAATCAGGAAACCACCATCCGGGCTGATTACCAGACGCCTATCGGGCCCAATCAACTACTGGAGTTTGGCGGGAAGGGAATCTTTCGGCAGGTCGAGAGTGCGTACCAGTACAACCTGGCTACCGGCCCGACGGGTGGGTTTGTAACGGATTTCAGCCGGGCGGCCAACACGCTCAATTACGATCAGAACATCGCGGCTGGTTACATTTCGTACACCCTGACGACGAAAAACAAGTACACGATCAAGGCCGGTACGCGCTACGAATACACCACGATCAGCGCCTTCTACGATCAGTCGCAGGGAGGAGAGCAGGCCGGGCAGCAGCTACCCATTCCCAACTACGGGAACCTGGTGCCGAGCATCAACATCTCGAAAGTCCTGAAGGGCGGTAAAACGGTTAAACTGGCTTATAACCGCCGGTTGCAGCGGCCGGGGATTCAATTCCTGAACCCAAACCCCAACGCATCCAACCCGTTGAACATCGTCGAAGGTAACCCCCTGCTGTCGCCCGAACTGACCGATAACTTTGAACTGGGCAGCAGCACGAATATCAAGTCGGTATACGTCAACGCGACCTTGTTTGTCCGCACGACCAACAACTCGATTACCAGCGTGCGCGACACCAACACATCGGCCATCGGTACCATCGTCAACCCCGTACTGGGGCAGGCCCTCCGCACGACGTACTTCAACATCGGTAAGGAAGATGCGTATGGTGTCAATCTGTTTGCCAACGCGACGCTGTTTACGAAATTACAGGTTGGTGGCGGCATCGACGCCTATTACTCATACCTGACCAACAACAGTGCGAACGCCGTGTATAGCGCTACAAACTCCGGTTTCGTTATCTCGGGTCGGCTGTTTACCAGCCTGACGCTGAAAAATGGCTGGGGTGTGCAGGGCTTCGCGTTTGCGCGGGGCAAGCAGGTGCAGCTACAGGGCTATCAGGGCGGCTTTGGTTTCTACAGTCTTGGCGTGAAGAAAGACCTGAAAAACAAGCGGGCCAGCTTTGGTATAGCGGGCGAAAACTTCTTCAACTACCCGCTGCGGATTCGGTCGGAGTCGAGTTCGGTGCTGTTTGCCCAGCAGAGCGTAACGAGCCTGTATAACGCCGGTATTCGTGTGAACTTCAGCTACAAATTCGGCAAGCTCAGCTTCGATCAGCAACCCAAACGTCAGCGCAGCAAGGGCGGTAACGACGACCTGAAAGATGAAGGTGGCAACGACGCCAACGGCGGTGGTGGAGGGCAGCCTGCGCCTGCTGCTGGTGGGGGCGGTGGAGCCCGCCCGGCCAGTGGTGCCGCTCGGCCGAAGTAAGGTGTAGCCTGGCGTAGTATGTAGCCTGGACCTCCAGGTCCGTATGGACGCGGTAGCGGCCAACAGAGCTGCCGCCTGAGTCAATTGGCCTGTTGGCCACCCGGACCTATATAGCTTGGCGTAATATGTAGCCTGGACCTCCAGGTCCGGGTGCCCGCAAGGGCAACTCGTGTCGGCGGCAGCTTTGTTGGGCGCTACCGCGCCCACCCGGACGTGGACGTCCAGGCTACATACTACGCCAGGCTACACAAAGCAAAGTGCCCCCAACCTGCGCAGATTGGGGGCACTTTGCTTTGAAAAAAAACTGTAAACAGTAAACCTACAGCATTGCTGCGCCGAAGACGCCTGCACTGTCGCCCAGCTTGGGCTTCAGGAAGCGGGTGTTGACTTCGCCACTGTTGAAAATATATTTCTTGATACGTTCCACGCCTTCTGTGTACAGCAGATCGATATTGCCTAGGCCACCGCCCAGCACGATCGCGTCGGGATCGAGAACGTTGATGATCGCTGACATCGACTTGGCGAAATACTCCAGCAGCCGGTTGACGGTCTGACTGGCAAATAAATCGCTGCTTGCGTGGTAACGCTCCATAATCTCCGGCAGTAGTCGTTCGACACCACTGATCTGATGATAATACCGTTGCAGCGCCGGGCCGGAAATAACCTGCTCCACGCAGCCGCGCTTGCCGCAGTAGCAGGGATAGCCGTTTTCTTCCACGACGTTGTGGCCCCACTCGCCCCCAATGCCCTGTAAGCCATTGAGCACAATCGTCTGTCCGTCGCGACCGCGCACGGCCACTCCACCGCCTACGCCCGTACCCATGATGACGCCGAATACCGTCTGGTAATCGGGTACGACGTCGGGTACGATACCCATCGTCGCTTCCGACAGCACGAAGCAGTTGGCGTCGTTGGCTACTTCGACCGGCACGCCCAGCAGGCTGGCCAGATCCTGCTTCATCGGCTTACCGTTGAGCACGGTCGTGTTGCAGTTCTTCATTGTCTGCCGCACGGGATCGAACGTACCCGGCGTGCCAAAACCAATGCGCTCGGGGTTAAGACCCGTTTCGGCTTTTACCTGTTCGATAAGCGTTTTGGCCTGATTCAGAATATAGTCGTATCCGTTGCTGGCTCCGGTTTCGATACGTTTGCGGATCACAACGCTGTCAAGCGAGGGAAGTGTGCCGATTTCAGTTTGGAGAACGGCACACTCAATTTTGGTGCCGCCCAAATCAATGCCCCAGTAAGACTGCATAGTTGGGATAGGTGATAAAGGACCACGAAGTACGATTTTATTAGTCAATGAACGTACTTTTGCGGCCATAAATAATTGAATTTTCATCCGTAGTCACCTGTCTGTTATGCTTACGCCTGGTCAGTCTGCTCCCTCATTTTCGCTGTACAATACCGAAAAAAAGCTGGTGTCGCTGAACGATTTCGCCGGTAAAAATCTGATCATGCTGTTCTTCCCGATGGCGTTTACCAATACCTGTACGGCTGAACTCTGCCAGATGCGCGACGACATCGCTACTTATGCCGGTATGAATGCTGACGTGGTCGGTATCTCGGTCGATTCACCCTGGACACTGGCCAAATTCCGGGACGAGCAGCGGCTACCGTTCGATCTGCTGTCGGATTTCAACAAGGAAGCGTCGCGTGCCTACCAGACCATCTACGAAACCTACCAGCTCGACCTGAAAGGCGTCAGCAAACGGTCGGCGTTCGTGATCGACGGGGCCGGTATTGTTCGCTACGCCGAAGTGCTTGAGAGCGTGAAAGACGTCCCCAGCTTCGCCAACATCCAGCAAACCCTAAGCACATTGTCCAATGATTGAATGATTGAGTGATTGAATTAGTGAATGACTTTTTTCTCACTCACTAATTCAATCACTCAATCATTCAATCACTCAACCATTCACCCCTTGCCCTGGTATCACGATTTTTTTCATGGCCTGCCGCAGATCGCCTGGAAAGCGGCTCAAACCGATGAGCAGACGCAGCTCGATCTGGAACTGATCGTCGATACGCTCGACTTTGGCCCCGGCGACCGGTTGCTCGATGTGTTCTGTGGTTACGGCCGGCATGCCCTGCCGCTGGCCCGGATGGGAGCCCACGTCACGGGCGTCGATATTGCGCCCGATTATATCGCTGAATTGCGTGATGCGGCCCGGCGCGAAAAATTGTCTATTACAGCTATCGAAGGGGATATCCTGGCGTTGCCCGTGGATGATGTTCGATCCGGCGCGGGTACGACCGGGCAGTTTGACGCGGCCTACTGCCTGGGCAACAGCTTCAGCTTCTTCCCCCGCCCCGATCTGCAAACACTCCTGACCCGGCTGGCCGACTGGTTGCGGCCCGGCGGACGGCTGCTGGTGCATTCGCAGATGGTGGCCGAATCGGTACTGCCCGACTATCAGCCGCGTAACTGGCAACCAATCGACCTGAGCGACGGCTCGACGCTGCTGTTTATGGTTGAGAATGAATACCATCCCCTCGATGGTCGTATCGACTCACACCTGACCTACGTACACGGTGCGGAGACGCAGACGCGCCTGGCCCGGCACTACGTCTACACCCTGGCTGACCTGGGCCACATGTTCCGGGCCGCTGGTCTGTCGATTGTCGACGTATTTGGTACCGAGCAGGGCGATGCTTACGCCGTGGGCGATGCTGACGCCTGGCTGCTCGCGGAGAAAACGGCCAGCTGACGGGTGGCGTAACTTTTCCGGAGGTTGATTGATCCGCTTTGTTTGTGCATTGAGAAACGAGCGTCGACGCTACCGGCACTAGCTGGTTGCCCAGGCCCGTAAATGCACGGTCTCCGGATAAATGCCTATAGAAACTAAATGGATGTAGGGGTGATGTAACCTGATTGATACACTTCTTCGGGAAAAGTAAAAGTTTTGTAGGTAGTATCGGGATAAACCTGTAGTTTACAGGCGTATTAACACCGTTAACTGTTTACAGACAACCTACTGAAATGAACGTTTTAGAACGCAAACCACGGGCGCATGAGCAGGTACGGGCAGGCATCATCAGCACGGCCCGTACCATAGCGCGTCAGGAAGGCTGGCAGGCCGTTTCGATTCGTAAAATTGCCGATGCTATCGAATACAGTGCTCCCGTTGTTTACGAGTATTTCGATGGCAAAGATGTTCTGCTCAGCGCGATCCGCGAAGAAGGGTTCAGCTACCTGAACGAGCAATACCACCGTATTATGAAACTGTACCGCGACCCGGAAAAGCGACTGTACGAGATTTCGCTTATTCAGTGGGAGTTCGCGCGCCGTCAGCCCGAATTGTACCAGGTCATGTATAACCTGGAGGGGGCATACTGCGGCATACCCGGCTACCAGTCGGAGAAAATGCAGGCGATCAGCGAAACAGTCTGCGAAATAATTTTCTCGTTTATTCCGAAGGCGAAAGAAAGTATTCGTCGGTTATTTTTTGAATGGTGGGCCCTGTCGCACGGGATGATTTCACTGGCTATGACCATGCAGGACAGCCAGTTGATGGAACAGTCCGAGCAAACCTACCGTGAATCGATGCGGCAGTTTGTGCGACGGCTTCGGTAAGTCGACGCCCGTTTTTAAAAACAATTAATTCCGTTGTGGGTAGTAAAACAGCGGCAGCCAACTGGTTGTCGCTGTTTTAGTGTTTACTATGCAACAGTCAGTGGACGCCGGATCGATTCACCTGGTTCATGACGACCTTCTATTTATGCGTTGGGTATACGACCTGCCAACCTGGCTGTTTGGCCTGATCACCGTTGGGCTATTTGTTGGGGCAGCCGTGCTCGGCCTGCGCGTCACACACGCCCGGCTGAACCGAAGTTCGATGGCAACCCTGATCGACAATGGTACGGTTGGTTGGTTTTTTTCGGGCGTATCGCTCCTGTACGGTCTGCTACTGGGCTTACTGACCGTAGCGACCTGGAGCAGCTTCACGCAGGCGAGTAGCCTGGCGTCGCAGGAAGCCTCGGTTATCGCCGTACTCTACCGCGACCTGTCGGGGTATCCCCAGCCCATCCGCCACACGTTGCAGAATGATGTAAAGGAATACACCCATTTTGTAATCGAAAAGGCGTGGCCCGCCCAGCGGAAAGGCTACATCTACGAAACCAACCTGCTGACCAGGTTTCAGAACCACCTGCTGCCGTTTGAACCAAGCACCAAAGCGCAGGAGATCCTCCACGGCGAAACGCTGGGAACGTTTAACCGGCTGGTTGAAACCCGGCGGCTGCGCATCGAATCCGTCAAGGGCAGCGTGCCGGGTGTGCTCTGGAGCGTCGTGATGCTGGGGGCAATCGCCACCATTGTCTTTTCGTATCTGTTCGTGGTGAGCAGCTACCGGCTCCACGCCCTGCTAACGGGTATAATGGCCGGAATGGTCGGGCTGCTGGTCTTTCTGATCGCGGCTCTCGACCACCCGTACTGGGGGGAGGTAAGCGTATCGGCTGATGCCTACCAGCTGGTGCTCGACCGGGTTATCGACCAGAAAATAGGACTCCAGCCGATTGACTAAGAACGGCTAATGCATGGGCAACAGCTTGATCTTGCCGCCCGTTACGTCGTCAACGCTGTGCTGAATAATGAACGCCTTCTCGTCGATGCTGTACACCAGTGTGCGTAATCGGCTGATTTCCAGTCGGGTCAGTACGACGTACAGGACGATGGTTTCCTGCTGACTATGGCCTTTTTTGCCGTATCCCTGCTGCCCGGTCAGGACGGTAATGCCCCAGCCATTGTCGATGATCTGCCGCTGAATAGGCTCGTGCTGTTCTGAAACGATTAGCATCGCCGTGTATTCCTCGACGCCGTGCAGAATGAAATCGATCGTTTTCGACGCTGCGAAGTAAGTAATCATCGAATACAGCGCCAGGTTGACGCTCAGGAAGAACGCAGCCGCTCCAAAGATCAGCACGTTCATCACCAGGATAACGTCACTGACTTTCAGAATAGGTCGGCTGCGGCTGATGAGCAGGGCCGCAATCTCGGTGCCGTCGAGTACGGCACCACCCCGAATGGCCATACCGATACCCGCCCCGATAAAAAATCCCCCAAAGACCGATGTGAGCAGCAGGTCGCGCGTTACGTCGGGGTAGGGAATGACAAGCAGCGACAGCGACAGACCGGCAATGGCCAGCGTACTGCGCAGCGCGAATAACCGGCCAAACCGGCGGTAACCAAGCGCAATAAACGGCAGATTGATGACCAGCAGCAGTATCGCGAGAGGTACGTGCAACAGTTGGGACAGCAGCATGGAAATGCCCGTAACGCCCCCATCAATGAAGTGACTCGACAACAGGAACCCTTTCAGACCCATACCCGCACTGAGCACACCCGCAACGATAAACGTGGTGTCTTTGATAAGTCGAAAGGCGGAGTTGGTTTTGGACATAAAAGAACGTTTACAGTGTTCAGCATACAGTTTTCAGGTGTCCGGCATCGATTTGCTGTAAACAGTATACTGAACACCGTAAACTACAAACTAATACAGCCCGTCGACGGAGAGATACCGCTCGCCCGTGTCGTAGCAAAACGTCAGAATACGGCTGCCGACGCGGAACTGCGCCAGTTTTTTCGCCACAGCCGCCAGCGACGCACCCGACGAAATACCAACGAAAATACCTTCTTCGCGGGCGGCTCGTTCGGCCCAGCTGTAGGCCTCGTCTTTACTGACCGTGATGGTACCGTCTATCGTGTCGGTGTGCAGGTTTTGCGGAATGAAGCCCGCGCCGATGCCCTGAATAGGGTGCGGGCCGGGCATACCGCCACTGATGACCGACGATAATTCCGGCTCGACAGCGAACGTGTGCATAGCCGGAAAGTGCTCTTTCAGTACTTCCGACACCCCCGTGATATGCCCCCCCGTGCCGACACCCGTAATGAGCGCGTCGAAGCCCTCCGGGAAGTCGGCCAGGATTTCGCGGGCGGTAGTGGCTTTATGAATGGCAATATTGGCGGGGTTATCGAACTGCTGCGGCATCCATGAATCAGGCGTTTCGAGCAGCAGCGCGTGGGCCCGTTCGATGGCTCCTTTCATGCCCCGTTCGCGGGGAGTAAGGTCGAACTGAGCGCCGTAAGCCGCCATAATCCGCCGTCGCTCGATGCTCATCGATTCCGGCATCACCAGAATCAGTTTGTAACCTTTCACGGCCGCTACCATCGCCAGCCCGATACCGGTATTACCCGACGTGGGTTCGATAATGGTGCTGCCGGACTTGAGCAATCCCTTTGCTTCGGCATCGTCGACCATGGCCAGGGCAATGCGGTCTTTTATACTGGCACCGGGGTTGGCCCGCTCCAGTTTCATCCAGACGTCGTGATTCGGAAATAACCGGCTCAGCCGGACGTGGGGGGTTTGCCCAATGGTATCGAGAATGCTGTTTGCTTTCATATGGGGTAAGGTAATGTGTAGCCTGGACCCGCGCCGGCGGACCGGTCCACGTCCGGGTGCCCGTTAGGGCAACTATTTGTGGCGGCAGCTACTTGGCCGCTTCGCGTCCACCCGGACGTGGACGTCCAGGCTACACACCTCAAACTCAGATAACAAAATTGATCGGTTCGGGCGACTCCAGCGATTTAAGCCGGATGTCGGTCTGGTGCTGGTGGAAAACCAGCGAATGCGGCTCCACGCTTTGCGTCAGCCAGACGTTACCGCCAATGATCGAGTCGTGCCCGACAACGGTGTAACCGCCCAGTATGGTCGCGTTGGCGTAGATGACTACGTCGTTTTCAATGGTTGGATGCCGCTTTTTCTGCGCCATCGACTTAGCTACGTACGTCGCCCCGAGCGTTACACCCTGGTAAATTTTGACATTGTCACCAATGACCGTTGTTTCGCCGATGACGACACCCGTGCCGTGGTCGATGAAGAACGACCGGCCAATCTGCGCACCGGGGTGAATATCGATCCCCGTCTGACCGTGAGCGTACTCGGTAAGCATGCGGGGCAGCAGCGGCACATTCATCCGCATCAGCTCGTGGGCAATCCGGTACACGGCGATGGCGTAGAAGCCGGGATAAACCGCCACGACTTCTTCCATGCCAACGGCCGCCGGGTCGTTATCGGCGATGGCGTGGGCGTCGAACAGCAGATTATCGTAAATGGCGGGCAGCTTGTCGAATAGCTGATTGGCCAGTATATCGGGGGCATCCGGCAGGTTGCTGTCGAGGGGGCGCAGCAAACTGACAAGCTGATTATTGAGCGACTGGTACGACTCCTCAATATTTTGCGACAACGCCTGACAGTCCTGCGTGACGGGAAAGAGCAGTCGCATCAACTGGTCGATGAACTGCCCGGCCGCCGGGCGCGACGGTAGTTTGTAGCGGTACTGAGCGCGCTGCGCCAGCAGGTGATCGAGAAAAGGGGCGTTGGCAACCGTCATGGCGATACCCTGAGTGACTAAAATTGATAGTGGAAAACCTGCCCCGCTGTGAGGAACGCGCCCAACAGCTGATAAGGCTGGATGGGCGTTTGTTCGCCGTCGGAACGGTTATTATCTCATTTTTCAACTCAATATGGCCGTGTTAAGTTCGAGAGACAGGTTTGGCGTCAGCTTTGCAACCAGTAGGTCAATTCATCGTTGTGACTCATGTTTAGTAAAGCAATTACCCCCTTTGGCATCTGTCTGCTGGCAACAGCTGGCTTTGCCTGGCTAGCCAACACATTTATCCAACCCGCCGACGCCACTGGGTCTGCATCCATTGCGCAAGCCTCTCTGTTGCCTTCGTTAGCCACCAAATCCGACAAACTGAAAACACCGCCTGCTGCGCCTAAGGCCGTTGTTAAAGTCGTTGACGCGTACCCCAAACTCAAGTTTGACGCACCTGTCGAGTACACGTACGCGCAGGACGGGACCAATCGGCTATTTGTCGTAGAGCAGGCCGGGCGTATTCGCTCGTTCAACAACAGTGCCAGTGCGACGGCTGCACCGGTTTATCTGGACATCCGCAACAAAGTAGGCTACGGGGGCGAAATGGGGTTGCTGGGCCTGGCCTTCCACCCCAAATTCCGCGAAAATGGATATTTCTACGTCAACTACACTAAGAATAATCCGCGCGAGACAATCATCAGTCGGTTCAAAGCAGCCTCCCCGTCGGCCACGACCGTAGATCCGGCCACGGAAGTGGTGCTGATTCGGTTTAGCCAGCCTTACGCTAACCACAACGGCGGCAAGGTGCTGTTCGGCCCCGATGGATACCTGTACATTTCAACGGGTGACGGTGGCAGCGGGGGCGACCCGCACAACAACGCGCAAAATCGGCAGAGCTGGCTGGGTAAGGTGCTGCGTATCGACGTGAACAGTACCGAAAAAGGTCACTACGGCATTCCGGCCGACAACCCATTTGCTAACGAAGCCAACGCCCGGCCTGAAGTTTTTGCCTACGGCCTGCGTAATCCGTGGCGAATTAGCTTCGACCAACAGAACCGGCTTTGGGCGGGCGACGTAGGACAGAACGAGCTTGAAGAAGTCGATATTCTGACGAAAGGCGGCAACTACGGCTGGCGTATCGAAGAAGGTCGTCAGTCGTATAAGGAGCCGGACGGTAAGAAACCAGCCAACCTGATTGAGCCGATCTGGCAGTATAAACACGATGATGGTAACGTGTCGATCACCGGGGGGAATGTGTACCGGGGCAGTGCCATTCCGTCGCTGAAAGGCAAGTATATCTACGCCGATTTCGCTAGCGGCCGCGTCTGGGCGTTGACTACTACTGACGGCAGGAAAGCCACGAACCAGGAAATCATTGCCCGTGCCGGTTCGATTTCGGCTTTCGGTGAAGACCAGAAAAAAGAACTGTATCTATGCGATTTAGCATCGGGTAAGATTCTGAAACTAGCTGATTAGGTCTGAACTGTGATTTGTTCTGAACTGTGATTTTTGTGATTATTATGATAGAATGTGATTTTAAGAATCATGGCAATCAGTAAATCAGCGTCAATCATAGTTCAAGATAATCTGAACCGTGATTTTTGTGATTATGTGATTGATCGTGATTAGTCTTGAACTGTGATCATAATAATCACAGTTCAGGCAGTTTTGAACGCTGATTTTTTGATTTCGCTGATGAAGAGGAAAAATCACGGCTTATCAGTGTAATCACAAAAATCACAGTTCAAGAAACAGCCATTCAATCAAAACTATACACATGACAGTATGCTGTTGCGTAGGTTGCAGGCTGTAACACCGTAACTTACATAACAGCATGTTTCGTCGTTTGCAGTCGCTCGTCAGCGACTATTTCCGCGTATCGTACCACGAAGGTCGCGGTATTCTCATCCTCCTTGCCTGCATCTGTGTCGCGTTGCTCACGACTATCCTGTACAAGCGGTTGATGCCAGCGCCCTCGATCGATACCTCCGTCACCGATCAGAAAAAACTGGATAGCCTGCTGACGCTGATGCAGGACGAGGAAGCGACCCAACCCCGGTACAGCCGTAGCGATGATCGTGATCGGACCGACGCTGAACGCTTTAGTCCCCGCACCCGTCGCGCTGCCGAGCGTTTCAATTTTGATCCAAATACGATTAGTGTTGCCGATTGGCAACGGCTGGGCGTACCGCAATGGATGGCCGAGCGCATTGACAAATACCGGAGCAAGGGCGGGCAGTTTCGTCGGAAGGCCGATCTGCTGAAAATCTACAATTTCCCGCCAACGCTATACGCCGAACTGGAATCGTACATTACGCTACCCGAAAACACGGCGCTGGCGGCTAACGGCGGAGCACGTCAGTACGAGAACCGGCCCGCTTCGTTTAGTTACGCGTCCGGCAACCGCTATCCCGACCGCCCCCGCACCGAGCGGTCCGTGTTGCAACCCTTCGACATCAACACGGCGGATAGCTCACAGCTTGTCGCGCTAACCGGTATCGGGCCTGCATCCGCGAGCCGGATTTTAAAATTCAGAAATGCGCTGGGTGGTTTCGTTTCATCGGCGCAGTTTACCGACATATACGGGCTGGATTCAACAGGGCGAGTCGAGTTGGTACGGCTGGGGCAGATACGGTCGGCACCGCGCCGTATCGCCATTAACACCGCCAGTGCCGCCGACCTTGACCGGCACCCGTTTTTATCGCGTCGGCAGGCTGAAGTCATCGTCCGGTACCGGGAGCAACACGGCGCTTACACATCAGCCGAATCATTGAAGCCGATTCGTATTCTCGACACGCCGACAATCGAAAAACTCGCACCGTATCTGGAATTTTAGTCAAAGAGCGAAAGAATGAAAGAGCGAAAGAGCGATTACACCGGCGTCAGCCAATCGCTCTTTCATTCTTTCGCTCTTTAAAAGTTCGGCTTCATCAAATACTTCAGATAGAAATCATCGATGGCTTTCACGGCGTCTTCGGGGGTGTCGACAATCGTAATCAGCTTCATGTCTTCGGGGTTGATGTTGTGTTCCTGTCCCAGCATAACATTGGTGATCCAGTCGATCAAGCCCTGCCAGTACGCACGACCGACGAGTACGATGGGGAAACGCGCAATCTTCTTGGTTTGAATGAGCGTAATCGCTTCAAACAATTCATCGAGCGTACCCATCCCGCCGGGCATCACTACGAAGCCCTGCGCGTATTTGACGAACATCACTTTACGGACGAAAAAGAAGTCGAAGTTGATGCTTTTGTCGGCGTCGATGTAAATATTGCTGTGCTGCTCAAACGGGAGTTTGATGTTCAGACCGACCGATTTGCCGCCCTGCTCGTACGCCCCCTTGTTGCCCGCTTCCATAATGCCGGGACCGCCACCCGTAATGACGCCGTAGCCATGCCGTACCAGTTTGGCCGCGATTTCCTCGGTCATCTTGTAGAATGGGTTATCGGCTTTCGTGCGGGCCGACCCGAAAATCGACACGCAGGGGCCAATCTTCGCCAGTTTGTCGAAGCCTTCGACAAACTCGGCCATTACTTTAAAAATGACCCACGAGTCGGCGGTTTTGATCTCGTTCCAGTTGTGATCCTGAAAGGCTTCTTTGATGCGCTGTTCGTCGGGCGTCAGCAGCAGTTCATCGCGTTTTGGTAAGTCCTGCGTTATGCGTTCGGTGCTTTGTGTTTCAGAGCGCTGAATGTTTTCTTTCGTTGTTTCCATACTAATCTTAACAGGCAGTGGGGGTGACTGACGGGCACGTAATGGATTGATTCTTATTACACTTTGCAAATTGTTCGGTCTGTCTGTCAGCCATGCCAGTCAGATTAATTGCAGAGGGGATTGTAATAACGGATATTTTTGGAAAAACGTTTTGTTCCCCCGCTGTAATACGAGCCAACTGCCCATGCCCCAATCCATTGCCATCGGTGCCGACCACGCCGGATTTGTGTATAAGGAAGCCATCAAAACCTGGCTAATCGACCACGATTATACGGTCGAAGATTTTGGTACGTACTCCGCCGACTCGGCGGACTACGCCGACTTTGCTCACCCCGTTGCTACGGCGGTAGAGTCGGGTAAGGCCGAACGAGGCATTCTGATCTGTGGGAGCGGAGAGGGTGTCTCGATGACGGCCAATAAGCACCAGGGAATACGGGCTGCACTTGTCTGGCGTCCCGACCTGGCGCAGGTTACCCGGCAGCACAACGACGCCAACGTGCTGTGCCTGCCCGAACGATTTATCGATCTGGAGACAGCCTATGCCTGCGTCGATGCGTTTCTAACCACCGAATTTGAAGGCGGTCGTCACCAGCGCCGGGTCGATAAAATGAGCTGTTAGATTTGTAGCGACGCAGGGTGCTGCGTCTCAGCCCCCGGATGGTAATCACACCGGATGGTGTTTGCTGACGCGTGCTGAGACGCAGCATCCTGCGTCTCTACAACCGGCGGCTCTCCAGAAACGCTTCGATGCGGTCCATGGCGATGGTCAGTTCATCGATCGAGGGCAGACAGACGACGCGAAAATGGCCATCGTTGGAAAAGTTGAAGCCCGTTCCGGCCACGACCAGTACCTTTTGCTCCGTCAGCAGATCGTACACAAACTCGTTATCGTCGGCGATGCGGAACTGGCTTAGGTCAATTTTGGGGAACACGTACAGGGCTCCTTTTGGCTTGACGCAGGTTACGCCGGGAATGGCAATCAGCCGGTTGTACGCCAGCATAATCTGCTTGTACAACCGGCCCATGGGCATCACCAGGTCGTTGATGCTCTGGTAACCACCGAGGGCCGTCTGAATGGCGTATTGTGTCGGGACGTTGGCGCAGAGCCGCAGACTCGCCAGTAGCGTCAGTCCTTCGATATACGATTTGGCTTGTTGCCGCGCTCCGCTCAGAATCAGCCAGCCGCCCCGAAAACCAGCCGCGCGGTAGTTCTTCGACAGGCCACCCATCGAAATACAAAGTGTATCATGAACGAAGCGGGCCATGTGGTGGTGCGTCGCTCCGTCGTACAGAATCCGGTCGTAAATTTCATCGGCGAACACGATCAGGCTGTTCCGCTCGGCGATACGCGCCATACCTTCCAGTACGGCGGGATCGTAAACAGCACCCGTTGGATTGTTGGGGTTGATAACGACAACAGCCCGCGTCCGATCGGTTATTTTGCTTTCAATGTCGGCCAGATCAGGGTTCCAGTTGTTGGATTCGTCGCAGCGGTAGTGAATCGGTTTGCCTCCGCAGAGGGCCACCGACGTTGTCCAGAGCGGATAATCGGGCGACGGGACCAGTACTTCATCGCCTTCGTTGATAAGCGCCTGCATCGACAGCAGAATCAGTTCGCTCACGCCGTTGCCGATGTACACATCGTTGATCGTTACGCCCGGCAACCCCAGCGTCTGCGTGTAGTGCATGACCGCTTTCCGGGCCGCAAATAGCCCCCGTGAGTCAGAGTACCCCTGGGCGTTGCGGATGTTCAGAATGATGTCGTGGACGATCTCGTCGGGTGCATCGAAGCCAAACGGAGCCGGGTTGCCGATGTTCAGGCTGATAATTTTGTACCCCTGACTCTCCAGTTCGAGGGCTTTTTCGTAGACCGGACCACGGATGTCGTATTTCAGATGCGTCAGTCGTTCACTCTTGCGTATTTCCCGGTCGGTACGTTCCATGCCGCAAAAGTACGGAATGCCCTAGTGAAACACCATAGATCGCCCTTCCTGCGGTACGATGAACCGGCTGGCGGGTACGTTCCGGTTGAGCAGCGCCTGTTTCAGATCTGCCGCCGGTTCGTAGAGTCCATCGTCGCCCTGCTGAAAGGTGCCGAAGTGAATGCCCACTGCCTGCGGTGCTTTCAGGTCGAGCATCGTCTGCACGGCCCCGGCGGGCGACATATGGACGGGGGCCATAAACCACTCCGGCCGGTAGGAGCCGATCGGGAGCAACGCCAGCTTGATCGTACCTGCCTGTTCGCTTATGTTCCGGTAATGTGGGCCGTAAGCGCTGTCGCCACAAAAGAACAGCGTACCAAACGACGAATGAAGTAAGTAACCCGCCCATAGCGTCTGATTGCGGTCGAACAGACCCCGATTGCTGAAATGCTGCGCCTGCGTACAGGTCAGTGACAATTTGTCGTTAATGCGCAGCGTATCGTTCCAGTCGAGTTCTTTACTGACACGCCCACCCGCACCTTTCGGCAAATACGATACACCCAACGGTGTGACAAACAGCGGGTTGTGCGCCTTGACCAGCTTTCTGATCGTGGGCAGGTCGAGGTGGTCGTAGTGGTTGTGGCTCAGCAGTACGACGTCGATAGGGGGCAGTTCCTCAAAGCGCAGTCCCGGTGGCCGCTTACGCCTGATGCCCAGCCACGACGTTGGGCCAACCCGCTCCGACCAGACGGGGTCGGTCAGGATGTTCAGGCCGTTGGTCTGAATCAGAAATGTCGAATGGTTGACAAACGTCAGCACGACGCTGTCACCTTCCACGCGGGTTTGCGGTTTGCTGCCGATGTACGCGTCGGGCTGCTCAGGCCACGGCCCTTTGTCGCGGTGAAGCAACCATTCGAGTAAGTTGCCCGACGCCCGTTCCGACTGGCCGGGATTAACGAACTTCTTACCGTTGAAATGGTCTGTTTTCGGACCCCGGTAGCGCGGGGCACAGCCCGGCAATTGAAACAGCATAAAGCAGGCGAAAACCAGTAAAAAATAGCGTTGCATTGATGGAGTATAAACCGGTCGGGATAATGTCGTTACTGTGCAACTACGGATGGGCGGTCAGGGTTCGACGGGTGGAATTCGGCGGGGATGCGGGCGTTAAATAGGCTTATTAGATTTAAGTACCTGTCCTCCATTGCCAAGTGGCGGGTTTGCCGGGTTTGCGTAGTAGATGGCTTTGGCCCGACGGATGATTGTCAGAGCCGCGTCGAGTCGCTTCTGTGGCGTTTTCGACCACCAGTATGCCTTATCATACTTCGGAATATCGTCGGGATTGCTGGATTTGTAAATTTTGTCCATGACTGGTTAACGAGTCGTGCCGCTGAATCGGTTTATGCATACTTACCGAAAAGTTGACCGATTGCCAAACCTTCCGCTGCTACAGCTACTTATACCGGCTCGACAGACACGTTTATGGAAACCAAAGAAAAGCTCAGTCCCCACGAGTTCAATAAGATTAAAAAGAATATTCAGGACATCAAACTGGCCCTGTTGACGACGCAGTTGCCGGATGGGACCCTGCGTAGCCGCCCCATGCTGACGCGCCAACTCGACCCCGATGGAACGATGTGGTTCTATACCCGCAAAAATTCGGATAAAGTGGCCCAGATTAAGCAGCATCCGGCTATCTCGCTTGGCTTCTCCAGCCCCGAAAAGCAGGTAACGGTCAGCACATCGGGAACGGCGGAAGTGGTGAGCGATCAGGCAAAAGTCGATGAGTTATGGGATGATAACGTACAGGACTGGTTTCCAGAAGGTAAAGACGATCCAAATATCGTGTTGCTGAAAATTACGACAATCGCCGGCGAGTGCTGGTCGGACGAAAAGTAGTGTCAGCCCAGTAACGTAATCAGCACTGCCCCCGCCAGCATAATGCCCGCACCCAACAGTTTGCGGGCAATATGTTGCTCCCGAAAGAAGAAGTAGCCCATCCCCACGCTGACCAGTGCCGACAGTTGAAATAGGGCCAGGGCGTACCCAACGGGCAGGCTGGCCAGCACGATGTTGCTGGTATACTGCGTCAATCCAACCAGCAGACACAAACCGGCGAAGATACGTTTATGATTCGACAGCGCGACCAACTGCGGTCGCCAGCTATGCCGACCGGTCAGCATTACCCAAACGAGTGTGAACAGAAAACTCAGTGCACACCAGCAGAAAAAAGCGACAAAGGGCGTCGATTCCAGCAGTGCTTTTTTCAGGAACGCTCCGTCGGCGGCTGAGAAAAGCAGGGCCAGCAACCGCAACCGGATCGCCGGGCGCTGAAAAATAGAGCGGGATACGGGTTCGCCCCGATCGGTAACGACTATGTAACTACCCGCAACGATCAGTAGTATGCCGATCAGCCCCCACCAGTCCGGAATTTCGTGGAGCAGGACTACTCCCAGTACCAGCCCAACTACCGATTTGTACGCATTGATTGGCCCCAGTACTGATAGATCGCCGATCTGTAGTGCCCGCACCAGAAAGACATTGCCGAGCACGGCAAACAGGCTGGTCAGCACGATAGTCGACCAGAACGTATTCGACAAGCTGGTGATTGGTACTTGCTGCCAGCCGATCAGGCAGGCGACTGTCAACAGGCCAAACGTCGCGCCGGTTATGAACAACGGGTTTATACCCCGGTGGGTCAACTGTTACTGAAAAACGTTCGCCAGTGGATTGGCCACAATCCGCACAAGTACAGCAAGTCCCGTCAGCGAGAGTAGCGTTGCTTCCATCGAAGTAACCGGGGGAAGTTTCTGTCGACAAAGTAATCGGTTTTCGAGGGAAGAAGGGCCGGGCAGGTTCTGTTACCCCAGACCGGGGTCGTCACCGTTCCAAGTGTGCGCGAAGCGTATGCCTGCCACCAGCTAATTACAGGCCAATAAAAAAGCCCCGGCTCGTAAAGCCGGGGCTGATTATCAATAATTCTTATCGTTGCCAAAGTCGAGGTAGCGGCTGTTTCCCGTACCCCGGCCCGGCTTATCTTCGCTGGTACGACCCGGGCGATTTGATGGACTCGATTGACTTGGCTGGTTGTCACGTCGGCTATTGCCCTGCGGCTGACTGGTACGCGTGTCGCGCTGCTCGTTTGCCGAACCGTTGCGGCTATCCCGGCCCGACTCCGGCCGACCCTGACCCGACGCGGGGCGGCTGTTCGACTGAGGTCGCTGACCCGATGGGGTACTCGACCGCTGCTGCTCGTTGCCCCGGCTTTGCTGGCCTGATGGCCGGTTGCCGTTGCTACTACGCTGTTGACCACGACCCTGCCCACGCTGCGGTTGCGGAGCTTTCGGCGTCACCGTCGATGCACTAATGGCGAGCACATAAGGGTGGTCTTCGACGACAGGTATCTTCTTCCCAATCAGCTTGTGGATATCGCGCAGGAATTCGGTTTCTTCTTCGTCACAGAATGACAGCGCGATCCCGTCATGCCCTGCCCGACCCGTCCGGCCGATGCGGTGAACGTACGTTTCAGGAATATTGGGCAGTTCGTAGTTAATCACGTGCGACAGTTCATCGACGTCGATACCACGGGCCGCAATGTCGGTTGCCACCAGTACGCGTGTTTCACGGGTTTTAAAGTTGGTGAGCGCACGTTGCCGGGCATTCTGCGACTTGTTGCCGTGAATCGCTTCAGCCTGAATACCATCCTTCACCAGATCTTTGACAACGCGGTCGGCTCCGTGTTTCGTCCGGGCAAATACCAGCACCGACTTGATGCGGCTATCTTCCAGAATATGGGCCAGCAGCTTCCGCTTATTGTCTTTGCTGACGAAGTACAGGGCTTGCTCAATGGTGTCGGCGGTTGAAGAGACGGGTGTCACTTCGACTTTTGCCGGATTGTTCAGAATCGTATCGGCCAGTTTCGCCACGTCGGGCGGCATGGTCGCCGAGAAAAACAGCGACTGCCGACGCTCCGGCAATTTGGCAATGACCCGCTTCACGTCGTGGATAAAACCCATGTCGAGCATCCGGTCGGCTTCGTCGAGTACGAAGTACTGTACGTCGCGCAGGTTGATGATGCCCTGATTCATTAGATCAAGTAGCCGACCCGGTGTTGCCACCAGAATATCGATACCCGACCGGATCGTATTGACCTGACTGTGTTGCGAAACGCCACCGAAAATAACGGTATGTTTCATGTTCAGGTGACGACCGTAAGCGGCAAAGCTCTCATCGATCTGAATAGCCAGCTCGCGTGTCGGGGTCAGCACCAGCGTTTTAATTCGCCGGGGAGCGTTGGCCTGTTTGCTTTTGTCGGTGGCGAGCAGTTGCAGAATAGGAATGGCAAAAGCGGCTGTTTTACCAGTGCCCGTCTGTGCGCAGCCGAGCAGATCCCGGCGGTTGAGCAGCAGCGGGATCGCCTGCTGCTGAATGGGTGTGGGTGATGAGTACCCCTCTTCGGTCAAAGCCTCAAGGATAGGGTCAATCAGTTCTAAATCGGTAAATTGCATGAATGAAGTGGACGTCGGCAGGCAAGGATGACATACCCGCTTTGGGTATTGAAAATCACCGGCATCCAACGTCGGAAGACTAAGTTATGTCGTGATAACCGTGGCTGTACAAAGAAAGTGCCACAGTTGGGTTTGTAGCGACGCGACCGCACCGACGGATGAGGTTGCTGACGCGTGCTGAGACACGACGGCCGGGCCGCGCCACGGTAGCCGCCCGTGCGGTCGCGTCGCTACTCGTAAATGCTCCCCGCCGTCGTTTCGACCAGCCCTTTCGGCAGGAGCCAGGCCATCAGCTTACCCAGTTTGTTGAGCACCCCCGTAACCAGTTCCGCCTGCCCTGACAGGGTAGCAGCTACTGCCTGCCGCGCTACTTCCGCCGGGGTCATATTGACTTTCTCGGCCGCTTTACGGCCTTTGTCGCCAATCTGTGCCCGGTCGACAAAGTTGGTATCGGTAGCGCCGGGGCACACGCACGTAACGCTGACGCCCGTTTTTCTCAATTCCTGCCGTAAGCCACGACTGAATTGTAGCACGAATGACTTCGAGGCAGCATACAAACTCAGGCGGGGAATGGCCTGATAAGCGGCCGAACTGCCGATGTTGAGGACATACGCACGGGATTGCTGCTTAAGCCGGGGCAGAAACAGATACGTCAGTTCAACCAGCGTAGTCATGTTGACCTGCATCATGGCGAGGTGTTCGTTCAGCTTATGCTGCTCAAACAAGCCGCTCAATCCGTAGCCTGCGTTGTTGACCAGTACCTGCACCGTGTACTGCTTCTGCTGACACCAGTCGAATACCTGCTGGGCTGCACCTGCTTCGGCCAGGTCAACTGACAGCGTATCGGTTTTTACACCGTACGTCGATGCCAACCGATGTGCTTCTCTGGTCAGTAAGTCGGTTGAACGGGCTACCAATAGGAGATCAAACTTGCGCCGGGCTAGCTCGTCGGCAATGGCCAGGCCAATGCCTTTACTGGCACCAGTGATCAGGGCGTAGGGCATTTTTGAGTTGTATGGTTGGGAAGTTGTATTGATATAAAGTTGCTGGCGCGTCTGGCCATCCGATGCCACCAGGCACCAAAAGCAAAGAGTTGTAAGGCTGTATGTTACACCGGAGGTAACCTTACAACCTTACAACTCTACGACTTTACCACTCAATTTAGATATTAACCTTCGAGATGAACCGGTGGTAGAACGGCGTTTTGCTGTGCTCGTTCTTCGGCATGTACTTGCCCGTCACGACCGGCACGTACATCACCCGCCGACGGCTTGCTTCACCAACGTAAGGCGATTGCTGCGCCCGGTGCCACAGCCGACCGTCGTGTACAGACAGGTCGCCCGCGTTGATGTCGAAACCAATTTCTTTTTTGTCGGGGTCGTTATCGACGAAATACTTCTTACGGAACAGCATTTTCAGAATACCCTGCTTATGCGTACCCGGGATTACCCGCAACCCACCGTTTTCGTACGGGGTGGCGTTGAGGTGAATGCCCACATTCAGCATCGGCATGATCCGCTGACCCAGAAAAATATCGCGGGGGCTGTCGGTATGCCAGCCCATCTGCGAGAATTTGCTGTTGGGCGTCTTGATGTAGTGATTCAGAATCAGTCCGTCTTTCTCGATTTCGGCAATGCGGCCTTCGTACGGTTGCAACAGGTCGACAGCGGCCTGCAGGCGGGGGTCCTGCAAAAATTCGTGCAGAGCGCTGCTGTGTTGCGACAGGAAACACATTCGCTGAATCATTGGGTTGCCCCCTTCATCCTGCCCAAATTTCAGCGGAACACCATTGACTTTGTCGCGGCCCTCGGCCAGCCACTCCTTCTCAATGCGGTTAACTTCGCTGATGAATAATTTTACCGTTTCGGGATTGATGAAATTTCGAAAAACGATCACACCATGTTTATTGAAAAACTGACGTTGTTCGGAGGTAATCGTTTCGCCCAGTGTGAAGGGCGGTAAGTCTATTTTGCTCATATCGGTGGTTTACAATTCGGGGTCTCCGCGTTCGATGCCAACCGTTGCCGAGCGCTATCATACGCGCCAGGCTCAATGGTTTTGTAAAGCCCCAAATCTACAAAATTTACAATTTTAGGAGTACGTAGACTGAATTTAATTAATGTGACTTTAACTATTTTCAGGCTGTTTGTACCCCTTATTCAGACCAGTTAGGTGGTTAATTTACTATTAATCAACGGGTTGTTTTGACTTTTCTCAGGATTTGACCAGCTTGTACGATTTGTGTCCCTAATCGGCTTAACCCGTAATTTTTAAAATTGGTTTGCCCTAATCAGGTCGCGTATCAATCTGATTCCAGCCCGACAGCGCGAGTTTTTTGCCCAGCCAGTAAAGCGGGTACGTGAAGACAAAAGCACCGATGACGTCGATGGTGTAGTGTACGTGCTGCACCAGCAACAATCCACCAACGATCAACGATCCAATCAGCGCAAAGAGTCGGTCGCCGGGCCGGCGGAGACAGAGAAACATCAGAAAAATCGTTGAGGTATGCCCGGAATAAAACAAGTCTTTGGTAATGTACGACTTACCGTAGAACGCGTTGCTGATCGGGTCGATGAGCGGAATAAGACCAACTGGCGGGTTGAGTGGTACTAGGTTGATACTCAGCATTCGCGACAGACTGACGATCAGATAGCCGTAAATAAACAGCATGAATATGGCCGGGCTGCGCCGGGCGCGGACAACCAGTATAGCGGCCGTGGCCCAGATCAGCAGAAAAATACCGATAGAAACATCCTGTGGCGGCAGCTGAGTCAGTACCCAGTCGCTCAGGACGGGGCCGGTATGACGTTCAATGGTTTGGAAGAACAGCGGAAACGTCAGCAATAATGTAATGACCCCGATCAGTCCGAGTATAAATTTCCAACGGAAGATTGACGATTGCCAGGCGGTCCGCCAGGCCAGATCGCCCGTTGGGTCTGGTGTGAGTATGCCCATGTAATAACGCTACAAAAGGCGGCAAAGGTACGAACCGATGGGCCACGATGCTAGTCGGTAGAAAGGGAAACTTGGCCGGGTTAGTATCCGTACACCTGATTGTATACTATTTGTTTGTTAGGTATAATACAAATGTAATAGTCGCTTGCTATTTTTGCTCAGCGATTACAGCTGATCCGTACACCAGCGATCGGTTTATTTCCCTGACTATCATGGCTAACAAAAAGAAGCAGTTACTGCGAATCATATTCGACGTGCTCGACAGTATGAACCAGCATATTTTACTTAACGTAGATCGGTCTATTGCGGCTGCTGACCCCGACGAAGCAATCGACATGGCCTATGATGAGATGCAGCGTCAATTTAAGGGAGCCGACATCCGGCTGACGCGCGTTCGAATCGGTTTCTCCGGCGTTTGAGACGATTGGTCAGACCATCAGTAACCGCCAGATACCGGAGAGTAGCAGGAGTAGCAGTCCAGCGGGGGTAAGCACTTTCCAGCACAGAAACATCATCTGATCGACGCGGACGCGTGGAAGCGTCCAGCGAACCCACATCTGCACCAGTACAGCCAGAAAGACCTTGCTTAGCAGCCAGAACGCACCCGTGACGTTGCCCCAAAGTGTACCGGGTGCTCCACTCGTCCAGTCGGCGAGCCGAACAGGGCCCAGGTTGGGCAGGGGTGTGTTCCAGCTACCCAGAAATAATACCGCACCGAGAAACGACACCAGTAGCATCATGGCATATTCCGACAGATAGAGCAGGGCAAACCGCATCCCGGAATACTCGGTGTGAAAGCCGCCCACAATCTCGGATTCGCCTTCGGGTAAGTCGAACGGGGCGCGGTTGCTTTCGGCCAGCGTACAGATGAAAAAGATGACGTAGGCAACGATCAGAAAGGGATTACGGACGATATTCCAGCTGAAGATGCCGCCCCAGTTCGTGACGTCGATACCGAGCGCTTTCAAGCCAAACAGGTAATTGGTATCGGTTGTAAAGATGCCCTGCTGCGCGCTGATGGCCTGTAAGTCGAGCGTCTGACAAATCATCACGACGCACAAAATGGTCAGGCCCAGCGGGATTTCGTAGGAGATAATCTGCGCCACCGACCGCATTGCCCCAAATAGCGAGTACTTATTGTTGGAGCCCCAGCCCGCCATCAGGATGCCGACCACGTCGAACGAGACGATGGCCATGAGGTAAAATACACCCACGGCGGCACCCGATCCCTGCAAATCAGGAGTAAGCGGCAGCACGGCAAAGCCCGCAAACACCGATGCGAAGATGATGGCCGGCGCTAGTAAAAAGAGCCGCCGGTCGGCCGCTGTGGGTACAATATCTTCTTTCTGGAGCAGCTTGAGCAGGTCGGCGAAGAGTTGCAGTAGGCCCCATTTGCCGGTCTCCATCGGCCCCAGACGGTCCTGCATAAACGCCGAGATTTTGCGCTCGGTGTACACACCGACGACGACAAAGCCAGACGATAACGCAAGAAAAATTGGCAGAGCGAGGAGCATCGTTAGTTTGTGGTTTATAGTTCGTGGTTTGTGGTTTCTACGGTGAGAGTGCTGGCTGATACCCGCTAACTACAAACCATAAAACCACAAACGACAAACTCAAAATTCTGCCTGCTTGGGGGCGCGGGGGAAGGGGATCACGTCGCGGATGTTGCCCATGCCGGTTACGAACAGCACCAGCCGCTCGAAGCCCAGACCGAAACCGGCGTGCGGGGCCGACCCGAACCGGCGCGTGTCGAGGTACCACCACAGCGCGTCGGGTTCGATGCCGACTTCTTCCATACGGGCCACCAGCTTGTCGTAGTTGTCTTCGCGCTGCGAGCCGCCGATGATTTCACCGATGCCCGGAAACAGCACATCCATCGCCCGAACGGTCGGGCCGAACACGTCACCCCGGTCGTTTTTGGCATCTTCGTCGTCCTGTTTCATGTAGAACGCCTTGATGGCGCGGGGGTAGTTGGTCAGGATAACCGGTTTTTTGAAGTGTTTCTCGACCAGATACCGCTCATGTTCCGATTGCAGGTCGACACCCCAGCTAACCTCATACTGAAACTGCCCTTTTTTAGCCGGTTTCGAGTTCAGCAGAATCTCGATGGCGTCGGTATAGGTCAGTTTCTGAAACTCGTTGTCGACCACAAACCGCAGCTTTTCCAGTAAGCTCAGTTCGCTTTGTTCTTCTTTCTTTTTGGTTTTCTCCTCGTCTTTCAGCCGGTTGTCCAGAAAGGCCAGATCGTCGGCGCAGTGGTCGAGGGCGTAGCGAATCACCGTTTTGACGAAATCTTCGGCCAGCGCCATGTTGTCGTCCAACTCATAGAAAGCCATTTCTGGCTCGATCATCCAGAACTCGGCGAGGTGGCGGGTCGTGTTGGAGTTTTCCGCGCGGAACGTCGGGCCGAAGGTGTAGATCTTACCCAGTGCCATCGCCCCCAGTTCGCCCTCCAGCTGTCCCGACACGGTCAGGTTGGTTTCGCGCCCGAAAAAGTCCTGACTGTAGTCGACTTTCCCGTCGTCGGTCAGCGGTGGTTTGGTGGCGTCGAGGGTTGTAACGCGGAACATCTCCCCGGCCCCTTCAGCATCGGACGCGGTAATGATCGGCGTATTGAGGTAGTAAAACCCGTTGTCGTTGAAGTAGTTATGCACCGCAAAGGCCAGCGCGTGGCGAACGCGCAAAATAGCACTGAACGTATTGGTGCGGGGGCGCAGGTGGGCGATCTCACGCAGAAATTCCAGCGAGTGTCGCTTGGGTTGTAGCGGGTACTTGTCGGGGTCGGCGGGACCGTACACGAGCACATCACTGATTTTCAACTCGACCGCCTGTCCCGATCCCTGCGACTCGACCAGCTCACCCGTTACCGACAGGCAGGCCCCCGTTGTGATAAGCCGCAGCAAATCGTCGGAAAGCTGTTCCGGCTGGGCTACGGCCTGAATGGTGTTGATCGTTGAGCCATCGTTGAGGGCAATAAAGACGGCATTTTTACTTTCGCGTTTGGTACGTACCCAGCCTTTGACGGTAACAACCGTGCCGACAGGGGCAGTCTTCAACAACTGCTGTATGGATTGATGGGGCATAGAATCAAGGAAAACCGGCTTGCGTTCGGTGCGCAAAAATAGGCATTGTCAACCGAACTGCCGAAGCTGTAGTCAAGTTGAACGTTGCCTCCACAAAACTACCTTATTCAACGTATACGCATACCCTACTGTCTATACGTTCGGTATAACCCTATTTGTTTAGTGCCGATGGTGCTACTGTTAAACAGACAGGTGACGGGGTGATCCGTGTCAATTGGCTGGTGGTCGAGCGGGTTTAAGTGTCGAGCCAGTGAGTACGTTCCAGGGATTGTACCAGGAAGGCGAATTCGGGTTGTTGGACGACGATTTGCACCCGTAGTGGAAAGGCGGTATCCCAACGCCACCAGTCGGGTATTTCGGCCAGCTGAAACTGAATTTCGAACGCGAGTGAGTTATCGTAGTCGGCGGGTAGCCGCCGGGCGAGTCGGAGGGGTTCAGGCAATGAAATGTCGCCGTTTGAGCCGTTCAGAAGCCACTGATGCAGCGATTCCAGACCGGCCTGATCGAATAAAGTACTGAACTGAACGCTCGGTCGCACAGCCTCGTACTTGGGATTAGCTGACCCCCGCGGCCACACCGTACCCTGTAACTGTACCTGATTTTTTCGGGCGTGCAGGCCAAACGACAGCGTACAGGTATCTCCTTCGAAGCGCATGTTGTTTTGGTCCCGATACGGGCGATTTGGTTTTCAGTACAAACGATTTCGTTACAAACACTACTTAAAAAGTAACGAATCTGTTTAAGTGAGTTCAAACAAAATCGGTAACATTGGCTTAGTTAAAGTCAAAATAGACTGGTTGCCGGGCTATTGATTGATGCTCATGTTGGTAGTTTTGCAGCCAAAGAATCCTGAGAAAGTACACTATGATACGTACCCTGTACATTGTCCGCCACGCGAAAGCCGAAGACCGGGCTACGTTTATGAGCGACCATGATCGCGAATTAATTTCCGAAGGCATCATGGCGGCTGCTCGTATCGGGCGGTTTTTGCGCGACAAACCGGCAGTGCCCGATCAGATTATCAGCAGTACGGCTCCCCGTGCCCGCGATACGGCCAAGGTCATCGCTGAGCAGATCGAATTTAGTCCCGAGCAGATTCAGCTTGACGAAACGTTGTTCGAGGGCGGGCCAAAGGCGTATCTGTCGACTGTAAATCGACTACCCGATTCGGTGCAGTCGGCCATGATCGTAGGGCATAACCCCGACGTGTCTTATTTCGCCGAATTCCTGACGCATCAGTCGGTTGGCTCCATGAGCAAGGGGGCCGTAGTCGCCGTGCAGTTCGACGGTCTGAGCTGGGCCGAGGTGTCGGGCCGGACAGGGTCGATTGCGTTTACAATTGCCCCGAAAGAATTACGCACTAGCTAGTTTCATGTTTGAGGGTTGAAGTCGACGTAGAAGCCAACAGTTACTGATCCGCAACGTTAACCCTTAAACTATAAACCTTAAACGCACCCAATGAACCGCAACCGACGCATTTTTATCGTCGTCTTTATCGTTTTTACGACCATTGTGGCCCTGCTGGCTATCGACATGGGCCGCCGGACAACGGCACCCTGGAACAAACGACGGGAGGCCGAACGGGCTTTCGAGGGGACGAACAAAACCAAAAAAGACGTGACGCAGGTTGATACGCTGGGCGACACGTTGCTAAAGCCCTGAACTATGCCGTTGCTCGAAGCCATTCATCACGTCGCCATTATCTGCTCTGATTACGAACGGGCCAAACAATTCTATACGGATGTGCTGGGCCTGACCATCGTGCAGGAAACCTACCGGGCCGAACGGCAATCGTACAAGCTCGATCTGGCTGTCAACGGGCAGTATCAGATCGAGCTGTTTTCGTTTCCCAATCCACCGCCCCGCCCCTCGCGCCCGGAAGCCCTTGGTCTGCGCCATCTGGCCTTCGCCGTAGCGGACCTCGACGCAGCGATAGCTGATCTGACTGGTAAAGGCATTGATACCGAGCCGGTCCGTGTCGACGAACTGACGGGCAAACGCTTTACGTTCTTTGCCGATCCCGATGGATTACCGCTTGAACTGTATTCGGTGTAGCGTGGGCGATCAGCGAAGAGCAAGGCGCAGCGCATCGACCAGCGCCTGTGCGTCGTCGGGGGTATTATAGAGGTGCGGGGCGATGCGCAATACCCCCGACCGCGCCGAGATGGATACCTGCCGTTCGTGCAGTACCTGCGCCACTGCCATCGGGTCGGCCTGTTCCGACAACCACAGCCCAACCAGGTGATGACTACGGCCAACCGTACCGTCGACGGGTTCGACGCGGCACCCCAGCGGTTCCAGTTCGGGCCAGACGGGGGCCATCAGGGCTTCGGTATAGGCCTGAATGCGCTCGGGTTGCCAGTCGAGCAGCTGAGTCAGCGCGGCTTCGAGCATGGGCATCTGGACAAAGTGCGTCTGCTCGCCCACATTGTAGCGGTACGCTTTGGGCCGGTAGGCCGACTGGTAATCCATGAGCCGGTGAAACTGATTGCTGTCGAGCCGGTTCATCCAGCTTTCCTCCAGCGGAATGCCCTCGTCGAAGGCAGGGCCAAAGCAGGCCAGTCCCATTGAATACGGCCCCATCAGCCATTTGTAGCCCGCACAGATCAGTGCGTCGGGCTGTACCTGTTGCCAGTCGAACGGAAGCGCCCCGACGGACTGCGTACCGTCGACAGCCAGCCACGCACCGACTTCCCGCGCCCGTTGCCCGATGGTTGCCAGATCGAAGCGGGTGCCGTACATCCAGTGCGTCGGGGGGGCTACCACCAACGCCGTATCGGTCGTGATCGCGTCGAGCAGTCGTTCGTTCCAGGCTGGCCCCTTCGGAAACCCGTCGGGCATCGGTACTGTACGAATTGTCAGACCCAGTTCCGCTACGACCCGGTCCCATGCGTAGACATCGCTGGGAAACTCATCGCCTATCAACACGATTTGTTGCCCTGCCCGGATACCCGGCTTACGAGGCAGGTTTCGGGCGACGATGGCCATTCCGTACGACACCGCCGGAATCAGGGCTACCCGCTCCGGGTCGGGCAGGTTGATAAGCCGGGCAAACTTCTCGCGGACAGCCGTGCTGCCGTCGAAAAAATCGTCCGGCCGAAGACCAAACGGGTTGGCGTGCCGCGTCAGTGCGTCGTGACCCGCCTGCTCAATGGTCAGGCTGAATGGGGAGCGTGTCGCGCAGTTGAGGTAATGCACACCGTCGGGCAGGCGAAACAGGTGCTTCTGGCAGGGGAGGAGCGTAGACTGGGCGGTCATGGAAACAGGTAGTAACGATTGTCTCAAACAGCAGGATATTGTTTGAGCCATTTTGAGTATAACTAAGTACCAGGGCAAAAACAGTTTAACACAGAGTCACCGAGAACGCAGAGACAGATTAACAGTAATATGCTAATTATCAGCTAACTAAGCTTCTGTGTTCTCTGTGACTCTGTGTTGAATTATTTTTGATTCATCACTTGCTACTTCACCCGAACGTACCGTTCGATGTTCAGGCGGTCGATACCGGCGGCCGGAATTTTTTCGACCCCCTGCTGTACGAGCGTATCGTTCTGAATCGTGATCGTAAACGGAAAGGTATGGCCCTCCCACTGCCGGTCGGTGCAGTAGTCGAGGTGCTCGGTATAGGTGCTGTTGGCCAGCGTGTAGGTGCCCCCGCCGGAGTTGTAGCTGGGCGACGGGCCTTTGCCGTGGTTCAGGTCGTGGTTGAAAAAAGCGAAGTGCGTATCGTTGATGATCTTGACGAACGACGCGTTTTTCGTGTAGTCGGTTGTGGTCGTGTCGCCCTTTTCGATGAGCGTACCCGACAGCAGTTTCCACGTGCCGACGATGGGCAACGTCGCTGATTTTTCGTCGGTCTGTTTCGAGTCGGTTTTGCAGCCGATCAGGAGAATGGAAAGCAGAAAGAGATGTTTCATAGCAGAGTAGAAGCGGAATTAAGCTTTGTTCTTGTTTGTCATCCTGACGACAGGAAGGATCTTCGGTAGTTGGCAAAAAATCATTCTCCGAAGATCCTTCCTGTCGTCAGGATGACAAAAAGTGAATGGCTAAAAGTCGATGTCGGTTAGCTCGAAATTCTGTTTAAGCGGAATCAGCCCGCCTTCTTCAGCGCCGGGGTGATAAATGATCGTTTCGGGTTGAATGCCTTTCTGGACGTTGCCAATATCGCGCCGTCGGTTGCCGTTGGCGTCGATCACCAGCCGGACCCGGTACCGGCCGGGTTTCAGTCGGGCAAAACTGTACGACTTCGTACCGTACGCCGACCTAATCAGGTTGTACCGATCATCCAGCAATTCCACTATGAACTTGTCGTCGGGGCGGTTGACACGTCCGGCGATCAGTCCGAAGCTTTCGTCGTCGGCCAGTCGGTATTTCGAGAAATAGCGCGGCAACGTGTCGCCCTGTACGCTGATGAACGACCCTTTTTCGAGCAGTAGCACCAGACTGTCGCGCAGGTTGGTTTTCTGTTTGATCGTCAGTCGCGAATAGCTGTTGCTCCAGCGTAACATACTGGTATCAAGCTTGATGGGCTTGGTGCTGTCGGGGCCGATGATGATCGAGGGCAGCGCGTACCGCAGCACAGGTTTGTTGAACGTCAGCGTAAAGTCGAGGTTATTATCAATCGGGTCACCACTCGCGGGCAGTACTTGTACAGACAATGGCTTCCGGTCGCGGACGCGGGTTTTGAGCGGAGAGAAATATACCCGCTCTTTCAGGTCGGTGCTGTTACCGACCGAGTCGATGGCGGTAATGCCGATGTTGATCGTATCACCCGCAGCCCGGTTGGCGGGGCGGTAAATGCGGATCAGTCTGGGCGATTCAAGAAATGAAATCAGGCTGTCGCTGGCCGTTGTCGACGAGGGTTTCGTGACCTTCAGTGCATAGCTGGCAATGCCGCTGCTGAGTTCGAGGCCCAGCGTTTCGTCGGTTCGTTCGCGCCGGGTGACGCGGGGTTTGCCGTAGCCCCGGAAGGCTACCATGTTAATATCGGTGTAGTCACGGGTCAGGTTCAGTACGCTGTCGCGGAAAGCCACGCGTTCGCCCGCCGTGTTGTTCACCAGATTCAGGTCTTTATCGTCAAATCCGTAGACTTTGTACTTGCCCGACCGGACGTTTTCGATGCGGAAGTTGCCGCTGCTGTCGGTACGGTCGAAATACTGCGGTCGTTTGCGGTTGATCGGCAACGTATCGGTCGGGGCAAACAACCCGACGACAAAGCCCAGAATCGGGAGCCGACTTTCATCGTCAATGACCGTTCCCGACAAATACAGCGAGTCGATGGTTGGCCCGGTGCTGAACACAAGTTTGGCGTCTTTGGCGATATTGTTTTCTGTGATGTCCTTTATGCCGTCGGAAAAATCAATCGTGTAGGTCGTGTTGGGCTGAAACGGTTTGGCGAAGGTAAGCCGCACCCCCTCCGGCAGCGATTTGACGAGGTACGTATTGCTGTCCTGGGGTGTGACCGTGATTTTCTGCTGAATATTTTCCGTCTTGACGTACTCGTTAAAGTACAGCTCCACGGTCTTCCCCTCGTAGTTCAACTGCCGCATTGTCGGGACACTGGCAACGACCTGCGGGGCCAGCGAATCTTTCTTGCCACCCGGCGGCTGGGCCACCTGCGCGCAGTTCTGAAGCAGGAACGGGAGGGAAAACAGGAGCAGAAGAATCAGCGAATGGAAGCTCTTGTGTGTAGGCCCTGCCGGAAAAAAAAGGTATGGAATCAGGCTTTCGCTCTTTCGCTCTTTCACTCGTTCGCTCATTGATTACGTCCACAAAGGTAAACGCCCGTTTATCGTTAATCGGTGCCGGTCGACATAAAATGGGGGTCGGCTTCGTTAGGTTTACTAGAAATTTAAGAAAGTTTACGAGTTGCCCGTTTAGAAGTCGGTGGCTTTCGCCCAACCCGTTAGCTTTACCGACCCGTAGCCAATGACCAGTCCCACCTAATTACCCACGAATGATTCGTACTTCTGTTTACCTGTCGGCCCTGTTGCTGGTCTGCGCGATGGGCAGTTGCTCCAGCCCCGCCGACGACCTCGATGCCCAGGTGTCCGATGCGCTGAGCGATAACGCCATCGACGTGTCGGAGGCCGATGCCCTGCGCGTGTATGTTGGCCGTAAAAATCGCGAACTGGGTGCGGATGATAAGACCAAAGCGATCATTCTGCCCGATGGCAAGATTGATGAATCTGGGCTGATGGCTTTTGTGAAGCGTAACCGTACGTACAGGAAACTGGTCAAGGATGGTAAAACGCCGAGTATCGCGCTGTCGGGTGGGGCCGTGGCGACTGCGAAGCCGATCAGCCTGAAACTGTACCTCGAAGCCAGCGGCAGCATGTTTCCCTATGATGCGCCGGGCGGCAACGGGACGTTCAAACGCACGCTCAACGATCTGCTGACCGAGTTCGATGCGACCAACGCCGGGCAGGGCAAGATCTACGTCGTCAATACCGAAGTAAACCCGCTGGGGCTGTCGCTGTCGCAGTTTTTCAAGGAACGTAACATCTTCACCGTCGCTAAAACGAAGGGTAAAACGACCAGTACCGACTTCGAAAAAATCTTCCAGACAATTCTGTCGGAAACGTCGGGCAACGACCTGAGCGTACTGGTGTCGGACCTAATTTATTCGGACCCGGCCCTGACGGGGATGAGCGCGCAGAAAACGCTCGACGCGGCCAGTTCGCTGCTGTCGACGGTGTTCAATCCGTACGTCAATACCCACTCGATGCTGGTGCTGAAACTCGACGCCGACTTCGACGGGACGTATTACAGCTGGAACAACGCCAAACATCCCTACAAGGGCGAGCGTCCGTATTACCTCTGCCTGATTGGCCGGAATGAGGTCATGCAGCAGTTGTACACCAACCCCACGTACGCCCAGATCCGCCGGTTCGATCAGTTGCCGGGCTTCGCCGATTCGTGGTTCTTCGGCAAAACAACCGGCCCGGCCGCGCCCGCCTATACGGTGCTGGTGAACGACCCGGCGAAGAAAGGCAAATTCAAACGGTCGGCCGACGAAGTGCGCGAACGGGCCAAAGTTGTCCATGCGCTGACCGACGTACAGCCCGACGTGGCCGATAAAAGCCTGACCATTCCCGTGGCCGTCGATCTGTCGGCCCTGCACTTGCCCGCATCCGTCCTGACTGATCCCAGCCAGTATTCAGTCGACGGCAAAGACAACTTTAAGGTATCGGCGGTGCAGTCGTATCAGGGCGCCAACGGCATGACGCACAAGCTGCTACTGACCACCAGTCGCCCGTCGCGGGGCGACCGCACGGCGAGTATCCGACTGCGTCGGCAGTTTCCGCCCCGCTGGATCGCCAATACCACCACAACCAACGACACCCAACCCGACGCCAACTCAACCTTCGGCCTGGAAAATCTCCTGCACGGCGTCGACCGCGCTTACAACCCCAATAACCAACCTGAGTATTTCACGCTAACGATTGATTTGAAAGAGTGAAAGAGCGAATGAGCGAAAGAATGGCTGCCGCCGGTAACTTTCGCTCATTCACTCTTTCGCTCTTTCACTCTTTAACCATGGAAGAATCGCTTTATAATTTTTACAATCTGTTTGTCAACAGCGCGCTGCTGGAAGATCTGTATCAGGAAGAACTGCTGTCGCCCCTGACCTGGACGGCCATCGGTATTGCCTTCGTCGTGGCCTTCGCGTTCTACATCTGGCCGTTGAATAAGGTCAGTTTCAGCGGCATGGGGCATTGGCTACTCATGATGGGCGTCAGTGCCCTGACGGTGTTTGTGATTACGCTCGTGACGCTGTACCAGAAAGCCGGTCAGGAAATTCCGCGCGACGAAGCCGATCTGGAGCAGGGCAACCTGTTCGACACGGGTGTCAGCGTATTCCTCAGCTATTCATTTACGATGGCCCTGCTGACGGCGATCATCTTTTTTATTATCTCACTCATTCTCAAAAACTTCAGCCAGAACGCCCGGCATCGCCCTATGCTCTGGCCGTCTAAATGACGGTTTGACCCCACGGCCGGGGCTGACCTCACCCCCGGCCCCTCTCCTAAAACAGGAGAGGGGTGACTAGCGGTAAAGTAGCCTTCGGCTTTTTTTCTGATGTCTGTTCTGTAATGAGTACGCAACAAACTGTTGTTTGTCGTTAACGACACCCCTCTCCTGTTTTAGGAGAGGGGCTGGGGGTGAGGTTAGCCCCGAAAACTGTATACCGAAACTATGGCTAAACTATTTGTCTTTGCGATTGGCGGGACGGGCTCGCGGGTGCTGAAGGCACTGACGATGCTGCTGGCGTCGGGCGTGACGCTGAAGAACACCGACGAGGTCATTCCCATCGTGCTCGACCCCCACGCGACCAACGACGATCTGCTGCGCACCAAAGATTTGCTGCGCGAATACGGCACCATCCGGGCGGGGCTGCAAACCAAACCGACGTCGGGCTTTTTCGGCACGGAAATCAAGACGCTGAACCGCTCCATCGGCGGCAACGCGACCATCGCCGACACCTACGTGTTTGAGTTGCAGGGCGTGCAGCAGGAGAAGTTCCGCGATTACATCAACTACGAAGGACTCGACGCGCCCAGTAAAGCCTTCGCCAGCCTGCTGTTTTCGGAAGAAAATCTGGAAACCAAGATGGACATTGGCTTTGTCGGCAACCCGAACATCGGCAGCACGGTACTGAATCAGTTCCGGTATTCCGACGTGTTTCAGGCGTTTGCCGAGAACTTCGGGGCCAACGACCGCATCTTTATCGTCAGCTCGATCTTCGGCGGGACGGGCGCGGCCGGCTTCCCGATTCTGCTCAAAAATATCCGGGGGGCGCAGGCTATCGGGCAGATTCCGAACCCGGCCTTTCTGCGCGACGCCAAAATCGGGGCCGTGACGGTGATGCCGTATTTCAGCCTGACTACCAACGACAACAAACTGATCGACCCGGCTTCGTTTATCGCCAAAACCAAAGCCGCGCTCAACTACTACCAGAAAGGCGTCAACCCGTCGGTCAATGCACTGTACTACATCGGCGACGATCAGACGAAGGCCTATACCTACGACCCCGGCGCGGGCGGGCAGAAAAACGAAGCCCACTTCGTGGAACTGGCGTCGGCGCTGGCGATTGTCGATTTTATGAACCTCGACGACAGCAGCCTGAGCGTGTCGAACGGAAAACCGACGAGCCCGGTATACAAGGAATTTGGTGTGGAGCAGGACGGCACGACGCTGCAACTGGGTAATCTGGCCAGCGCCACCAAAGAGCAGATCAGCCTGCCGCTGACCAAGATGGCCCTGTTCAGCACCTACCTCAGTCAGCGGCTCAAGTCGGCGGCCGGTACGGTGCAGTGGGCTAAAGCCAACCCGCCCATTTCGAGTGCGTTCCTAAATTCGGGCTTCTTTACCAGCGTCAGAAACTTCGATACGGGCTTCCGGCAGTGGCTGTCGGAGATGAGCGCCAACAAGCGGTCGTTCGATCCGTTCGTGCTCGACGCGGGGAATCTGGGCCATACGGTGCGGGGCTTCGAACCCAAAAAGCGCGGTATTTTCGGTGGTGAATCCGACGTCCGGCTCGACATCGTGGACGACTTCGATCAGACGCTCAACAAGACCGCCGAGGGCAAAGCCTACCCCAGCGAACCCGATAAATTCATCCAGCTATTCTCCGAAGGCACCGACCGCTTCACCCGCGACAAACTGCCGAAGGTGATGGATTATTAAATCAGTTTGTGGTTTGTCGTTTGAGGTTTGTGGTTGGCTGGCGCGAGATACTATCGCCGGAGGAACTACGAATCGCCCGGCGACCCGGCACAAACCACAAACTACGAACGACAAACCGAAACCATGCCTACAACATTCAGCTTACATAACCCGACGCCGGGGCTACACTGGTACGTCAGCAAGCCGCTGGGTACGGATCAGATTGCTGCCATCCGCGACCCGCAGGGGGGGCAGACCGTGAAGCAGCCCACCTCGATTCCAAGCCCGTTTGCGCGGATCGACCTGGTGCGGTCGGCATTCCTGAACCTGGCCCTGCGCCCCGATTTGAACGGTACCGTCAACGATCAACGCGTAGTGTCGGATGCGCTCGACGTGGGCGAACTGTTTTTCAACTACGACAAGCTCAAAACCTACGTCACGATCACGCCCTTCGACGTCCGCACCGACCTCAGCCGGCTGACGCAGTCTGGGAATGTGGGTCACAAGCGGCTGGGCGACGCACTGAAGCTGTTTCTCGATCAGGACGCGGCCGAGTATAATTTCAATGAGATCAACCGGCTGTTCGTGCTCAGCTACCGGGGCCGTGTCGTAGGCGGTACGTCGCCCAAAACGCTGTTTTTCAGCGCGGGCAATGACCTGAACTGGGTCGACGTGTCGATTGGCAACGACCGGCTGTTCGATCCATCGACCACCCCGCTGTATCAGCGCGACATCGAATACCAGAAATTCTGGTACGCCATCAAGCTGTTCATGCCCAACTTCCGGGAGCGGTTCCGCGAAGTCGACGATTACCTGAACCGGAGCCGGACGCTGCTGCAACAACAGAACCCGACGCTGTTCTACCAGCACATCGAAGCGCAGAACGGGCAGTCGCTGCTGACGCGCGAGCAGTTCGATAACGAGTTTGAGGAGCTGACCACCGGCCCCGGCGACATTGTGGAGGTGCTGGGCTTTCCGCTTCGCAAGAAAAAATCCGACTCGCGGGCCATCAGTCAGGTCAGCGATTTTATCATCAAATCCGACAAGTACAACCGGATCTACGGGAGCAGCCTGCCGCGCCCGATGGTGCTGCAAAACCGCTTCTTCCGGCAGTTTACCTACGTGCCGCAGGCGCAGTGGAACCCCAACACACCCGTGCCGTACTACGTCCGGGAGTCGTGGCGCGACAATCAGCGGTCATTGCCCGGTCAGCCCGGCAACTACCCTTGGCTCACGGTCAGCGATTTGCTGGAGCCGTACCTGATTCGCCTGCCATACCCCACCGACCGGGGCCGTTTCTACGACGGTAACCTGCAAACCCCGGCCACGGATAAGGGCTTTCTGCTGCCGCTGAAGCGCGATTTCTTCGATTTCTTCGACGTCGACGATCTGCTGACGGGCCGCGTGCGGCTGAAGATGGTGCCGCAGGGGGGAGGTATTCAGGTCACGCTCGACATTCCCGTGACGGCCCCCGGTCAGCCCGGCAATCAGTTCGTTACGTTCGAGCGGATATACAGCCCCGCCGTGGGGCAGTCGGCCGCGCCCAACGAAGCCAACAACGAGGGTATCATTCTCGAAAACTCGTTCACGGTCAATATCTATCCGTTCGTGCGGTCGGGTTCGGTGACGGTTCCGGCCGACTACCGCGTTGAACTGATCGAGTCGGGGTTCGACAGTCAGAATCAGTATAAACTGACGTACTACAAACAGCAGGAAAACGCCGACGTAACGCCCGAATCGACGCATCAGCGCACGGCCCGGCAGCAGAACACCGATGGGTCAAGCGTGTACGACGTGCTGCGGCAGGAGTTTGACTACGTCCAGACCAACATCCGGGCCGACGGGCGCGAACTGAATGGGTTGCTCATTCCGCGCTGGCAGTTGTACAACGGCGGCAGCAAGCAGTTCGCTTTTTCGGTGGATTTCGGCACGACCAACACGCACATCGAATACAGCGTCGACGGCGGTACACCCCGCCCGTTCGACGTGGCCGACGTCACCCCGCAGGTTGCGACGCTGGTGGCTCCGGCGCAGTACAACCCGGCCCTGTTCGAGCTGTTTCTGCTTTACGATCTGGAGTTCGTGCCGCCCACGATTGGCCCCGGCCGTCCCGACAGTTTTCCGACGCGCACCGCCATTGCCGAACCGCTGAACCTGAGCTTCAACCAGCAGACGCAGGCCCTGGCCGACTTCAACATTCCATTCTACGTCGAGCGGCAACCCGCCGGGTCGAACCGCATCACGACCAACCTGAAATGGGCCAAAAACAACGAGCAGACCGAACGGCGGGTCGAGGCTTTTCTGGAAGAGCTGCTGATGCTGATTAAGAATAAGGTGCTGACCGAAGGTGGTAACCTGTCGCAGACGACGGTATTCTGGTTCTTCCCCGCCAGTATGACACCCGGCCGCGTCAGTCAGCTCCGCGCCGACTGGCAGACGCTTTACGACCGCTACATCGGCGGTTCGCCCGGCCGACTGCGCGAAGTGTCGGAATCGGTAGCACCGTTCTACTACTATAAGCAGAACCCCACGCTGAGCGCGTCGGCCCGGCCGGTGATCAACGTCGACATTGGCGGGGGTACGTCGGACGTGGTGGTCTACGAACGCAACGAACCGCGTCTGCTGACGTCGTTCCGCTTCGCCGGGAATGCCATCTACGGTGATGCGTTCAGCGAATACGGCGCGGCTACCCACAACGGTTTCGTTCGTAAGTATCAGGACCGGATTCAGACGCTGCTCGACAGCCAAAGCCTCGGCAACCTGAGCGACAACAACCGCCGGATGCTCGACACCAACCGCTCAGAAGACATTCTGGCGTTCTGGTTCTCGATTGAAAAGAGCAACGACGTTAAGGCTAAAAGTATGCTGTCGTTCAACGGGATGCTGGCTAAAGACGAAGATCTGAAAGTGGTGTTCGTGCTGTTTTACACGGCCCTGATTTATCACGTCGCGCAGTTGATGAAGCACAAAGGTATCGGGTTGCCGGGGGCCATCACGTTCAGCGGTACCGGCTCGAAACTGCTCACCATCATCAGTACCGACGATCAGACGCTGGGTAAGCTGGCCCGGATCATCTTCGAAAAAGTGTACGAGCAGACCTATGATGCGAGCGGCCTGACGCTGTTTTACGAGCGCAAAGGGCCGAAGGAAGTGACCTGCAAAGGGGCGCTGATGCAGCCCAACAACAGCCGCCCGGTCGATACCGAAGCGATCAGTTACGTGTACCCGGCTACGTTTCAGGACGAATACCCGTCGCTGACTTACGCCGACCTGCGCAAGCCGGAAGTGACCAACTCACTGTTGAAGGAAACGGCCGCGTTCATCGACTTTTTCTTTGACCTAAACCAGCAATTCAGCTTTGCGCGGAACCTGAACGTTTCGGCGCGGTCGCTGGCGATTGCGCAGCAGGAACTACGAACGCACCTCGACACCTCGCTCATGGACGGAATTCAGCGGAAGGAAAGCGAAGTGGCGGCCGAGTTCACCGGTATGTCGGATGCCCTGGCGTCGCCCATCGAGGAAACGCTGTTTTTCTACCCGCTGATTGGTGCGATCAACAAACTGGCAAACGCGCTGGCCTGATTAGTGGAGACGCGGGGAATGGCGTCTCTACGCATCACAACCAAACTAGGTATGCGAACGAAATTTCTTTTCCTGGCCCTGCTGACTGGTATCGTGACGCTGCCTGCATCGGCGCAGACGATGAACGACAATCAGGCAGCGGTCGACACCCTGACAAAGGAGGTGGCGAAGGCCGTCTTTTCAACGATCAACCAGCCCAAAGCGCAGGAGATCTACAGTCAGCTGCTGAGTTGTGGCGATGGCTGCGACGCCCGCGATATTATCCGGACGGTGGGTAGCTGGGATCAGGTGGGGCAGCGCATCGATGAACTGGCTTTGCTGAAGAATACAAAGAACTTCATCGGTATGAGCCCGGCTGATGCCAACGCGGCCATCCGGCAGCAGCTGGCGCAGTTTTACCAGAAAAACAAGCCGTATGCCAGCTACGCCAAAGCGCTGCCGCCCGCCGTTCAGCAGGGTATCCTGGCGAAGATTGACGCCATGCTGCCCCCCAATGCCACGGCTAATGCACCCGACGATGATACGCCACCCAGCAATGATCCGGGGGTGGAAGATGCACAGTCGCCGGGTGTAACAAGTGGCGAGACGGGCGGGAATAACATCAGTGGCTCTGCGTTGCAACTCAGCAAACTGGAGCGGGATCTCAACGAAGCAAAAGACAAACAGATGTGGATGCTGCTGGGTGGTTTACTGGCCGGATTGATCGTTGGGGCAGGGGGGATGTACGCCCTGGCTAACAAACAACGGGCTACCGATGACGCTAATCATGAGCGCGAGATCAGCCGCTTATCCATGCAGATCGACAATCTGAGCCGGAAAGCACCGACTCCGCCAGCCGCTACCCGCCCGAACCCGGTCCGCGAATCGGCCCCCGAACCGCCCGCCCCCCGGTCGGTGGAGCCGCCAGCGGCCATTGTCGAACCGGAGCATGCGCCCCCGAAACCGATGCGGTCGGGTGACGTGAGCCTGGATAGCGAACCGGCATCGGTACCGATGGAACCGGCGATGCCGATGCCCACGCAGCAGTCGCAGTCGTTTGGGGCGGTCCCTGCGCCCGAACCCCCACGCAGTCAGGTGTTCTACTGGCCGCCCCCCGATCCAAATGGGCAGTTCGACCCCAGTCAGCAAACAACCATGCTCTCGCCCGAATCGGCGTACCGGTTCAGCATTGACGCGGGGCAGCCCACAACGGCTACATTCCGTTTTGAGGCTGAACCCGGCCGATTGGCGCGGCTGCTGACGTACCGCAACTACATGATCGAACCGGCCTGCGAAAGCGAAAACACCTACGCGACCGGTCATACCCGCGTGACGATGCGCCGGGATGGCGTGGCCGTGCAGGAAAACGGCATCTGGCGCGTGAAGACGAAAGCCCTGATCCGGTATGAGTAACGGTATCCTGTTTACAGTACGGCGAAATTCACCAGCTTAGATACGCTGTCCAACTAAACGAAAGCCGACCTGGAGTGTCTATAAACCGGATATCTATCTAGGCAAAACTGACGGATGATTACTGCGAAACGATACATTGTCTGGTTTTGTCTGTTGCTGCTGAGTCAGCTGGCGGGTTGTTCCGGCTGTTCACGGTCGGGCAGTCACCAGCCGCGCCGACCCAGACGCAGCCCAACCGCCGATAGTATAACGACGAAAGCGACGACGAAACCCACGTTGAAACAGATTGGTGATGGGCCAACCGAAGTAGCGATGCAAAAGCGGAACGGCGTTTATCTTGTACCCGTCACGATCAACGGGCAGGCTATGCAGTTTATCCTCGACACCGGTGCCAGCCTGATTTCCATGTCGACAAAGGAAGCCGAGGCTCTTTTTCGGGAGGGCACGATTACCAACCGGGACATAATCGGGCAGTCGGAGTTTCAGGATGCCAACGGTGATATTTCGCCCGGGGCCATCATCCGCCTACGCTCCGTACGGATTGGCGACCGGGTGCTGGAAAATGTTAACGCCAATGTTGTGGGTAATGCAAAAGCACCCCTGTTGCTCGGCCAATCGGCGCTGTCGAAGTTCGGGCGGATTTCGCTCGATTACCGGCGCAACGTCGTGACGTTTGACTGAGTTTGGGTGTTTTGCTGGTATAGGCCGAACTTTGTAGTCCCATACTACGGCGGGATGCGCCGGGTGTGATGCCCCCGGTGGGCTAACTGCCGATCCCAACTTGACAATGACTGAAACGGAACTTGCCGACCAACTGCGCGAGCAACTTATTCTGAACGGACCCGATGCCTGGCAGTCGGGCGATTACCTGTACCGGGCGGGTCAGTTGGGCCTGACCGATGAAGAGGCCCGTAAACGTGCGATCTCCGTTCGCGATCAGGTATTGGCCAACGGTCTGTTGCTGGAGCAGGTTCGTTCCCGGATTACCCGGCTGATCGAACCGTCGCGAGTCCATCTGTACGAACAGGACCTGAGTAAAATCATCAATGCGGCAGGCTCACTGGGTCTGTCGGCCGACTTCGTTCGCACTCGCTGGATTCCTTTTGAGAAAGCCCGACTGGCTCCAGTTGCGCCACCATATGTTGCACCGACTGACCCCATCCCGCAAGTGCCAGAATCAACGGCGCGGCAGGAGACGATTCCGCCGGTCATTGTATCACCGGTAGTCGATATACCGCCCGGTGCAGGCTTATCGGGTCTGGAGTCGTCTGTTGTCGGGTTGCCTGCCGTGGAAGCGTCCGCTCCGATTATCATTGACGAACCCGTTGTCAGCCGGCCGGAACGGGTTGTACCGCCTGATCCGATACCCACATACAGGCCGGAGCCGTCGCCCGGCCCACCGCCGGTAGTGCGGTCGTTTACGGCTACGCCCGCCCGCGTGCGCAAAGGGCAGCCCGTCACGATCGACTGGGACGTAGCCAACGTACTGGCCGTGACCATCGATGATCTGGGGGAAGGCTTGTCACCCAAAAACAGGGGGTGGGTAAAACCGACGAAATCGACCGACTACACGCTGTTCGACGCCAATAACAACCCGCTCAGTACGGTGCGTGTCGACGTGATTCAGCCCGATCGCAGTGGATTGTACGGTATCCTGTTTGCGCTGGCTCTGCTGGCCGTTATCTACTGGTTTATCCGCTCGACTAACAATCGACAGCCGCAGGAACGTGAGAAAAACCGGCAGGAAAAACCCATCGATCGCTCGTCAGACCGGTCGGATGTGATGCCGCTACCGTCCGTCACCGACGAACCGGCAACGACCCGCGTCGATACCATCCCGGCCCCCGCAGCCGAGGCTTCTGTAGCCACCGAAACCGTCAGGGAGAAACCGACTGTGGAGCCGGAACAAACGACCGACCAGCCTACCGACACCAGAACTGCCCAGACTGATAACGTAACGACCAATCCCGGCGACGCCCGGCAGGGACGTTACGAAGAAGCGTTTGGCGATAGTCGTTTCGACAAGATAGAGTTGGGTACGGATGACCGGGGCTGGCGACGTGCCCGCAAAAACGGTCGCTGGGGCTACATCGACCCCGAAAACAACTGGGTTATTCAGCCCCGCTTTGAAGCCGTTACGCCGTTTCGTAACGATGTCGCATCCGCCTTTCTGGATGGACAGATGCTAAAAATAGACCGCTCCGGTGAACCGGTCCGCCCCTGACGGGAACTGGCTCATCGATCCACCCAGTCATCCGGGCCAAGCGTGACGAGGAGTTTTTGGAATGATGTCCAGTCGCCGGAACTGCTTACGCCAATACTGTTGCCGGGCAAGGCTTGAAAGGCAAACGGACTGCCCCGCACTTCCTGCTGATTGATGTAGACGTGCAGGGCTTTATCGACGCGCCGGATCACCAGTTGATTGCGATTTGGGGCAACAGGAACGCCCGGCCGGAAGTAATCACTCGTCATCACTGAATCGGTCGCCTGCCCATTTATTAGCCGGGTCAGGGTCATCGTACCATCGTTACGCAGCAGAAAGGCGCACAGGTTCAACGAGTCACGCACACCGAACAGCAATCCGCCCGTTGGTACCCGGCCCGAATCGGCAACCACGTCGAGTTTGATCGTGAACTGGGCTGCCAGATTGAGGTTCATCTCCGTAGGCAGCGGCACAACGCTGTAAGCTACCTCGCCCGGTGCCGGGCCGACGGGTCGGATGTTGTACCTGCCGAAACCGATCTGGTAATGATAACCCCCTTTGCGGCCCCCTTTCCAGCCATTGCGGTTGGTGGCAAAGTCGCCGGTAAACGCAGGGCGGTACCGCTGTGGCTGGGCGGGTACACGACCAGCGGGTGGAGTGGGTGGCGCAGAAACAATCGGTGGGCGGACGGGGCTTGCTGAGGGTGAGGTAATTGGCGCAGCTGACGCCGTACCGGCGGGCACTGGCACGGCCTGCACTGGCGCGGCCTGCACTGGCGCGGTGCTGGCAGAAGTCGTGGTACTGGCCAACGGTGGAGTGTTGCGTGAACCTGGTCGGGAAAGCGATACCCGTTGCCAGTCGCTGCTGGCTGACTCAACTTCTTCGACAGACGACTGGCTGCTGACGGGCTGGCCCGGCTCCGTCTGGGCGTACCCCGCCGGACCGCATAGCCCCAGTAAAATCCCAAAAACAGCCAGATAACGCATAGTCAATTCATCAGAATGTGTACCGGAACTGAGCGGTTGGTTGCCCGGCCTGCAAACCCGGCCTTAGTGTAACGCCCTCTACCCGCAGCGTCCGCTGCTGCCGTTGGTTGTTCAGGCCACGCAGAAAAGTTAGCACTACGTCGGCGGCAGCGATAGCGATGGCCCCTCGGGTGGCTACATAGTAACGATGATAATGGTCGTTTGCTGTCTGGTAATACGGTTCGGCGACCGAACTGTTCCGTTGTTGCTGGTACAGGGCGTAGGCGTCGTCGGCGTTTCGTTTTTCCTTTAACCCGTAGAGAATCAGGCTGTAGGTCGTTGCGAAGATGATTGGTCGGAAGCCCACGCGTGGTCGGGGCGTCTGTACGAAAATATTACCGATGCCGGGTGCTACGGCCGACAGTAGCGCCCAGGCTGGCCCCGCATACCGACCCGATGACCGCTCGGCAACAGGAGCCGGTTCGGGTGTTGCAGGCGTTGGTCGGGCGGGCGGTACATCCGCAACGGGCGTCCTGACATCGGGCTGCGGTTGTACCGGCTCGGGTACAGATACGGTTGCCGGTGCTGTAGCGGGCTTACCGGCTGGCTCGGTTGCGGGGGCGGTTGGCGATGTGGGCAGTTCCGGGCGGGGTGTCCGGCGTGGGCTGGCCGATGCTACAGCGGCAACGTGCGTCCGGATCAGTACCGACACCTTGATCTCTTCATTCAGCGTATAGCCGTTGGCGCGGGCGTTCCAGACCACCTGCCGGTCGGTGCCCGAGGGAACGTTCATGCCAATGTCGCCCTGGATCAGTTCCGGCCGGATGCGTAGCCGCCCCCGGATCCGGCTTTGAATCTGCACATAAATGGAATCGCCGGGACGCGTGTTGAACAGGTCGTACCGGACTTCCAGCCGCGATGAATCAAGGCTGCGGAAGCGGATGTTGCTGATTCGGTTCTGCGCCGTTGTCGACAGGGCCAGACCGAAGAAGAGAAGCAGGTAAAAAAAACGCATGGCCGAAATTAGCGGACGGTAATCTGACGGGTAGTGGTAAACGTATCGTCGCAGGTGTTGACGACGGTGAGCCGAACGGTGTACGTGCCTGCCCGCGCATAGCTGTACGCCACCCGCGTCCCGACCCGGTTGCTGCCCGATCCGTCGCCGGGGTCCCAGCCAGCCGCGCCAATGTCGCCCTGCGGGTTGTCGAGGTAAAACAGTACGTCGAGTCCGTTGATGGTCACACCGATCGTGGCGGTGGGTTTGGTGCAGGTGGGAAACACTTTCCGATCCAGATCGAATGGCTGGCAGGCGGTCAGCAGGAGCAGCCCGAACAGAAGCAGCCGGGCGGTACGCAATGGAATGTATGGGCGCATGGTTGGGTAAATCGGAATCGGCTGGCGCGCGGGCGGTGCGGCCCCGGATCAGGCTTGTCCGCAAGCGATAAATTTTTGTAAATTTAATGGATTTACGGTTATACCTCCGTGCCTTACCCTTATGCAAAGGTCTGCAAAAACCCAATCGAAACCGCCGATCGACACTGAACACCCGACCCCGCAGACCGCCGAAATGTCGTTGGTTAGCGGGCTGGTTCAGCAACACGACCGGCAAACCGTCGACCAGCTGAACCTGATCGGCGTGACCATCGAACGCGACGGGACGCTCAGCTACGCCAATCCGTATACCGTTCGGGTGACGGCCTGGCAGGCGGATGAAATCGTCGGCAAAAACTTCTTCGATATATTCATTCCGGCTACCGACCGCGCCCGGCTCGAACTCGACTTCGACGATCTGCTGCTGCGCGGCCGACTACCCGAAAACCGGGAAATAGCCCTCATGACCCGCAGCGGTGCCCTGCGCAACGTACAACTCAACTCATTGCTGGTTGAGCGGGACGAGCGTTCCAGCGAGATTATTACGGCCATTACGCTGATCGGCGAGGATATTACCAACAAACGACGGGTGGCGTCGGCACTGTCGAATACCAACGCGCAGTTGCAGGATCTGGTCGATAACACGTCCGATCTGATTCAGCTACTGACCCTCGATGGCAAGTTTATTTTCGTCAACCGGGCGTGGCGCGAAGTGCTGGGCTACGCATCGAGCGAAATCGCGTCGCTCAACCTGCGCGATGTGCTACACCCTGACTACGTCGACACGACCATAGGCATGCTCAAACGGATCGAAGGCGGGGCGATGCTGCCTTACTTCGAAACGGTCTTCCGCGATAAATCGGGCAAAACGATTTTTCTGTCGGGTAGCGTCAACTGCCGGTTCGATAACGGCCGACCTACGGCGTTCCGGTGCATTCTGCACGATACCACCAGCCGGATACGGGCCGAAAAATCGCAGAAGCTGTACTACAGCATTGCCAACTGGACGATCAACACGCCCAACCTCGACGACCTCTATCAGAAGATTCATCAGGAACTGGGGAATATCATCGATGCGCGTAACTTCTTTATCGCGCTCTACGATTCGAGCAAAACGTATCTGTCCTTTCCCTACTACGTCGATGAATACTTCGGCAACAGTATGCGCTTTACGAAGCGTCGGCTGGGCAATGGTCTGACCGAATACACCATTCAGGCCAACAAACCCCTGTTTCTCTACGAAAGAGACATTCGCCAGCTGGCCGAGGAAAACAGGATCGATCTCTACAATCAACGGCAGCCGCAGGTGATGCTGACGGCCCCGCTGCGCATCGGCGACGAGATTACGGGTATCATCGGGGTTAAATCGTACAACGACGCCCACACTTATGGGCCCCGCGATCTTGAACTGCTCGAATTTATTTCGGGGCAGGTCGCGCTGGCCATCGCACGCAAGCAGTCGGAGCAGGTACTCGATAAGCAGAACGCCCGGCTCAACGCCATTTTCGACAGCAGCACGTACCTGATCTGGTCGGTCAATAAAGGGCTGATGCTGACGTCGTCCAACAAAAATTACCTGCGCCTGATCGAGACTCAGACTGGCGAGAAACCCCGCCTGCAAACCAGCGTGTTGCAGAACGGCTGGCGGATGCTTAACGCCGACAGTCGCCGGATGATGGAGGATCACTACCGGCTGGCATTTCGCGGTATCGCCCAGAGTTTTGAACTGAATTTTACGACCGAAAAAGGCGAAACCTACCTCGAAATTCACCTGAACCCAATCCTCCTGACGGGCGGGGTTATTGAGGAAGTATCGGGGATTGCGCGCGATATCACCAACCGGAAACGGGCTGAAATCGAGACCCGGCGCAGTGAAGAAAAATTCCGGGGCATCTTCGAGAACCTACAGGACATCTACGCCCGCGTCGACCGGAAAGGTAAAATCACGATGGTGAGCCCGTCGGTGTTCAAACGGCTGGGCTACACGCCCGACGAGGTGCTGGGGCAGGACGTTACCCAGTATTTTGTCGATAAGAGCGTGATTCATCAGGCCATGATAAAACTGGGCCGGACCCACAGCCTGCGGAATTTTGAAGTCAGTATGCGCCGGAAAGACGGCACCGAGCGGCAGTTTATGTTCAATATGCTGATGCTCCAGGACGATACCGGCCACTACTCGGTGGTGGCGGTGCTGGCCCGCGACATTACTGAACTGAAGCGGCAATCGGCCGAACTGGTGAAAGCCCGTGACGAAGCCGAGCGGTCGCTGAAGGTGAAAGAGCAGTTTCTGGCCAACATGAGCCACGAAATCCGGACGCCCATGAACGGCGTAATCGGTATGATCGATCTGCTCAACGACACTCAGCTCGATGATGAGCAGCGCAGCTACGTCAAGACCGTCAAACGATCGTCGGAAACGTTGCTCAACATCCTGAACGACATTCTCGACCTGTCGAAAATCGAAGCGGGTAAGATGGTCCTGCACGAAGCCCCGATTGCCTTCCGGGAGATTTTCGAGAAACTGATCGCTTTGTTTGGGCAGCAGGCCAACTCGAAAAACAACGACCTGATTTATCACCTCGCGCCCGACCTGCCGACCTTCGTCATCGCCGATCAGACGCGGTTGCTCCAGATCCTGTCGAACCTGACGTCGAACGCCATCAAATTCACCGAGAACGGTACGGTTCGGGTCAATGCGTCGCTGGTCAGCAAGCGGGGTAAGTTCAACCGGATTCGGGTGGCGGTCGAGGATTCGGGGATTGGCATTTCGCCCCAGAATATCAACCTGTTATTCAACTCGTTTAGTCAGGTCGATACGTCGTCGCGGAAGTCGTTTGGCGGCACGGGGCTGGGGCTGGCGATCTCGAAAGAACTGGCGCACCTGATGAAGGGTGAGGTAGGCGTAGAGTCGGTGGTGGGGCAGGGGAGTACCTTCTGGTTTATCATCGAACTGAAAGAAACGGCCATCAGCCCCTCGCAGCAAACGACGGAAGCGGCCGAGATCACACTCGCCAATTTCTTCAGCACCTACCACCCGCAGGTGCTGCTCGTCGACGACAATGCCGTAAACCGGAAAGTAGCCAGCGAAATCCTGCGCAAATCGGGCTGCATCGTCACCACGGCCGACAGTGGACCGGCGGCTATTGCGCAGGTAAGCGAGCGCTTTCAGGCAACGACGCAGGGCGATGCCAGCCCGTTCGACGTGATCTTTATGGACATTCAGATGCCCGATATGGACGGGGTCGAAACGACCCGGAATCTGCGCGAACAGTTTGGTAAGAAGCTGCCAACGATTGTTGCCATGACGGCTTACTCGATGCGTGAAGACCGCGAACGGTTTATTCAGCAGGGCCTGGACGACTACATCGCCAAGCCGATTCGGGCGCAGAGCCTGATTGCGAAAGTCAAGGAACTCTCGGACGCCAGTCAGGCCCGGCAGCGGACAGACGTGCCCGTTGCGGCACCGGCACCCATCGCCGTGCAGGCCGACCCGTCGCTGCCGGTCATTGACGAGGAAATCGTTGGTCAACTGCGCGATATTGGCGGGCAGGAATTGGTCGACAGTATCATGGAGGAGTTCGTGACGGAAGCGGCTGAACTGGTCAACGGATCGATTGATGCCTACAAACTGGGCGATATTCCGACCGTAAAAAGTCACCTGCACACGCTGAAAGGCTCGGCCGGGACGATTGGCGTAGCCCGTGTCGCCGACATTGCCCGTACTGCCGAAGGCAAGCTCAAAGTCGCCGACACGAGCGGCCTGTCCGACGCGCTCGACGCCCTACAGGCTGCCTTTGCCGACTTTCTGGCAGAACGCGAAAAACCGGCGTAACTTTGTGAAGTCAGTTTGTAGTTTGAGGTTTGTGGTTTGTGGTTGCTGCCGCTGGCTATCTGACCGGAGGAACCACAAACTACAAACCTCAAACTACAAACTATCTTGACCCTTCCCGCTGACCATATTCGATTGCTGTTTGGTTTGAAGCTGCGGCAGTTGCGACTCGACAAAGGGCTGTCGGCCAGTGATCTGGCGCAGAAGTCTGGCCTGTCGGTGTCGTACGTTACCGAAATCGAAAAGGGCCGCAAATACCCCAAGGCCGATAAGATTGCCGCCCTCGCCGGTGCCATGCAGGTCGATTACGACACGCTGGTATCGCTGAAGATGAGCAAGAAGATGGAGCCGATTTCCGACCTGCTGCGCTCGAAATTCCTGACCGAGATTCCGCTCGAATTGTTTGGTATCGACCCGTCGGATCTGCTTGAGTTGCTGTCGGATGCCCCCACCAAGGTTAGTGCGATGATCCGTACGTTTATGGACATCGCCCAGACGTACAACATGAGCGTAGAGCGATTGTACCTGACGATGCTGCGGTCGTACCAGGAAATGCACGACAATTACTTCCCGGAAATCGAAGCCGCTGCCGATAGCTTTCTGGCGGAGTTTACGGCACCGGGTCAGGCTGTATCGGATGGTCTGCTGGTCAACCTGCTCAAGACCCGCTACGACATACAGATCGAGCAGTTTGACCCGACCGAGCAGCCCGAACTGACGGCGCTGCGCTCGATATACCGTCCCGAACGGCGTACCCTTCACCTGAACGCCAGCCTGAACACGGCCCAGCGGACGTTTATTCTGGCGCGTGAAGTGGCTTTTCAGTACATGGGGTTGAAGATTCGACCGTACACGTATTCGTGGGTCGAAGCGGAGTCGTTCGAGCAGATTCTGAACAACTACCGGGCGTCTTACCTTGCCGGGGCTATCCTGATCCGGCGCGATGTGCTGGTTGCCAAACTAACGACCTTGTTCGACCGCGAAACCTGGAGTAACGACGCGTTTCTGCAACTGATTCAGGACTTCGGCTCAACGCCCGAACGGTTTTTCTACCGGCTCAGCAATGTATTGCCCAGCCAATTCGGGATCGATCAGCTGTTTTTTTACCGTTTCAATCATACGGCGGGCGAAACCAATTTTCAACTAACCAAAGAAATGCATCTGTCGCGACAGCAGGGGGGCGGGCCGCGTGGCATCGTTGATGAGCACTACTGCCGCCGTTGGATTGCGCTGACGATCTTACAGGAACTGCACTTTCTCCAGCAGAACAAAGGCGTCGACAGTACGCTTTGCCGGGCTCAGTTGTCGGAGTACGCTGATTCGGGCCAACAGTATCTGATTATTTCAGTGGCCCATTCGCACCGCCCTGAAGCACAGCAGAATATGAGCGTGTCGATGTGTTTTGCCGTCAACGACGCTCTTCGCAGCCGGATGAAGTTTATGATGCAGCCTTCGCCCGACGTACCCTACCGGCTGGTCAACGAAGCTTGCGAACGCTGCGGTATTTTCGACTGTCGCGAGCGGGTAGCGGCTCCGGTTGTCCTGCAGAAGAAACGGCAATTCGCTGCCATGAAACAGGCGTTAGGAAAGCTGCCGTAGCTGATTTGAACGGTGATTTATTCTTGAACTGTGATTTTTGTGATTACGCTGATGGACTGTGATTTCTTTTATCGATCAGTGCAATCAAAAAATCACAGTCCAGATAGTCTTGAACTGTGATTTTTATGATTGGGGTGATAGACTATGATTGTTGAATCAGCGAAATCAGAAAATCAAACGAATCACAGTTCAAGACCTTTTCCGAACGTCACCCTTTCCGAACGTCGGCCCGGTTCTGCTCCTTTGCCCAGCCGTCTTTGAGGGTGACGGTGCGGTTGAAGACGGGGAGCGTGTCGGTGGAGTCGGGGTCGAGGATAAAGTAGCCCTTTCGCATGAACTGTACGTTGGTCAGCGAACCAGACCTAGTCGCTTCGACCAGAGCGGGTTCGACAAAGGCGCGGACCGTTTCGAGCGAGTTGGGGTTGATTAACTCCTTGAAGTCCCGCTCGTCGGCAGCGGGGTTTTCAACCGAGAACAGCCGGTCGTAAAGCCGCACTTCGGCTTCGACGGCGTGGGGCACCGATACCCAGTGAATCGTGCCTTTGACATTGATGCCCGATGTGTCGGACCCGCTGCGGCTTTCGGGGATATAGGTACAGCGCAGTTCGATAATCTCGCCGGCGTTGTCGCGTACCACTTCCTCACATTTGATGATATACGCGCCTTTCAGTCGGACCATGCCGCCCGGAAACAGCCGGAAGAATTTCTTCGGCGGGTTTTCCATGAAATCGTCGCGCTCGATGTATACCTCCCGGCTGAATGGCACCTCGCGCGTACCAGCCGACGGATCTTCGGGGTTGTTCTCGATGTGCATGATCTCCTCACGGCCCAGGTCGTAGTTGGTGATAACCAGCTTGAGCGGCTTTTCATCAAGCACGGCCATCAGGCGGGGAGCCGTCTTGTTTAGTTCTTCGCGGATACAGAACTCCAGCAGGCCTACATCGATCAGGTTGTCGCGCTTGGCGATGCCGATGCGGTCGCAGAACTCACGGATGCTGGCCGACGTATAGCCGCGCCGACGGATACCGGCGATGGTTGGCATACGGGGGTCGTCCCAGCCGCTGACGTGCTTTTCTTCCACCAGCTGTTTCAGTTTCCGCTTGCTCATCACCGTATAGGTCAGGTTGAGCCGGGCAAACTCGATCTGCCGGGAGGGGAACAGGTCCAGTTTCTGAATAAACCAATCGTAGAGCGGGCGGTGTACTTCAAACTCCAGCGTGCAGAGCGAGTGGGTGATGTGCTCGATCGCGTCCGACTGCCCGTGGGCAAAGTCGTACATGGGGTAGATACACCAGGCGTCGCCCGTACGGTGGTGGTGCGCGTGTTTGATCCGGTAAATGATCGGGTCGCGCAGCTGCATATTCGGCGACGCCATGTCGACTTTGGCCCGCAGCACTTTCGCCCCGTCGGGGTACTCGTCGGCGCGCATCCGGCGAAACAGGTCGAGGTTTTCGTCGACGCTCCGGTCGCGGTACTGACTTGGGCGGCCCGGTTCGGTGGGTGTACCTTTCTGAGCCGCAATTTCTTCCGCTGTCGAATCATCGACGTACGCCAGTCCTTTCTGAATCAGCGATTCGGCAAACTGGTAGATCTGCTCGAAATAATTCGACGCGTAGAACTCGTTTTCCCAGTCGAAGCCCAGCCAGCGTACGTCGTTTTTGATTGATTCGACGTATTCCGTGTCTTCGGTAACGGGATTGGTATCGTCGAAGCGGAGGTTGGTTTGTCCGCCGTATTCATCGGCCAGACCGAAGTTCAGGCAGATGGATTTAGCATGACCAATATGGAGGTAGCCGTTGGGTTCGGGCGGAAAGCGCGTATGTACGCGACCACCGTTTTTACCGGCTGTAATGTCTTCGTCAACAATCTGTTCAATAAAATTTAACGAGCGTTCGGTACGTTCGTCAGAGTCGTGGGGGGCATCCGTCATGAGTCGGGGAACTGGTAAATAAGGCGAAATTTACGGGGAATGGGTGTCTTTGGCAAATCGGCCGGGTCGGCCCGTAAAGACGATTGTAACAGAATTTTGGCCCACTGCGAACAAAATGTAGCCGTCCGATAGTTGATAGATAGTACACAAGATTGACTATCTGGGTCGACGGGCGGTGTACTGCTGTTCATTACGTTATGAAAAAAGGGATTATCGGGCTTCTCTGCGTGCTGCTGAGTACCCTTGGAAACCCGCTGCTGGCGCAGAAATCAACCGATTCGCTGACCAGACAAGCGTATTTAAACGATTGCCTGCTGTATGCACTGACGAATTACCCGATTGTTCGTCAGTCGTTGATCGATCAGGAAATTGCGGACCGCAACATTAAAATTGCGCAGTCGACCTGGTATCCGCAGCTGACGAGCGGCTACTCGCTTATCCATTACCTGAAGTTGCCCGTCACGCAAATCCCCGACGCAACAACAGGGGAGCGCCGAAACGTAACGCTGGGGGCGCAGAATACATCAGTTGCTTCCTTCTCGCTGTCGCAGAATATCCTTAACCGTGATCTGTTGCTGGCTAACCGGACGGCCAGTGCGTACCGGGCGCAGGCGGCTCAGACAACGGCCCTGAACAAAATCGATGTGGTGGTCAACGTCAGCAGAGCGTACTACGACGCGGTACTTACGCAGCGGCAGGCCGACATTCTGACCGAGGATATTGCCCGGCTTCAGCGCAGCCTTCAGGATGCGTCGAATCAGTACAGGGGCGGAGTAGTCGATAAAACCGACCCGCAGCGTGCGCAGGTAGCCCTGAACAACGCGCTGGCACAGCGAAAACAGTATGTCGATCTGGTTGGGGCGAAGATTCAGGTGCTCAAGCAGTACATGGGTTATCCGCCCGCGCTGAATCTGGGCGTTGCCTACGACACCCTGCAGCTTGTTCGGGATATTGCCCTCGACACGACGCAGCTGGCCAACCCGGCAAGTCGGGTCGAATACCAGCAACTACGGACGCAGCGCGAACTGCTCGACGCCAACGTACGCTACGCCCGCTGGGCTTATTTACCGTCGGTTTCGGCCATTGCCAACTACAACTTTCAGTATCAGAACAATACGTTTACCCAACTCTACAGTCAGGTGTTCCCCAACTCGCTGATCGGGGTAGCCGTGGTATTGCCCATTTTCCAGGGTGGACGGCGGGTACAGCAACTGCGTATCGCCGAACTGCAGGTAAAACGGCTCGACTGGGATTTTGTGTCGCTGACCAACAGCGTTGACTCAGAATACGCGCAGGCATTGTCGGTGTACAAAGGGAATCTGGCGAACTACTACGCGCTGGTAGCCAATCAGCAGCTGGCACAGGATAACTATCGCATCATCAATTTGCAGTACCGTTCCGGTGTACGGGCGTATCTCGACGTAACGGTGGCTGAAGCCGATCTGCGTACCGCGCGGCTAAATGTCTTCAACGCATTATATCAGGTGCTGGTCAGCCGGGTCGACGTGCTCCGCGCACTGGGAGAATATAGATTTTAATGATCGGTTTGCAGTTTGAGGTTTGTGGTTTGTAGTTGGCTACCGCTAGCTGTCTGACCGGAGGAACCACGAACTACGAACCCCGGCGGGGAACCGCACAAACCACGAACTACAAACCATACGTGACGTTATGACAATTGGTAACTATCGACTGCTGCTGTTGGGAGGGCTGGTAACACTAGCCGGGTGCGGAGGTGGAAATGACGATAAAAAACAACAGGCTCCTCCACCTACGGCTGTATCGGCCGAGAAGGTTATAAAAGGAAACGCTACATATTACGACGAATTTCCGGCCACGATTACCGCATTCCGTGAGGTTGAAATTCAGCCGCAGGTGTCGGGCAATATCACCGGTATTTTCTTTGAAGACGGGCAGCACGTGACGCGGGGCCAAAAGCTGTACAGCATCGATCCGCAGCAGTACCGGGCCGGTTACGATCAGGCAGTGGCCAACCTTAACGTGCAGAAAGCCAACCTTAACCGGGCGCAGAAAGATGCCGACCGCTATGCAACGCTGGAAAAGCAGGACGCCATTGCCCGGCAGGTAGTCGATAACGCGACCGCTACGCTCGAAGCCAATAAAATGCAGGTAGCAGCCGCACAGGCTAACATTCAGCAGGTGGCTACCAACCTGAAATACACCACGATCTACGCCCCGCTGGATGGTACTATCGGCATCTCGCAGGTGCGGCTGGGTGCGGCCGTAGCCCCCGGCGGTGGGGTACCGCTGAACACCATCTCGGCTGATAATCCATTGTCGGCCGATGTGCAGATCGACGAGACGCAGATACCGCGCTTTACGGCTCTGCAAAACAGTGCCGGAAAGGGTGGGGATTCGACGTTTTTGCTGATGCTGGCCAACAGTACAAAATATGCGTATCCCGGCTCCATCCGCATTGTCGACCGGGCCGTTGACCCGCAGACGGGTACCCTCCGCGTACGGATCGCGTTTCCGAATCCAAAGAATCAGCTGAAAGTCGGGCAGAACGTCAACCTGCAGGTGCGCAATCAGACGCCAGGGCAGCAACTGCTGATTCCGTACAAAGCGGTGACCGAGCAGATGAGCGAATTCTTCGTTTACGTCGTGGGTGACAGCAGTAAGGTAACGCAGAAGAAAGTGACGCTGGGTGCCCGGATCAACGATAAAGTCATCGTGAAAAACGGCCTCAGCGAGGGAGAGATGATCGTGACGGAAGGTACGCAGAAGGTGAAGGAAGGCGCGAAAGTAAAGGTCACGAATCAGAACAAATGAGTGAAAGAGCGAAAGAGCGAAAGAGCGGCCATCTGGCGTGATACTCTTTCGCTCTTTCACTCATTCGCTCTTTCACCCCTTGAGATATGTTTGAAGTATTCATCAACCGACCCGTCACGGCCATTGTGGCGTCCATTGTCATTGTGGCACTGGGCGTGCTGGCCTTGCTGACGCTGCCCGTCAGCCAGTACCCCGACATTACTCCGCCGGTGGTGCAGGTGACCAGTAACTACACCGGGGCCGATGCGCAGACGGTGGAGCAGACCGTGGCGACGCCTATAGAAACGCAGGTCAATGGTACGCCGGGTATGGATTACCTGCAAACCAACGCCACCAACGACGGCCGGATGACCATGAACGTGACCTTTAAAGTAGGCACCGACGTGAACATTGCGGCCCTCGACGTGCAGAACCGCGTGGGTATCGCTACCCCCCAGATTCCGGAAGAAGTAACCCGGCTGGGTGTGACGGTGCGGAAACGAAATCCGTCGCTGTTTATGCTGGTCGCGCTGTACTCCCCCAACGGCACGCACAATGTCTCGTTTCTCGACAACTACGTAAACATCTACATTCGCGACGCCCTGCTGCGTGTACCGGGTGTGGGCGATATTTTCAGCCGGGCCGACGATTTCAGTATGCGGATCTGGCTCCAGCCCGATAAGCTGGCGCAGCTGGGCATGACGCCTTCTGATGTGACAGCCGCCTTGCAGGAGCAAAACCTACAGGTAGCCGGTGGGTCGGTCGGTGGTCCGCCACAGCCAACTTCGCAGGCGTTTGAGTATACCGTCTTTACCAACAGCCGACTCAGCAAAGAGAGCGAGTTTCAGCAGATTATCGTGCGGAGCGACCCAGCCAAAGGGGCACTCGTAAGGCTTGAAGACGTTGCGCGGGTGCAGCTGGGTAAGTTTTCCTACGCCAGTAACTCGTTTGTCGACGGTAAGCGGGCGTCGTATCTGCTGGTGTATCAGTTGCCGGGCAGCAACGCGCTTGAAACCGCGAAAGGGGTATACGCGGCTATGGATCAGCTGAAAAAGACGTTCCCCAAAGACATTAACTACGTTGTGCCGTTTGAGTCGGTGTCGGTTATTCAGGTGTCGATCTCGGAAGTGGTCGAGACGCTGGTCGAGGCTCTTATACTGGTCATACTGGTGGTGTTCCTGTTCCTGCAAAGCTGGCGGGCCACGCTCATTACCTTGCTGGCTATCCCGGTGTCGATCGTGGGTACGTTTGCCTTATTTATCCCGCTTGGTTTTACGATTAACACGCTGACGCTCTTTGCGTTTGTACTGGCCATCGGTATCGTGGTCGATGATGCCATCGTGGTGGTCGAAGCCGTGCAGGCCAATATCGACCGGGGCAAGTCGCCGAGGGAAGCAACGGTTGAGGCCATGCGCGAGATTACGGCCCCGGTTATTGCCATCGCCCTGATTCTGGCGGCTGTGTTTGTGCCGGTAGGCTTTATTCCGGGTATCGTCGGGCGGTTGTACCAGCAGTTCGCTATTACCATTGCCGTGTCGGTGCTGATCTCGGCGTTCGTAGCCTTGTCGCTGACGCCGGCCCTGTGTACACTGTTGCTGAAGGAAGAACGGATCGACGAAAATTCGACCGGTCTGAACAAGTTTTTCTACAAATTTAACCAGTGGTTCGGGCGGGTAACGGACTCGTATACCAACGGCGTAAAACGACTGATTAAAGCGACTCCACTGGTCATTATCGGCCTGATCGCCATCTACATCGGTACCGTGTTTTTGTTCCGGGCCAAACCGACAGGCTTTATTCCGACGGAGGATGAAGGGCGTCTGATCGTCACCTACGAAATACCGGAAGCCGCGTCGACTACGCGAAGTCTGGATGTGCTCAACAAGATGATGGCGACGCTGAAAAAGCAACCGTTCGTCAATCACTTTGCGGCATTGGGGGGCCTGAATGCCATTACGTTTGCCTCGAAATCGAACAGCGGTACGGTGTTTATGCAGCTCAAGCCGTGGGAGGAGCGGACCGAGCGGAATATGCAGGCCGATTCGCTGGTCGTGAAGTTGCAGAAGATTTTTGCCGGTCTGAACGATGCCCGTGTGCAGGTATTACAACCCCCGGCTATCCCGGGTCTGGGTCAGTCGTCGGGTTTCACGTTTGAGATTCAGCAGCGGCAGACCAACGACGATGTGCAGGCGTTCGACAATGTGACACAGAACTTTCTGGCGGCTCTCCAGAAACGACCGGAAATTGGTCGGGCTTACTCGTACTTCACCGCTAAATCGCCCGCTTATCGTGTCGACGTCGACCGCGACAAGGCGAAGAAGCTGGGCGTCAACGTGGCCGATGTCTACCGAACGCTGCAAACGTATCTGGGTAGTCAGTACGTCAACGACTTCATTATTTACGGGCGCAAGTTTCGGGTTGTTGCGCAGGCAGACACCTCGTTCCGTACCGACGTGCGCGACATCAGCCAGTTCTACGTGCGGAATCAGGCCGGACAACTGCTGCCAATGACGGCGGTTGCGAAAACAACCGTGATCGAAAATGCTCCGCTCATTTCCCACTTCAACCTGTTCCGGTCAGTAGAAATCAACGGGCAGTCGGCGCCGGGGTACAGTAGTTCACAGGCTAATGATGCGCTGCGCGAGGTGGCTACACAGACGTTGCCGGAAGGGTATGCCTACGATTTTTCGGGCCTGAGCCGGGAAGAGATCAATGCGGGCAGTAGTTCGGTGTACATCTTTGCACTGAGTGTCGCCTTTGTATTCCTGTTTCTGGCGGCCCTTTATGAGAGCTGGTCAGTGCCGTTTTCCGTCCTGCTGTCGGTACCGATCGGGGCATTGGGTGCTATTATCGCGCTGATACTGTTCCCGTACCTGACCAATAACGTCTACGCACAGATTGGTCTGATTACGCTGATTGGTCTGGCCGCGAAAAACGCGATCCTGATCGTGGAATTTGCCAAAGAGCGGGTCGATAGGGGCGAGGATTTGTTGGACTCAACGCTGGAAGCGGTCCGGCTCCGACTACGCCCGATCCTGATGACTTCGCTGGCATTTATCCTCGGTGTGTTCCCGCTGGCCCTCGCCAGTGGAGCGGGTGGTGTTGCCCGGGCAACCATCGGCCGGACGGTATTGGGCGGTATGCTGGCGGCTACTTCGCTGGCCATCTTCGTTGTACCGGTGCTGTACGTGGGTATCACGCGGCTGGCCTACGGTAAGAAAGGGTTGGAGGAACTAAAGAAGAACGCCGGGAAAAAGAAGGAAGAAGAACGACCTGAAGAGCAGCCCCAGATGGTTGATAAATAACGGCTGGTTTGCCAAATACAAATCCCCTGACTGGTCTGGCTGGTCAGGGGATTTGTGTTTAACCGGTTACTTGTTGACCGTCAGTGCTATGTCATCAAAGTAGACGTAACCGGTTGTTTTGGGCAGGTATACCAGGAAAATGAGCAGATTATCGATGGAGCCGGGGTAGTTATTGAGCGTAACGGAATATTCCTTGAAATCGCTGGTGCCAGTGATGGGCGTTGTGCCCTGTGTTGTCTGGAAAAATACAACCTGATTCCCCTTGTCGCCCCGGATGGCAATCGATACGCCCTGCCCAGTCAGGTTTACAGGCTTTATTTTAGCCGTCAGTGTGAGCTTGGCACCAACCGGAATATCGTTGAATGGTATATTGTTCTGGCCGTAGAAGCAGAAAGCCGAGTCCTGCCTGACGGCATTGCAGTTGATTTTTAACGAGTACTGGGGTGATGAAGCCGCTTCGCTGGTGTGGCCGTAGGCAAATCCGTTCGGGTTCGTGGCATGCGAAGCATCGTAATTAAAAAACCAGTTTTGTGATTGTTGCTCGACGTTTCCGTTCGTAAGCAGATTCGTATCCTGTGGTTGAGCGTCGGTTGACTTACAGGCTGTCAGGACACAGAACGCTACCAGTAGGCAGCAGGCAGAGAGGAACAGTTTCATGGTATGATCGATCGATAGAATTAGCCAGGGAAAGATAGATGACCTTGGTGTAACTTGTATTAATCTATGATTTAATTGATTGGATGGTTGGGTCATCTACGCATAAGATCAGGAACGATTAACAGGTCATTAAATCAATGTGATCTGCTAAACCGGGACTCGTTTTGTACGTCTTATAAGCACAAAAACCAGTATAATCATGTTGAAAAGACTTGCCCTTAACACACTGCTTTGCTCGCTGCTGTCGCTGCCACTCCTGGCCCAGCAGGCCCCCATGTCGACCGTACCGCGCCAGCAGGGAACAAAGCCGGGCCAGAAAATGGCCGATCCTACGATTCGCGCCCAGAAAATGACCGACCGGATGACCAAAGAGCTGGGTCTGGATCAGGCAACGTCGCAGAAAGTGTACGCCGTCGCGCTGACCCGGGCGCAGAAAATCGACGGTATTCAGGCCAGCCCCGATGATAACCGTACGAAAGCGAAGGCGCTGAAAGCCAACGCCGACGACTTCAAAGCCCAGCTGAAAGGTATTTTAACGCCCGATCAGTTCGCTAAATACAGCGCCATGAAAGGTCACCGCCGATCCGGTCGCGGGGGAACTGCCAGTGCCGACAGCACGGATACAGAACAATAGCGGTACGTACGCAGCAAACAGGGTATACCAGCGGGCCGGTCGATAGCAGACCGGCCCGTTTTGTTACCTGCCGAATTGATAATTTAGGCCAAACTGAAACTGGGGCACCATATTTCGGGAACGAATCGTCAGATCACTGGTCGAAACGATGTCCTGCCAGCACAGGGCGGCATCGACCTGCAGGGCGCGTACCAGCCCGACGTTGATACCCAGCTTGACCAGGCGGGAATGAACGAGTCTGTTGCCGGGGCCGATAAAAAGACCCGTCGCCAGGGGGAGTGGTGTGCCCAGCTGCGACTGCTGCCCGATCTGATACGACGCTGCGATAAACGGCGAAAACCGCGTTCGGGTAAGCTGATAGCGAACCAGTGGGCCGCCCGTATAGGTTGCCAGCTGTAGATCGCTGGTGTTGTACTGACGGATACTGCTACCACCTACGCCCAACAGCAGGTTATTGGCCACGAAATAGCCGCCGTAGGGCTGCACGGTTACGTAATGACTCAGCAGGTTGTCGGGCGAAGAGCCACCCTGCAGACCGACCAGCCAGCTGCCGTGGCTGTACCGGCTGACAGGTCGTGGCTGGGGGGCAGGCTGGGCCCACAGGCTGATCGGTATACACAGCAGCAGCACTTGTACAAACGTTTTCATGGGGCGACTTTTTCTCCGGAACGCGGGCAGCGTGCCTATCGTATAGCTTATTTCGTAAGCGGCAGGCTTATCTTTGGCCATGCCTGATTCACTGCTGATTCGTGCCCGGCTGCCGGTTATCGTGCTGGCGCAGTTTGCCGGTACGTCGCTCTGGTTTGCCGGAAACGCGATTCTCCCTGATTTGCAGCCGGTACTCAGCAACCCCGCCCTGAACGGCTGGATTACCTCGGCGGTACAGCTTGGCTTTATCGGTGGAACGCTGCTCTATGCGTTACTGGCGCTGCCCGACCGGTTGCCGACAACGTGGGTTTTTCTGGTGTCGGTGGTGCTGGCGGCCCTGGCCAATGTCGGTTGGCTGGTTGTGCCGCTCCGGGCCGAAGCCGTACTGGTTAGCCGGGTACTGACGGGATTTTTTCTGGCCGGTGTATACCCCGTCGGGATGAAGCTGGCAGCCGACTGGTTCCGGCCGGTACTGGGCCGGGCAATGGGCTTTCTGGTGGGGGCACTGGTACTCGGTACGGCTTTCCCACACCTGCTGCGCGGGCTCGGCACGACGCTGCCCTACCGGAATCTGATGCTGTTTGTGAGTGGACTGGCCGTGGCGGGGGGCATACTGCTGGTGCTGGTAGTACCGTCGAAACCCGTGCCGGAACAGCGGGTACGGTTCCGTTTCGACGCCGTGCGTACGCTGTTTCAACCCTCGGCGTTTCGGCCGGCGATGCTGGGCTATTTTGGCCACATGTGGGAGTTATATACCGTCTGGGCGTTTTTGCCCCTGCTCATCGGATTATACAACAAAGAGCACCTGACCGATCCGCTGAACGTGCCGATCTGGTCTTTTTTAACGATTGCGGCCGGTACGCTGGGCTGCGTGCTGGGTGGCTTTCGGGCGTTGCAGATTGGTAGTGGTCGGGTGGCGCGGTACCTGCTCATGATGTCGGGTCTGTGCGTGGCGCTGGTGCCCCTGCTTACACCGATACTCCCCGCGTTCTTTGGGGGTTTCCTGCTCCTTTGGGGAGCGGCCGCGGCTGGCGATTCCCCGCAGTTTTCGACGCTCGTTGCCAGTCATGCACCGCTTGCCAGTCGGGGCAGTACGCTGACGCTCGTTACCAGTCTGGGCTTCCTGATAACCGTCGTATCCATCCAGACGATGGCCTGGCTGGTGGCCCATTACGGCGCATCGACGTGGCTGTTCTGGCTATTGCTGCCGGGGCCGGTTGTGGGCGTAATCGCCGTGTATGACAGCGAGAAAGAGAAACTACTTCGCTCAGAGTGAATTGATATAGGCAACCATCTCGCTCACATCGACGAGTTGATCGAAGGCATGCTGCCTGATAGCCTGTCGGGGCATAATGTCGACGCGGGCAGTTTCGGGTTGTTGCACCAGGGCCCGGCCCCCTGCCTGCTGGATTGCCAACAGTCCGTTTGTGCCATCGGAGTTGGCGCCCGACAGTAGTATACCGGTCAGGTGGGAGCCGTAGACTGCAGCCGCCGATTCGAAGGTTACGTCGATGGCGGGTCGGGTGTAGTTCACCTTCTCAGAAAAGTCGAGCGAAAAGATATGATCAGCTTCGATCAGCAGATGATAGTCTGCCGGGGCCAGGTAAATAACCCCCGCTTCGACCGGCTCTTTTTCATCTACCTCCCGCAGCGGAATCGGCGTGCGGTAAGCCAGCAGTTCAGTGAGGGTGGATTCGGCGGTACTCCCACGGTGGACAACGATAATCAGTGTAGCGCTCATCGGGCTATGCAGCCCCGGCAGTAGCTCCAGCAGCACTTCGATGCTGCCGCTGGAGCCTCCGATGATAACAACGGGGTGGGAATAAGTCAGCCTATCTTGCGCCATATTTTTTCACTGGTCAGTTGCCTGTAACGCGGCTGTAACGACGAGAATTTCAACGTTTCTTTCGACCCCAAAGCCAGGTAACTAAGTGGTGCAAGGCTTTGGTCGAAGAGCGAAAGTACCTGTTCCTGCAATATTTTGTCAAAGTAAATCAGCACGTTACGGCACAGGATAAGGTCAAACTCGTTGAATGAGCCGTCGGAAACGAGGTTATGCGTTGAAAAAACGACCTTCTCGCCCAGTTCACTACGAAATTTGGCGTACCCGTAGTGAGCCGTGTAATAGGTCGAAAAGTCCTGCGTACCACCCGATAGCCGGTAGTTTTCGGCGTACTGTTTCAGCGGAAGCATTGGGAAAATACCTTTTCTGGCTTTATCCAGCACGTCAGAATTGATATCGGTGGCATACAGCAGTGATTTGTGGGCCAGATTGGCTTCGCTGAGCAGGATCGACATCGAGTATACTTCTTCGCCCGTTGAGCAGCCCGCGTGCCAGATACGGATAAACGGCTTGGCCGCCAGCGTCGGCAGCACATCCCGGCGCAATACCTGGTAGAACAGTGGGTCGCGAAACATCTCCGTTACGTTGACGGTGATACCCTCCACGAATTGCCCGGCGTAGCTTTCATCCGTGCGAATACGGTGGCGCAGGGCCGTAAAACTGAGAAACTTACCCATGTGCCAGAGCCGATTGACCCGTCGGGTGAGCGACGCCCGCGAATAGTGGGTAAAATCGTACCCGTAATAGTCCAGCAGATCGGCCAGTAGCAGATCCAGCTCGTCGTTGTTAATCATACGTCTGTCAAATGGTCGACAGTAAGGTGACCAGTCGGTCAACATCGATAGGTTTGGAAATATAATCTGTAGCACCCGCCCGCAGGCATTTTTCCCGGTCGCCAACCATGGCCTGCGCCGTTACGGCGTAAATCGGGGTATCGGTATACCCTGGCAGGGCCCGGATACGGGGAATCGCTTCGTAACCGTCCATGTCGGGCATCATCATGTCGAGCAGGATGGCGTCGATATCGGCATCGGTTTGTAGTAGTGTGAGCGCATCGGGCGCACTCGTACACGACACACAGTCGAACGACCGGCTTTTGAGCAGGGCCGTCAGCGCGAAAATATTGCGGGGGTCATCGTCAACCAGCAGCAGTCGTTTCTTTGGCATGGGTTTGTTGAGGTCGGGCGATCTAGCTTCGGTCGTATAACCAGACGCGCAGGAGTGAGATTAGCTGATCGATGTCGACGGGTTTGGTAATGTAATCGGAAGCGCCAGCCTGAATACATCGGTCGCGGTCGCCGGTCATGGCTTTCGCGGTTACGGCGATAACCGGCAGTTTTCGCCACTGCGTATTTTTTCTGATTGTAGCAGCGGTTTCGTAACCGTCCATCTGCGGCATCATCATATCCAGTAACACCACGTCGATAGCCGGATTTTCGGCTAGTTTCTGCAGGGCTTCCTTGCCGTCCAGCGCTGGAATGATGGTCATGTTGTACTGTTCCAGTGCCTTCGTGAGCGAGAAGATATTCCGCACGTCATCGTCGGCAACCAGCACGGTTCTACCGGTTAGTACCTGACTCAGTTCGTTGAGTCGCCGACCAGCCAACTGGGTGGCTTCACCCGGCTTTTGCTCTTCGACCAGGTGCAGAAACAACGACACTTCATCGAGCATTCGCTGGTAGGAGTGCGCTGTTTTGACGATGATCGAGTCGGCGTATTTACGAATCCGCATTTCTTCGGCCATCGACAGGCTTTTGCCGGTGAAGATAATGATCGGCAGTTTTTCCAGATTCGGATCTTTACGGGCTTCGTCGAGCAGGCTATAGGCTTTACTGTCGGGAATACCCATGTCCAGAATAACGCAGTCGATGGCTTCTGTCTTCAGCGCGTCGAGCCCGGCAGACAGATCGCTTTTCAACTCCGAGTTGATGTTGAACGTCGACAGGTAGTAGGCCAGTGCCTTGGCGTGCTTGGGGTTGTCTTCGATGATGAGCACTTTTCGGGCGTCGCGGCTGAGCACGTACTCGATCTTGCTGAACACATCGTCCAGCTGGTCAAACGCCACTGGTTTGTCGACAAAATCGATGGCTCCTTTCAGCAGGCTTTCCTTTTTGACTTTCATCGACGACATCACGTGGACCGGTATCGGTCGGGTCTGTGGATTGGCTTTTAGGGCATCCATAACATCCCAGCCGCTCATCACCGGTAGCTGTACATCGAGCAGAATACCGGCGGGCTGATACTGCGTCGCCAGCCGTACACCTTCGTCGCCCCGCACCGCTACAATGCCTTTGTAGCCTTTCTGCCGGGTGTAATCGAGCAGCGACCGGGCAAAATACGGGTCATCTTCCACAATCAGCATGACCTTGTCGGCCGACTGGATACTGTGCCGGTCATCGGGAATTTCGTCGGGAATGACCGCGCTAATCAGCGGATCGACCGACCGGGCGGGGGTGGGCGCTGGGGGCGACGGCTGGTAGACAACGGGCAGGTCGGCGGGGGGCGAGACTGCGTTGTTGCCGGTATCGGTAGCCTCATGGGGCGAGGTTGGTATGCGTAGTGTGAACACACTACCCTGGCCTGGCTGACTCGTCAGCGTGATTTCGCCACCCAACAGCCGGGCCAGTTCGCGACTGATGGACAGGCCAAGTCCCGTACCACCGAATTTACGCTTCGTCGAGCCATCGGCCTGCTGGAACGCTTCAAAAACCAGTGCCTGCTTGTCGGGCGCAATGCCGATACCCGTGTCTTTCACGCTGAAATAAAGCGAACCAGCCGACGTTGCGGTCTGGCTAACAAGGAGAGTTACGCTGCCTTGCTGGGTGAATTTGAGGGCGTTGGAAATCAGGTTTTTGAGGATCTGGCCAAGGCGAATCCGGTCGGTTTCAAACGTCAGCGGAACGTTATGGGCCACATCGATGCTGAACGACAGCCCCTTTTCGCGGGCCAGCAAGCCGAACAAATTTTGCAGCTCGGCCGTAATCTCCTGTACCGAAACGGTCAGGTATTCGAGCGACATCTGCCCCGCTTCGATCTTCGACAAATCCAGAATCTCATCGATCAGGCCAAGTAGTCCGTTGCCCGACGACTGAATAACCTGGGCGTACTCGACCTGATCGTCGCTCAGGTTTTCGTCGGTGTTTTCGGCCAGCAGCCGACTCAGCAGCAGAATTGAGTTAAGGGGCGTACGCAGCTCGTGCGACATATTGGCCAGAAACTCCGATTTGTAGCGCGTCGTGAGTTCCAGCTCATCGGCCTTCTTCCGAATGTCGTTGTTTCGTTCTTCCAGCAACACCCCCCGTTCTTCGAGTTCGATATTGGTTTGCTGCAATTCTTCCTGCTGTACCCGCAGTTCTTCTTCCGACGCCTGTAGCTTCTGCGCCTGTATCTCCAGTTCGGCGTTCAGGTTTTCGAGTTCCTGCTGCTGCGCCTGTAGTTCAGTAGCCTGCGCCTGCGACTCGTTCAGTAACTGCTGTAGCCGGTTATACGAGAGGGCGGCATTCAACCCGATGGCAATGGCTTCCCGGCTCGACTCCAGCAGGTCGACAACCGGCTCGGCTGGTGCCCCGAAAAAGCCCAGTTCGATGATCCCGATAACCGTCTCGCCCAGAAGCAACGGTGTAACCACCAGCGCACCCGGCACCGATTCGCCCAGCGACGAGCTGATAAGCAAGTAGTTGGGCGGCAGATCGGTAACAACGACTGTCTTTTGCTGGCGCAGGGCCTGCCCAATGATTCCGTCGCCTACCGTCAGCACCGGGGGAGCCTGCCGGGTGGCATAGTGCGCCAACAGCTGATACCCGTCCTGCTGATTCAGGTAGATCGTCGCCAGCGGAGCCCGGACGTATTCGGCCAGCGTGGTCAGCAATTGGTCGCCCAGCATCGACAGGTTGCGCTGGCCACGTAGTGCATCGCCAATGGCCGCCCGGCCCGTACGGAGCCAGTTCAGCTGATTCAGATCAGTAAAGGTGCGCTCCAGCGAGTCGGTCATGTTATTCATCGACCGGGCAATCCGCCCCAGATCATCGTCGGCTGAATCGGGGTTTCGATTAGTGTAATCACCCGTCGCGATCTGGTGGGTGATGCCTTCCATGACCGTGATGCGCCGGTTGGTTTCGGCATAGACAGCTTCGTCCTGAAGCTGCTTTACCAGCCGGGCATCCAGCTCCCGTTTAATGCGTACATAGGCGAAAGCGGTTATAATGATTGACAGTAGCCCCGTAATCAGCAGCAGAAACGGCGTGTATCCAATGTAAATCTGCTGCCGCGAAAGTTGCCCGGCCAACAGCGCGTTTTCCTGCCGCCTGATCCGGTCGATGACGATCCGTATCTTATCCATGATCTGTTTGCCGCGCTGCATCTCCTGATCGAGCCGTTCGGGAGCGAGTGAACCCCCACCCTGAAACAGCCGGATAATCCGCTGCATCTGCTGAAACTTGGCTTCGTACAGCTGTTTCAACTCGATCATATTCTGCCGCTGATCGGGATTGTCGACGGTCAGATCCGTGATTTGATCGTAGCTGGCGGCTGTCTTTTCGTACGCACCGTTGTAAGGCTGTAGAAAAAGCTGGTTACGGGTGACCAGATAGCCCCGCTGCCCTGTTTCGGCGTCCTTGAGGCTGGCCAGTATATTGTCGGCCTGCGTCAGCACCTGATTGGTATGGTTGATGCGCTGCGAATTCTCGATTAGCTGCTCAATGCTGTAATACGAAGCCCCCAGGCTAATGAGCAGCAGGATCGTTGACGCCGAAAAAACAAGCCGAAGCTGCCGGACAACGGGCGTTGAACTGGACATGGATTAAAGAGCGAAAGAGCGAAGGAGTGAACGACTGAACGAGCGAAAGCCATCCGGTTTATTCGCTCGTTCAGTCGTTCACTCCTTCGCTCTCTGGTTAATTGGTAAAACAAACGTAAAACAGCTGCCTTCATTGACCCGGCTTTGGGCCGAGATCAGGCCGTTGTGAATGCTGACATTCTTCTGCGCTATGGCTAAGCCGATGCCGGTACCTTCGTAACTCTGCCGATTATTCAGCCGCTGAAAAATGACAAAAATACGGCTCAGAAATTTTTCCTCGAACCCAATCCCGTTGTCGCAGATGGTAAACCGGTAGTAGTTGCCGGACGGGTCGGCTGGGGCTTCGATAGCCCGCTCACCGACGCGCTCGGCGCTGATGCTGATGCAGGGGGGGACACCGGGCCGGGCAAATTTCAGCGCATTTGATAGTATATTCTGAAAAACCTGCCGGAGCCGGGTCGGCATGGCTTCAATCGTCGGCATCGCGCCGATATCGATAATCGCTTCTTTCTGCCGGATGATGGGTTCGTAGTCGAGTCGTAAGTCAGTCAGCAGCTCGTTCAGATCAGTGGCGACAAACGTCTCCGGAGCTGACAATTGCGAATACGCCAGCAGATCGTTGATCATGGTCGAGAGTCGGGCCGACGACTGAATCGTGCGGTCGAGGTACATGGTTGCTTCGGCGTTATCGCTCAGGAATTTCTGTTTGACCAGATCGCTCATCAACTGAATCTTGCGGAGCGGCTCTTTCAGATCATGCGAAACCACCCAGGTGAACTGTTGCATCTCCTGGTTGCTGCGTTCCAGTTCGCTGTTCTTTCGTCGTAGTTCACTCGTCCGCTGGGCTACTTCCTTCTCGAGCTGGGCGGCTGTTTGTTTCTGGTCCTGAATGTCGGTAAACGTGCCGATCCAGCGAACGAGCTGATCCTGCTGCCGAATCGGAATTACCCGGAGCAGGTGGCAGACATAGGTGCCTGTAGTCAGTTCTTTCAGGTTGACCTCCCGGCTGTAGCCCGCATCACCCGCCCGTAACGCTTCCTGCCAGATCAGGGCCATGTCGTCGTCGGGATGGGTTTCGGGTAACATCAGCGGACTTTGGGCGTAGCGTAACCAGTGCTGGTTGACGTATTCCAGCTGTCCGTCGGGGGTGGTGGTAAAGGCCAGCTGAGGAAGCATCGCCAGCATGGCCTGTAGTTCCTGCATCCGCACGGTCAGGGCTTGCTCGGCCTGTTTTCGCACGTCGATTTCCTGCCGCAACGACGCCTGGGCAATGCGCAGCGTCTGCTGCTGCTCGTAAAGCTTGTGCAGGGTTTTTACCTTCAGCACCAGAATGTCGGGATCGACCGGCTTGGTCAGGTAATCGACCCCCCCCGATGTGTAGCCCTTGGTAATGAACTTCTTATCGGTGTTGACGGCCGACAGGAATATGATCGAAGTATACTTTGCGCGGCCGAATCCGGCAATGGCATTGGCTACGTCAAAGCCATCCATGTCGGGCATTTGTACGTCCAGAATGATGACGGAATAGTCGGTCTTGAGTACCTTCTTCAGGGCTTCTTCGCCTGACCCGGCCGTGTCGACCGTAAACTGATGTAGATCGAGTATTTTCTTTAACGGAAGAATATTTTCGGGTCTATCATCAACAAGAAGAATCATCTATAAGTCGAATTAACAAGAGGAAGAAGGTACATGCAGGCCGCTATCACCTCCCTGATGGTGGCTATACAGCCGGAAATGTTGTGAAGATACGCGGTTTGGCGGCTCTCCGCCAAAAACAGTCCGGAATGGTCCTCATCGTAACGAAGCGGGGTACGGTTTCGATGTAATTATCTGAATAAACGGGCTGCTGTTGTGCTCGGAAATAGCCTGAACAGGCAACGAATAACCGATTGGCGAGCGGTGATCCAAATGTAGTGATGATTGAAAAATAATAGATTAACTCACTGTATAACAGATGATTGTATTTATGAAGAAGCGAACAATTTAAGGGTAGGCTGTGTTTTGTCTATGGCCCTGAACCATCTGTATGCCCGACTTCAATCCCAGTCTGATTCTATATACTGCTGATGCTATCAATCAGCACGGAACCGATGTGCTTGCCCGCTTTCCGGAGGCTGAGACAATGGTTGTCCGGCAGCATAACCGCCTGCCTGAACTGGGGATGAATCACTTCAAGGTCAAGTCGGACGTGCTGGTACTGGGTACGCTCAAGTCGAAGGAGATTCGCTGGAGCGGGCGTAGTTCCGACTTTATCGCGCCCAGCCTGGCCAATGGCTGTTTCGGGGGGTGTGCGTACTGCTATGTCGACCGGCACAAAAAAGTCAACCCGATCACGCTCTTCACCAATACCGACGAGATACTCACGACCGTCGATCAGCACGTGATGAGCCAGCCGTGGCCCAGACCCGCCAACCAGACCGACCCCCATTTTTATACGTATGATATTGGTTGCAATTCCGATATATCCGTCGATTACGACCTGAGTGATGGCATTCGTCAGTCGTTTGCCTTCTACCGCGATCACACACGTGCCAAGGCAACATTTGCGACCAAGTTCGTCAACCCGGCTATGCTGTCGTTCGACCCGCAGCGTAAGGTCCGAATCCGGTTCAGTCTGATGCCCGCCGAGATCAGCAAGCTGGTCGACGTGCGTACGGATAGTATCGAAAAACGCATTGCCGCCATCAATGACTTTTGCGAAGCGGGCTATGAAGTACACGTCAATTTCTCGCCCGTGATCGTATACGGTGGCAAGCAATGGCGTACCGATTACCGGGAACTGTTTCGTCAGCTCGATGCGGCTCTGCGGCCCGATGTGAAGGCGCAGATGAAGTGCGAAGTGATCTTCCTGACCCACAATCAGCAACAGCATCAGGTGAATCTGGCGATCAATCCGAAAGCGGAAGAGCTGCTTTGGGTGCCGGAGTTGCAGGAAAACAAAGTAAGCCAGTACGGCGGCTGGAACATTCGTTACCAGCATCAGCTCAAAACCAAAATGGTCGCCGTATTCGAGCGGTTACTGGCCGAAGAAATCCCGTGGTGCCAGGTACGTTATAGTTTTTAGAAGCGACGCTGGCCCAGTCGGGCATCCGCACTAAACTCACCCGGCCCCAGGATAAGCAGCACCAGAAACATAAGGATAAACAGCCCGTTTTTTTCACCATCGCCAAAAAGCGCGCCCTGATGGGCCAGGAACAGCGCCGTCAGCATGGTGATAATCAGCGGGATAGTAGCTAACCGCGTAAACAAACCCGCCAGTATCAGCAGCGAACAGCCCAACTCGGCCGACATGGCGAGAGCCAGGGATAATTTTGGGCTTAATCCCATGAAGCTGACAAACTCATGCTGCATCTGCCCGAAGCCGTTGAGTTTTTGCAGGCCGTGCGGAATCATAAATACGGCAACGCCGATGCGCAGCAACAGCAATGCACCATCGACAGCGTTGGCGGTGTAGCGGGTAGAAATCAACATACTCACGGTAGCGGTTTTTTTATGGGCATTGGGTGCTAACGAAAAACGACTACTCCGGTAAGAAGTAGTCGTTTTTTGTACAACCACGTTTAGTTGCTGTGGCCACCTTTTGAGCCGCCAGTCGAGCCACCGGCACTGCTTCCGCCTTTCGACTTCTTGCTGCTTTTGTGCGATGTCGAACTGCCACCGGTGCCGGTACTGCCGTGGCCGGTACCGTTATCACCACCACCGACCTTCTGGTCTTTGTATTCTTCCTCTACTTTTTCGATCGTTTTATCAGCCATGACGTTGAGTGATTATTGACTTGTTGTTAGTCCATAGATAACGTTCTGGGGTAGACGGGTGTTTAAAAATCCTGTCGGCAAAGGGTGGTGTGCGAGCCGCCCGGAACTGTTATCTTTGGGTATATGCCAACGAAGAAAGAACCCAACGCAACGTTAACGACGGCGACGCTAGCTTTTATGAGCGACCTCGTTGACAACAATAACCGGGAATGGTTTCAGACGAACCGTGGTCGTTACGATGCCGCTAAAGCTGAACTGATCCGCGTAGTCGACCAGGTGCTGATGCGTATGAGCGCGTTCGAACCCCTCGCCAATACAGCCTCGAAAGATTGCATTTTCCGTATCAACCGGGATATCCGGTTCTCGAAGGATAAAAAACCGTATAAATCGAACCTGGCGTTTGCTATCGGTCCCGGTGGCCGTCACTCTGGCCGAATCGATTATTACGTGCATATTCAGCCTGGCAATCAATCGTTTCTGGGTGCGGGGATGTGGCAACCCACCCCCGCTAACCTGGCCAAGTTTCGGCAGGAGGTCGATTATAACGCGCAGGAGCTGAAAGACATCATCGAAGCCCAGGAGTTTAAAACGTACTTTCCTGAAGCGTCGGGTGAGGTCATGAAAACAACGCCGAAAGGGTACGCAGCCGATCACCCCGAGATAGAGTTGTTGCGCCGGAAGGAGTTATTTTTTTTGCACCGCTTTACCGACAAAGAAGTCGTCAAAGCCAATTTTGTTGACGAATTGGTGCGGGGAAGTCAGATTATGAAGCCCTACTGCGACTTTCTGAATTACCTGTTCTACGACGAAAAGGAAGAACCGGTCGAACTTTAATTCTGGCCCGGTTTTTTCGGGACGATGTCTATAACCAGCTTATCCTGCATATTTATGAATCGACGTCTTTATCTATGGGCTGCGTTGCTGATCGGTGGTGTTGCCCATGCGCAGACCACAACCGCGCCCTACAAACCCGGCTACACGTACAAGGTCGAGACGGCCATTCCCGGCCAGAATGTGTATATCAGCGGGCAACGACCTTACAATGCCTCCGGGCAACTGGTTGGCCTAGGAAACCTGGCCCGGCAGACGACGCAGGTATTCGAAAATCTAAAGGTTGCGCTCGCTGAATTTGGTATGACGCTGGCCAACGTGAAACAGATTACCTATCATCTGAAAGGAGACACTAATCAGATCGATCCCGTGACGACGCAGGTGCTCGATGCCGTTACCAGCGATTATGTAGCCCAAACCAGCAACCCGATTCAGTCGCGAAAGGCTATCCCGAAAATACTGAGCGACGACGTTCTGATTGAGGTTGAAGTGATAGCCTCGAAATAATAAAGGGGAGCAATCGTATGATTGCTCCCCTTTGTTTGCGTGGTATTCTCCCGGATTAAGCCACTTCGATCATCGAGACGGCTTTCGCTTCGAGCAGTGTCTCGCCCATCAGATAGCAGTCGGCGGCACGGGCGGCTTCGCGGCCCTCCGAGATCGCCCACACGACCAGCGATTGGCCCCGGCGCATGTCGCCGGCAACAAACACGTTTGGGTTAGTTGTCTGGTACTTGGTTGCTTTTACGTTGCCGCGCTCGTCGTATTCCAGCCCTAGGTCATCCAGTAGCCCGTCGTGCTGCGGATTCAGGAATCCGGCTGCCAGCAGGGCCAGTTCGCAGGGAACATCGCGTTCAGAGCCCGGCATCTCGACCATCTGCATCCGGCCGTTTTCGTTTTGCCACGTCAGATCGACCAGTCGCAAGGCTTTCAGATTGCCATTTTCGTCGCCAATAAACGCTTTCGTATTGATCGACCATTGCCGTTCGCAGCCTTCTTCGTGCGACGTACTGGTGCGCAGCATCATTGGCCAGTTGGGCCAAGGGGTATTCGCTGCCCGGTCTTTCGGCGGCATCGGCATCAGCTCGATTTGCGTAATGCTGTTCGCGCCGTGCCGGTTCGAGGTACCCACGCAGTCAGAACCCGTGTCGCCACCACCAATCACAACGACGTTCTTGCCCGTCGCCAGTAATTCACCGTCGCCGTAAGCCACACCCCGGTGATCGACTTCGACCGGCCGACCCGCGTTGCGCTTGTTTTGCTGACTCAGGAATTCCATGGCCGGGTAAACGCCTTTCAACTCACGACCCGGAATCGGCAAATCGCGCGGTACGGTCGAGCCACCCGTCAGCATCACCAGATCAAACTGCTCCATCAAATCGTTCGCCCTGATGTCGACGCCGACGTTGACGCCCGTTTTGAACTGCACGCCTTCGGCTTCCATCACGGCAATCCGTCGGTCGATCGTCCACTTCTCCAGTTTGAAGTCGGGGATACCGTAGCGCAGCAGGCCACCAATCTGATCGGCCCGTTCGAACAGTGTAACGGTGTGCCCCGCTTTGTTGAGCTGAGCCGCTGCCGCCAGTCCCGCCGGTCCTGACCCTACTACGGCAATCTGCTTACCCGTGCGCGTTTTGGGTGGTTTCGGAATTACGTAACCTTTCTCGAACGCTACTTCAGCGATTGATTTTTCGATGAACTCGATGGCCACTGGTGGCTTGTTGATGCCCAATACGCACGAGGCTTCGCAGGGAGCCGGGCAGATGCGGCCCGTAAACTCCGGGAAGTTGTTGGTGCTGGCCAGAATCTCATACGCATAGGCCCAGTTCTGTTCATACACCGCGTCGTTGAACTCCGGGATGATGTTTCCCAGCGGACAGCCGCTGTGGCAGAATGGCGTACCGCAGTCCATGCAGCGGGCGGCCTGCCGCTGGGAGTCCTGCTCCGAAAACGGCATTTCGATTTCCTTGTAGTCGTGAATCCGCTGCTGCGGGTCGCGCTTCTTCGGTAGTTCGCGCGTAAATTCTAAAAATCCGGTCGGTTTTCCCATGTTTCAGTGGATGCCTTTCTGTACCATTGCCGGTACGCGGAGAAGTCAATTTTAACTAAGGGCCACTTCTGGTACGTGCAGAATGGCGTTGCGTTCTTCTATTTTTTTGACCTGATCGGCCCGGAGTGTCTCAACGGCAACTGTATGTCCACCTGCGTTGATAAATTCCACTTCGAAACCCGCCTGATTGCCATGCACCATAGCAACCGTACCTACATCGCCCCTAAAGAGGCCAAATTGGGGTAGATCAGTCAATAAAGCCACCAGATCACATTCTTCGATCATCGCCGTGTCAGTTTGGATATGCTGTCACTAATTTAGGAATTGTTTCGTCGGAGTTGATGAACCACACTGTTCGTAGCGGATACGACTTTCCATTCGGACAATCCAGCCATCCTTCCACGACGTATCGCTTGCCAAATGGCGTATTGATAACGACTGTCACCTCCGATGTGAGAACAAGTTTCAGTAAAGCTGCTTTCAATTGCGCCGTGTTTTGGCCGGTGTAGCCCACGATAGAATAGAAAGCAGCCTTACCCTTGTTCTGTGGATGCGTATGGTTCAGTAGGTACGTCAGTAGCTTACGGTCTGTAATGTCAACCTGCTCGGCGTTCGGTAGTTTCACCGCTTACCCCTGTGTCACATCGACGGTGATGTCCTGGTAGACAACGCTTTTGTTGCGGATCTGCTCGGCCAGCGAGATACCCCGCCCGGCTAGTGCCTTTTGGAAATCGCCCGGCATCACCTTCACGAACTGACCAATCTGCGCGTCCCAGTTTTCGAGCAGATTCAGCGCGACGTTACTCGTCGTGTACTGAAAATGCTTCTCGACGTATTCGCGCAGAATGCCCTGATCTTCGTCGGTGAGTGATTCCAGACTCACCATCTCGGCGTTTACTTTCGAGGCAAACGAACCGTCCTGATCGTAAACGTACGCTACCCCGCCCGACATACCGGCGGCAAAGTTGCGGCCCGTCTGTCCCAGAATAATGACCAGCCCGCCGGTCATGTATTCGAGGCCGTGATCGCCAACGCCTTCCACCACGACTTTCGCGCCGGAGTTTCGTACGCAGAACCGCTCACCAGCCATGCCGCGAATAAACGCTTCGCCCGATGTAGCCCCGTAGAACGACACGTTCCCGACGATGCTGTTGGCTTCCGGTTTGAACGTTGCCGCCCGGTCGGGGTACACGATCAGCTGCGAGCCACAAAGACCCTTGCCGAAATAGTCGTTGGCGTCGCCTTCGAGTTCGAGTGTCAGGCCGCTTGTGGCAAACGCGCCAAAACTTTGTCCGGCCGTGCCGCGCAGTTTGACATGAATCGTGCCGGCGGGCAATCCCGGACCACCGTACACTTTTGAAATCTCGTTCGACAGCATCGTACCAATACTCCGGTCGATGTTCTGTACTGTGAACTCGCCGTAGATCGACTCGTCGGAACCGAGCGTTGTTCCCGACAAAGCGGGTTGGGCCAGCTCGATCAGTTTCCGGTCGAGCACCTCTTCCAGATGATGATTCTGCTCTTCCTGTTTATACAGGGCCACGTCCAGATTGGTCGGCTCTTTGTACAGCAGGGCGTCGAGTTTGAGGTTTTTGTATTTCCAGTGGGGCAGGTTTTGCCGCATCTCCAGCATCTGCGCCTGACCAACCATCTCGTTGACGGTGCGGAAGCCCAGCTCGGCCATGATCTCGCGCAGTTCCATCGCCAGGAACGTAAACATATTCACGACGTGCTCCGGCTTACCGGTAAACAGGGCGCGTAGTTCCTTATTCTGCGTGGCAACGCCCACCGGGCAGGTGTTCAGGTGACACTTCCGCATCATAATGCAACCCGTAGCCACCAGCGCAGCCGTGGCGACGCCGAACTCTTCGGCCCCCAGCAGCGCGGCAATCGCCAAGTCGCGACCCGTCCGCATCTGTCCGTCGGTCTGTACCGTTACGCGGCCACGTAGTTTGTTACGAACCAGTGTCTGATGCGCTTCGGCCAGACCCAGTTCCCACGGCAGACCCGCGTGGCGAATCGAGGAGAGGGGCGAGGCACCCGTGCCGCCGTCGTGCCCCGACACCAGAATATGGTCGGCGTGGGCTTTGGCAACCCCGGCAGCAATCGTTCCGACACCGGCTTCCGATACCAGTTTTACACTGATCCGGGCATCACGGTTGGCATTTTTGAGGTCGGAAATCAACTGCGCCAGATCCTCAATCGAGTAAATGTCGTGGTGGGGTGGGGGTGAAATCAGGCCCACACCGGGCGTTGAATGGCGCGTCCGGCCAATCCAGTCGTCGACTTTGAAGCCGGGCAGCTGACCGCCCTCGCCGGGCTTGGCCCCCTGCGCCATTTTGATCTGCAACTCGCGGGCGTTGGTCAGGTAGTAACTCGTCACGCCAAACCGGCCCGACGCAACCTGCTTGATCGCCGAGTTCAGGCTGTCGCCGTTGGGCAGTGCTTTAAACCGCAGTTCGTCTTCGCCACCTTCGCCGGAGTTGCTTTTGCCGCCGATGCGGTTCATTGCAATCGCCAGCGTCGTGTGCGCTTCCCACGAGATCGAGCCGAACGACATAGCACCCGTCGCGAACCGTTTGAAGATAGTTTCGATGGGTTCGACTTCATCAAGCGGAACGGGCGTGCCTTTTTTGAACTTCAGTAGTCCGCGCAGCGTGATTGCCTTCGTCGTCTGATCGTCGATCAGTTTCGAGTACTTCTTGAACAGGCTGTAGTCGTTCTTCTGCGTCGACTGTTGCAGCAGGTGGATGGTGTCGGGATTGAAAATGTGCTTTTCGCCCCGCTGTTTCCACTGATAAATACCGCCCACTTCCAGCCGGGGTGCCGAAACCGGCATGTCGGGGAAGGCGATGCAGTGACGCACCAGGATTTCGCGGGCAATTTCGTCCAGGCCCATCCCGCCGATGCGCGACACGGTACCGGTGAAATAGCGGGTCACTACGTCGGCGTTCAGACCCAGGCACTCGAAGATCATTGCTCCCTGATACGATTGCAGGGTTGAAATGCCCATCTTCGAGAAGATTTTCAGCAACTCGCCGTTGACCGCTTTGACGTAGTTTTTGTAGAGTTTGTCGAGGTCGTAATCCACCTGCAGCAAACTCTTTTCTTTCATGCTGGCGATGGTTTCGAACGCCATGTACGGGTTCACGCCCGATGCGCCGTAGCCGATCAGCGTGGCTACGTGGTGCGTTTCCCAGACGTCGCCCGCTTCGACCACGATCCCTACTTTGCCGCGCAGCCCCTGCCGGATGAGGTAGTGGTGAATGGCCGATGTTGACAGCAACGACGGAATTGGCGCGTGGCTCGAATCGATGGCCCGGTCCGACAAGACCAGAATCGAGTACCCGTCCTGAATGGCGTCTTCGGCGTAGCGGCAAATACGGTCCAGTGCCCGCTCCAGCGACTTACCGTCGCCGTCGGCCGTGAAGAGACAGTTGATCGTTTTGGCCTGAAAGTTCGGCTTGTCGATAAACCGCAGCTTGTCGAATTCCTGCGTGGTCAGCACCGGTTGTTCCAGCTCGACCTGCCGGCAATGTTCGGGCGATTCGCTCAGCAGGTTGTAGGTTGCCCCCACAAACGAGATCAGCGACATGATCGACCGCTCCCGAATCGAATCGATTGGGGGGTTGGTTACCTGTGCGAAGAGCTGCTTAAAATAGTGGCTCATGTGCTGACTCTGCTCCGAGAGAATCGCCAGCGGCACGTCGGTACCCATCGAACCGAGAGCTTCCTTGCCCGTTTCGACCATCGGTGCCAGAATCATCCGCAAATCTTCCGACGTGAAGCCAAACGCCTGCTGCATCCGCAACAGCTTGGCCGGGTCATACGGATTGTACGAACGGATCGGGGCTTCGAGATCCTGAATCTTGATCTTATTGTCAGTCAGCCAGTCGCCGTAGGGTTGCCGGGTGCTGATCTGCTGCTTGATTTCTTCGTCGGCCACGATGCGGCCCTGCTCCATATCGACCAGGAACATCTTACCCGGTTGCAGCCGCCCTTTCGACACGACTTTTGCCGGATCGATATCCAGTACGCCCACCTCCGACGCCATAATGACGATGTCGTCGTTGGTTACCCAGAACCGCGACGGACGCAGCCCGTTCCGGTCGAGGGTAGCACCGACCATACGGCCGTCGGTGAATGAGATCGAGGCCGGGCCATCCCAGGGTTCGATCAGGGCCGCGTGAAATTCGTAGAACGCCTTGCGGACGGGGTCCATGTGCTCGTTGCCGTCCCACGCTTCGGGTACCAGCATCATCATCACATGGGGGAGCGACCGGCCACTCATTACAAGCAGTTCGATGGCATTGTCGAGGTTGGCCGAGTCCGACTGCTTGGGATCACAGATCGGCAGCAGCATATCCATCTCGTCCTTCGTGAACTTGCTCGATTCGAGAAGCCCTTCGGCTGCTTTCATCCAGTTGACGTTGCCGCGTACCGTGTTGATTTCACCGTTGTGGGCGATATACCGGAACGGCTGTGCCAGTTTCCACGACGGAAACGTGTTTGTCGAGAAGCGCGAGTGAACTACGCCCAGTGCCGATACCACATCTTCATTTTGCAGATCGGGAAAATACGGCTCAAGTTGCAGTGTCGTCAGCTGACCTTTGTACGTAATCGTACGGCACGAGAGCGACGAAAAGTAAAAATGATCGACACCGTTGACGCTTTCGTTGATAATGCGCGTACTGGTGTTCCGTAGAATATACAGCTTCCGTTCGAAGTCGTCAGCGTCGGTAATTTCGGCTGGCCGCTTGATGAAAACCTGTTCCATCTGCGGTTCTGCCGAGCGCGACCCGGCTCCCAGATCGCTGTTGTTGACTGGTACAACGCGGTAGCAAAGCAGTTCGAGACCCAGCTTTTTCATTTTCCGGTTCAGAATGGCGCGGCACTCTTCGCGCAGCCACACATCTTTCGGAAAATACACCATCCCGACGCCGTACTCCAGCGCGGGGGGCAGATGAACACCCAGCTTACGGGTTTCGTCAACGAAAAACTCGTGAGGAATCTGAATGAGCAGTCCGGCTCCATCACCAGAATTAGCTTCTGCACCTACTGCGCCCCGGTGTTCCATCCGCCGAAGCATTTGGAGCGCATCCGAAACGATTTGGTGTGATTTGCGCCCCTTAATGTGGGCAACGAAGCCGATACCGCAGTTATCGTGCTCAAATTCCGGGCGATAAAGGCCCGCAGGTACCTGCGCGTGTTGGTCAACCTGGTCAGACATGGCCGTACAGTGTTGGGTTGAGCCGTCATTTTCGGCTATCTGATTATCAGAATGGCAAAAAATGATCGAGATTTTTAAGAAATACTAAATTACGGTCGGTTCAGGGGAATACTGTATCTGGCGATCAGAACCGAACTATCGAATGTTTGCGACAAAGTCTTGCAATATACTACATATAAAAATTTGGTAAAAACAGTCTTTATCGAAATTTCTTAGCACATAACCAGAATTGTGAATTTGGTTATAAATCTTCTTGGTAAATGCCAATTAGATCGAATGATAGCGCTGATAGTACTAGAAGAATTACCTAAGCAATAGGTTGCTGAGAAAAGGCCATAAACCAAAAAAGCCACTCGGTTAGGAGTGGCTTAAACTACGTTGGTGATCCGGCTGGGATTCGAACCCAGGACCCATACATTAAAAGTGTATTGCTCTACCAGCTGAGCTACCAGATCGTTTTCCCGATTTGGGAATGCAAAAGTAGGGTTTAAAAAGAGTGAACGCAATAGTTGACCTAAAAAAAAGTTAACTGCTGCGTCAGCTGAATGGCTTCAGCCGCTTCACGCACATCGTGAACCCGTAGAATAGCCGCTCCTTTCTGTAGGGCGATCGTATTCAATACGGTCGTTCCGTTCAGGGCTTCATCCGCCGTAATTCCCAGCGTTTTCCAGATCGTCGTTTTGCGCGACAGGCCCACCAATACCGGTTCATTAAATAGCTGGAACGCGTCGAGATTACTGAGTAGGTCGAAATTATGCGCCGGGGTCTTGGCAAAACCAAAGCCGGGGTCCAACAGGACATCGGCTACCCCCAGACGGCGTAATGCTGCGAGTCGAACGGCCAGTTCATCGATAACTTCGGTCGTTACGTCGGCGTAGGTCGCCCGCGATTGCATGGTTTGGGGGGTTCCGCGCAGATGCATCAGTACGTAGGGTACGCGCAGGGCCGCAACGGTGGCAAACATGGCCGGATCGAGCGTACCGCCCCCAACATCGTTGATCAGGTGGGCACCTGCTTCGACCGTTTGCCGCGCGACCGACGCCCGGAACGTATCCACCGACAGCAGGGCGTCCGGATAGTGACGACGCAGGGCCTCGACAGCCGGTAACAGTCGATCCGTTTCTTCATCGGGACTGATATCGGCGGCACCGGGCCGGGTCGAATAGCCGCCCAGGTCAAGAAACGTAGCCCCGTCGGCCAGCATCTGACCGGCGCGTTCCAGCACCGCGTCGACAGTGCGGCCGGGTTCCATCACCCGACTGCCCGCATAAAACGAATCGGGGGTCACGTTGAGGATGCCCATTACAACCGGTGTATCGAGTGATACGAGCCGCCCGCGACAGGTCAACGAACGACGCCTGGCGGAGTGCCGCCCAACCGTTTTTTTTGTACCTTTCGGCATGAATAAGTTCAAGGTTTATGGTTCAACGTTTAAGGTTTTAGCTGTTGACAACATTAAACTGTAAACCTTAAACCTTAAACTATGACAAAGACAGAGGCCGAATATCGGCAGGTAATTGACCGGTGCAAAAGTCTGTTCCTGAAAAAAAATCAGGATTATGGTACGGCATGGCGAATTCTGCGCCTGCCCAGCATCACCGATCAGATTTTTATCAAAGCCCAGCGTATTCGCACCCTGCAGGAGACAGGTATCAGCAAAGTAGGGGAGGGTATCGAGCCGGAGTTCGTCGGCATCATCAACTACTGTGTGATGGCCCTGATTCAACTCGAATTACAGAACGACCGGCGCACCGATATACCGCCTGCCGAGCTTGAGCAGTTGTACGACGCGCAGGTGGGCCGGGTTATGGACCTGCTGTTTGCCAAAAACCATGATTATGGCGAAGCCTGGCGCGATATGCGGGTTAGTTCGATGACCGACATCGTGCTGATGAAGCTGCTGCGCACGAAGCAGATCGAAGACAATCAGGGGGCGACGCTGGTTTCGGAAGGCGTCGATGCCAATTATATGGATATGATAAATTACGCCGTTTTCTGTCTGATCAAACTGACAAGTACGATATAGACAGGATTACAGGATTGACAGGATTTTCTTAATTGTTTACTGGCTATGAATCGGCTGAAAAGAAAATCCTGCCAATCCTGTAATCCTGTCGATTCACCTATCAACATACTACATGAACGCTGCTGTTACGCCGACTAAAATTAAAACGGGGACACCGCCGATGCTGTGGGCGGCCCGGATCGCCCGCTTCCTGGTCGGCATTGTATTTATTTTCTCGGGGCTCATCAAGCTCAACGATCCGGTTGGTACACAGATCAAGTTTGAAGAATATTTCGAAGTCTTCGCGCAGGATGTGCCGCTGCTGCATGATTTTTTCATGGCACTGGTGCCGTTTACGCTGACGATGTCGGTGCTGTTCTGCGCGGCCGAGATTATCCTGGGTGTGGCCCTGCTGGTATCGTATAAGCCCAAGCTGACGGTCTGGCTCTTATTTTTCCTGATCGTTTTCTTCACGTTTCTAACGTTCTATTCCGCGTATTTCAACCGCGTTACCGACTGCGGCTGTTTCGGCGATGCGATCAAGCTGAAACCGTGGACGTCGTTCGGTAAGGACGTCGTGCTGACGGTGCTTATCCTGTTTATCATCGGGCACCGTAACCGGATCACCCCCCGAAAAACGGGCTGGGTTGTATTCCTGACGACGGTGCTGACGCTGGGGCTGGGCGTCTACGCTATTTCATTCCTGCCTCCGCTCGATCTGCTTCCCTACGCTGTTGGTAAAAATATCCCGGCGCAGATGAAGCCGTCAGAACCGTTGCGTTACCGGTACGTGATGGAGAAAAATGGCAAGACTGATACGTTCGAGCAGTACCCGACCGATACAACCTACAAATTCAAGGAGATGCAGCTCATCAACGAGGGCGCAAAGCCGAAGATTACCGACTATCGTGTCTGGAACGACGAAGGTGACCTCACGCAGCAGACGTTCGAGGGTAAGAAGCTGTTTATTATCGTCAAGAAGACAACGGATATCGACGTGGGTAGTTTGCCTGCTATCCGGTCGCTGGTTGATGGGTTGACGGGTTCGGATATCAAGCCGTATATCCTTACGTCGGTGAGCGACAAGGAAATCAAGGCGTTTCAGAACGAGTTTCAGCTAACTACCGTGCCGTATTACAAAGTCGATGCGACGGTACTGAAGACCATTATGCGCTCGAACCCCGGCACCTGGCTTATGCAGAACGGCACCGTACGTGGCAAATGGCATTACAACACCACGCCCAGCGCGGAGGAGGTGAAACAATTAGTTAAAGAATGAAAGAGTGAAAGAGCGAAAGAGTGAAAGAGCGACGGTGCCGGATGGAAATCGCTCTTTCGCTCTTTCGCTCTTTCGCTCTTTAACCTCATGAAGAATATTTTTCTGATCGGGATGCCGTCATCGGGCAAAAGCACACTGGGAAAGCGCATTGCCGATGCCCTGCATTACCATTTTCTGGATACCGATCGGATGATCGTGCGGGAAGAAGGTCGCTCAGTACCGGAGATTTTTGCGCAGTCGGGCGAAGCGTACTTCCGGGAGGCCGAACGGCGTGTATTACGAACGATTCAGCCGGGGCGTAGTCTGGTGGTGTCGACAGGGGGCGGAATGCCGTGTCATTTCGACAACATGACGTACATCAACGAAACGGGTATTTCAATATTTCTCGATGTGCCGGTGGATATTCTGCACCGGCGGATGGTCGCGCATGGACAGGCTGACCGACCACTTTTCAACGCGTCCGACCCCAAACTGCTGTCGGATCTGCGACAACGTTGTACCGACCGTTCTCCATTTTACACACAGGCTAACGTCATCGTATCGGGTGAGACGGACGCGGAGCATATTTTGAGACAGCTGGGGCGGTGGTTGTAGTTGAATGATTGAGTGATTGGATAAGATAGTGCGCCTATCCATTCAATCACTCAATCACTCAATCATTCTATCATTACCTAAAAAAACGTCCCGACAGATAGGGTCACATTCGTGCCCCGGTTATTGGTTAGGACGGTGGGCGTATTGGCGTCGCTGGGAAGTGAGTAGGGCGTGAAGCCTGACGAATAAGTCAGATACGAGCCTGATAAATCGGCGAAGAACCGCTCGTTACGAACGCCCAGACCCGCTGAAACAAGCAGCTTAGACCGGTCGGCGCGGGGGACGCGATCCAGGTCGAACACATAAGCACTGGGCAGATAGCCTACACCAGCCCGAATCCGGGCAATACCAGCCCGAAATTCAGCACCGGCCCGCAGATTGACCACACTTTTATAAGTGGCCTGTACTTCCTGCCGTACGTCGTTGCGGAACTGATTATTGGTCTGAATATCGTTGAAGGCCGTTGTTCGGGCGCGCATACCGGCATACCCGACGTACTCGGCTGTTGCGGTCAGAAAACCTGCTTTACCCAAAAATACCGTGGCACCACCCGTCGCGCGGAAGGGCGTTTGCATCGAGTACGGGAATTCGTCGTTTGGTGTTACCACAGCTACACTGCTGGGTGGAACAGGCCCGTTTTGTGGATTGGTGATATTCGGATCGCGAGGGTTAGCGGCCAGACTTTGCTGGAATAGTTCGCGCACACTGCTAAACGTCGGACTGACGACAGTTGCCCCAATCTGTACTTCCGGTGCGATCTTGTAAATAATCCCCAGCGTTGCGTTGATGCCCGTTCCGGTCGCGGTCAGCGTGTTGGTCTGGCTATAGTTGTTGAAGCTGGTTCCGTTGATCGGCGTTTCGGTAAACATAAACGTCGAGTTGAACCGCAAGCGCGTAATGCCCAGCGAACCACCGATGTACAGTTTGTCATCGAAGTTACCCGCGTAAGCCAGCGTCCATTGCGAACTGGCACCCGACCGGCTAATTGTCGCCTGCTGCTGTTTGGCGGTGTTGGCATCGGCACGGCTATACGGTGGACCGGAGGTATTGGCTCCCGTCGCCGTCGGGTCGATCAGATATAGCTGGTAAGCCGCTGCTGCCGGACTATCCGCCTGATTGGTATTAAAGTCATACAAATTATTGAGGGCAGCTCCTGTATACCCATTCGGATTATTTGCGTCGCCTGCGTTGGCCGCGTTCGCATACGTTTGTAAAATCGACGAGTTACGGTTTACATTCTGGCCGATGGCATTGTAGTAATCCTGAAAATTCAGGGCCTGCGAGTACGAAATACCAAACGACGACCGACGGAAGCGCCGATTGTCGGGGCCATTGTCGCGTCCGGCGAACACAACACTCAACTGGCCGACACTCACATTGCCCTGCGACCCCGTTGTCTGCGATCCCAAAAACGAACTGCGGTTGTTAACGCCGTTGAAGGATGGGCTGATACTAAACTCCGACCGGTTGTAGAAACCCAGACCAGCGGGGTTGCCAAACAGGTTACTGGCATCGCCCCCCAGGGCGGCATGATTACCGCCCAGCCCCCGGAAGCGAGCCGTTCCGTTGAGCACGTTGTCGGAATATTGATACGTCGCGTCAGCATACGCAGAGGGTGTATCCTGTCCGTAGGTTAGCTGGGCCACCGACAGCAGCAGGGCTGTCGCACATAGTGTGTGTTTCATATAATTTACTGGTTCAGGGATTCATCGATACCCTTTAGAGTGCATGAATGCTTACGCGTTTAATCGCGTGAATGGTCATTGTTATTACAAAACGAAAAAACCCGACGATTGTAAGAATCGTCGGGTTTTTTTTAGCTAAATCTAATGCTGTTGATTAACGTGGACCACGTCCGCCACCGCCGACGCTACCACCGCCACCCCCTACACTACCGCCACCGCCCCGGCTACCACCGGAGAAGCCACCGCTCGACGGTGCGCTGAAGCTGGGCTGACTGTAGCTCCGGCTCTGCGACTGGTACGAGGGCTGTTGCTGCTGATAGCTAGGTTGCTGATACGAGCGGCTCTGGCTCTGGTAGGTCCGTTGAGGAGCCTGATAGCTTGGCTGCTGAGCACCCGACCGGCCACCGCCGTTGCTGTAATAATCGTTTGAGTTTGAGTACCCCCGGCCACCGCGTGGTGCCGAATAGGTGCTCGTTGCGTTGGCATTACCACTATAAGTCGGAATGCTGTTGCCCGATGTACGACCGGCACTACCATTGTCGTAGTAGTACGAATTGTTACGGCCACCGCGTGGCGCATAGTAGCCGCTATTCGAGTTGCTACCGGCTGGTGCCGTGCCCGACGAATTGGCATACGCACCCGTTGCTGCCCGACGACCACCGGCGTTGTAACCCCGGTTGGTATTGTCGAAATCCGACGTGTACCGGCCTGCCGTGCGGCTGCCACTGTAATACGTCCGGTTGTTCCGGTACGGATCAGCACCCGTCACGATCACATTGTTGACATAACCCGGATAGCCGTAACCACCACCGTAGTACCCGCCACCAAAGTAGCTGCCAAATCCGCCACCGTACCCGAACGGACTGTAGCCAAATGCGCTGTAACCAAAGGGTGAATAGAACGGGCTGTAACCGAAACCACCACCATACCCACCAAATCCGCCACCGTACCCAAACGGGCCATAAGCAAACGAATCATAGGCATAGGGCGAATAAAACCCGCTGTTGAAGGGACTGTAACCGAAGCCACCCAGCCCACCGTAGCCCAGGCCTACACCCAAACCGAGGCCGCTGTAGAAGCCCATGTTATTGAAGCCCCACCGGTTCCAGCTGAGCGCCGACGTCTGCGCAGCATTGTAGCCGTTGACAAACCCGCTGTTGTAGCCATTTGTGCCCGCGTAGCCGTTGGCCGAATTGTCGGTCCAGCCCGGATCGGGCGAAATACCCCGGTTCAGGTTACGGGTGCTCAACTCCGAGTAGTACTCATCGGTGTTGGTACCGTTGCCGTACTGTTGCTCATCGTTGTAATCAGGGTTGGCGTTACGACCCCGGACCGACGACCGCTGGCGCGTGTTGCGCTGCGTCGCCGACGATGCATTGCTGGATGCGCTGGCGTACACCTGCGCGTTGCTCGATGAGCCATACAGGTCATCGGTTTCACCGGTGTTCTGCGCCGTTTGCAGAGTTGAGGAACAACCCCATATACTCAGCAACGCGGCCAGTGACAGATAGCGATATAAAGGTTGCGTTTTCATTTGGCAAGGATTTTTTTTGCGACGTTCGAGCTGCACATATCTCTCCTATACATATAACAGCAGAACAGGCCGATTGATTACAAAAATAGGATTAAAACCTATCTTTGCAAGGATTCATTCAATAGATTCCAGTTGAGCGCAACTGGTTTAAATTCAGTCAAAAAAATAAGTGATCGCGGGGGCCATCTACAGGTGAACCGGGTCGCGACATACGCATGGCAAAAGCAATTCCGTCGCGGAGTGAAAACTACTCCGAGTGGTACAACGAGTTAATCAAGCGCGCCGATCTGGCCGAAAATTCAGCCGTACGGGGCTGCATGGTTATCAAGCCTTACGGCTTTTCGATCTGGGAAAAAATGCAGCGGGCCCTCGATGATATGTTCAAGGAAACGGGTCACTCCAACGCATACTTCCCGCTGTTTATTCCGAAATCATTTCTCAGCAAAGAAGCATCGCACGTCGAGGGTTTCGCCAAAGAGTGCGCCGTCGTTACGCACTATCGGCTGAAGAATGCCGAAGATGGGTCGGGCGTAATTGTTGACCCGGAAGCCAAACTGGAAGAAGAACTGATTGTGCGCCCTACGTCGGAAACGGTTATCTGGAGTACGTACAAAAACTGGATTCAGTCGTACCGCGATCTGCCGTTGCTCATCAACCAATGGGCCAACGTGGTACGCTGGGAGATGCGGACGCGGATTTTTCTGCGCACGACCGAGTTCCTCTGGCAGGAAGGCCATACCGCTCACGCAACGTCCGAGGAAGCCGAAGCCGAAACCCGGCAGATGCTGGAGGTGTACGCCACCTTCGCTGAAGAGTGGATGGGCGTACCCGTAGTGCGGGGGGGCAAAACGCCGTCGGAGCGTTTTGCGGGAGCCGTCGACACGTTGTGCATCGAAGCGATGATGCAGGATGGTAAGGCATTGCAAGCCGGCACGTCGCACTTTCTGGGGCAGAATTTCGCCAAAGCCTTCGACGTACAATTCCTGAACAAACAGAATCAGCTCGATTACGTGTGGGGTACATCCTGGGGTGTATCGACCCGGTTGATGGGGGCACTCATCATGGCCCACTCCGACGACGACGGACTAGTGCTGCCGCCGAAACTGGCCCCTATTCAGGTTGTGATCGTACCGATCTATCGGACGGACGAGCAGTTGGAGAGCATTTCGGCGAAAGTAAAACCGCTGGTGCAGGAATTGCGCAAGGCCGGTATCTCGGTCAAATACGATGATTCGGATGCCAATAAGCCCGGCTGGAAATTTGCCGAGTATGAGCTGCGTGGCGTACCGGTCCGGCTGGCGATGGGTGCGCGCGACCTGGAAAACGGAACTGTCGAGATTGCCCGGCGCGATTTTAAAACCAAAGAGACTGTTGCCTTCGACGGATTGACCGAGCGGATCAAAACGCTGCTCGACGACATTCAGGCCAGCATTTATACCCGCGCTAAAAATTTCCGCGAGGCCAATACATTCAAGGTCGATACGTTCGAGCAGTTTCAGGAGCAGCTCGAAAAGGGTGGTTTTCTGATGGCACATTGGGACGGCACAGCCGAAACCGAAGAGGCTATCAAGGACGCTACCAAAGCCACGATCCGCTGTATTCCGTTCGATCAGGAGCCCGAAGAAGGCGTCGATGTGTTCTCCGGTAAGCCTTCCAAAGGCCGGGTGCTGTTCGCCAGGGCGTATTAGTTTTACTGGTTTAACGTTTGAGGGTCAACGTTTAAGGTTGTTGGCCATCCGTTGCTGCAACCTTAAACGTTGACCCTCAAACGTTAAACCGAGTACTGCTGCTCCCGGATGCGGGCGAGATACCAGCTTACGCCAGCGAAGGTCATACCGGCCACACCCACAATCCAGGCAAAGCCCGTCAGGCTTATGTACGACCACTCCTTGCGGTTTATGCCGTCGAGAATAGCGACCAGCATCAGGCAGAAACTGATGCCCATGATGATGGCGTTGCGCATGGTCAGCCGGTACGACTGGCGAAGGTCGTAAGCCCCATAAGCCTTGTTGCGAAACTGAAACACGATATCGTCCAGGCTGGCGTGCTGAAGCTGCTCTTCAGACATGGTCAGTTCGACCTGATAGGTGTCGCGTAAGTGCCGGACGGCTTTGTGGGTTGCCTGTTCTGTCACCGCTTCCAGAGCGCGCTCGAAGGGCAGACCGATCCAGATATACTGTTCAACTTCACAGGCGAGGTGATCGATCAGCTCATTGATCAGAGCGTCAGATGTGCCTGTCGTAAGCAGGTGTCGGCGTAGCAGCGCTACCTGTTCGTCGCTAAGTTTTTCCATGACCGTAACGAGTGTTTGTAACGAAGGTTTAGGCGAAACGAAAAAGATTACATGCCGGGCGATAATGCACCGGGCGACTGGAGCAGGCTCCGTACAGAGCGAACAAAGCGTTCGAAATCAGACGTTTTCTGGATGGCAACCTGATTGCCCTGCGGAGTCAGCGAATAATATTTGCGCATCCGCCCATCTACCTCTTCCATATCTGTAAGCAGCAGGCCATCCTGTTCCAGCTTGTGCAATACCGGGTAAAGTGCTCCGAACGAGAGCGTAATGTCGCCACGGGTCCGGTCGTGAACGGCCTGCGTAATCTCGTAACCGTACATCCGGCGAGGGCCACCGGCGGAGGAATCGGCCAGTAGGTTCAGCACAATCGTTTTGAGGGTGCCACGTAAAAATTCCTGACCCGATGCTTCCATAAAACCGGTGATTTATCGACTGAAAGCAAACATATATAAGTTTCCGATATAGTCAAATTTTAGCAACGAAAAACGGCTGATACTGAGTGTGTAGGACGAAAAAGCAGATAAACATGCTGCGCATCTGAACGCTTAGCCGTCTTTTGGGTTATACTGCAAAACTAGTCCTACATACTATGGCACAAGCAAAATCCGGAGACACCGTTCAGGTACATTACAAAGGCACCCTGACAGATGGAACCGTGTTCGACTCATCGGAGGGTCGTTCGCCACTTGAATTTACGGTCGGCAGCGGACAGGTCATCAAAGGGTTTGATGACGGCGTGCTGGGTATGAACGAAGGCGATAAGAAGACGATCAATATACCTGTAGAGGACGCATATGGCCCGGCCAACGAAGAGATGATCTTTACCCTGAACCGGTCCGATATTCCTGAAGATATTCCGCTCGAGATGGGTATGACACTCAATATGCACGAAGATGGCAACCCACGTCCGATTCCGGTAATCGTGCGCAAGCTGGACGACACCAACGTGACCCTCGATGCCAACCACCCGCTGGCCGGTCAGGATCTGGTATTTGAGGTTGAACTGGTCGGTACCAAGTCACCATCGGGTATCATCATGCCCAACTAACCGGGGCGAACGTGCATAAAAAAAGCGGCAGGAGTTCACTCCTGCCGCTTTTTTTATGCACGTTCGGAAGCGAGCAAATGGGTTAATTCATTGAAAGCTGACTGAATACCCTTCCGGTTGTCCCGCGCCACATACGAGGCTAGCGCTACGATCAGGGCTCCCAGCGCGAGAGCCAGCGATACGTTGCCGGTCGTTGGCAGTTGGTTGCAGATATGGCCAATGGTTTGCCGAATTCGCTCCGTCAGCCACTCCGCCTGATCGACGGACGGGTTGACGGCGCGGGTTTGTAAGTCATGCGCCCGGTTGAGCAGACTGTTCTGGTAAGCGTTCAGGTCAAGTTGCTGTTCGTGCGTAAGCTCAGTCCAGCGCGCTAATTGTAGCTCAGTCAATGCCCTGGCCATGTGTGAATAGCTGTTAGCAATAGTAGACAGCTGCGTCAGCGTGAAATCATTCATGAGTAGTATAGGAGTTTAGGCACGGTGTGGGCATTAATATAGGCGAATTCAGCCCGACGTCGGTTGGGCAGGTGCCTATTTTTGACGGAACGGCAACCCGCACAAACCATCGACCAGTACGGATCGTTGACTACCCATGGAATCGACATCGTCAAACGTAGGGTATGCCTGCATTAACCTGAGCTTACAGACCGAAAAGATTACGACCAATCGGGGCATGATTCGGAAAACGTTTCTGGCTAAAGGCATTGGCTATGCGTCGGAACTGGCCCTGAAAAACGTAACTGACCTGCTGAAAATTATCGACTGGAATCTGGAAAACGGGTTTCGCATTTTTCGTATGTCGTCGGATATATTCCCGTGGGCGTCTGAATACAAACTGGCTGAATTGCCCGACTTCCCCGAGATTCGGGCTACGCTGGAGGACATCGGTACCCGCCCGATTCGTCTGACAATTCATCCTGGTCCGTTCAACCACCTGGCGGGTCAGGGGAGCGTACTCGACAATACCATCAAAGACCTCGAATACCAGTCTGAACTGTTTGACCTGATGGGGCTGACGCCGTCGCACTGGAACAAAATCAACATTCACGTCGGCGGTACGTACGGCGACAAAGAAGCGACACTGATCCGGTTCGCGCAGAATTTTAACCTGCTCTCGGCCGGGCTACGCGCCCGCCTGACGGTAGAAAACGATGATCGGGTCAGTCTGTATACGGTTACGGATCTGGTGCCGCTGTCAGAAACGATTGGTACGCCCATTGTCTTCGATTATTTTCATCATTCGCTGAACCCCGGTTTTCAGACTGAGGAAGAAGCCTTTCTTACTGCCTACAGTACGTGGGATGTGCGGCCGGTGTTTCACTTCTCCGACTCCCGGCAGAGTCACGAAGACAGTACCGCCCGACGCGAAGCCCACGCCGACTGGATCTACTCACCCGTCAACACGTATGGCAAAGAGGTCGATATTATGTTCGAGTCAAAAATGAAGGAGCTGTCGCTGCTCCGAATGCGCGGGATAACAGTGACGGTATAACTGATCTCTCTGAGTAGGGACATATCTTTTATATAGGTTGGGTGGAAAGCCAAAATCAGTGCTCGTTTGAAGGCTTTCTGTGACACACCGCCCGGCTCGACAATTAAGCCTTCCGGGTTTGTTAGGCGATTTCGGTTGACACAAGAAGAGCGTCAGCAAGAAATCTTAAAGCGGGTCAGGTACCTTTGACAGAAAAAATGCTTTAAGTTAAAGATTTGATTGTTAGGTAAATGCTTCAACAAAACGTGACAGGTATGAATCGTCCTACTCTTCTATCATTTGTGCTTCGATACGCTCCACTATTTGCTGTAGGATGCGCCGTGTTTATGGTGGTGAATTCTTGGTCTATTCTAGTTGAGGGCTTCGACCGTAAGCCAATTGTTCTGAGGGGCCTAAACGAGCTTCATTTGCCGGTAATTGCTGTTGAATCAGGGTTCATACTCAGTTTATCTTTAGTTGTTGGTATCGGATGTTCCTTTATTTATTGGCTGTTGAAGTATCAGCCAGTGCGTAATTAATTTGCTGTGTGAGGGCGCTTCCCATCGACAGGACGCTAGTCTCGCAGGAAAGCTAAGCGGCCAAACCAAACAGTGGCGTAAAGGTAGCAAGTGCTTGGCGTTCAACGACGTAGCGTACTCATTCGCTAACTCCTGTTGTCATCGATTTTGTCGAGACATGCAGGCTTTACATACCGGTCAGTTTTCCTTTACGAAAAAACGGCCTTCGTCTCGCTATGAGACGAAGGCCGTTTGCTTTCAGGGATGAAGTGTGTAGTGAACCCGCCGGGTGGTGGGCGGAATAAGGAGCCGTATTAGTGGCTGATGTTAACGCGGGTTACGAACTGCTTCTGCTCGGGACCAACTACGAACGTATACGAACCATCAGGCAGGGCCGACAGGTCGAAGCGGCCAACCGGGCCAGCAAACGAACCCGTGTGAACCAGCGTGTTCTGTGCATCGTAGATGGCTACATTGGCATCGGCTACGTTTTTGGCGGGCATTACTACCTCTACTTTGCTGTTGTCGTAGGCCGTTACCGTTGGCTGAACTACCTGCTGTAGCTTGCTGTCTTCAACGGTCAGTGTGTTGTTGCTGATGTTCAATCCCTGCGACATCCACCAGGCGTTGTTACCAGCTGTCAGGTAGTACTGACCGTCGGGCAGGCTCTTGAGATCGAACGAAGTCGAATGCTTTTTGCCTGACATGGCACCCTTGTACAGGACGTTACCCGTAGCGTCGATGATAGCGACGTCGACGGCAGCACCAGCCTGTGTATATACGCGAACTTTTTTCTGATCGGCTTTCGTGATTTTCACCCCGTTAACGACCGAACCGGTGTCGGCTTTGGCGACTCCTGCGCCTGCCATACTAAGTACTGATAACAGTACAGCAATTGATAAACGGATCTGTTTCATTGGTTTGAAAGTTTTGTTTTACCGGGACAAAGGTGTGGGCAGCAGCCGTGTTAATGCAACACCCCAACGACTGATCGTCAGGCTTTTAGCAAACATTCATTCTTTCGTTATATTCATTATTGCCATTGTAAGGCGTTTATTAAAAAAATTCAATAAGTCCATCATAATAGCGTATGTGTTGTATTTTTCTAATATGGACACTATTTAGGACTTTGTATTTTTTCCAGCAAAGTGGATCGTTGAATAATACAATTAGTCGAGAAATGGCCGTTTCAGTAACAAGTGATATCGGTCGTAGAAAATCAGCTGAAGCCAGTTTGTGAGGGGGTAATGACCTGTTAAAAGACCGTTAATTTACCGCTCTACGACGGCGGGCAGGTATTAATTCTGGTGTCTGTGAAGCTGCTTTGCCGGACAGTTACGGGTTAGGGCGAACAAACGGGATTGAAAAAAGTAGGTAATACAAACATCATCTGATTACAGACACATGGATAAAGTACTGAATGGGCAGATTGCGCTGATTACAGGAGCGAGTAGCGGTATCGGTGCCGGCGTTGCCAAATCGCTGGCCATTGCTGGTGCAACCGTTATTGTCAATTATCCCGTCGAGGCCACGAAAGCAGCGGCTCAGGCTGTGCTCGACGAAATTACCTCGGCGGGTGGCAGTGGCATCATCGCCCAGTGCGACGTCAGTAAGGAAGATCAGGTTGAAAAAATGTTTGCCGACATCGTCGCCCAGTTCGGTACGCTCGATATTCTGGTGAATAATGCCGGTTTGCAGCGCGACGCCAAATTCGACGAAATGACCCTTGAGCAGTGGAACACCGTCATCGACGTCAACCTCACCGGTCAGTTTTTGTGCGCTCGTTCGGCCATTCGGGAATTTTTGCGTCGGGGCCCACGTCCGGAGGTGTCGAGTGCAACGGGCAAGATCATTTGCATGAGTTCGGTACACGAGCAGATCCCCTGGGCAGGGCACATCAACTACGCATCGTCGAAAGGGGCCATCAAGATGCTGATGCAGTCGCTGGCACAGGAGTACGGCGACCGGCACATCCGGGTCAATAGTATCTGCCCCGGTGCTATTCAGACGCCCATCAATAAAGATGCCTGGAGCACCCCGCAAGCCCTGAACAGCCTGATGACGCTGATTCCGTACAACCGCATCGGTAAACCCGAAGATATTGGGAATCTGGCCGTTTTTCTGGCCTCCGATCAGTCGGACTATATTACCGGAGCCAGCATCTTCATCGACGGCGGTATGACGGTGCTGGAGAGCTTTTCGGATAATGGCTAAATAGTTTGTGGTTCGTAGTTCATGGTTTGTAGTTGCGGTTCTCCGCCGGGACTGACGCGATAAGTAACCTGGGCGTCAACCGTTAACCAACTACAAACCACGAACTACGAACCATAAACACCGAGCAAATGACAACTGAACAGAAGCGGCTGAACGACCCGACGTGGCGGCAGTGGGGGCCCTACGTGTCGGATCGGCAGTGGGGAACCGTCCGGGAAGATTACAGCGCCAATGGTGATGCGTGGGGCTACACCACCCACGACATGGCCCGTAGTTACGCGTACCGCTGGGGGGAAGACGCCATCGCGGGCTTCTGCGACGATAAACAGACGCTGTGCCTGGGACTGTCGCTCTGGAACGGGGCCGACCCCATCCTGAAAGAGCGGTATTTTGGACTGAGCAACGGCGAAGGCAACCACGGGGAGGACGTCAAGGAGTTGTATTATTACCTCGACAACACGCCCACGCATTCGTACCAGCGGATGCTCTATAAATACCCGCAGGCTGCTTACCCCTACCAGCAACTACTAGACGAAAACCGGCGACGCACCCGGCTCGATCCCGAATATGAACTGCTCGATACGGGTCTGTTCGATCAGGACCGCTATTTCGACGTGTTCGTAGAATACGCCAAAGCGGGGCCTCAGGACGTACTGATGTGCATAACGGTACACAACCGGGGGCCCGAACGAGCTAACCTGACGCTGCTACCGACGCTCTGGTTTCGCAACACCTGGAGTTGGGGCGACGATACCGATGGCGTTAGTAGTCAACGACCCGGTATCAACCTGCGGCAGGATGGTTTTCTGCGGGCGACACATACACAGCTGGGTTCCTACGTGCTCCATGCGGACGGAAATCCTGACTGGCTGTTCTGCGAAAATGAATCGAACCGGGCCCGACTGTATACGGTGCATGACGGTACGCCGTATCCGAAAGACGGTATCAACGACCATGTCATCCACGGTACTGATTCAATCAACCCGGATCAGACGGGCACCAAAGCCAGTGCGCAGTACAAACTGACGGTCGAGGCTGGGGGGCAGGCCGTTGTCCGGTTGCGGCTGTCGCTCACGACCGACGTACACCCAACCGTCCGCGAACCATTTGCCGACTTCAATGCCGTTCTGACGCAGCGACAGCAGGAAGCCGATCAGTTTTACGCGGTTATTCAGCCTGCAAAAGCGACCGATGATGAAAAACGGGTGCAGCGGCAGGCATTCGCGGGGATGCTCTGGAGCAAGCAATTCTACTATTACGACGTATCGCGCTGGCTGGCCGGTGATCCCACGCAGCCACCACCGCCCCCCGAGCGGTACAACGGGCGTAACCGCACCTGGCAACAGCTGATTAATGCCGGGGTGATTTCGATGCCCGACAAGTGGGAGTACCCCTGGTATGCCGCCTGGGACTGGTCGTTTCACTGCGTTACGCTGGCCCTGATCGACCCCGAACTGGCCAAACAGCAACTGATGCTGCTGACCAACGAGTGGTATATGCACCCCAACGGGCAGCTACCGGCTTATGAGTGGAATTTCTCCGACGTGAATCCGCCGGTGCAGGCGTGGGCGGCTCTGCAGGTGTTTATGCTCGATCAAAAGCAACACCCAGCCGGTGCGGCCGACCATAGTTTTCTGCGCGCTATCTTCCACAAACTGATGCTCAACTTCACCTGGTGGGTCAACCGCAAGGACGAGCTGGGCAACAATATTTTCGAGGGCGGCTTTCTTGGTCTGGACAATATCGGCGTGTTCGACCGGAACGCGGTGTTGCCCAACGGGAGTCATCTCGAACAGGCCGACGGCACGAGCTGGATGGCGATGTACGCGCTGAACATGATGCGGATCGCGCTGGAACTGGCCCGGCACGACGACATATACAGCGAAATGGCGACGAAATATTTCGACCATTTTCTGTACATCGCCGGGGCTATCACGCGGATCGGACAGGATGGCGTGGGCTTGTGGGACGAGCAGGATCGGTTCTTTTACGACCAACTCCGCATGTCGGACGGGAGCGTCGAAAAAATGCAGGTTCGTACGCTCGTGGGGTTGATTCCCCTGTTTGCCGTCGAGGTTCTCGATGATGATATTCTACGGCAGAACCCATCCTTTCTGACCCGAATGGAGTGGTTTCGCAGTCACCGGCCCGACCTCTACAATCAGGTATCGCGCTATACCGAGAAGGGGGCCGATGAAACCCGGTTGTTGAGTCTGCTGCGCGGTTTTCGCCTGAAATCGTTGCTGCGGTGGATGCTCGATGAAACGGAGTTTTTAAGTCCGCACGGTATCCGGGCTGTGTCGCAGGTGTACCGTGAACATCCGTACACCTTCACCCTCGACGGTACAGCGTTTCGACTCGACTATACCTCTGCCGAAAGCAACAGCGATCTGTTTGGCGGCAACAGCAACTGGCGCGGCCCGGTCTGGATGCCGACTAACTACCTGATGGTGCTGAGTCTCGACAAGTTTTATCAGTATTTCGGCGACGGCTTTACGGTCGAATACCCGGTCGGTTCCGGTAAGCAGATCACGCTACGGGATGCGGCCGGTGAAATTGCTGATCGCCTGATCTCGCTCTTTACCCTCGACGCCAGCGGGCATCGGGCGGTGTTACAGCAATACGCTAAAAATGAGGACCCCCACTTCCGCGACTACATTCTGTTCTACGAATATTTCGACGGGGATAACGGAAGGGGCGTTGGTGCGAGCCACCAAACCGGCTGGACGGGTCTGGTGGCTGAACTGATCCACCGGAAGTATGCCGGAACCACAGGGCAACCAGTTTAGTCAGCAGGTAGTGTCAGGTCTGGAACGCCAGGCCTGACATTACCTGCTGGTTATTTGGGTAAGTGTTTTTGTCATCCCGACGTAGGAGGGATCTTCGCTAGTAGGCGATTTGTTCACTTTTAGCGAAGATCCCTCCTACGTCGGGATGACAAAATAAGCCGTGAAGCACAATCAGCAACAGCCGCTTAGGTAGTTGTCACGTCTGGTGTTACAGGCCAAATGGCTGTCACGAAAACAACGGGTACGCACTCAGGAACACATTAAAGAGTGCCCAGCTGCATTTTTTTGAGTGTCGCTTCCAGGGAATTGACTAAAGGAGAATTATGACTCCGTTCCTTCTGAAGGGCTTTCTGTTGCCACTCCACCGCCTCCTGCTTACGCCCCAGCCGATACAAAATGTGTGCGTACGTATCTAACAGGCTCCCATCTTCGCGGTAGTCGAGACTGCGCTTCGACCAGCTCAAAGCCTTCTGTAAATAAGTCGAGTCACGGGTCAGTCCCTGAAATTCCCAGGCGGCCTGGTTGAGCGCCGACACATACCGCTGTGTGTTCGGATAAGGCGTGTACGTAAACTGCCCCGACGATTTAGTCGACGTGGGCATACCACTTATTTCACCACGCATCCGCCGTTGGGTATCCAGCTCATCCAGCTTCTGAATCGAATCCACCCGGGCGGTCATAAACTGCTTATCGTAGTAAGTCGAGGCCGTTTGTAAATAGCGAAGCGTGTCGCCAGCTCCTCGATAATACCGCATCATCACCCACTCTCGGGCAGCCATGCCCGCTTTGTGATCGTTGGTGTACGTGCGTTGTCGGAAGCTGGCGGTGCGGTTGGCTAAGAGGGCGTTTTTCTCAGTAATCGCCCGCCGAAGTGAATTGTTGACAATGCGATTGTTTAACTCAATGGCTTTGGCCCGACCCACAGCCCGGTAGATACTATCGGTTCGGGCACGGTTGGAGCGGAATACCGAGTCCGCTTTAGTGCCCACGATTGGGCCTTGTTCAAAAATAAAAAGCAGGACATTGGCAGACCGGAGGGAGTCGGGGGGCGAATGCCGGACAAACTCATCCAGAACGTCGTCGACGGGAAGTCCGGCCTGTTGTCGCCGTTCGATATAGGCCCGGATGAATTGGCTGGATCGCTCCCCTTTGGTGTAGGTTTCCTCCATCGATTTGAGGGGTGTCAGCTGATGGCGGGTGATTGCTTCCTCTGCCTTTTCCAGATAGGCCCGATCTAAACTCGTCGTTCCGCACAAACGAGCTAACGGGCTTTCCTGGCTATCCAGGTAGACGGCAGAGGGTACGCATTCTACGTTTAGTTTTTGGGCCAGTTCTTTGCCGATGCCCGTAGTGCCATCCAGGCGGACACTGATAAAATGTACGGCGAATTTCTCCCGGACCAGGGCGCTATTGAAAGCCACATTGGCCACTTCACTACAGCTTTCACAGTCGGGCTTGTCTAACTGAAGAAACAGGAGCTTTTTCTGTTTCTTAGCCTTCAGGACAGCTTCTGGCCAGCTACTTTTCTCAAAGACGATGCCCTGCGCCAGAAGCAGAGTCGGGTAATATAAATTGAGAACGAGTAATAAGGAAAGGACGGCTCGCATGGGTTAGTTGTAGCGTGGATGATACGCTGGGCAAGATAAGCGAAGCGGGTAAATTCATACGTGCTGCCAGCGTATGCAGCCATCAATTTTGTGTTAAGAATTACCGCTGCTGGCTATGCGCCCGTAGAGACGGTTTGGTGTAGACTACAAGTTGAAATACGTCTCCTTATAAGATAGTTATAAAACGGTTAAGAAGTGATTAGAAACGCCGACGGCGCAGAAACGCTGATAGCAATTCGCCTACTTTTAGGCGTTCGGTGCGTTTGTGTCGACTCGCGGTAACTACAGCGGAAAGCCATTCCCGAACCCGGAAACACGGGTAGCCTGGCGACAATCAACCCGTTAGCACCGCAGTCGACCAACGTTTGATTCATTTTCAAAAAACCTCAATGGCATGATTAGCTTCTTTACCAGGTCGCTGTGCAGTACAGTACTCGCCATCGCTATGCTCGCTTCCTGCAGCCGTCCGGTGGCTTATTTTCAACGTGGGCCGGTTCAGCCCGCATCCCGCGTGGGCGGACAGACCGTGGCACTGAACAGTCCCGTTCAGCCGATTGCCGACCCGAGCCAGTCGCCTGTCGAGGCACGCCCAACGGTCGATCCGTCTGACGTTTACGCCCGGCAAACCAGTGAGTTGCCAGCCAGTAAGTCCCTGACTAACCGCATAAGCCGTATCGGCAGAATGCTGGTACCAGCCACGGGAACGCAGCGCTTAACGGAAGCTACCGCACCCCGACACCTGACGGGTATGGAGCGGCTGGTGCTGCGGAAAGTAAACAATCAGATCAGCCGTCAGCTGGCACCCAATCAGCCGCACAAGGCCATGATCAAGAAAGGGAAGCTGCTCATCAGCATCCTTGTACTGATTGCGGGGGTGCTGCTGTTGACCCTGTCTACGGGGCCGCTTATTTTTATTGGTCTTGTGGTAACCCTGTTCGGGGCACTGGGCACGATTATTAGTTTGATCGGGATCGATTCGTACTAACAACAAACCGAGCGTGGGGCAAATCATTCGCTGATCTGCCCCACGCTCGGTTTGCTATGGGTTGATGACCCGTATCAGCCATAACCCTCGTCAAAACGGCTTCGCTGGTAAACGTATCAATGGGCCGCCATGACCTCCACCAATTCGCTGACGTTCATCAGCCCATCGTGGGTGAGACTCGTTAGCTGCACTGGCTTTAACTCATTGATAAGCAGCGGGTCGTAGGTAGCCACAACGCGAACGTAGTTTTCGGTAAAGCCCTGCATCAGTCCATCGGCAATGTCTTCTTCAAACAGCACCGTTGCCGACCGGCCAACCTGCGATTCATAGAACGCCCGCCGTTTTTTGTCTGACAGGATGTGCAGCATCTTCGATCGCTCGGCCCGCACTGACCCCGGTACAACGGGCTTGATGTCGATGGCCGTCGTGTTGGGCCGTTCGGAGTACGTAAACACGTGCAGGTACGAAATCGGCAGTTCGTTCAGGAACGTGTAGGTATCCAGAAACGCGTCGTTCGTCTCGCCGGGGTGCCCCACAATCACGTCGACACCGATGCAGGCGTCGGGCATGAGCGACTTGATTTTGGCCACCCGGTCGGCGTACAGTTCACGCTTGTAGCGCCGACGCATCAGCCCCAGCATCTGATTCGATCCTGATTGCAACGGCACGTGAAAATGCGGCACAAACCGCTTCGACTGCGCCACAAATTCGATGATTTCGTCGGTGAGCAGGTTGGGTTCGATGCTCGAAATACGGAACCGATCAATGCCCTCAACGTCGTCCAGCGCCCGGACCAGGTCCAGAAACGTGGCCTGCCGCTGGCCGTCGTTCAGCCCGAAGTCGCCGATATTCACGCCCGTCAGCACAATCTCTTTAACGTTCCGGCTGGCAATTTCCTGCGCCATTCGTACGACATTCGCCACCGTGTCGGAGCGGCTTTTACCCCGTGCCAGCGGAATGGTGCAGTACGCACAGGGATAGTCGCAACCGTCCTGCACTTTCAGAAACGTACGGGTCCGGTCGTTGAGCGAATAGCTGGCGTGGTAGTCGATGGCGTGTTCGATGGGGGAGTTGAACACCTGCGCTGGCTGACCCGTCGGGACTTTTGTAAACGTCGGCATCAGCTCGTGCAGCCGGAACTTCTCCGACGCTCCCAGCACCGCATCGACGCCCGGAATTTCCGAAATCTCCTGCGGCTTCAACTGCGCATAACAGCCCAGAATAGCCACGTAGCCATCCGGATTAATTTTCTGCGCTTCCCTGACAATCTTCCGGCATTTCTTGTCGGCGTTGTCGGTGACGGAGCAGGTATTTATGATAAAAACGTCGGGCCGCTGATTGAACTCCACCCGCTCGAACCCCTGCTGTTCCATAAGCCGGGCCAGCGTGGAGGTTTCGGAAAAGTTCAGCTTGCAGCCGAGTGTATAAAACGCAACTTTTTTCACGATCGATTGTCCTGTCTGGCAAACCTACAAAAAATAGGTGGGACGGGTTCCGACATCAGGCAGCCATCCTGTTGCGTCGGGCAATACCTGTTCAGTATGCGCGGTACGCTTCTGACAGAATATCGTTGCGGTAATGCTGCCATTTACCTAAGTATATATTACACAAGCCTAAATCGACTAAGTAATTGCACTTAGTGTAAATTAGATTAAAATACGGCTTAATACGGTATATTACGAATTAAAAGTATAATTTTTTCGCAGAATCAGTAGTAAATAGGGAAGTTGGTTCGAAATGCCTTTATTAATTCTGTGATTGCCGCTTATATTTGTCCGACATATTAGTGTGTAGCCCAAATAAAAAATAATCCACCTGTACTCATGGCAAAGTCGAAGCTAGAATACATTTGGCTTGATGGTTATAAGCCTACTCAGAGCCTCCGTTCGAAGACAAAAATTGAAGAGGATTTTTCCGGTGATCTGGACGACTGCCCCATGTGGTCGTTTGACGGTTCATCGACCGAACAAGCTCCGGGTGGTGCGTCAGACTGTCTGCTGAAACCCGTTTTCATCTGCCCCGATCCACAGCGTAAAAACGCTTTTCTCGTCATGTGCGAAGTGCTGAACGCCGATGGAACGGCGCACGCGTCGAACGGACGGGCTACCATTCAGGATGACGACAACGATTTCTGGTTTGGCTTCGAGCAGGAGTACTTCCTGTGGGACATGGCTATCGATAAGCCGATGGGCTTTCCGGCTGAAGGCTTCCCGACGCGTGGTCAGGGCCCGTACTATTGCTCGGTTGGCGCGCAGAACGCCTACGGCCGTTACATCGTGGAAGAGCACCTCGACGCTTGCCTGGAAGCCGGTCTGAACGTAGAAGGTATCAACGCCGAAGTAGCTACGGGTCAGTGGGAGTTCCAGATTTTCGCGAAAGGTGCGCAGGCGGCCGGCGACCAAATCTGGGTGGCCCGCTACATGCTGGAGCGTATCGGTGAGAAATACAACGTATCCATCAACTGGCACTGCAAGCCACTGGGCGACACCGACTGGAATGGCTCGGGTATGCACGCCAACTTCTCGAACACGGCGCTGCGCACGGCTGGTAACAAGGCTACCTACGACACGATATGCGCGTCGTTTGGTAGTACACCGGAAATTATCAAAGAGTGTATCGATGTCTACGGTGCCGACAACGAGATGCGTCTGACGGGTAAGCACGAAACCCAGTCGATCACGCAGTTCTCGTACGGTGTTTCGGATCGCGGTGCATCGATCCGTATCCCCATCGCTACGGTAGAACGTGGCTGGAAAGGCTGGCTGGAAGACCGTCGTCCAAACTCGGCGGCCGATCCATACAAAGTAGCCGCTGTCATCATCAAGACCGTTAAGTCGGCCAATGTCATGCAGGAAGCATAGTCAACCGATTTGGTATACGAAAGCCCGGCCCCGTGAGGAGCCGGGCTTTTTTCGTTGTGTCGTTGGAAAAGCGGTAGCTGGTCGCGTAAGTTTGAGTGCGTATTCTGCCTATACCCCCGCACGCTTGTACTATGTCTAACTTTCGCTTTAAAGCCCTTGAGATTGCCCAGAGCCGTCAGGCCATAACCGTAACACCACCGTCTGAGCGGGTTGGCGATTTCTTTGGTACCAACACGTTCAACAGTGAAGTGATGCGCGGCCTGCTGTCGCCCGAAGCGTATTTAAAAGTTACCGAAGCTATTTATACCAACGGTCCCATCGACCGCACCATTGCCGATGAAGTCGCCGGGGCTATGAAGTCGTGGGCCGTGTCGAAAGGAGCGACGCATTATACGCACTGGTTTCAGCCGTTGACGGGCGAAACGGCCGAAAAGCACGATGCGTTTTTCGACATATCGGCCGATGGCAAGGCAATGGAAAAATTCAAGGGCAGCGCGCTGGTACAGCAGGAGCCCGATGCGTCGTCGTTTCCAAACGGTGGCCTGCGTAACACCTTCGAAGCGCGCGGCTACACCGGCTGGGACCCCAGCTCACCCGCTTTTCTGATGGACAACGGGGCGGGCGGCAAGACGCTCTGCATCCCGTCGGTTTTCATCAGCTACACCGGCGAAGCCCTCGATTACAAAACCCCCCTGCTCAAATCCCTCAACGCCCTCGACCGGGCCGCGACCGCCGTTTGCCAGTATTTCGATCGCAGCATTACCAAAGTGACGCCGACACTAGGACCCGAGCAGGAATATTTCGTGGTCGACCGGGCCTTGTTTTACGCCCGGCCCGACCTGGTGCTGACAGGCCGGACAGTATTCGGGCATCAGCCCGCGCGGGGGCAGCAGCTGGACGACCACTATTTCGGCTCCATTCCGCCACGTGTCAATGCGTTTATGGTTGATTTCGAGTTTGAGTCGATGAAGCTGGGTATGCCCGTCCGGACGCGGCACAACGAAGTAGCGCCGGGGCAGTTTGAAGTAGCGCCAACTTTCGAGGAAGTAAACCTGGCCGTCGATCACAATGCCCTGCTGATGGATTTGATGGAAAAGGTGGCCGAGAAACACAGCCTGAAAGTGCTGTTTCACGAAAAGCCGTTTGCGGGCATCAACGGGAGCGGGAAGCACAACAACTGGTCGATGGGGACCAATACGGGCGTCAATCTGCTGGCCCCGACGAGTAAGCCAAAAGAGATTCTGCGTTTCCTGACGTTTCTGGTCAACGTGATCAAGGCTGTGCATGACAATGCTGATCTGCTGCGGGCCACGATCGCGTCGGCGGGGAACGAGTACCGGCTGGGAGCCAACGAAGCGCCACCGGCCATCGTGTCGATCTTTCTGGGTGAAACGCTGACCAAAACGCTCGAGGATCTCGAAACCAAAAACGAAATCTCGATCAGCAAAGGCGACAACGTATACTACAAACTGGGCCTGAATCGGATTCCGAATCTGCTGCGCGACAATACTGACCGCAACCGCACGTCACCCTTCGCGTTTACGGGCAACAAATTTGAGTTCAGGGCGGTGGGTAGTTCGGCCAACTCAGCCTCTACGATGACCGTGCTGAACGGCATCGTGGCTGATCAGCTTACCAGATTCAAAGCTGATCTGGATGGGCGGATAGCACGGGGCGAAAAGAAGGAACTGGCCATTGTCGATATTCTGAAAGCCTATTATACCGACAGCAAGCGGATTCTTTTCGAGGGAAACGGTTACTCCGACGAATGGGTGGCCGAAGCTGAAGCACGGGGGCTGAGCAATATTGCTTCGACGCCCGATGCACTGGGTGTGTATGTACAGCCCGCATCACTGGCTCTGTTTGAGCGGACCGGTATCATGAACCACGCTGAGGTGGAATCGCGCTACGAAATCGAGCTGGAGAAGTACATCAAAAACGTGCAGATCGAGTCGCGGGTGATGGGCGACCTGGCCATGAACCACGTGGTGTCGACGGCCCTGAAATACCAGCACAAGCTCGCTGAAACCGCCCGGAACCTGGTTGAACTGGGTATGACGGTCGAAGCCGAGCCGATCAAAGATATCCTGCGCGAGATCTCGACGCGGGTTATAATCATCAAGAAACAGACCGAGTCGATGACTGACACCCGTAAACGGGCCAACAACGTGGTCGACACGACCGAACGCGCCCGCCTGTACGCAACCGATGTGAAAGGTCATTTCGATACGATCCGCTATGAGGTCGATAAGCTGGAGCAGATCGTTGATGATGAAGACTGGCCGCTGGTAAAATACCGGGAACTCCTGTTTGTAAAATAAGCAACGGGGGGTAGGTCACTGGAATTGTAAGTCGAATGTGAACAAAACGGAGCTTTCCTGTATTCTTGAACCATGGCAAAGTATAAAAACGAGGGATTTGATCCCGAGGAAGTCAATGCACTCAAAGAGGAGTGTCAGGCGGCAGGTAAGTCGTTTATCTATGTGGAAGACGACGACCTGGAGGTGCTGGAGTCGGGCGAGTGCGTACACATTCAGTTTCCGGGGCAGTACCAGGGGCAGGAAGTGATCTACGACGCGCTGGTGTACACGCTGCGCCTGCACCACAGCAGTCTGGTCTACGAAATGGCGGTCGAGGAAGTGCAGAAAACCTATCCTGATTACATTCCGCCCGAAGAGCGCGAAAGCGGGTACAAAATTGCACCCGACCGCGAAGAGGAAGCCGAAACGGCGCTGACCGAAATCATCGGCGAAATCGAAGATACCGAAAGCGTCAAGGTGCAGGAGCATATCGAAACCGATACAGACTCGGATTATGGTGTCGCACTGGACGTCTGCCTGAATGCGGAAGATATTACCGACGAGGTTATTGACAATTTTATCCGGCAGTTCAAGGCTAATTCGCTGTCGCTGGATACGACGCTTTACTCGTTCACGAGTGAGGATGATGAATAAGGTGTACGAATAGTGGTTTTTGTTTTATAGTTTGTAGTTTTCGGCGACAACTCCAGAACTACAAACTATAAGCGTTAACCACTATGCCATCGTTTACGGGTACCAATACGTACGTAGCAACACATGAGTTAAGTATTGCCGTTAACGCAGCGATTGAGTTACAAAAGCCGTTACTGATTAAAGGAGAGCCGGGTACCGGCAAGACGTTGCTCGCCTTTGAGATCGCACAGGCCCTTGGCAAGCCGTTGTACACCTGGCACGTCAAATCAACGACAACGGCTCAGCAGGGGCTTTACGAATACGATGCCGTTTCGCGCCTGCGTGACTCCCAACTGGCATCTGGCGGCACGGGGGCAGAAGCCAGCCGGGTCAGTGACCTCACCAATTACATCCGAAAAGGAAAAATATGGGAAGCTTTCGATACCGAACAGCCGGCAGTATTGCTGATCGATGAAATCGACAAGGCTGATATCGAGTTTCCCAACGATCTGCTCCTGGAACTCGACCGGATGGAGTTCTACTGTTACGAGTTGCAGCAAACGATTTCGGCCCGCCACCGCCCCATCGTAATCATCACGTCGAATAACGAAAAAGAACTACCCGACGCCTTCCTGCGCCGTTGCTTCTTTCACTTCATCCGCTTTCCCGACCGGGCTACGATGCAGCGTATCGTGACGGTACACTACCCAAAACTTTCGTACGAACTAATGCTGCGGGTCATGTCGGTATTCTATACCATTCGGGACATCAAGGCACTACGCAAAAAACCGTCGACAAGCGAACTCCTCGACTGGATACGGCTGCTGCTGGCGTCCGGCGTTACGGAGGAAGATCTGATCGATTTAGACGCGCTCAATGAAATGCCGCCCTACATGGGAGCGTTACTAAAAAACGAACAGGACACTAATTTGATGCTTGCGCTAAAACATAAGGGTACCCGGCCTTATTAACTGACGTTCTGGCAAGTGTTTTGCGGCTTTTTCGTGGGTCGTTCCGTATAGTGAACGGCCGACTCCTAACCCGAACGAGCCATGTTTTTAGACTTTTTTCTGCTGTTGCGGCAGCACGCTATCCCGGTCACTGTGCCGGAATACCTGACGTTGCTGGCTGCGTTACGGAGCGACGTTGGGGGCAACAGCATCGACACGTTCTATGCGCTCAGCAAAACGATATTGGTCAAACACGAGCAGCAGCTCGATCTGTTCGACCGGCTGTTTGAGCAGTACATAAACCAGCGAAATACCGGACTGTCGGCACCGGTACCAACCGCGCCCCCCGACTGGTTTACGCAGCTTTTTGATAAGTCAGCCAGCCCGGACGATCAGGCGGCTGTCGACGCGGCTGGCGGGTCGGCTGCACTTTGGGCTACCCTCCGCGATCAGCTGGAAAATGATAACGATACTCTCCGCCGGATAGATGGTATGGGTGACAGCGAAGGTGATACAAAGCCGGGAGAACTGACGCTGCCCGATGAGCCGGGGCCACCCGATCAGCAGCAGGGGGCTATCAAGGTTTGGGAAAATCGGGATTACCGCAACCTGGACGACAGTCTGGAACTGAATACGCGCAATCTGAAGATGGCTTTGCGCCGGTTACGTATCCTGACCCGCGAAGGAGCCAAATCCGAACTCGATATCAACAGCACGATCAGTCAGACGAGTCGGAATGCGGGTATGCTCGACATTCGGATGCAGCCAGCGCGGCAGAATCGCGTAAACGTGTTGCTGTTGCTCGACGTGGGTGGATCGATGGACGATCATATCGAGCTGTGTTCGCACCTCTTCTCGGCGGCCCGGTACCAGTTTCAGCACCTGGAGTTTTTTTACTTCCACAACTGCGTCTACGAAACGCTCTGGCGCGACAACACCCGTCGACGGGAGCGCGTGCCGACCTATGAGGTGCTCCACAAGTACAACCGGGACTACAAGGTGATCTTCGTGGGCGACGGCAGTATGTCGCCCTACGAACTGACGTCGCCGAAGGGAAGCGTCGAACATTACAACGAAGAAGCCGGGCTGGTGTGGCTCGAGCGATTTCGGCAGCAATACCCCAGTCTGGTGTGGCTGAATCCGGCTACGGTGGGTTACTGGCGGCATTCGCAGAGTATCCAACTCATTCGCGACTGGTCGGGCAACCGGATGTTTCCGCTGACACTCAACGGGCTGGAACAGGCCATGAAAAGCCTGAAAAATCCGAAAGTGGTGTTTGACGGATAACGAATCAATTCTCCGGCACGTACCAGAACGGGATGGTTGTAATTGGCGTTCCTCCAGCCGTAGAATCGGTCGATAGACTGATTTTGAGGGAGTTTCGGCCGGTCCTGAGATTGGTTGGAGTCAGAATTGTTTGCCAGCCCTGTTGCTGTTTCTTCCCTATCTGAGCAAACAACAGATCAGGTTTTTGGTACAGCGAGTCGTTGAGGTCGATCCGCACAAACCGGCTGATCTGGTTGATGCTCCACTCGGTTTGCAGGCGTCTTCGCTCGTCGCGTGGCAGCGCGTCGTCCCACACAGGCTTGGGCGACAGCCGGGTCAGCAGGGTGTCTAACGCTTTCGGATACGCAACGTACAGCCGGATAAATGGCTCGCGAATCACATCCGACTGAATGGATGCCCCGTCGACGTACACGTCCTCGGCCCGCTGGTCGTTGTAATCGTTAGCGTTTACAGCATGACCAACAATGAGGTTCGGAACCAGATGGCGCAGGTTGGGGGAAATAGTGTGCCCATAAACGCGGTCTGCATTCGCAATCAGTTCGACAATGAGCAGCAGGAAGAAGCCGACAGCCATCAGCAAGCCCATCTGTCCTAATCTCTTTATCGGCAGATTGCTCAGAAACGTATTTAAAATGAACGTAGAGGGTTTGGACGATCCCCGGAAAATAAGCTTCATCAGCGAATTCAGCCGGTTATGCACGGCATCTACGCGTGGATTCGCTCTGATCGCTGGCAGATTCGAAATGATAGCGATCAGCACGATAAGAGCCGTCAGCACGAAGAAAACAATACGAATGGCTGGCCAGTACACATCGGGAATTACAGGGCGCAGTACGAAATAAAACACGAACAGCAGCACGTAAGCCAGGGAGATGACCAGCAGAAACGAGACGAAAAGAAAAGACACGGCAAAGACGACATTGCATCGCTGATCCAGCCGCAGAATGTACGCATCGAGCGGCCCCAGTTCAGCCGCCATTCGATCATGCGTATCTTTGGTACCCCTCGGGAGCCGGTCGTACCGAATCCCGTCGGGATACACCGCCAGCAAACCGACCAGACTCACCCAAAACGCACGCATGACGAAGTTGGTCAGAAATGCGACGAACAGTACGTAGCACATGCCCTTCATGATCGCATATGCTAAACCGGGCAGCAGTGCTATCAGGGTGGTGGGCTGAGTCATCAGATTGTACCGTATGTAATCGAGTCCTTCATCCATCAGATCGGGCAATTGAAGAACCGTAAACATGGCGGCCCCCGAAATCACCAGCTCGAGGTTCCAGCTTTGGGCTGTCAGTTCCCGTAATTTTTCGTTCTGTTCGCTGGAAAGAGGGGTGTCAGGCGGAAGTGGTTGCGACATAAATTGGAGGAAGGGATGAGTGGGAGATACGGCGACGTGATTCGGCTAACTGGCTATTCTCCGGCAGGGTACGACGGATATCTGTTTTTTGCGGAGCATGGTCAATCGGCTGTAGTTGCTGGTGTGGGCCGAAACACTCACTTTTGCGAACCTATGCATTTATTTTATCAACCCAGCGTAGACCCGACCGCGCCCGTTCTTTTCCTGCCCGACGATGAATCGCGTCACGCCATCAAAACACTGCGTCTGAACGTCGGCGATCCGATTACCATTGCCGACGGGCAAGGAAACGCGTATTCCGCCGTTATTACATCGACTGATTCGCGTCGGTGTGCGTTCCGGGTTTTGTCTGTTCAGGCCACCGTTCCCCGGCCGTTTTCGGTTCGGATCTGCGTAGCGCCGACTAAAAGCCCGGATCGCATCGAGTGGTTCGTGGAGAAGGCAGTGGAGATCGGCATCGAGCGGATCAGTTTCTTTTTCGGGCAGCACTCCGAACGGAGGCATCTCAAACTCGACCGGCTTGAGAAGATTGCCGTAGCCGCGATGAAGCAGTCGCTGCAAACCTATTTGCCCCGGCTCGATGAGCCCGTTTCGTTTGGCGAACTGCTAAAAACGGTGGGCGAGGACCAGCGGTTCATTGCGCATCTGCCCGACGACGAGCCACCCGTTAGCTTGGCGCAGATCGCGAAACCGGGCGGGCAGTATGCCGTGCTCATTGGACCGGAAGGCGATTTTTCGACGAATGAAATTCAGCAGGCACTTAAAGCCGGCTTCCGGATGGCCACGCTGGGCAACACCCGGCTCCGTACGGAAACGGCCGCGTTGACAGCTTGTCAGTACCTCAATTTTTTGAATCAATGAAACGACTACTCCTGACTCTGATTTGTCTGATTGCCGCGCTGAATCTGTCGATGGGGCAGCAGTACGCCTATAAGATTGCCAAACTCAAATACAACGGCGGGGGCGACTGGTACGCCAACAAAACGTCGCTGCCGAATCTGATCAAGTTTGCCAACGCCAACCTGCGGATGAATATTTTCCCGGAGGAAGACATTGTCGAGCCTGGCAGCCCCGATCTGTTCAGTTACCCGTTTGTCCACATGACCGGTCACGGCAACGTCAATTTTAGCGACGCCGATGTACAGAATATGCGCCGGTACCTGCTGTCGGGCGGTTTTTTGCACGTTGACGATAATTACGGTATGGATAAGTTCATCCGGCGGGAGATGAAGAAAGTGTTCCCTGAACTCAATTTTGTCGAGTTGCCGTTTAATCACCCCGTCTACCAGCAGCGGTTCAAGTTTGCTACGGGGCTACCCAAAGTTCACGAGCATGACGGTAAGGCTCCGCAGGGTTTTGGCCTGATTTATCAGGGGCGGCTGGTTTGTTTTTACAGCTACGAGTGCGATCTGGGGAACGGCTGGGAGGATCAGAGCGTTTATAATGACCCGGAGCCAGTGCGCCAGCAAGCGTTGCGCATGGGTGCCAACCTGTTGCAGTACGCCACGACGGTCGATTAGCGGGGTGTACAGACAGTCCGTAAAGCTGTGTCGCTTTCCCAATCGATCGTAGCCGTTGCCATGACCGGCGTGCTGGTTTACGACGGTCAATAATATCAGTATTATTTTTAGGAACAAGTCTGAATAGCTTGAAATTACGTTAGTTTTGTAGGAGTATTCATAGTTGCTCTGTGCTAAGCCACTATAACCAATTGTCCCCGTGATTTACGTTTTAATCGCCTTTGTTGCTCACTGGTATCTATCATTGTTCTGCCAGACATTTTTCCTGCACCGCTATTCGGCGCACAAGATGTTTGCGATGAGTAAATTCTGGGAGCGTTTCTTTTACGCCCTGACCTACATTTCGCAGGGGTCGTCGTATTTGAGCCCACGTGCTTATGCTGTGCTGCACCGGATGCACCACGCCTTCAGCGACACGGAACGCGATCCGCACTCGCCCCACCACACGAAAAACATCTTCACGATGATGTGGAAGACGAAAGATATTTACAACGCCGTGCTCCACCGCAAACAGGTGGTTGAGCGTCAGTTTGATCGTAACTATCCCGAATGGTCGTTCATCGAGAAAGTAGGTGATTCCTGGTTTTCGCGGGCAGGCTGGGCCGTTGTCTATAGCCTGTTCTACGTGTTTGCGTTTATTTATCTGGACATGCACTGGGCTTTTTTCTTCCTGTTGCCGGTTCACTTCGTTATGGGACCCGTCCACGGTGCTATCATCAACTGGAGCGGTCACAAATACGGCTACTCGAACTTCGATAATCAGGATCAGTCGAAAAATTCGCTGATTCTGGACGTTGTGATGATGGGCGAGTTATTCCAGAACAACCACCATAAGCGGCCCAACGCGGCTAACTTCGGTGCGAAGTGGTTCGAGTTCGACCCGACATACCCGGTTATCACCCTGTTGCATAAACTGCACGTTGTTCGGCTACGCCCGTCGGCTGAAGCCAAGAAAGCCCAATATGAAGTTGGCCACGATCGTCTGGTTGATGAAAAAGTAGAAGCGTAACCGCTGATTTTTCTAGTATAAAAGGGCCACCTGATCGATCAGGTGGCCCTTTTTCTTGACCTGTGATTTTTATGATTACGCTGATAGACTATGATTCAAAAAAATCAGGCGAATCATAGTTCATCAGCGTAATCAGCTGTAATTACAGTTCAAGACAAATGACAGTTCAGACCTGTCAATGGTCAAGATTTGACCACATTGGCGTAAACGTAGGGTCACATACGCGGGGTTTATTTGCAAATCGGTTTGACGGTACTCAACTGCCGCACAAACCGCTACCTCTCCTCTCAACGACCCTGCATGAAACTACCGCTACTTGGTCTGGGCAGCATGGTAGGTCTGGCATTTTGTATGCCTGCCGAACCGGCGTTAACGCAAATCAGTATCGCGACGGTCGATTCGCTGGGAGCCTGTCAGGGCGTCAGCGTGCAGGACGGGCGCATGTACCTCTACGGCGATCGCGAAGTTGGTGTCATTCGTCCACACACATTACGGAAGCAAACGCTCACCAGCGCCGGTCCTGAAATTCGCCTGACACAACAGGGGCAGGACATTATCAATCACCCGACGGGACTGGCTCGCTATACTGGTCAGCCGACGTTTATGGGTAACAGCATCCGCCTGAATGCCGAAGGGACGGCATGGCGGGCGGTTATCTACGCCCTCGATTGGGAGGGCCTGTTGCGCACCCGCACCCTCGATGGAAATCTGCTCAACACCATAGAAGACGATGCCGCCGTGCAGGGCACCCGACCCGAATACATCACCTGGCAGGGTAAACCCTATGTGGCGACGGCCGACTACGGCGGGCAGCGCAACGAAGTCCGGCTCTACGATCCGGCGAAGCTGCGCACGGCGAAAAAAACGTCGGAGCCGGGTGTGGTCGTGACAAAATTCACCTGCTCTCCCTGGGTGCAAAACCTGCACTGGATTGCCGGTAAGCGCATACTGGTACTTATACAAAATCAGATTCAGGGGCGTCGGTGGCGATTTACGTTTCTTGATTTTGATAAGTCTGTAGCATCTGGTCATGAACAGGTCATCAAAACAATTGATACCGATGATGCCGACGAACTCGAAGGGTTTACCCTCCTGAGCGACGGGCATACGGGCCTGGCCGTCAGTTCCGCCCGGACGAACAACATGCATGTCGTTGACATGAGCTGGTAATTTTCAGAACACAACTAATCCAGATTACTATGAACGTAAACCTGTACAAGCGACAGTGGCGAAGCTATGCCTGTTCGCTAACGCTGATCGCTGTGTTGGCGGGCTCACTGCCCACGTCGACGCTGGCGAACCCCCGGCGAACGGTGCTGCCAACCCGTAGCCTGGCGCGGATAACGGGCCGCGTGGTCGACGAGCAGAATCAGCCGCTGCCCGGTGTCAGTATCGTCGAAAAGCAAACCAAAAAAGGCACCGTATCGGGTGGTGACGGCCAATTTTCACTAGACGTCAGCCCCGGCGCGACGCTGGTGTTTTCCTTTATTGGCTTCGCCACGCAGGAAGTTGTCGTTGGGTCGCAGACGACGCTGACGGTGCAGATGAACGAAGAAGCCAACCAGCTCAATGAGGTCGTGGCGGTGGGGTATCAGACGATGCGCAAGAGCGATGTGACCGGTGCTATCGCCAACGTGAAAGCTCGTGAACTGAATCTGACAGCGCCGACGGTGGGGCAGGCACTGGTGGGGAAACTGGCCGGGGTGCAGGTGTCGCAGGTGAGTGGGGCACCCTACGTCAGCACGAAGATTCGGGTACGGGGTATCGGCTCGGTCAACGCCAGTTCCGATCCGCTGTACGTGATCGATGGTTTTCCGGCTGGTAACGACGTGTTTATCAACCCAAACGACATCGAAAGTATCGACGTGCTGAAAGATGCGGCTTCGGCGGCTATTTACGGCTCGCGGGCATCGGGTGGGGTAGTGCTCATCACCACCAAGCGCGGTAAAGACGGCAAAGGGCGGCTGGAGTACGAATACCAGTACGGTGTCAACCAACTGGCCAAGAAAGTGAAGCTGCTGAACTCGGAGCAGTTTGTGCAGTTGCTGGTCGACGCGCGGAACAACACCTACCGCGACCTGATGCAGAACGCGGGTAAGCCCTTCTCCGACGCAAACTTCTCCGACGCGAATGCGACCCGTATCGCCAATGTCGGTAACGCCAACTCGGTCAGTATCCCGACGCAGTTTTATGATCTGGCCACGCAACAGATCATCAAGCCGCAGTACGACACCGACTGGCAGAATGAACTGTACCGCAATGCGCCCGTCAATCGCCACAACCTGACGTTTTCGGGTGGCAACCCCGGTCTGCGCTACCTCATCAGTGCAGGCTACCAGAGTCAGCAGGGAATCATCATAGCGACGAAGCAGGACCGTCTGAACTTCCGCACCAACGTCGATGCCGACCTGACCAAAAAGCTCAAGGTAAGCGCGAGTCTGTTTGTCACGTCGACCAATAACCGCGAGGTGCAGGAAGGCCGTTTCAACCAGGGGCCGATTCTGGGTGCGCTGATTTACCCGTCCATTTTCCGGGCGTACGACGACAACGGGAATCTGGTGAAAAACGAAGCTGCCGCCCAGCAGCCGACGTTTGGCTACCAGACCATTGAAAACCCCGTTGCGCTGGCCGTCGAAACCAATATCAACCGCCGGGGACTGCGGGGAACGTACAATGGTACGGCCAGTTACGAGATCATTCCAAACCTGGTGGCAAAGGCCAATCTGGGTTTGCAGACGTACAGTGAGAAGTACGAGTATTACCTGCCGACCAGCCTGAGCAACGGCAACAATCCCCCTTATTCGGCCCAGTCGATCGCGGCCGCTACGGCTACGGCACAGACGCTGACGAGTCAGAACCTGCTTGGCGAATTTACGCTGACGTATAGCCGGGCGTTTGGTAAACATAACCTGAATCTGCTGGGTGGTTATACGGCGCAGCAAATCAATACGGATCAGATCAGTGTATCGGCGCAGGGATTCCAGAACGACCGGGTGCAGGAGATCACGGCAAAAGGAGCCGACGCGACCAACTTTTTTTTGAACGCGGGGAGTACGTTCAAGCAGGAGGAAACGCTGCTGTCGTACCTGGCGCGGGCGGAGTACAACTACGACAGCCGCTATTTTCTGACGGCTGCGTTTCGCACCGATGGTTCGTCGCGCTTCGGGCCGCTGAACCGCTGGGGTAGCTTTCCGTCGATTTCGGGTGGCTGGACCATTTCCAACGAGCCATTCTACAACGAGTGGCTGGGTGGCGGTTCGACGCTGAAACTGCGCGGTAGCTGGGGCCTGACGGGTAACTACAACATCGGTAACTACAACTACCTCCAAACGATTGCCAGCCCCGGCGGGGCGGTGTTCGGTTCGGGTACCGTCAATACGGCGTACTGGGCGGGGGCTATCAAAGACCTGTCGCTGGGCTGGGAATCGACCTCGCAGTTTAACCTCGGCCTGGACGTCGGACTGCTCAATAACCGGCTGCTGCTGATTGCCAATGCGTATCTGAGCGACTCGTATAACCTGCTTTACAACCAGCCCGTATCGGCTATTTCGGGCACGTCGACGCTACTGACCAACCTGCGGAACTCCAAAATCGAGAACAAAGGTATCGAACTGCAAATCGACGGTCGCGCCGTGTCGACGCCCGATTTCAAGCTGAATCTGAGCGGAAACATCTCATTGAACCGCAACAAGGTGCTGAATCTGGGTGGGGGCAACGCCATTTACAGCGTTGGGGCCGAACGGCAGTACATCACCCACGTTACGCAGGAAGGGCAGCCGGTGGGTATGTTTTACGGCTTTAACGTGGTCGGCATGGTGCGTGAGAAAGACATGGAAGCCATCGCGCAGGACAACGCCAACTACAACTCGGCCACGCAGTCGTTCCCATCGGGTTACGTACTGAAAGGCCCCGCCCGGTCTACGGCTTCGAGTAACCCGCTCCGCCCCGGCGATTTGCTTTTTGAAGACGTCAACGGCGATGGTGTGGTCAACGATGCCGACAAGCGCGTGATTGGAACGCCTTACCCGAAATTCATCTACGGCTTTTCGCTGTCCGCTAATTATCGCGACATCGACCTGAGTGCGTCGTTCAACGGCTCGCAGGGTAATCAGGTGCTCGACGGGCAGGATTACTACGTCTATAACATGGAAGCGTCGGGGAATCAGTACGCGTCGGTGCTGGACCGGTACCGGTCGGAAGCGCAGCCGGGCAACGGCATCGTGTACCGGGCCTCGCGGGGTGGCACGCAGAGCAACAGTACCCGTCTGTCGAGTTTTTATTTGCAGGATGGTTCGTACCTGCGCTGCACAAACATCACGCTCGGCTACACGCTGCCAACGACACTGCTCAACAAGGTGAAAATCAGCGGACTGCGCGTGTACGCTAACGTCAACAACGCTTTTACGCTGACCAAATACAAAGGTTATAATCCGGAAGTCGATTACAATAACGGCGCGAACCTGACACCGGGTGTCGACTACGGTAAATACCCGCTGGCACGTGGCTATAACGTCGGCGTTCGCGTGACGTTCTAATTACTTCCCTCACTTATGACATACCCAATGAATCATACTCTTATTCGTCCGCTGGTCCTAGCCGCTCTGCTGCTGGGAGCCGGCGCCTGCAAGCAGGATTTTCTGGTCGAAACTGATCCCAACGCTATTGCCGCTGCCGACTTTTACATGACTGAAAACGACGTTCGGCTCGGACTCAACGGCGCCTACCAGTCACTCCGTAACAACAATGGCATCGCGGAAGGGAGTGGTCTGTTCTCGGAAGAACGGTCGGACAATACCGGCCGTAATGACAATCAGTCGAATGCCGGGGAACCGTTTCAGTTCAACGATTTTTCGCTGCTGCCGAGCAATACATTCCTGAAAACGCACTGGCTGGCCCTGTATCAGATCGTGGCGCGGGCCAATCAGGTACTCGACGGGTCGGAGAAGGTTACCTACGCGCAGGCCGCCACTAAAACGAACTACCAGGCCGAAGCTAAATTCATCCGGGCCCTAGCGTATTTTCACCTTGTCCGCAAATGGGGCGACGTGCCACTCGTGACGAAGCCGCTGCAATCCGATGAACTTATTCAGAACACGTTTCGCGAAAAGCAGGCAACCGTTTATGCGCAAATCGTCGCTGACCTGACTGATGCCGTCAACAGTTCGCTACCCGATGTACAGCCGGCTTCTGATAAAGGGCGGGTGTCGAAAGTAGCGGCCAATGCGCTGCTGGGTCAGGTGTACCTGATGATGGCGCTGACGCAGGATCAGGCTGGCCGGGCAACGAATCTGGCAAACGCGAAAACGTACCTGACTTATGCCTACAGCAAGCGGACGTTCGGGCAGTTGAAAGAGGTGGCCTATGCTGATGTGTTTGACGTCAGTAAGAAAACAGCGAATCCTGAAGCTATCTTCCAGATCGTGTACAAGCAGGGCGACATCAACTATTCGTCGAGCATTGCCTACACCAATCAGGCGCAGGGCGAGACCATTAATTCACTGCGCACCACGACGGGTGTTGGCGGCAACGTAACCCCTGATCTGGTGAAAGACTACGAGACGGGTGACGTCCGCAAGGACTACTCCATCAAGTATGCAGCGGCCACCAACGTGCGGGATTACTTCATCACCAAATTTCGCGACGCCAGTGCAACGGCCGGGACAACAGGCTACGGCGGTAACGACTGGCTGCTGATTCGCTACGCCGACGTCATCCTGATGCTGGCTGAGGTAAATTTGTATCTGGGCGATGAAGCAACGGCCATCGGCCTGCTTGATCAGGTGCGCGACCGGGCTAAACTACCGCTCTACAACGTCGCCAAAGCCGATCCGACGTACAGCAGCAAATACCCAACGCTCAGACTAGCAATTCTGCACGAACGGCGCGTGGAACTGGCGTTTGAAAATCAGCGCTGGTTCGATCTGCTTCGGACGTTTACCACCGATGAACTGGTTGCTTATCTGCGCAGCAAACCGCAGGCTGACTTTGGTACGGCGAAAGTGTCGAACGTGGGCACGAAAGATCGGTACTATCCGATTCCATTCGACGAGGTGAAGCTAAACCCCGAGCGGATGTACCAGAATCCGGGGTATTGATTCTAAACGGTGATTTGTCCTGAACTGTGATTGATTTGATTAGTTGATTGCCTTGATTTTTTGAATCATAGCCCATCAGTGTAATCAAATGAATCACAGGCCAATATTATCTGAACTGTGATTGATTTGATTTATTGATTTCGGTGATTCGAAAAAATCATAGTCTATCAGTGTAATCATAAGAATCACAGTTCAGACTATAGCAACACCTTCGCTATGTCCTGCCACGATTTTACGCGTTTGAACGATTGATCGTCGCGGTTGTGCAGGGCGTCGAAGAGCAGGCCATCACCCTGAAACGTGCGCAGATTACGGGGCAGATCGTCAATCAGGTAGTCGGTGTTTAAGACACTTTTGTCACCGAGAAAAACGTAGTTGCGCCACGAAATAGCCGGGAAATGTTCCTGTAGCCAATCCCACTTTTCGCGCAGTGAGTTGGGGAATTCCTGAGCAGCCGTGGCGATGAAGATGTCATATTTCGTCATCAGATCGGCGATAACGGCCTGCGCCCCTTCCATGACCGGAATATCGCGGAAGAAGCCTACCTCGTAGACCCGGTTGGAGATCGCAGCGTACTCGTTTTCGTCGAACAGTTCGTGAAATGACTTTTCTTTCAATTCCTCCAGCGTGTAGCGGGGTGTTTCGCCTTCCAGATATAGCCGAACAAACTTGGCGTGCGTATCGGCCATTACGTCGTCCATATCGATGGCAATGCGTTGTTTCATTTTCTGAGCGGTAGTTTGTGTAATTTTTTTGAACTGTGATTCGTCTGATTACGCTGATAGACTATGATTCTTTCGAATCAAAGCAATCAAAAAATCAGCCGAATCATAGTTCAGATAATCCGAACTGTGATTGATTTGATTGTCCTGATAGACTATGATTTTTCCGGAATCACCGAAATCAGTGTAATCAAATCAATCATAGTTCAGATAATATTGACCTGTGATTCTTATGATTACGCTAATGGGCTATGATTCAAAAAAATCAAGGCAATCAACTAATCAGCCGTAATCACAGTTCAGGAAAAAGACAATCAGAAGGATTCGGGATTGAACTGCTCCAGATAATCGGCGACCCGGCGGACAAACTGACCACCCAGTGAGCCATCGACCACCCGGTGATCGTAGGAGTGCGAGAGAAACATCAGTTGCCGGATGCCGATAAAGTCGCCCTGTGGCGTTTCAATCACGGCCGGTTTCTTGACAATCGCGCCGAACGCCATAATCGCCACCTGTGGCTGCACGATGATGGGCGTGCCCATCAGGTTGCCGAAGGTGCCAATGTTTGAAATCGTGTAGGTGCCGCCCGCCAGATCGTCGGCGGTAAGTTTGTTTTCGCGGGCGCGTTTGGTCAGGTCGTTGACTTTTTTGGTCAGGCCAAGCAGGTTATACTGGGCTGCGTCGTGAATGACCGGCACAATCAGATTACCACTCGGCAACGCTACCGCCAATCCAATATTGATCGCTTTCTTGACCCGGATGCTGTCGCCCTCGACCGACACGTTAATCATCGGAAAGTCGCGAATCGCCTTTACCACGGCTTCGACCAGAATTGGCGTGTACGTGATCGACTCGCCCGTTTGCTTTTTGAACGAGTCCTTCACCCGGTTACGCCATTCCACCACATGGGTCAGATCTGCCTCGACAAACGAGCTGACGTGGGGCGACGTTTGCTTCGACTCGATCATGCGCTGAGCAATCATCTTCCGCATCCGGTCCATCTGAATCAGATCACCCTGTCCATTTACGGAGCCATTGACAGCAGGTGCTGATGGAGCCGGTGGGGCGGCAACCGGCTTGGGCGCGGCTGCAGGCGTCACTGGCCCGGCTGGACTCCCGGCGCGTTCCAGCACGTAAGCCAAAATATCCTTTTTCGTGACACGATTCTCGACTCCCGACCCCGAAAGCCGGTCGAGTTCGTCGCGCGACACGTTTTCTTCCCTGGCAATCGTCAACACCAGTGGCGAGTAAAACCGATCGGCGAAGATTGGACTGTCGTCGGCGAGTTGGGTAGGGGATGCCGCAACGGCTTTCTCGACCGGGGCGGGGCGGCTGCTCATCGATGAAATGCTGGCTTCCATCTCCCGCGCCGACTCAGACACTTCCTCGGTGATGGGTTCATCGTTTACAGCTGCGGCTGCTGGTTGCGTCGGTTCCGGGCCGCTGTCGAGGTCAGGCCGGGCCACATCACCGACGCCGACGGGCGTTTGATCGAGTGATCCGGGTTGGTCGGCAGGCGTGGGTTTGTCGATAACGGTACCTTCGGCCACCTCAATCCGGGCAATGGGCGCACCCACCGCTACAACGTCGCCGTCTTTCACGAGCAGTTCGCGCAGAATACCATTTGCCGATGCCGGTACTTCGGTGTCAACCTTATCCGTGGCCACTTCCAGCATCGATTCGTCAATCTCGATACGGTCGCCGGGCTGTTTGAGCCACGAAATAACCGTACATTCCATAATACTCTCGCCCATCTTGGGCATTACCATGTCTATGAGCACAGGTTTGTAGTTTGTGGTTCGTAGTTCGTCGTTCGTGGTTTCACAGTAAGCGGCAGCTAACTACAAACCACAAACCACAAACTATAAACCGTTTAGTGACTCGCGCAGGAGGTTCAGCAGGTACGTTGTCGTTAGCTGAATATTCTGGTCGCGATACCGCCCCAGTGTCAGCAGCCGTGTACGGGTTTCGGTGGGCGTAGCGACGGCAATCCAGACCGTGCCGACGGGCTTGTCGGGTGTGCCGCCATCGGGCCCGGCGATACCACTCGTCGCGATGCCCACATCGGTTTTCAGGGCTTTCCGTACACCTTCAGCCATTTGCCGGATGGTCTCTTCACTGACCGCGCCAGCCGTGGCCAGCGTGTCGGGCGATACGCCCAGTTGCGCCACTTTGACGTCGTTACTATAGCTGACTATGCTTCCCTGAAAGTAGGCCGACGAGCCCGGTACACTCGTGAGCCGGGCCGATACCGCCCCACCCGTGCAGCTTTCGGCCGCGCTGAGCGTCCAGTTCTTTGCCTTCAGAAGTTGACCCGCGATGGATTCAAGCGTATCGTCATCGTAGCCGTACACATACTGGGCAATGATGGGCAAAACACCCGCCACCTGCTGATCGAGTTCGCGGGTGAGCAACGCGTCGTCGGTGCCGGTCGCGGTGAGCCGGAGCCGTACGCTACCGAAACTGGGCAGGTACGCCAGTTTGATGTGCGGGGGCAAGGCATCTTCCCACGCTTCGATACGCTCGGCCAGAAACGATTCGCCGATGCCCACCGTCAGCATCATCCTGTGCTTGATAATGGGCGGGTTGAAGTGCTCGTGCAGTTTGGGCAGAATGCGGTGCGTCATCAGACTTTTCATCTCAAACGGTACGCCCGGCAGCGATACATAGACCCGGCCTTCGTGCTCAAACCACATACCGGGAGCCGTTCCCCAGTCGTTTTGAATGTACACCGCGTTGGCGGGCAGATCGGCCTGTCCCCGATTGAGATCGGTCATCGGGCGGCCCCGTTTTTCAAAAAAGCCCGTTACCACAGCCAGTGCCGTTTCGTTGCGAACCATTCCGACGCCGAAATACTCGCAGAGCGTTTTCTTCGTGATGTCGTCTTTGGTTGGCCCCAGCCCGCCCGTGATGATGATGAGGTCGACCCGTTGGTGGGCTTCCCGGAGAATGTCCAGAATGGCCGGTGCCTGATCACCAACCGACGATTTGCGAACGACCCGGATACCGATGCTGGTAAGTTCAGTGCCAATCCACTGGGTGTTCGTATCGGTGATCTGGCCGAAGAGAATTTCGTCGCCAATGGTAACTACTTCGGCTCTGATGGAGTTGCTCATAATACGTATGGTGCCACAGTCGACTGGTAAAAGACGGTCTGTTAGCCTGAAAACAGATTAAACGTTCCGCCGGTTAGGCGGTCAAAAGTACGTAAAACACGCAAGTACATGAACAAGATGATTTGTCTGGCGGTTTGCCTGACCCCGTTTTTTGTCACGCCCACGCTGGCGCAGGACTCTACGAAAACGCAGCCCGCCAGGCGCGGAATATTCGGGCAGATACTCGATCAGGTAACCGGTGGTAGCACGGCATCGGTGGGTGGCCTGAGTAGCAACGAGATTGCGTCGGGGCTGAAAGAAGCCCTGCGGATCGGTATCAGCAAGGGTGCCGATCAGGCATCGGCAACGAACGGGTTTTTTGGCAACGCGCTGATTAAGCTGGCGTTTCCGCCGGAAGCGCAAAAAGTAGCGACCCGGCTCCGGCAGATTGGTCTGGGGGCACAGGTCGACAAGTTTGAACTGTCGCTGAACCGGGCGGCTGAAGATGCAGCCAAGAAAGCCAAGCCCGTTTTCGTAAAGGCGATTACGTCGATGAGTATTCAGGATGCCGTCGGTATTCTGAGTGGGGCCGATACAGCGGCTACCTCGTATCTGCGTCGGACATCGGGGCAGGAGCTGGTGGCGCAGTTTACGCCCATCGTCGACAGTACGCTGAAGCTCAACAACGCTACGCGCTACTACGGCGACCTGGTCAACACGTACAACCGCCTGCCGTTTGTGCAAAAGGTAAACCCCGACCTGACGCAGTACGCGACGAATAAAGCCGTCGACGGGCTGTTTCTGCTGGTGGCGCAGGAGGAGAAAAAAATCCGCGTCAACCCAGCCGCCCGCGTCACCGAACTGTTGAAAAAGGTATTCAGCAAGCAGTAGTTCGTGGTTGTATAGCCTGACGGACTGTGTAGCCTGGACGTCTACGTCCGGGTGGACGCGATAGCGGCCAAGAAAGCTGCCGCCTGCGCTAGTTGGCCTGACGGCCACCCGGACGTGGTCGTCCAGGCTACACAGTCCAGTCCGTCAGGCTACAAATTATTCAAATGCTCCAGCTTTCGGTTCCAGACGACGGCGATCTGCGTAGCGCGCAGGCGGACATCATCGGCGGTCTGGCCCTCGAAACGTTCGTCAAGTGTCCTGGTGAATAGCTGAAGCCACCGCTCGAAATGCTCGACACCCAGCGTGTGCTTCTGATTGACAAGCAGGTGGGGGTGGAACGGGTGACCCTGATAGGCGTTGTTACCCAGAATGATGTTTTCCCAGAAGGCGTACATTTTCGGCAGATGGTGCGACCAGTCGACCTGCGCGACATCGGTAAAAATCGGGCCCAGCAACGGGTCTGCCTGAATCTTTTCGTAGAAGGAATCAACCAGAAACCGGATAGCTTCCGGCGATTCGAGCGGGCGTTTGGTCATGTTGAGGAGTAGAGTTACACGAAGGCTTCGGTGTATTGCTCCGGTGAAAAACCCAACGCCACAACCCGCCCGTTTTGTTCGATCAGCGGTCGGCGAATGACGGATGGCTTCTCCAGCATCAACACAATAGCGTCTTCAGCATCGGCAGGCCGCTCAGCTTCCGGTAGTTTCCGCCACGTCTGCCCGTTCTGATTGACCAGCTGTGTCCAAGGCATCTGCGTCAGCCAGCGCACCAGCGTCAGCCGGTCGATACCCTGTTTCTTGTAATCATAGAACTGATAATCGACGTCGTTTTCCGCCAGCCACGTACGGGCTTTCTTCACCGTGTCGCAGTTGGGAATGGCATATAATGTGTACATAGAAGTGGTTTAAGGTTTGATGTTCAAGGTGTAATGTTGCTTGCTGGAAAGCGACACGATCATCGGAGTCAACTTTAAACGTTAAACATTAAACCTTAAACGAAACAGCAAATGACGCCATTCCGGGCGATGTTCGGAAATTGACGGCGGGGGGTTTGGGATGGACTGCGTAAATTTGCTGATATGAAAAAGTCAGAAATTCACTTTACCGTCGAACTCGACAACCAGAACATCCCGGATAAAATCTATTGGGACGCCACCGAAAACCCCAACGAAGGGCTGAGCGATACCCGCGCTATCGCCATTGCGCTCTGGGATCACTACAAAACCGGTACGCTTAAAATCGACCTCTGGACCAAAGACATGGAAGTGATCGATATGAAGCGGTTCCTGATCGAAATAATGAGCGGCATTGCCGACACCGCCATCAACGCCACCAACGACAAGCAAATGGCTACCGATATCGAAAATACGTGCCGGGTGCTCAGTAAGCGACTCGACGAAGAGATCAAGCAACAAGGTCAACAAAAATAAATCCGACTGACGCCGTCAACCCTTTGCCTTCCTATGAAAAAAATCCTGATACTACTGCTGCTGACTCATCTGGCGATGGGCCAGAAAACCGCGTCGAAGTCGGGTGGCATTCAGTTTAAGTCGACACCAATCGCCGGTTTGTTTCAGGAAGCCCGACGGACGGGGAAGCCGGTGTTTATCGAGATCTTCTCGCCGACCTGCCACGTCTGTCAAAGTTTCGTGCCCACCCTGGCTGATAGTCGGGTCGGCCGGTTTTACAACGATAAATTTCTGAGCACGAAGCTGGACATTGCCCTGCCATCGACGCAGCAATTTCTAACGAGTCAGCGGCTATTTGTACCGTCGCTGCCGCTGTTTCTGTACTTCGACCCACAGCAGAACATGGTTCATTTCGCGATGAGCAACAACTCGGTCGATGAGGTGATCCGGCAGGGGACGATGGCCCTCAATCCGCAGACCCGCAGCCAGAACATGAAGTCGCGCTATCAGCAGGGTGAACGTGCGGCCAATTTCCTGATCGACTACGCCATGCTGTGCCGCGTGACAAAAGATACGGCGTCGGGTATCGCAGCCATGAACGATTATGCCAAATCGCAGTCGGCTGCCAGTTACGCCAGCCAGACAAATTATCTGGCCTTGCAGAAGCTGGTACTCGATTTCGAGAATCCCATGGCTCAGTACATGATCGACAATCTGAGCAAGTACAAGCGGTACGACAACGAGAATATCACGTCGCACAACGTGGCTGAGAATATCATCATGTCGTCGTTGTACAGCAGCCGGGGGGCGCAGTACCCGGTCAGTAAAGTGCTGGACGTAAAACAGGATTTGGTGAAAATCGGGGTCGATCCGAAGCAGGCGGCCAACCGGACGCTGTTGCCCGAAGTGAACGCTTATTTTCGCGCTAAACAGGCGGTAAAAGCCGCTGAGCGGATGGATAATCAGGTCAACGCGAACCAGCTTTCGGTACCGGAATACATTTATATCGCGCACCTCTTCAATCGGTCCAGCCCCGATGCCAGTGACGTGCCGACGGTGGTAAAATGGACCGCTAAAGGATTGGCAATGCGCCCGCCCGCCAAGGAGCAGTCAGACCTGTACTACGAACAGGCCGAAGCCTATCGCCGGGCTGGCAAAGCCGCTGACGCCCGTACAGCCGCGCAAAAGTCGATGGACCTGGCCCGCACCAGTGGCATCAGCACCGTTCGCAACACCGAGCAACTGAGTCGGCTGAAATAATGATTTCAGCTTTCCAGACAAGGTTAAGAACAAAGGTGGGCTCCCGACTGTCGGGAGCCCACCTTTGTTATGCTCTCACTGAAACGCCGAAGTTACTGCACCGATTCAGCATAAGGTGCACGATCGGTGGCGACGCTAAAAACGGCTGGTGTGCGTCTTTTTCGCGAGGAAAGCGACTACAGATTAGTCGATGCCATTGGCTGATTAAGAATTGATTAGAAACTCGGCGGTTAATCGAATGATGGGCGCAATTCACATACTTTTAGCCGTTGGGTGCGTTTGGGCCAACTCCCGGTTGTTGCCACCATAAGCACTGCCAGCCAGAAAAACAGTGTTGATTTTGCTATAATCAATCACTCAGTCAATACCATGAATACGTTGGGTAACGCCCGACTCATTTCCTGAAAACTCCAGACACAATGCATACTTTTTTTACCCGGTTCTTCGGCACGACACTACTGGCAGTCGCAATGCTTACTTCCTGTAGCCGTCCGGTGGCTTATTTCCAGCGTGAAACCGTCGATCACGCGCACGCATTCAACGGGCAAACTGCGCCCGGTTCCGATCAACGCTTTGCCGAAGCAAGCCAAGTGGCTGCTCAGGCACCAGCAATGGCTGACTCGTCAGTAGCCTATGCCCGGCAGGATAGCCGGATTATAACCCCTATGTCCCCGGAAGAACGTACAGCCCGGATCAGGAAGGTGCTGGTTGCGACCACAGGAACGCAGCGGTTGACGGAAACCAATGCTCCTCACAAACTGACCGGTGTGGAACGGTTGCTGGTCCGGAGAATAAACAAACACATCGGTAGACACCTGGCTCCCGGTCACCCCGAAAAAGCCTTGATCAGGACAGGAAAACTGATTGGCAGCGTCGTTTTGTTGATTGCGGGTTTGCTGATGCTGGTTCTAGGTACCGGTACGCTGGCGTTTATTGGCCTGTTTGTGGGTTTGATCGGGGCGGCTGGCGTGATCGTCAGCTTGATAGGAATAGATGCTTGATCCGGGTTACCGATTTGTTCGATTACCCGACGTGATTGGGGTGTCGAGGCCCTTCCACAAACGTCAGGGAAATAATTCGGTTTGGTGATTTAACAGCTTCTGCCGTTCTTGGCGGTTAAACTAAATAATACGCAGTGATGGCCACAGGAACAGTGAAGTTTTTTAACAATGACAAAGGCTTTGGTTTTATCAAACCTGACGATGGGGGCGAGGATATTTTTGTGCACGTATCGGGCACGATCGATCAAATTCGGGAAAATGACACGGTCAATTTTGATGTTGAGCGTGGCAAAAAAGGGTTGAATGCAGTCAATGTAAAGTTGGCATAAGCATTAATTCCTTTAACAGGTAACCCCGGCCCGACAAGTCGAAAACAACTTGTCGGGCCGGGGTTACCTGTTAAAGGGCCAGGCTGATATTCGTTTACCACGGTTGCTTGCGGCAGATGTTGATAGGACTGGCTGTTGCGTGTTTTGATAATGATAGATAGATAAGTTGCTGCATGTTAATGGGTTAAGGTGAGGTGAGCACAGTAAAAAAAGTGGCCGATCAGCTAGACGGAGCTACTTTTCTGAATCAGACGAACGAATACTGAGTAGCTCTGTGGTGGAAAGATCACGGAAACCGGTGGGCCTGTCGAGACTGATAAGTGCCGTTACGTCGGAAGTCGACACCTGAGTGTTGGGCGCAATGACGTGTTGCCCAGCCGTGTCGACCCCCGTATTGTCAGACTATAAAAATTAATGGCATGGCCTGTCAGGAAAGCCAGGTTGAGAGTCTGGCGATAGTCCGCAGTTGGCCTACACGCTATTGAACGCGTAGCCCGCAGCTACGGTAATCCGCTGACGATGTCGTTTCATAGACACACTCGACTTTGCGGCTAATCCGGCCGATGCACAGGCGGAGAAACGTACAGCCGGATAATTATTTTCGATGGTAGACCGGCCGGGTAAAGGGCGGCTGGAGAAGCAGGTGAAAGGAATTCTCGTCGCCGAGCATCACCGCCCGACGAAGATCGTTCTCGGCCTGTGGAAGCTGCCGCACCTGAATGCGGGCCAGCGCCCGCCAGCGATACGCGTCGGGTTTTTCGTCGCGAAAGTGCCAGACTGCCTTATCGAACTCGCGAAATGCCTCGGTAAACTGGTCTAACTGGTAATAGGCGATACCCCGGTCGAGGTAGCACTCCGCCAGCGTATTATCGCGGTTGAGGGCCTGCGTCAGATCGAAGATGGCGGAATGATGATTTTCCTGCGCCAGCTGACATTTGCCCCGGTAGGCGTAGGCTAATGCCGATTTTGGATTTTGCCGAACCGCATCATCGAAATACGTGTGAGCCGCCAGATAGTCGCGCTCCTGCATCATGGCAATACCGATCTCAAACCGCTTCCGATCCTTGTCTGCCGGGGTGTCGTGGTCGATAAGGTAGTACCGGATGGTCAGGTACAGTACGAACATCGTACAGAGCAGTGCTACTTCCATAACCTGGCTGGTTCGTTTTCTTGCAACGCGAATTTACAAAAAGGAGAAATGCCGACGCACATCGCGCCAGCCAATTAGTTATCCGTCAGTCCGGCCCGTACGGCTTTTGGCAGTGACTTCATCACTAACTCGTACGAATGATCGACCCAGTCGTGCAGATCGTTGCTACGGAGCGAACCGCCGACCGTGACCGTGTTCCAGTGCCGCTTGTTCATGTGAAAGCCCGGTGCGACGGCCGAATTCTCTTCCCGCAATTGAACAGCCCGCTCTGGATCGCACTTCAGGTTGATCGTCGTCGGGTTGCTTTCGATGTCGAGCAGGGCGAAAATCTTGCCGCCGACCTTAAACACCAGTGATGACTCGTCAAACGGAAAGGATTCCGTCGCTCCCGGTTTACTGAGGCAATACTGTCGCAGGGTTTCGGTGTTCATCGAACGCAGTGCCGAACCGTGTATACGATAACGGCGAAAAGAAACATAAGAATCGAAATGCGATTGATGCCGTGCATCATCCGCAGGTTTACGCTGGTCGGGCGGCTCGGATCGGGCTTACGGAACACGTTGATAAAGTACCGAAACACAGGACCAATGCGAAAATAATCAATCAGTTTGTTCACGGTAAATGGGGTCAGTATACCTGGAAACCGGTTGTCGGGTTCCTTATAAATAACAAGAAAACCGCTAATACAGGTCCCTAAGCAGTCGTTAAATTAGATTGTTTCGGTGCTAATTAACGGTTGATAGTTCAGGCTCGATCCAGCGATCATCTTCCCGAATCAGCTCGATTAGCTCATTGACGGCGCGGTCGGCGGGGACGGACTTTTTGATGACTTCCTGGCCACGATACAGGGCTATTTTGTCACGTCCGATACCGACGTAGCCGTAGTCGGCATCCGCCATTTCACCCGGTCCGTTCACGATGCAGCCCATGATGCCGATCTTGACGCCCTTCAAATGGTCGGTCCGTTGCCGGATCAGCGCGGTCGTTTCCTGCAGGTCAAACAGGGTCCGGCCGCAGGATGGGCAGGAAATGTATTCGGTCTTGGTAATGCGTGTGCGGGCCGCCTGCAGGATGCCGAACGCCAGCTCGTTCAATCGTTTCCTGTCGGTAGCGGTGATCCTATCGGTCGATAGCATAATGCCGTCACCCAGCCCGTCGATCAGCAGACCACCCGCGTCGGTGGCGGCAAACAGGGGCAGGTCGGCTTCGGGCACATTGACATAGCTCCGCCAGATCACGACGGGCGTACTGATGTGCTGGTTAATCAGTTCAATCACCAACCGCCGGAGTTCGGCCATGGCATGGGCATTATCCGTCGAGATCACCAGCACGACCGTCTGCTCAGTCCGTAATTGATCGAACAGATCGTCGGACAGGTCATCCCATGTGCAGCGAACAAAATTCAGCCGCTCGTGCAGCGGCTCACCTGACAGTTTCGCCGTCAGGTACTCGTTCGCCGATAGCATTGGCAGGGCGTTGATCGGGTCGGAAACGGTCTGCCAGACGGTATAGTCGAGCACTTCTTTCAGTCCGTTGGGCAGCATGAACTGCGCGGGCGTCAACCCCGTGTAAATGTAATCAGCACCGAGGTCGTTCATGCGCCACTTATCGGGCACCGGCAGGTAAAAATGACCAACCGGGGGCAGGTCGTCATGACTGGTAACGGGCGTCTGACTGTAATCGGCAATCACACGCGGTACGTTGGCACCACCGAAGTTGGCCACTTCCTTCGTTGTCCGGCGGGTGTACTGGTAGGGATTGATGGGGTAATCTAATGGCGAAAGAGTGAAAGAGCGAAAGAGCGATCCTTCCGAGATCAAGTTAGTCTCAGCACCTTCGCTCTTTCGCTCTTTCCTTCTTTCACTCTTTCTATTTACATATCGGTCGATCAGGGCCTGCGCGACGGGGGCTTCCCGTTCGGGCTCCTCGGTCAGCGACACGCGCACCGTATCGCCGATACCATCTTCCAGCAGGGTGCCGATGCCCAGCGCCGACTTGATGCGGCCGTCTTCGGCTTCGCCCGCTTCGGTCACGCCTAGGTGCAGCGGGTACG
>CAZOQC010000005.1:0-152741 GCA_964581865.1 uncultured Spirosoma sp.
CGATACCGTAGTGGGCCGCTTTCTGCTGGCTGGCGACAGCGCCGTCAGCTTCTTCTTTGTCCTTTCCGGGTTTATTCTGGTTGTGTCGGCCGGGCACGGTACGCAACTGCCAGCTGATATTGCCAAAGGCCGGTTCTGGCGCAATCGCGTTGCCCGCATCTACCCGCTTTACCTGGTCGCGCTCATCCTGACGCTGGCGTCGGACGTGCTGACCCATAACGGGACGTTTCGCGGTGTCAACACCGGATCGGCGGTAAGTAGTGCGTTGCTGGTCCAGGCATGGCTACCCGCCTGCGTTATGGACCTGAACTACCCCGGCTGGTCGCTGTCGGCGGAAATCTTTTTTTACGCCCTGTTTCCGATGCTTTTTGCCGGTATGGCCCGGCAGTCTACCCAACGACTACTGCTGCTGACTGGAATAGTCTGGGCAGGCAGTCTGGTGATTCACCAGCACATGGTAGAGCGGATTGATCTGGGTGCAACGGATGATTACCACGCGTTGACTATGTATTTTCCCGTTCTGCACCTGAACACGTTTCTGGTAGGTGTTACTATTGGCTTCGTGTTCATGCGGCATCGGTCGTGGCTGGCCCGGCATCGAAACCAACTGCTACTGGCCCTGCTGGTTCTGTCGATAGCTGCGGGCTGGATAATCTGGACCCAGCATCCCGTTCTGCGCTTACGGCACAACGGTTTGGCGGCTCCCCTTTTCGCGGTGTTTATCCTGTGGCTGTCGGGTCAGTCGAATGGGCTGAGCCGCCGGCTAAGCCATCCGGTGCTGGTGTACCTGGGCGAGATCAGCTACGGTATCTATCTGTTACAGGTGCCGGTTGGTACGCTGGCTTTCTACGCGAACTACCATTGGCTGCACCTGCCCACCGGGCACTACATGTCGACTTACCTGGGGCTGCTCTGCCTGGCTGCTGCGGCTTCTTATCACTGGATCGAGCAACCCGCCCGCCGGCTAATTCGGCAGTGGACCCTTCCCCGTTTCGTCGGTAGTACCGACGAGCGTGTTTCGCAATCAGTCTGATGCCTGTCGTCATGACCATCGGTACCGACAACAGCACTACAGAGAGCCACACAGGCCCATATACAGTTTTGCAATGTGGCCCAACTGATGCCGTTTATTGTGCATATTTGTTGGTAAGTCGGTAGAATAGTTGTCGTCTATTGCTTTCCACAGCTTATTTTCCCGGATTGAATTGGCTACGCACTGGGGCACCCGGCGCGGCGCGGATAGCCTGTTCGTTCGTTATCATCTGCGCTACTTTTATCAACAAACCGCTCGTGTATACACCTAAACACGCCCTACTGCTGGCTTGTCTGCTGCCCCTGCTGCTGACAAAACCGGTGTCTTCGTCAGGCCAATCAAACAAGGCTGATGCGCCAACGCCCCGCTTTGCGGTAGCTGAACCCACACTCTCACCCGACGGTCGCGAAATTGCCTTCGTATCGGGGGGCGACATCTGGACTGTACCAACGACGGGTGGCGAAGCGCGGCTGCTGGTAGCCCATTCCGACAACGAATCGCGCCCGCTCTACTCGCCCGATGGGAAGTACCTTGCCTTCAGTTCAACCCGGTCGGGCAACGGCGACATCTACCTGCTCACGCTGGAAACGGGCGAACTCCGCCGACTGACCTACGACGACGGGGCCGAAACACTCACCGGCTGGGCACCCGACAGCAAGATGGTGTATTTTCAGTCGACGAGCCGCGACGTGGCCGGCATGAACGACATCTACCGAGTACCCATCACCGGCGGCACACCGATGGCCGTTACCGCCGACCGTTACGCCAGCGAATTTTACGGGGTACCCTCACCCGACGGGCAGACGCTGGCCTTTTCGGCACGGGGTATCGCGGCTGCTCAGTGGTGGCGCAAGGGCAGCAGTCACCTCGACCAGACCGAACTCTGGACCTACAAGCTGAACACAAAGAAAGGCGACAAGCCCAGCTACGAACGGCTGACGGAGGGGGGCGCGAAAGAATTGTGGCCGCAATGGAGCCCCGACGGGCAGACACTCTACTACATGTCGGACCGGAGCGGGAGCCAGAACCTGTGGGCCAAACCGCTCAAGGGACAGCCTACCATGCTGACGTCGTTTAAGAACGGGCGGGCGCTGTGGCCGGCCATCAGCCACAACGGGAAAACCATCGCGTTCGAGCGTGATTTCCAGATCTGGACGTATGACTTCGGTACCAAACAGGCGGCTCCGGTGGCGATTCGCCTGCGGGGTGCAGCAGCGGGGCCGTCGGTCGATCACCAGAAGCTGACCAGTCAGTTCCGCGATCTGGCGGTGTCGCCCGATGGGAAGAAAGTAGCGTTTACGGCGCACGGCGACGTCTTTGCGTCGTCGGCAAAGGACGGGGGCGATGCGGTACGGCTGAGCAACACGCCCGCGCTGGAATCGCAACTGGCGTGGTTGCCTACTAGCCGCAGCCTGATCTACGTCAGCACCCGTGATGGATCGGGGAATTTGTACCAGTACGATTTCAATACCCGCAACGAAACCCGCCTGACCGATAGCAGCGAAGACGACGGCGCACCGGTCCTATCGCCGGATGGGCAGTCGGTGGCGTTTATCCGCAATGGGCAGGAGTTGCACGTGCTGGATTTGAGCAGCAAGAAAGAGAAACAGTTATACAAAGGCTACCTGGGTCGTCCGCCGTTTGCCAGCAGTGGTACAGTCGTGTGGTCGCCGGATGGGAAGTGGCTGGCTTTTGCGGTATACGGGGCCAAAACGTTCCGCAACGTGTGGGTCGTACCGGCCAGTGGTGGCGACGCGAAGGCCGTTAGTTTTCTGGCCAACACCTTCGGCGGTAACCTGACCTGGAGCCCCGACGGCAAGTATATCCTGTTCGGCACGAATCAGCGCACCGAAACGGCGCAGCTGGCCCGCGTGGAGCTGATGCCGAAGCTGCCCAAATTCCGGGAAGATCAGTTCCGCGATCTGTTCAACGAAGAAGTGCCCCGCCCGATTCGCCCAACCAGCCCCGCAACGCCGGTTACGCCCAGCACCACGACCGACAAAGCGCCAAACCGCGACACGCTGACGACCAGCCCCAAAACCAAAGCCAGCCCGAAAGAAGCGACGACCATCGTGTTCGACGGTATCCGGCAACGGCTGAGTCTGGTACCGATTGGCGTGGAAGTCGATGCGCAGTCGATCAGTAAAGACGGCAAAACGCTGCTGCTGACCGCCACCGTGGGCAACCGGCAGAACCTGTACACGTATTCGCTCGACGAAACCAGTGCCGAGCGTCCCGTTGCCAAACAGCTCACGACCACGCCCGGCCAGAAAAGCAACGCGCAGTTTACCGCCGACGGCAAAGACGTTTTCTACCTCGAACAGGGCCGCATTCAGTCGGTGTCGCTCGACAAGCGGGAGCCGAAGCCGCTGGCTGTCACAGCGGAGCTGGACATTGATTTTGGGGCAGAAAAGCTTCAGGTGTTTCAACAGGCCTGGGATGTGCAGAACAAAGGCTTCTACGACCCGGCTTTCCACGGCGTCGACTGGGCCAGCGTGAAAAAACAGTACGAACCCCTCGTCGCCGGTGCCCGCACGCCCGACGAACTGCGCCGACTGCTGAGCCTGATGGTCGGCGAACTGAACGCGTCGCACTCCGGGGTATCGGCCCCGCAGGGGTCCATCGACATCACGACCGGGCGGCTGGGGCTGCGCTTCGACCGGATTACCTACGAGAATACGGGCAGGCTGCTCATCACCGAAGTAGTCGATCAGGGACCGACCGACCTTACCGGCAACATCAAACCCGGTGACTACCTGATTTCCATCGACGGTACGACGCTCGATAAAACCACGAACCTCGATCAGTTGCTGAACAACAAGATCAGCCGGCAGACCCGGCTCGGCATCGCACCCACTCCCACGGGTACCGTCCGCGACGTCAACGTGCAGCCGGTCAATCAGGCGACAGAAAAGGGACTGCTCTATAAACAGTGGGTACAGCAGCAGCGCGATTTTGTCGACAAAGCCAGCAAAGGACGGCTGGGCTACGTGCATATGTACGATATGTCGTCGGAGTCGCTGAATCAGTTGTTTATCGACCTCGACGCAGATAACAGCAACCGCGATGGCGTCGTGGTCGACGTGCGCAACAACAACGGCGGTTTCGTAAACGTCTACGCCATCGACGTGTTCACCCGTAAAGGCTATCTGACCATGACCAGCCGGGGTATGCCCTCGGCACCCGCCCGCACACAGCTGGGTCAGCGCGCCCTCGAACGCCCGACGATTCTGGTTACGAATCAGCACTCACTGTCCGATGCCGAAGATTTCACCGAAGGTTACCGGACGCTGAAACTGGGCAAGGTCGTCGGCGAACCCACGGCGGGCTGGATTATCTTCACCTCGGCCGCGCAGCTGATCGACGGCTCATCCATCCGGCTGCCCTTTTCGCGCATCACCGACAACCGAGGACAAAATATGGAACTGAACCCGCGCCCGGTCGACGTACCTGTGTCGCGGCCCATCGGCGAAAGCTACACCGACCAGAATATTCAGCTGAAAACGGCCGTCACCGAACTCCTGAAACAACTGGACGAAGCCCCCGCCGACAAGTCGGTCGGCGGCAAATAAACGACCTATAATACGGGTAGGGATCGACGTCTATTCTTCTGCGTCGATCCGTACCCGTTAACGTTGGCGTGCTTACTGCCGTTCGCCGTAGCAATAACAAAGTCCATCAGGAGCTACGATAAAGAAGACTTTCCAGCGAACAGTGTCATGCTGTTGAGTTTTGAATTCAGGCCGTTCCTGCATCAGTCCGTTGGCGATCAGTTCAGCAAGCGCATCGGCGACATTATCGACCTCGAAAAAGCAACCATCCTGCGTTGGATCTCCACCATTCTCAGCTAACCCGATCTGAATCTCGTCTCTGGCGAGAAGAGCCGACTTACACGGCGTTTCAGTCTGGGATACCAGTTGAAATCCTAAGATGTTCAGATAAAATGGCAGAGCTATTTCCAGATCATTGACGGATAAATTCGTTACGCTCTGCTGAAAGGGCAAGGCCTGTTTGATCGTTGCTTTGTGTGGGTTCATCATAGGCCGATTTATTGGTTCTACCGTTACCAACACAATGATACAATCTGCTCAACGTAACCTTTTTACGTAGTGCTCAAACGCCTGATGCTGCGCTAATCGGCCCCGACTGCCTTTCGTACAGATCATTCCCGAAAAAGATACGATTTTTTCAAACTCTATCGGCGAACAAGACTTTGTCTGTAGGAACAACTAATCCCTACAGACATATGGAGGCTCAACACACGCTCAATTCACTGGAAATTGACAAGCTGCGCGGTAAGATTACCGACATCCGAATCGCTATGATGACGACGCAGGAAGCCAATGGCGATTTCCATACCCGGCCGATGGCAACCAATCAGATGGACCCCGACGGTACAATGTGGTTCTTCACCTACGACAACTCCAATAAGGTCGCCGAGATCCGGCAGAACAACCGCGTGTCGCTGGGCTTTTCAGATACCGCCAGCGAAGTCTACGTGTCGACATCGGGCCGGGCGGAGGTCGTAAAGGATCAGGCCAAAATAAACGACCTGTGGAACGACGTTCTTAAAACATGGTTTCCGAACGGCAAGGACGATCCGGGTATATCGCTGCTGAAAGTAACGATTCATGCCGGTGAGTTCTGGGATCAGCCCGGTGGTAAGGTGGGCAAGTTGTTTGCCATGGCGAAAGGTGCCATTACAGGCAGCGCCGATCAAACGAACCGCAACGAAAAGTTTGGCGACGAGCCAAAATAAAAGCCGCAACAAAACAACGCCAGCGAAATGGGGCAAACCAGTCAACTCGACTGGTTTGCCCCATTTCGTGCTAAAAAACGTTCACTGCCTTACAGAGTCAGGGTCGTTCCGGCACTGTGGTCAACGGCAGTACCGAGTTCATCGGCGTGGCAGATGACAACGCGGGATACACCACTTCGTAACGCCTGAAACGCGTTGTCAAGCTTGGGAATCATGCCTTTGTTGATCGTACCCGCTGTTTTGTGTTCGTCGTACAGGGCGGGGTTTAGATCGGGCATCACGCTCGTGTCATCGTCGGGATTACTCAACACGCCTTTTTTCTCGAAACAATAGACCAGCGTCACCTCATTGTGGCGTACCATATCGACCGCTACGGCAGATGCCATCGTATCGGCGTTGGTGTTGAGTAAATCGCCGGTTTCGCTGTAGGTAAGGGGGGCAAAAACGGGTGTCAGTTCCTCGCGCAGAAACGCCTGAATCCGGCCAGAATCGACTTCGTCAATATCGCCAACCATACCGTAATCAATGTCCTTGACGGGTCGCTTGTGCGCCAATACGGTACCCGCATCGGCACCGGTCAGGCCGATGGCGTTGACGTCGAGCGTCTGTAGTTTCGCCACGATCTGCTTGTTGACCAGTCCGCCGTAGACCATCGTCACCACATCGAGCATGGGTTGATCGGTGATCCGCCGACCACTGACCATCGTGGTCTGTAAACCCAGCTTTTCAGCCACCTGCGTCGCGATTTTACCGCCCCCGTGGATTAGTATTTTCGCGCCGGGCAACCCCGCAAAGGCAGTCAGGAAACGCATCAGAGCGGTCGGATCATCAATGACGTTCCCGCCAATTTTCACTACGGTGAGTTGTTCCATGTGTTTCTTAACACGGAGAAACAGAGGTTTCACGAAGAATACAGAGATAAACGCTGTGTTCTCCGTGAAACCTCCGTTTCTCCGTGTTTATAGTGTTTTCAAAATTTCCTTCAACACCGCCTGCGCGGACCATTCGCGGTTCGCGGCCTGCTCAACGACGAGGGATTGCGGACTGTCAAGGACAGCGTCACTTACTTTCAGGTTGCGCCGTACGGGCAGGCAGTGCATGAATTTGCCGCCGTTGGTCAGCTGAAGGTCATCCATCGTTACGGCCCACGACGGGTCCTGCGTCAGCACCTTGCCGTACTGTTCATACGACGACCAGTTTTTCCCGTAGATAAAGTCGGCCCCAGCAAAAGCCTCTTCGCGATCATGGATGATCCGGGCGTTACCGACGAATTCGGGGGCGAGGTCATACCCGTCCGGGTTGGTAATGACAAACTCAACTTTACCGGCGCTTGCCCGGGCGTTCATCCACTCCGAAAACGAGTTGGCAACGGCCTGTGGCAGCGGTTTGAAATGCGGCAGCCACGTCAGCACGACCTTCGGCCGGGCGGTCAGCTTTGCTTCTTCGATGGTGATGCAGTCGGCCAGCGATTGCAGTGGGTGGCGGGTGGCGGATTCAAGGTTCACGATCGGTACACCGGCGTATTTGGCGAACTGATGCATGACCTGCTCCTGATAATCGCTGATGCGGTCCTGCAAACCGGCAAATGCCCGTATGCCAATGATATTGCAGTAGCGGCCAATCACAGCGGCTGCTTCCCGGACGTGCTCGGCTTTGTCGCCATTCATCAGCACACCTTCTTCCATCTCCAGCCCCCAGCTATCCTGCCCGACATTCATCACCATCGTCTGCATACCCAGATTCTGGGCCGCTTTCTGGGTGCTGAGCCGGGTGCGCAGGCTGGAGTTAAAAAAGAGCAGACCGATGGTCTTGTTTTTACCGAGATGCTGATCGGCAAACGGATTGGCTTTGGCGTCGCGCCCCGACTGAATCAGCACATCGAGGTCGGTAACGTCGGCAAGGGAGATGAAATTATTCATTGTTTTTTTACCGCAAAGACGCAAGGATAGCGCAAAGGTCGCGAAGAAATCACAGGTTGTTGACCAGACGACGAACGCCATCCTTTAAAAGCGTCACATTGAAATTTATTAGCAGACCAAGTTTACAGCCTGATAATTTGAGATACGTAATTAGTTGGGCAACATGAATATCGGCTAAACGCTCGACCGCTTTTAATTCGATAATCACTTTGTTTTCTACCAACAAGTCAAGGCGATAACCGACATCCAGTTTTATCTCGTCGTAGATGAGCGGCAATCCTTTTTGTCGTTCAACGTACAGACCTGACTTGGCAATCTCATAAGCCAGGCATTCTTCATAAGCGGATTCAAGAAGTCCAGCTCCCAATCGCCGGTGTACGATTAGAGCAGATTGATACACCTGACGAGCGATGTCGTTCTCGCTCATACCTTTGCGATCTTTGCGCTATCCTTTGCGTCTTTGCGGTTAATCGATTCTGACAACGCTTCCAGAAACTGATCGGCTTCGTCGGTACCAAGAGCTAGTGAAGGCAACAGCCGGATCGTGTTTTTACCGGCCACACCTGTAAACTGCCTGTGTTTGAACAGCAACGTTTTGCGCAGCTCATCAACCGGAAATTCGTATTCAATCCCGATCATCAAACCACGGCCGCGCAGATCTTTGTAGCCGCCAATCTGCCGGATACCATTCATTAAATAGTCGCCGATGCGGGTGGCGTTATCCATCAGTCCTTCCTCCTTCATGATGTCGAGCACGGCAACAGCGGCCGTACAAGCCAGATGATTACCACCGAACGTCGTACCAAGCAACCCGTAGCTGGCTTTGAATTTGGGCGAAATCAGGATACCACCGATGGGAAAACCGTTGCCCATGCCTTTCGCCATCGAGATAATATCGGCGTCGATACCGCTGAACTGATGCGAGAAAAACTTACCCGACCGACCGTACCCACACTGCACCCCGTCGAGAATAAGGATAGCGCCGGTTTCATTGCACCGTTGCCGTAATGCGCGCAGAAACTCGTCGGTCGCCACATGAATCCCGCCAACACCCTGAATACCTTCCACGATCACCGCGCAGGTTTCATCCGTAATCGCAGCCCGGGCCGCGTCAACGTCGTTGTAAGGGGCAAACTGAACGTGTTTATTGTAATTGATCGGCGCCACGATAGCCGCGTTGTCGGTAGCAGCTACTGCCCCCGCCGTGCGACCGTGAAACGATTTTGTGAAGGCCACCACCCTGGTCCGGCCGTTGTGAAACGACGCCAGTTTAAGCGCATTCTCGTTGGCTTCCGCCCCGGAGTTGCACAAAAAAAGCGCGTACTCGTCGTGCCCCGATAGGGCCGTCAGCTTATCGGCCAGCTCCTGTTGCTGGGGAATCCGGACCGAGTTGGAATAGAACGAAATTTTGTGAAGCTGATCGGTCAGCGCCTGCACATACCGTGGGTGCGTATGACCAACCGAAATTACGGCATGTCCACCGTACAAATCGAGGTAACGGGTGCCGTCGACATCCCACAAATAGCTGCCCTCGGCCCGAACCGGTTCGATGTCGTAGAGCGGGTAAACGTTAAATAACTCGGCCATGCCAATCGTCAATTAGGGCTGTCGACTGCCGTACAGACAGTCAATAGCGTTAAACAGTGCAAGTTTACCGAAAAAAGCGAAGCCGGGCCCTTCGTTGGAAAGGCACGGCTTCGCTTTTTCAAATGATTGAATAAGCTAACGCATCATAGTCAATCACTCAGTCATTCTATCATTCAACCTTATTCCAGTACGCCCAGCAGGATCAGTACTACGCCGACTACCAGCAGGATCAGACCGATGATACCAATAACCCCACCGAACAGCGACAGAATCAGACCGATAGCACCAAGGATGATACCGTTCCGTACGTTGCGATTCAGCGCCTTTGCTTCCTCAGGAGCAACGTGCTTCTTGATTTGCTTGTCCAGCTTCTTCATCACCATTTTCTCCATCAGCGACATTTTCTTTGTCGAAGCGGCCGTGGTGTTCAGCGCGGTGTTGGTTTCAGCCGAAGCCAGCATTTGTTTGGCGTGAGCGATACGCTTGGTCAACGTCTTGTTCGATGCCAGCTTGCTGTCGTTGCGTACGTACGCATCGACCTGATTCATCACTTCTTTAGCCTGTGCTACTTTTTCAGCTTTCTCAGCGGCAACTGGCGCTACGTCGACAGCAGGAGTCGTAGCGACAGCGGCTACTTCATTCGTTACGGCAGGGGCAGCAACCGTTTCAGTTTTGGCGGTGAAACGCTCAGGCTGTGTGCGCTGGAAATAAGCAACGGGACGGCTGCACGATGAAAGAATAGCAGCACCCATCAGGGCTACTGCAAGGTTCCGGGAGAACATGCTCATTGAGTGTAATTTTTAGGTGAAACGAAAAACAATCACTGTCAAGAACTGTAAGCCTGGGTATTTGTTGGCGCTTCTCAAAAAAAATAGCAACAAATCAATCCTACGAATCCTCCCAGGAACGAACTGACCGGGTCAGCTCAACAATCTGTATGGTGTTGAACTGACCCGGTCAGTATCTTATTTTTTGGTTCGCTCAGATCACAACAGACCCAGCAACAGCACGACCGCACCGGCCAGCAACGCGATAATACCGATGGTTGCACCGGTACCAGTTGCGAAAATAATGAGCAGCAGACCAACGATCACCAGCACGGCACCCAGGGCCAGCGTTCCCGTGCTGATCATAGCTTTTTCCGGGTTGGCCGGTGCCAGTTGCCTGCTGATTTTCCGATCCATCTTTTTCAGCATCATCCGCTGCACCAGGTTCATTTTCTTCGGCGCGGCCGTTGCTGCCGGAGCCGCGTTGGCGGTGCTCATATTGGTCAGCATCGTACGCACCTTGCTCATCCGCTTCTCAACCCGCTTATTCTCGGCCAGTGATGGGTTGGCACTGACCAGCGCATCCATTTGTGCCAGCGCGGCTTTGGCCTGAACGGCCTGCGTGGCAGGAGTTGCTACCTCAGCGGCAACGGACGTTGGCTGCGTAGCGGCAACAGGCTGTTCAGCAGCAACAACGGGAGCAGCGACCGGAGCCGGAGCCGCATACGATACAGTTGGCGTACGCTGAAAAAGAGCCTGTTGACGGTTGCAGGAAGTTAATAAAGTAGCGAGGGAGAGTGCCGCTAACACCGGTAGGGAGAACGCTTTCATCGGCTTAATGGATTACGTTGAAAATTGAGAATCAACGGGTAAACATCCCAAGCCTTCATTTGTTGACTGACGCAGCCGTATTTGTTCAATCAGACAACAAAAAGCCACACGTCGACCAGGATCGTGTGGCTTCAAGGACAATTTTTACCCTAACTCAGGCGGCAGACCGCAGTTGGTAAGTACCGCTCTGACCAAATTTTTCACGGGCGTATTCCAGACTAATCGTCAGTTTACTGACATCGTTGCGGGACGGTAATTCAAACATGGCATCGGTGATAATCGATTCGCAGATCGAGCGCAGGCCGCGCGCCCCCAGCTCGTAGACCATCGCCTGATCGACAATGAAATCGAGCGCACCGGGGGTCCAGTATAGTTCGATTCCTTCCATGCGAAACAGCTTGTTGTACTGCTTCGTGATGGCGTTTTTCGGCTCGGTCAGAATCTGGAGCAGCGCCTTGTGATCGAGTGGTTCCAGGTGCGTCAGTACGGGTAGGCGACCGAGCAGTTCGGGAATCAGGCCGAACGATTTCAGATCGAGAGCCGAAATATACCGCATCAGGTGGCCCCGCTCCAGCGTGTCGTTGAGCCGCCGATCGCCCGAAAAACCGATGGGTCGGGTATTGATGCGTTTGCTGATGTGCCGATCGATACCGTCGAATGCACCACCGCAGATAAACAGAATATTTTCGGTATTCAACGCGATCAATCGCTGATCGGGGTGCTTGCGTCCCCCCTGTGGCGGCACATTGACCACCGAGCCTTCGAGCAGTTTGAGCATAGCCTGCTGCACGCCCTCCCCACTCACGTCGCGGGTGATACTGGGGTTGTCGGATTTGCGGGCGATTTTGTCGATCTCGTCGATGTAAACAATGCCGCGCTCCGCCATCTCGACGTTATAGTCGGCCGCCTGCAACAGCCGGGTCAGGATCGTTTCGACGTCTTCGCCCACGTAACCCGCTTCGGTGATGACCGTAGCATCGGCAATGCAGAATGGCACTTCGAGAATCTTGGCGATGGAACGGGCGAGGTAGGTTTTACCCGTGCCGGTTTCGCCCACCATCAGGATGTTCGATTTTTCAATCGTAACGTCGTCATTGCTGCTGGGTTGCATCAACCGCTTGTAGTGGTTGTATACGGCTACGGTAATCGATTTTTTGGCCTCGTCCTGCCCGATTACGTACTGATCGAGGTGACGTTTCATCTCCACCGGCTTGATCAGTTTGATGTTGACTTCAGACGGTTCGCTGCGTTTTGGGCGCGATTCTTCCAACACGACCTGATGGCCCTGCTCGATGCAGTGGTTGCAGATGTGCGCATCGATGCCGGAGAGCAGCATCATTACTTCGTTCTTGCGCCGACCGCAGAAAGAACAGTTAATCTGTGACATGAATCAAACCGGAAAGGCACTAAAAAAAACGACCCCAGCGAACCAGGGTCGTCAGCGTTCAGCAAATTTATCGACTCAGCCGGAAAATGGCAATGGTGCGATCAAGTTCAATAGGTTTCGTACGTAAATGTCTGGTATCGACCGTCGCTGCACGTCCACCGGGTCAGTGTGCCGTTGGGTGCATAGATCAGTTGGTAGGTAAGCTCGTTGGCCGGTGAAGTACCGCTACTGATCGTCTGCCGGGTTACGTTGTGGCGGCTGTAGCGCAGTTGAGGCAGCAGTTCCGGGGCGGCAAGTCCGTAGTATGGGTTGGCTTTATCATCGTACTCAAAGACCGTCCGGGTTGTTGATGCCAGCCCGTTTTTTGCCGATACCGTAGTGACAATGCCCGTCACGTCGTCGCCCGTATAACTAAGCTGGTAGCGGGTTTCCAGTGGCCCGATAGCCGGGTTCTCGTCGTAATGAACGTACGTTTCCTGACTGACCCGTCTGGCGGCATCGTATCCGTAGCGGTGCTCTTCAAACAAACGACCCGGCTGTTGGTCGCCGTTTACAAACAAGGTGTAGCTCGCGGTCAGGCCACTGGATTCGTTACTGAACGTCCCGTAGTGCGATTGTACCCGGCTGGTTTCACGACCAGCCGCATCCCGATAGACAATCATTGCTTCCGTGCTGGCGGGGCGCTGATTTTTATCATAGTTGTACTGCACGGTGGGGGCGAGTTGCTTCCATACACCATCAGCATCGGGCGCCGACCGGCTTGTGCCCAGTTGCCCGTTCGATGCATAGCTATACTCAACCGTCGTGGCTATCGGGTGATTGGTCTGCGTCTTTACGACCCGGTACGAAACAGCCGGCGTCGCGGGTGCAGTTGTCGGCCCAACCGAATCAGTGGAGGGCTGGCACGCAGTCAGCCAACCGGCTGCCAGTACGAGAAGGGTGGTTGATACGGTTGTTGGCATGGTGTGATAGCGTGGCTGGTTAGCAGACGATCAGCACGCTGTTGCTGAGCTACTTCCAATCCGACAGCAAAATAAAAAATCCCGGACAATTGGTCTGGGAAACCAATCGTCCGGGATTATCAAAAGCTGATTATTGATTAATCGGCGCTTATTTTTCGCGGGTCAGCACTTCATCGATCAGGCCATATTCTTTCGCTTCGCTGGCCCGCATCCACTTGTCGCGGTCCGAATCTTTCTCGATTTCCTCGACGGTTTTGCCGGAGTGCAGTGCCAGAATCTCGTACAGCTCTTCACGCAGCTTCACGATTTCACGGGCCGTGATCTCAATATCGACCGACTGACCCTGCGCACCACCCGACGGCTGGTGAATCATGACGCGGGCGTGGGGGAGCGCCGATCGCTTGCCAGCCGCACCACCCGCCAGCAATACCGCGCCCATCGACGCAGCCAGGCTGGTGCAGACAGTGGCCACGTCGGGCCGCACGTACTGCATCGTGTCGTAAATACCCAGACCGGCATATACCGAGCCACCGGGGCTGTTGAGGTACATCAGGATGTCTTTCTTCGGATCGGCCGATTCCAGAAACAGCAATTGCGCCACGATGATGTTGGCGATGTTATCGTCGACGGGCAAACCCATGAAAATGATGCGGTCGGCCATCAGGCGCGAGAACACATCTACTTCACGGAAGTTCATCGGACGTTCTTCGATGACCGAACGGGTCATGTTTTCAACGGTATGGTTGACATAACCGTCCACCGTCAGCCCATTGAGGCCCATGTGGTGTACGGCGTACTTGCGGAATTCTTTTTCGTAATTCATAATCGGGGTTTTACTTCCTAAATTAAAAACGATTGAGGGGCTCGGTAAGTTTCGCTGACGCTTATCGTCTGGGCGACCGACAGGTACCGAAACGACCGTCGCACCGAACGATACAAAAATGCGTTATCATGCGGAAAAATAAGGTCGGTTTGGGTTTACAAATTATCGACTGCACTTGAGATGAAGACGACTATCGCCGAAAAAATCAGGTTAAATCGCCTGCAACGTGGTTTTTCGCAGGAAAACATGGCCGATCTGCTGGGTTTGTCGACCACGGCGTACGGCGACATCGAACGCGGCAAGACCGACCTGACCATGTCGCGGCTGCACCAGATTGCCGACGCGCTGGGCCTGCAACCGGTATCGTTACTATCCGACGAGCCACCCCTCCTTGCCGCCGTACCAATCGATACGCACGAACTGGACACACTCCGGCTGACGGTCGAGAAGCAGCAGATTGAACTGGACAAACTCCGACTCGAAGCCGACTACTGGAAGCGCCGGTACGACGAACGCATCGCGATGGAATTAGCCCGGTCGATGGGTATAGCGCAGACCCGCGAACGGATCGGATTTTAGGTTTACTGTCTCGAACAGCAAAATGCTATTCGCTTACTGCCAGTTTTTCTACCAAACAGCAGGATGCTGTTTGAGACAATTCGCTGGCAACCAAACCTCGGCGTTTCAATTCAAAAAAGCAGCACGTCGTCGCTGATCGTCAGCGTAAACGAGTGTTATTTCATAAGCAATCCCTACCGGTTGATCAACCGCTGTAAACCAAAATGACCCACCGTATCAGGAAGCCCATTTTCGGGCTAGTGCTTGTTTTCATGGCCCTTCTCTTTCTCGGTGACTACGCGCTGGCGTGGCCCAGTCGACGTATCAAAGACATTGCGTACGTCAGCCCGGACGCGCCGGGTTTCGACACCGAACGCCATCGGCTCGACGTGTACCAGCCCCGTAAAAAAACAGACGCGAAACGACCGGTTGTCGTGTTTATTCACGGCGGCAACTGGGATAGCGGCAGCAAAAACATTTACTGGTTTGTCGGTCGGCGGCTGGCGAAGCAAGGTATCGTGGCCGTAGTCATCAATTACCGGTTAGCCCCCAATGTGGAAGTCCCGGCAATGGCCGACGACGGGGCGCGGGCCGTTCGCTGGACGCAGCAGCACATCACCGAATACGGGGGCGATCCAAATCAGATCTATCTGATGGGGCACTCGGCCGGAGCGGGTCTGGCGGCTCTGCTGGCAACCGACGACGCGTACTTTTCCCGGCTGGGCCTGGCTGCTAATCCGATTAAGGGAGCTATTCTGGACGACCCCGCCGGGCTGGATATGTACGACTACCTGACCAAAATGGAATACCCCAACGATCAGCAATACCTGGTGCCGTTCGGCAAAAATCCGGCGGTCTGGCGGGCCGTGTCGCCGATGTACCACGTGTCGAAAGCGAGTCCACCAATGCTGTTATTCGTGGGCGGAAAGACGTATCCGAGCATCGCCAGCAGCAGCGAACGGTTCCGCCAGAAGCTGGTTGAATTGGGCGTTCAGCACGAGTTTACACTCATCCCCGGCAAGAAACATATCCCGATGGTGCTGCAACTGTTCTGGAAAAACAACGTCATCTACCAGCAATTGCGCAAACTGGTCGGGGTAGGAGCCTAGTTTTTCTGTCTCAGACAGCATCCTGCTGTCGCGGTGTAGCATGGCTATTATTGTTTGTACGGGCGACAGCAGGATGCTGTCTGAGACAGAACTGTATTTAGCCACATCGGTAGAAAAAATGCCATTTATATTTTGCAAATTTGCACCATATGCTTCGCGATAAAGCCATGCTATCTCCTTCGTCTTACCCACTGCGTTCCCTAACTACCCTGATTCTACAGGCCCGACAGGGTGTGGCCCGTCGGCGGGTCGATGAGTTGGCAAAACTTGCTGGTCTGACCGACAAAGATATGGCCCGCATCCTGGCGATGTCGGTGCGGAGTCTGCACGGGAAAGCTCCGGCTGATCTGCTGGCTCCGGCAGCTGGTGAACGATTGTTGCTGCTTGAACGACTGATTCAGCACGGTTTGGTGGTGTTCGACGGTCGCGCCGATCTGCTCAGTAGCTGGCTTCGAACGCCCCTGGCGGAACTCGCTTACCGCGATGGAGCCGACCTTGCTGCCCCCGTATCCGTCCGTAGCCTGGGTGGTTTTGACGAACCGGTTACGACATTGCCCCAACTAAACAATGACGCAGTACCAGCTATTCGGCAGTCGCCACTGGCCGTGCTGGACATGGTGTCGGGCTTTTCGCTGGCCGACGACGTGCTGGGCCGCATCGAATGGGGCATTGCGGGTTAATATCGTGGACGTCTTTCGCATCAATAAAGAGCCATATCATACCGATCCGCTGTCGGTTATTGGTAGTCGGCGATATGGGGGGCGCTGGAATCCTAAGGGCGTTGGTGTTCTCTATACCAGCCGCACACCAGAACTAGCTTTGCTCGAAACACTGGTTCACCTCCCCCCGGTAACGCCCGCAGACCTTCCCAGACTGTGGCTGTCTACCCTGCGGCTTCCAGTTATAGACGAGGCTGTATTCTGGTTGGATGCCAACCGACTGCCCCCCTACTGGCAATCCGGCACACTAGCGGAAACGCAGACAATATTGGCAGAATGGCTTAACGAGCCTTTTTCACTGGCAATTGCGGTACCATCGGTGATTTTACCAATTTCTTACAACCTGCTGATTCATCCGCAACACCCGGCCTTCGATCAGATTGAACGTGTAAATCAGTTCCATCTCCCGTTAGACAACCGTCTGGTGAAAGCCCCGGCTGGCAACGTATCGTAAGTAACGAACGGTAGAATTACGCTTTCTGACGGAGAAACCGCTTAAACCTGCCCGTTTGTGACCCACCTGTTTACCCGCCTTTCGCTGGCTGTGACCGGCCTCCTGACCGTCTGTGCGCCCCTGCTGGCGCAGCCCCCCGCTCCGAAGGGCAACGACTCGACAACACCACTCCATCTGCTGCAACCCGACTATCCGGTACCGTATGGTGCGCCCCGCGCCGACAGCGTAACAGCCGTGCTGAACCGGGTGTACACCTACCTCGACAATGTAACCCCCGCCCTGCTGGTCGACAAAGAGACAGGGCACCGCATCGACCCGGTCGGTACGTTCAACACCAATGCCGTTATCAAACCGGGCGATTTTCGTCTGACCAGTTATGAGTGGGGGGTCACCTACGCGGGTATGCTGCTGGCGACCGAAGCCACGGGCGACCCACGCTTTGCCGAATACACCAGCAAACGGCTGGCGTTTCTGAACAGCCTGCGCCCGTATTTTCAGGCGCAGGTCGGCACTGACCCAACCGCCAATACCCCCCTGCGGCCGATGCTGGCCCCGCACGCGCTCGACGATGCCGGGGCGATGTGTGCGGCCATGATTAAGACCAGCTTACTGAAGCAATCGGGCCAATCCAGGCCGGGCACCCTGAAAGCGGAACTACGCCCGCAAATCGACGCGTACGTGCAGTACATCATGACAAAAGAACATCGATTGGCCGATGGTACGCTGGCCCGCAACCGCCCGCAGCCCAACACGCTCTGGCTCGATGATCTGTTTATGAGCGTGCCCGCCCTGGCGCAGATGGGCAAACTGACGGGCGACAAAAAATACTACGATGAAGCCGTAAAGCAGGTGTTACAGTTTTCAAAGCGAATGTTCAACCGGGAGAAAGGGCTGTTTATGCACGGCTGGGTCGAGGGTATGAGTGTTCACCCGGAGTTTCACTGGGCGCGGGCCAACGGCTGGGCGATTATGACGATAGTCGAACTGCTCGACGTGCTGCCCACCAATCATCCTGGCCGGGCGGCTGTGCTTGATTTGTTGAAAGCCCACGCCAAAGGGCTGGCGGCTCGTCAGTCGGGGGCGGGGTTCTGGCATCAGTTGCTCGACCGGCCCGACTCGTACCTCGAAACATCGGCCACGGCCATCTATGCTTATTCACTGGCACGGGCGATCAATCGGGGCTGGCTCGATTCGCTAGCGTACGCGCCCATGACGATGCTGGCCTGGAACGCCGTCGCGACTAAAGTAACGGCAGGCGGTCAGGTCGAGGGTACCTGTGTCGGGACGGGGATGGGCTTCGATCCGGCGTTTTATTATCACCGGCCGATCAACGTGTTTGCCGCCCACGGTTATGGACCCGTTTTGCTGGCCGGGGCTGAAGTGATTAACCTGCTCAAAAACAAGTCATTCGCCATCAACGACAGTTCCCTGCAAGTGGTGAATAAATGAGTTTGATGTTTAACGTTTAAGGGTCAAGGTTTATCCTACCCGTTTCGTAAACCAACATTAAACGTTAGACCTTAAACCTTGAACTACTTATGAAAACGATACTCCCTTTCCTACTTACTACCCTCACCGCTACGGCGCAGTCATGGCACCCGGTCGAGACGAAAAATACGTGCAGCGCGCGGCATGAAAGTGCCGCGACTATCGTCGGAGATAGTCTATACGCGATTGGTGGGCGGGGGATGCGGCCGGTCGATGCACTGAACCTGAAGACGAACGTCTGGCAAACGCACCCGGCTCCACCCAGCGAAATGAACCACGTACAGGCCGTTTCGTACAACGGTGAGGTGTACATCATGGGCGCGTTCAAAGGAGCGTATCCGCACGAGACGGTACTACCCAACGTGCTGATCTATACTCCGAAACAGGGTGCCTGGCGCGAAGGACCCGCTATTCCGACGGATCGGCTGCGGGGCGCGGGCGGCACAGTCGTTTACAAAGACAGGATTTACATGGTTTGTGGCATCACCGACGGACACTACGACGGTCATGTAGCCTGGCTCGATGAGTTTGACCCGAAAACCGGTACCTGGAAGCAATTACCCGACGCCCCCCGCACCCGCGATCACGTACAGGTTACGGTCGTCGACGATAAGCTGTACGTCGCCGGGGGCCGCCGGTCGACGGCGCGTATCGGCAAAGTACTCGAACTACTGGTGCCGGAAGTCGATGTCTACGATTTCAAAACAGGGAAGTGGTCCACCCTACCGGCTTCGGCAAATTTGCCAACCCCGCGCGGGGGCAGTATGGCCGTTACGCAGGGGGGGCTGGTCTGGATTATCGGGGGCGAAACGGTACAGACCCTCTCGCACAACGAAGCCGAAGCCCTCGACCCAAAAACGGGCAACTGGGTCAAAACCACGCGCATGAATCAGGGGCGGCACGGCACGGGTGCTGCAGTCCACAACAATCAGATTTACGTCGTCGCGGGCTCAGCGAATCACGGCGGTGGCCCGGAACTGAACACGGTGGAAGTGATGAAATGAGTTTGTGGTTTGTAGTTCGTGGTTGGTTACCGGAGGAACTACGAACCGTAAACTACAAACTCATTAACTGCTTATACACCCCCAGATACTGCCGGGCTGCGGTTTGCCAGGTGAATCGGGCAGCATGTTGCCGGATTACGTCGGCGCGGGCGTTGCGGTCGTAGTCGGCCATTCCCCGCTGATAAGCCGTCTGCATTTGTTCGGGTGTAAAATCGGGGAAATAGTACGCTACATCACCTCCGATTTCGGGCAGGGCCGTCAGCCGGGACAGGAACACGGGTTTGCCAAACTGCATGGCTTCGAGTACCGGCAGGCCGAAGCCTTCCGCCAATGATGGATGAACCAGCGCCCGACAGTTTCGCAGATACCAGCCCTTGTCGGCCTCCGATACCGTCCCCAACAGCCGAAGCCGGTCGGCCACGCCCATTGCCTGCGCCCGCTGCTGCATCTGCGCGACGTAGTCCGGGTCGTCGGGTCGGCCGATGAGCAGCAGGTCCAGCTCGGGATTACTGGCCAGCAGCGGCAGCAGTACGTGAAAATTCTTCTTGGCGTTCAGGTAGCCAATGCCCAGCAAAAACGGCCGTTCCGACTGATAATCAACAGGTTTTGTACGGCACTCCGGCAGCGGATCGACACCATTGTGTATGACGTATATGGGTTTCTCGTCAGTGCGACAGTGAGCCAGTACATCATTTTTTGTAAACGCCGAAATACAGACAAGCGCGTCGCTCCGGTCGATCAGAGACTGCGTCAGGGCCATTCGTTTTTGCTGCATGGCCTGCGGTTCTCCTTCGTGCAGTACGTTCAGGTCGTGAATCGTGAGCACAACGCTCAGGTGGGGAAACCGACGTCGGTCGGGTACGATCCGGCCCAGTTGAAACGGCGCGTGCCACACCCGGCAACCGCGCAGAAAGGGCTGATAAACAGTGTGCCACCACTGCTCCGTAATATGATACGGCTGGGCGGGCAGTTGCAGGCGTCGACGCGGGGGCAGGTAAAGCTGTACGGGAGACAGACCGGCTTCGGCTCGTTGCTGATTCAGGTGCGTACTCAGATTCAGGCAGTATTGATACAGCCCTGTGTGCGGATGTTTCATAGGCCCGCAGTCCAGAATAATTTCGCCCATACGGTCGAAAGATAGGGTTTCGGCAGGCGTAATGTTCATATTTGTACAACCTTATGACTCATTTGTGAGTCTTGTCAATCGAGAAGCGGTTAATTTCCGCGTTATCGTCCTAAGCCTGAACCGTTGCTGCTACTCGTACCAATGTGGAGTTGACCACCCTAGCCGGTAGTACTATGTAGTCGCGGTATACCAGAACCCCCTGCCGTGACGTACTGATTTCAGGATCACCCATACGTGAATCATTATGACCCGTGTTATCTTCGATTGTGAACGCATGAAGTATGTCAATACCGGGCTATACTATTACTGTCTCAACCTCGGTAAAGCACTTCAGCAAAACATATATCAGGAACAACTGGCCGTTTTTGGTCCGGCGCACACACAAACAGCCTTTGGCCCCTCGGTCCCGATCATCACGCAGCATTCCCTGCAAAAATTTCTGATGCCGTCGGTCGATCAGTACCGGCTCTGGCACAGCACGTATCAAAGTTCGGATTACATCCCCCGGCGGAATCGGCGAATCCGGGTGCTGCTGACAATTCACGACCTGAATTTTTTACAGGACGACAAACCTGCCTATAAGACGGCCCGTTACCTGGCGCAGATTCAGCGCAATATCGACCGCGCCGATGCGATCGTGTGTATCTCGGATTTCAGCAAAAACGACGTGCTGACCCACTGTGATACCCAGGGCAAGCCAATGTATATGATCTATAACGGTACCAACGATCTGCCCAAACCGTCGCTGGAGCCCCGTTCTTACCGACCCCGCACCCCGTTTCTGTTCAACGTGGGCGTTATTACCCGCAAAAAAAACCAGCACCGTATTCTGCCCCTCCTGCAAACCAACCCGGCGCTGGAACTGGTACTGGCCGGGCGTCACGACGATAAAGACTACGCCCATTTCGTGCGGCAGCACGCGTCGGACCTGAACGTGGAAGATCGGGTGCATATGATCCACGAAATTACCGACGAAGAAAAATCGTGGTACTATCACAACTGCCACGCAGTCGTGATGCCGTCGCTGGCCGAAGGATTCGGGTTGCCCGTCACGGAAGCCATGTCAATTGGAAAACCCGTATTTTTGTCGAAGAGTAGCGCTTTGCCTGAAATTGGTAAAGACCTGGCTTTCTACTTCCACGACTTCGACAACCTGCACGACGACTTTATGGCCGGGATGCAGCGATACACCAAAGCGGGCAGTCAGATGCAGGAAGCCATGAAAGCGCATAGTGCTACGTTTAACTGGACCGATGCCGCCCGTAAATACATCGAGGTGTACCGGTCGCTGATTTAACTGCTCACGCGAACAACAGCGAATGAAGATTTATAAACGGCTGCTGGTGTATGCCCAGCCCTACGGACGCTTTCTGGTACCCTTTGTCCTGTTTACCCTGATCAGCGTAATTTTCAACGTGTTTCAGTTCGCGTTGATCATTCCCCTGCTCAACTTTCTGTTCAACCCCATCAGTACGGCTGATGCCGCCCGTTACGCACAGACACCCGCGTTCAGCCTGTCGCCCGGTTACTTTCACGATTCGTTTTACCACCTGATCTATCAGTTCAAGACGACAAACCCGCTGTATGTGCTGTATTTCATCGCGGGTATGATCGTCGTCGCGGTGGTGATGACCAACCTGTTCCGGTTTATGGCCCAACAGACGCTGCTCAGGGCGCGCACGCTGCTGGTCAAACGGCTGCGCGAAGCCCTCTTCGAGAAGATCAACCACCTGCACCTGGGTTATTTCACCAAAGAGCGGAAAGGCGATCTGCTGTCGCGGCTCAACGGCGATGTCTACGCCATTGAAAGTGTCGCGGGCAGTTCGGTCGAAGTCGTGTTCAAGGAGCCATTCATGCTCATCGCTTACTTCGTGGCTCTGTTCGCGATCTCATTCAAACTCACGCTGTTTACGCTGGTCATTATTCCGATTTCGGCGGTGGGTATTTCGGCCGTCACCAAAAAACTAAAGAAGGAAGCGCAGGACGTGCAGTCGTCGATGGGCCGGATGCTGACGCTGATGGACGAAACGCTGATGGGGATGCGGATTCTGCGGGCCTTCAATGCAACGCCTTTTGTGCTGGATCGCTTCGCCGTCGAAAACGACTTCTACCGCCGGGTCAGTCTCGACAGTTTCAAACGGCGCGAGCTGGCTCCGGCTTTTTCCGAAGCATCGGGTGTGTTTGTGGTGGCCTGTATTCTGGTATTTGGCGGCAGTCTGGTGCTGAACAGTCAGAGCGATTTACAGGCCAGTTCGTTCATCGCGTTCATCGCCATTTTCTCGCAGGTGATCCGCCCGGCCAAAGCCATTGTGGTCGCCATTACCAACATTCAGCAGGGACAGGCAGCCGGTGAACGCGTCGTTGAACTACTCGACAAACCCATTGATATTCAGGATAAGCCCAACGCCCGGCCGATGCCACCGTTCGCCCGTGAGATCGTATTCGACAACGTCAGTTTCCAATACGGCGACAGACCGGTGTTGACAAACATCAGCTTTACCATCGGCAAGGGTAAGAAGATCGCGCTGGTCGGTCCGTCTGGCGTGGGCAAATCGACCATTGCCGACCTGATTCCCCGCTTCTATGAAACGAATCAGGGTCGCGTCAGCATCGACGGCGTCGATGTGCAGGACTACACGATGGAATCGCTACGGGCGCAGATGAGCTTCGTGACACAGGAAATTATTCTCTTCAACGATACGATTTTTAACAACATCGCCCTCGGCAAACCCGACGCGAAGCTGGAAGATGTGATGGAAGCGGCTAAAATCGCCAACGCGCACCAGTTTATCATGGATACCGAAGACGGCTACAACACGACCATCGGCGACCGGGGCATTCGGCTCAGTGGCGGACAGCGGCAACGGCTTAGTATTGCGCGGGCGGTGTTCAAGAAACCGTCGATTCTGATTCTCGATGAAGCTACGTCGGCACTGGATCTTGAATCCGAAAAATCGGTGCAGGATGCCCTCGACAACCTGATGGAAGGCCGCACGACGCTGGTCATCGCCCACCGGCTGAGCACCATCCGCGAAGCCGACGAAATCCTGATTATGGAAAAAGGCGAGATCATCGAACGTGGCAATCACCACGAACTCATCAATCAGGAAAACAGCATCTACCGCCGTCTCAACACGATGCACGAGGTGTTGCAGTAGGTGTATAGCCCAGACCTCCCGGTCTGGTGCCCTATACTATGTAGCCTGGACGTCCACGTCCGGGTGGACGCGTAGCGGCCAAAAAGCTATCGCTTGCAGTAGTTGCCCTATCGGGCACCCGGACGTGGACGTCCAGGCTACATTTTCCGGCCACCAGACGTAGATCGCTCCGGCGCACCGGTCTGGGATACATAGTCAATCACCTTGTCGAACTTATCGAGCACGGTTTGCCAAGTGTAGTACTGCTGTACGTATCGCTTCCCGTTTTCGGCCATTTGACTGACGTCCTGCGTCAGAATGTTGTCGATGGCCGTCTCGAGTTCAGTGTAATTGTGGTACGCGTACCCGGCCTGACTGGCGTCGATGTGGTCGCGCAGGATTTCACAGTCGGCATTGGCGATGACGGGGACACCAATGGCCATACTTTCCAGCGTCACCATCGACAGGCTTTCGTAGGGCGAGGGCATCAGCAGGGCTTTTGCATTCATCAGCAGCCGGGCTTTCACGTCTTCATCAACGAATCCGGCCGGAATAATGTCGAGGTGATTGGGAATAGTCATGAACGACTGCCCGACAAGTACCAGCTTCAGCGGTGCCGGATGCTTTTTCTTGTACCGCGTAAACTGGTCGATCATCACGTCGCAACCCTTCGCTTTGTCGATCCGGCCAATGTACAGCAGGTAATCTGCCTCGGTACCGATCAGTTCCGCAATCGACTTCTCCGACACGGCGCGGGGTGGTTCGATACCGATACCGACGATATCGTTGTAGATGGCCTGATTGGCAAACTTCCGGTGAACGAACCGCTGCTCACCGGGCGTCAGGAATAGCAGCGCGCGGGGCGTCTGGAACAACGGGGGGAAAACGGGCAGATAAATGGGTTTCTCATCGTGAGCAGTCGGGATAAAGATCGACTTCTCCGGCGCCACATACAGCCCGGCTACGGTTGGGTAGTAGAGGTAGGTAATAAAAAACAGCGCATCATATTGCTGATGGTTCTGCTTCAGGTAGTCGATCAGACCAGGCGTATAAGGCCCCTGATATTTAGGCCACATCTCGATGCATTCGGCGATTGAAGGCCCTTTGAGCGAATAGTATGTTTTCTTCAGCCAGCCCCAGATACCCCGTTTCTTCAGATCAGTCAGCTTGCGGAGCTGGTGTTCCGTCCGGCCCGACAATTTCGACTGCCGCTCGTATTCGGCAGCAAACCGGTGTACCTGCACCCCATTGATGGTCGTGGTTTCAGCCGGGTACCAGTTGGCCCATGTCTGGTATTCCAGCGCGCAGCTCGTCAGCACATCGACGTCATACGTTTGGGCCAGTCGTTCGGCTAAGATACGGCAGAGATACTCCGCTCCGCCGTTTACTTCTACGCCGTAGCGCTGCACTACAAAAGCAATTTTCTTCATACGTCGAGTTAACGACAGGGGTAAGTCGAATGAGCGTAACCAAACAGGCTTGGTTCCATTGGCTATACTACGATTAGCCGATACAAAGGTACCATGCCAGCTGCTGCAATTGGTAATGAACACTTATATACCTGTTTTCAGCACGATTTTTCCGATGTGATCGCTGCTTTCCATCAGTTGCTGCGCCTGAGCCGCGTCGGCCAGCGGGAACGTGCGATACACGACCGGCTTTAGTTGCCCGGCACTCACCAGCGGCCAGACATTGGCCAGCACGTCGGCAACGAGCGCGGCCTTGAACTCGTTAGAACGGGGCTTTAACATACTGCCCGTCAACACAATACGTTTGCTCATCAACTCGCGAATATCGATCGTACTCTCGGCTCCCTTCATCGCGTTAATAAACGTCAACCGACCGTCGGAGCGCAGCAACCGGCTGTTTTTGGCCGTGTAATCACCCCCGACCATATCCAGAATTACGTCGAGCCCGTACGGTTGAAATACCTGTTCAAAATCGTCAGTTTTGTAGTTGACGACCTGCTCGGCCCCCAGTGTTTCGCAGAACGCTTTCTTTTCATCGCTACCCACCGTGGCAAATGCTTTCGCGCCAAAGGCAACGGCAAGCTGAATGGCCGTGATACCGATACCACTGCTGCCGCCGTGAACCAGAAAATGCTCCCCCGCCCGCAGCCGGGCCTGCTGAAACACATTCGACCAGACCGTTAGTACCGTTTCGGGCAACGAAGCCGCGTCGGTCATCGACATACCATCGGGAACGGGCAGACAGTGCCGCTCATCGACAACGACGTATTCGGCGTAGCCCCCGCCGGATAGCAACGCACAAACGGCCTCCCCTACCCGCCATCGGTCTGCGCCCGGTCCGCACTGCTCAACGGTTCCGGCCATTTCCAGCCCCGGCACCTGCCCCGACGGGTCGGTGCCATACCCACCGGACCGCTGCATAATATCGCTGCGGTTCAAACCGGCGGCCGCAACGCGCACCAGCACCTGCCGGTAGCCGGGTTCGGGGCGAGGGCGTTCCTGCACCTGCAAAACGGCGGAGTCGCCGGGGTGGGTGATAACGATAGCGTTCATTGGTTGGTTGAGTAGTTATAGAGTTGTAGAGTTGGATAGTTGTAAAGTTAGCTGACGCGTCAGCCCATCCGGCGGTTAGCCGCGTGCGCCAGCCAACTTTACAACGCTACAACTAGTCAACTCTACAACTACTCAACTAAACCTTCCCCACGAAGTGACGGTTATCGGTTCGGTGGTTAATTCCACTTTTTTTGATTGTACAACATTCATGGCAGAGTCTATTAAAACGGCCCTCGTAACCGGCGGGTCGAAAGGAATTGGATACGGCGTTGCCGAAACGCTTATCAATCAGGGTATTCGCGTCGCTATTACCAGTCGTTCGCAGGAAAGCGCCGACGAAGCAGCCGCATCGCTCAACAAAATCAAAGATGGCTATGCGCTGGGGTTGCAGGCCGACGTTCGCAATCTGGCATCGCAACAGAAAGCCGTCGATGCGCTGATCAGCAAGTGGGGACAACTCGACTACGTGATTGCCAATGCGGGCGTGGGTCACTTTGCGCCGGTGCAGGAACTGACGCCGGAGCAGTGGCAGGAAACCATCGACATCAACCTGACGGGCGTGTTCTACACGACCAAAGCAACGGTAGCCGAACTGGCCAAAACGGAAGGATATTTTATCACGATTGCCAGCCTGGCCGGGGCCAACTTCTTCGAGAAAGGTTCGGCGTATAACGCCAGCAAATTCGGACTGGTCGGTTTCACGCAGGCCATCATGCTCGACCTCCGCAAAGACGGTATTAAAGTGTCGACAATCATGCCGGGTTCGGTGGCCACGTATTTCGACGGTAACGAACCCAGCGACAAAGACGCCTGGAAAATTCAGCCGGAAGACATCGGTCAGATCGTTGCCGACCTGATCAAAATGCCTGCCCGTACGCTACCCAGCAAAGTAGAAGTCCGTCCTTCACGGCCGGGGAAATGAGTTTGTAGTTTAACTAGTTTGTGGTTTGTAGTTGGCTGACGCGCCCGAAACACCGGCGGTAGCTAACTACAAACCACAAACTACAAACCAGCTATTCCCACTCGATCGTAGCCGGTGGCTTCGAGGAGATGTCGTACACGACGCGGTTGACGCCTTTGACGCGGTTGATGATCTCGTTCGACACGTTCGCCAGAAACTCGTACGGCAGGTGCGCCCAGTCGGCGGTCATCCCGTCGACGCTGGTAACGGCGCGGAGGGCTACGACACGTTCGTAGGTACGCTCGTCGCCCATGACCCCCACCGATTGCACCGGCAGCAGCATCGCTCCCGCCTGCCATACTTTGTCGTACAGCCCGTCGCGCTTCAGTCCGTTGATAAACAGCGCATCGACCTGCTGGAGAATATCGACTTTTTCGGGAGTAATGTCGCCCAGGATACGAATGGCCAATCCGGGACCGGGGAATGGATGGCGGCCCAGAATCGCTTCGGGCAGACCGAGCGTGCGCCCCACGGCCCGCACTTCGTCTTTAAACAGGGTATTCAGCGGCTCCACGACTTTCAGCTTCATAAAATCGGGCAAACCGCCGACGTTGTGGTGCGATTTAATTGTTGCCGACGGGCCTTTCACCGATACCGACTCAATGACATCGGGGTAGATAGTGCCCTGCCCGAGCCAGGCTACACCGTCGATCTGATGCGCTTCGTGGTCGAAGACGTCGATGAACGTTTTACCAATGGCTTTACGCTTGGCTTCAGGATCGGTCAGGCCGGTGAGCGCCGTGTAGAACTGTTCTTTCGCGTCGACACCTTTCACGTTCAGGCCCAGCGACTCGTAGGAAGTCAGTACGTCTTCGAATTCGTCTTTGCGCAGCAGCCCGTTATCGACAAAAACGCAGTACAGATTCGTACCGATAGCCCGGTGAATAAGCATAGCCGCCACCGATGAGTCGACCCCGCCCGACAGGCCCAGCACGACTTTATCATCGCCGAGTTTTTCCTTCAACTGCGCCACCGTCGATTCCACGAACGATTCCGGGTCCCAGTCCTGCGAGCAGCCACAGATATCGACCACGAAGTTTTTCAGCAGCTCTTTGCCTTGCAGCGAGTGCGTCACTTCGGGGTGAAACTGAATACCGTACGTTTCTTCGCCCTCGACCTGAAAGGCAGCAACGCGCACTGAATCGGTCGAAGCAATGATATGAAACGAGTCAGGAACGCTGGTAATCGTATCACCGTGCGACATCCAGACCTGCGAATGTTGATCGATACCACGCATCAGCGGATTTTCCGACTCAACAGTACCGAGTTTGGCGCGGCCGTACTCGCGAATCGATGACGGCTGTACCTCGCCCCCACTGGTGTAGGCGAGTAGTTGCGCACCGTAGCAGACGCCCAGCAGTGGCAGCTTTTGCCGGAACGCGGCCAGATGCATGTTGGGCGCGTCATCTTCCCGCACAGAGGACGGACTTCCCGACAGGATTACGCCTTTGACATCGGGCGAGATAACAGGGATGTTGTTGTAGGGATGGATTTCGCAGTAAACATTGAGTTCGCGCACCCGGCGGGCAATGAGTTGGGTGTACTGCGAACCGAAATCCAGAATCAAAATCTGTTCGGTGGCCATGGATTGGTCTCTAAAATGCAAAGGTAGGGCATTTTTCCATACGGCTACCCTTCGCTACCCGAACTAACGACTGACGACCAGCCGACACTGGACTCCTCCCCCCCGGTAAGCCAGCGTCAGTACATAGGTGCCAACAGGCAGATTCCCGACGGAAAATGGCAGTATTGAAGTCCCCGGGCTCACCGACCGGCTCTGATGCAGAACGGTCAGCCCCGCCGTGTTGGTCAGAGTCAACGTAACGGGGTCGCCACTCCAGTCGAGCGGCAGCCGGACGTACACCTGATCGCTGGCCGGGTTGGGGTACACGAGCGATGAACTGTAGCTGCCCCCCGGATTACTTTTTCCCGGCAGTTCCGGGCCCGTCGGTACGTAGAGTACAAATTGAAGCGACGCCGTCACGACCGGCGAATAAGCCGCTTCCGCTTTCTGGCTGGTAGACCGAATCCGGTACTGGTAAATGGCACCAATGCGCAGCGAGTCGGTACTGCTGGGCTTGCGTCGATCTCTGTACGTACTGACCGAGCTACTCAGCGTAGCGATTTGCCTGAATTTGCCGCTGGTATCAGCCCGTTCGACGCCCCAGGAATCGACGCCTGTGGCAGACTGATTCCAGGTAAGCTGGATAGCTGTCGTATCGAGCGGCATCGCTCGCAGGTCATTGGCGACGGGCAACGGAGCCGCAATTGGCACTGCCTGAAACGTCAGAGCCCGCATCCCCCGCTGATTCTGGATAGTTGGTCCGACGTAGTAGCCAAGCTGATTATCCTGGTACGACGAGGGCAGATACGTCAGCGTCTGCGCCGTGGTCGATCGGGCCAGCGTCAGCACGAGTTTGTTACCCACCGCCGACACCGACTGTACCAGCCCCGACTCACCGGTCGGGTAGTTGGTGTACACAAAGTCGGTCATACGCTGCGTATAGGCCCGGCCCGTTTTCGGGTTGGTGATAACCGAATCAGCGGGCCACTTCATCTGCTGGCCCGGCTCGAATTCCATCGTAATTTCGGTGTAATCAGGCTTGCTGTAGAATAGCTTGCGCAGGTTCGGCGACCCGACATTACTGGTGTCGGTACTTTTGTACAGATCGCGGGCAATGATGCGGTACAGTTCCAGGCCGAACTGCCGGTAGCCGGGTTCGTCGTAGTGCAGCCCCTGATAGCCGGGCAAACCAACCGTCGCGATGGGTGTATGGTCGGGGTACACGCTGGTAATCTGCCGCTGGAAATCGCGGAGGGTACCGGCCTGCGTCGCCGAGGCATCCGTCAGGATATTGAGCTGCGCCATGTACACCCGCCGAAGTTTGGGATAGTCCTGCTTCCAGTTACTGTACAACTTCGCGTATTGAGCCGCGTAGGTGTTGCCGGAGTTATTGGCCGCTTCGGCTTCCCCCTGCCGCCAGATCATCACCAGTGGCTGATCGGCCAGGCCCGCCCGGCGGGTCCGGTACAGCAACCGCCCGTAGAGCGTAGACAGATTATCGGGCTGCGTACCAGTGCGGATCAGGTGCATGGCTATATCCGTCGAGCCGACGGCTCCGTTGATCACGGCGGTTGGGATACTGTCTTTCTGGTAGAGATACCGTTGCAGTTCAACCCCCCAGAGGCTGTTGAATCCTTCCGACGTATTGGTCAGGCACCAGGCTGTATCGGCAGGATTGTAGGCTACGTTACCACTATTGACACCAAACGATCGGCAGAAAGGGCTACCGTACGGGTTATTATCGAACCGACCGATCGCGTTAGACTGGCCCATAATCAGGTACGCGTCGCCACAAACAAGGCTGTCACGGGTCGCCACCCAGACCGAATCGCCGGGGGCACGGTGCCGAAACAGTTGAACGCTGTACAGGTGAGATTCCGCTTTGATGGAGGGCGTGGCGCGAAACAAACCGACCGAATCGGTGGTCAGGCGGGTGTAGCCAACTGGTTTCTGGTCGCGCAGGGTCACAACCGACAGCGTTGCCGCCGTGGGATCGGTAACGCGCCCACTGATGGGTACTCCGCATCGGCTGGTTACCGGGTCACGGGCGTACAGCTGCAGCCGGGCAGGCCAGCTGCTCAGCGTCACGCTTTGTCCGTGGCTCCAGAATGGGATGAGCAAGGCAACGAAACAGATACTACGCAGTAAAGCTTTCAATCGGGGGTGTCAGGCCAAATAAGTGAACAAAGCTACTTTCCAATACGCTATATGCCATCATGCGGTGGCTGCATTTTGCTACCGCTTAGGCAATTATGTGTATTCACGGGTAAATCAGGTACTTCTGCCTCATCTGCCGGTAGGCGGCAAGCTGCGGTTGCCAGCTGGTGCGGATCGTTGCTTCCGGTACCCCGGCTGTTAGTTGTAGCCGTAGCTGATCGGTACCCGCCAGCCGGTCGAAGCCGCCACCCGCCAGAAAGAAGGTCGATTTGTCGGTGGCCCGTTTGTAGAAATCAAACAGATAGTCAAGCATCAGGCCTGTTTTCGAGATCGGTGCCTGCGTCAGGTCGAGGCCGTAGCAACGTTTGCCTTCCTGCGGTGGATTCATGGCACCGGGCTTGTCGACGGGTGTAAATTCGTAGGGGCCGTACTTCGTATCGGGCGACCCGATTACCTGAAACTGTTTATCCGTACCCCGCCCGACGCTGACGACAGTACCCTCGAAAAAGCAAAGCGACGGATACAGCAGCACCGCCTGCTGATTGGGGAGGTTGGGCGACGGACGGAGCGGCAGCACGTAGGGCGTCTGGTGCGTGTAATTCTTGACCGGCACAACGGTCAGCTGGCAGGTTTTGCCGATGCCGAGCCAGCCTTCGCCATTGATCATGCCCGCCAGTTCGCCCTCCGTCAGCCCGTAAACGACCGGGATGGGATGCATACCCACAAACGACTTGAACTTTGGCGTCAGCACGGGGCCGTCGACGTAATGCCCGTTGGGATTGGGCCGGTCGAGCACGATGAATGGCTTGTTGGCTTCGGCGCAGGCTTCCATGACGTAGTGCATGGTGCTGATGTAGGTATAAAACCGGCAACCCACATCCTGAATGTCGAACAGCAGCACGTCGAGCGAATCCATCTGTGCGGGCGATGGCTTACGATTGGCCCCGTAGAGCGACGCGATCAGTACACCCGTTTTTGGGTCGCGCCCGTTGCTGATTTTTTCACCATCCGTCGCTTCACCCCGGAAGCCGTGCTCGGGCGCAAAGATGGTTTTTACCGTAACCCCCAGCGCCAGCAGACTATCGACCAGGTGCGTTTTACCAATCCGTGACGTATGATTGACCACCATACCCACGCGTTTACCTTTCAGCGCAGACAGGTACAGCGCGGTTTGTTCGGCACCGGGGATAACTACGGAAGCAGCCGACCGGGGGGTATTGGCCGGAGCCGTTTTCTGAGTGGACTGACCCTGGCAGGCAACCGACAGGCTAACCAGCGCTACAAAAAGTAATCGGCAGACGATATACGGCGGCATGGTGTTCAGGAGTGATTTGCACAAAAATAGGCGATCCGACACAAAACATGCGTCGAATTGCCCGTTAGTACCTACCCAACTGGGCATGGGATCGGTTTATTCGGCCGGTGTCTCCGCCAAGGTCCATACCGGTGTAGATCGCCGGGGCATGAAGCCGTGCGGCTGCGGTGGAAATTTTTGACGATTATATGTCATCCCCTACAGCCGATAGCCGTTTCTTTGTTGTTGCCGCTGGGCAGTACTGTGCGCAGCGTACCTAATCTTTAGTCAGCCAATCACGTTGAATCTTTCCTTATTTCTGGCCCGCCGGGTGCGCCGGGCACCACAAGGCAGCTTTTCGACCACCGTCACCAGCATCGGCATCGGCAGTATTGCGCTGGCGCTGGCCGTCATGATTATTGCGTTTGCGGTGCTGTTTGGCTATCAGCGGTCCATACAGCAAAAGATATTTTTGTTTGGCGCCCACCTACAGGTCAGCAAATTCACCAATAATCAGTCGTACGATGATACGTCGCTGCCGCTCAATACGCCCCTGTTCAAGGCCGGAACCAGCATTCCGGGAGTAGTGCATATACAGGCTATCGCCACCAAACCGGGTATTCTGAAGACGCCCGACGAACTGGCCGGGGTTGTGCTGAAAGGTGTTGGACGTGATTATAACTGGAACCTGCTGCGCGAGTCGCTGGTGGCAGGTACGATTCCCGAGGTTGGGGCCGACACGGGAAACGGCTCGACGCAGTTGCTGATTAGTCAGTACATGGCCAATCAGCTGAAGGCAAAAGTGGGCGAATCATTGCCGCTGTACTTTCTGGGTAACCCGCCCCGCGCCCGTAAAATGACCATCGTCGGCATTTATGAAACGGGGCTGGAAGAGGTCGACAAAACGATTGCACTAGGCGACATTCGCCTGATTAAGCGGCTAAACAAGTGGGGGCCTGATACAGTAGGGAGCTACGAAATTTTCGTGCGCGATTTCAGCAAACTCGACCAAACCCGCGCGACCGTGTTCGACCGGCTCTCCCCCGATATGCGCCTGGTATCGGTGAAAGAGCAGTACCGCCCCCTCTTCGACTGGATGCTGCTGCTCGACCGCAACATGGTCATTCTGCTGGGGCTGATCGCGTTTGTGGCGTCGTTCAACATGGTATCGGTGCTGCTCGTACTGATGATGGAGCGGACACCCATGATCGGCTTGCTGAAGACACTGGGCGGCAACGATACCCTGATCCGCCGTATGTTTCTGCACGTCGGGCTGGGCATGGTCGTATGGGGGCTGGTTGTCGGTAACATAGTTGGCATCGGACTATGCTTTTTGCAGGATCGGTTCCGGCTGATTCCGCTCGATCCCAAGAACTACTTTATCAAGTACGTTCCCATCGCCTGGGACTGGCCGACTGTGCTGGCGATCAATGGCGCAACGGTTCTGCTGATCGCCCTGGTGCTCTGGATTCCGACAATCATCATCAACCGTATTCAGCCGATCCGGGCGCTGGCGTTCAAAAAGTGATAGCCTGCTGACGCACCTGTGTCGGGTCGGGGACCCGACACCACAAAGACGGATCTATCTGCCATTCCCCATTCTTCGTATCTTTGGTATAATATCCAGATACGATAGAACTATGATTGCGCAACGTCGGCAGGAGAAAGCAGATACGACATCTGTTCGTCAGCACAAGATCCGCATCGTAACGGCGACGTCGCTATTCGACGGGCACGATGCGGCCATCAATCTGATGCGTCGACTGATGCAGTCGTCGGGGGCCGAAGTCATTCATCTGGGGCATAACCGGTCGGTGGCCGATATTGTCGATTGTGCCATTCAGGAAGACGTACAGGGTATCGCCGTAACGAGCTATCAGGGCGGACATCTGGAGTTTTTCACCTACATGCACGACCTGCTCAGCGAACGGGGGGCGGGTCATATCAAAATTTTTGGTGGCGGTGGTGGCACCATTCTCCCCCGCGAAATCGACGCGTTACACGCCTACGGTATCGCACGTATCTACTCCCCCGACGATGGCCGGGCAATGGGGTTACAGGGCATGATCGACAACCTGCTCGATCAATGCGATTTCGCGCTTCCCACGTCCGGCATCGACAGTATTGCCCGGCAAATTACCACCGCCGAAGACAACCAGGCATCCGGCAGTCCGGCGAAACCCACACGCGCTACATCCAAAACCGACCGATGTCCCGTGCTGGGCATTACCGGCACCGGGGGCGCGGGCAAATCATCGCTCATTGATGAACTGATACTGCGCTACCTACGGACATTCCCCGATAAAACGCTGGCAATCATCTCGGTCGACCCGTCGAAGCGGAAAACGGGCGGGGCTCTGCTCGGCGACCGCATTCGCATGAACGCGATCAACTCGCCCCGAATTTACATGCGGTCGCTGGCGACGCGGCAGTCGAACCTAGCCCTGAGCCGCTCCGTGCAGGACGCTATCGACATCTGCCAGACCGCCAGTTTCGATCTGATTATCGTGGAAACGTCGGGTATCGGGCAGTCGGATACGGAGATTACCGAACATGCCGACAAGACACTGTACGTCATGACGGCGGAGTACGGCGCGGCCACGCAGCTCGAAAAAATCGACATGCTCGATTTCGCCGACGTCATTGCCATCAACAAATTCGACAAACGCGGCTCAGCCGACGCCCTGCGCGACGTACGCAAGCAATACCGGCGCAACCACAACGACTGGGACACGCCCGACGACGAATTACCCATCATCGGCACGATGGCGTCGCAGTTCAACGACGCGGGTATGAACGAACTGTTTGCCCGGCTTCTGACCGTTCTCGGTATACAGTTTACGGTTTACAGTGAGGCACCGGGTGAAAAGCCTACGCACGGTATACTGAAAACCGTAGACCGCCCGGCGGCCCGGCGTAAACCGAATACGGTTACGCCCATCATCCCCCCCGACCGGGTGCGGTATCTGGCCGAAATCGTGGAGGAAAGCCGTCGATACGACCGCTTTGTGGACGAACAGACGACGCTCGCCCGGCAACTGTATCAACTCGATGGTGTGCTGGCGATGCTGGCCTTGCAAGTGCCCTCACCCCCGACCCCTCCCGCGACGGCGGACCGCCCAAAACGGGAGAGGGGAGAGTTAACGGGAGCGTTGCTACCCTCTCCTGGTACGGGAGAGGGGTTGGGGGTGAGGGAGGGGGCGGGGCGGTCGGCCGCTGCCGTGAGGGAAACCCTCGAACAACTCCGCGCCCAGCTCGATACCCGGCTGCACCCTGACGCGCGCACGTTGCTGGCGCAGTGGCCCATTATGCAGGCGCGGTACACGGCTGATTTCTACGAATTTACCATTCGTAACAAGACGATCCGGCAACCGCTGTACACCGAAACACTCTCGCAGTTGCGCGTACCGAAAGTGAGCCTGCCCAAATACCACGACTGGGGCGATGTGCTGCACTGGCTCATGACCGAAAACGTGCCCGGCGAGTTTCCGTACACGGCGGGTGTGTTTCCGCTCAAGCGCGAGGGCGAAGACCCTACCCGGATGTTTGCGGGCGAAGGCGGACCCGAACGTACCAACCGCCGGTTCCACTACGTTTCCAGCGGACAACCCGCCAAACGCCTGTCGACGGCTTTCGACTCGGTGACGCTCTACGGTGAAGACCCCGCCCTGCGCCCGGATATATTTGGTAAAGTTGGCAACGCCGGCGTCAGCGTCTGCACGCTCGACGACGCTAAAAAACTGTATTCCGGTTTCGACCTCTGCGACCCCGCCACATCGGTGTCCATGACCATCAACGGTCCCGCGCCCATTCTGCTCGCTTTTTTCCTCAACACCGCCATCGATCAGCAGTGCGAGAAATGGTTACGGGATAACCCCACGGACCCCACCCCCGGCCCCGGCCCGTTAGGGAGGGGGACTGTTCGTGATAAGATTGCTCCCCTCCCTAACGGGCCGGGGCCGGGGTACAACGGTCCCCTGCCCGATGGCAACGACGGGCTTGGCCTGCAGCTGCTCGGTACAACAGGCGACCGGGTGGTTCCGAAGGACGTGTACGAGCAGATCAGGACCGATGCGCTGCAACGGGTGCGCGGCACGGTGCAGGCCGACATTCTGAAAGAAGATCAGGCCCAGAACACCTGCATTTTCTCCACGGAATTTGCCCTGCGGATGATGGGCGACATTCAGCAGTATTTCACCGACCACCGGGTACAGAATTTTTACTCCGTATCGATCTCCGGGTACCACATCGCCGAAGCAGGGGCCAACCCGATCTCGCAACTGGCGTTTACGCTGTCGAACGGCTTTACGTTTGTGGAATATTACCTGAGCCGGGGCATGCAGATCGACGATTTCGCGCCCAATCTATCGTTCTTTTTCTCCAACGGCATGGACCCGGAATATACCGTGCTGGGCCGGGTAGCCCGCCGGATCTGGGCCAAAGCGATGCGCAACCGGTACGGGGCCAACGAACGGTCGCAGAAACTCAAATACCACATCCAGACATCAGGGCGGAGCCTGCACGCGCAGGAAATCGGCTTCAACGACATCCGCACGACGTTGCAGGCGCTGCTGGCCGTGTACGACAACTGCAACTCCCTGCACACCAACGCTTACGACGAAGCCATCACGACACCCACCGAAGAATCGGTGCGCCGGGCTATGGCGATTCAGCTGATTATCAACCGCGAATTCGGGCTAACTAAAAACGAAAATCCGTTGCAGGGGTCATTCGTAGTGGAAGAACTGACCGATCTGGTCGAAGATGCGGTCTATCAGGAATTTCTGGCGATCAACGATCGGGGTGGCGTACTGGGAGCAATGGAACGGATGTACCAGCGCAGCAAAATTCAGGAAGAGTCGATGTATTACGAGACGCTGAAACACAACGGGCAGCTGCCCATCGTCGGCGTCAATACCTTCCTCGACCCGGCTGGCTCCCCCACCCTGACACCCGCCGAAGTCATCCGCTCAACCGACGACGAGAAGCGTTACCAGGTCGATAGTTGCCAGACGTTTCAGCAACGTAACCGCGACACGGCCCCGGCTGCTATCGCCCAGCTTCAGCAAACGGCCTCAACCGGTGGCAACATTTTCGAAAGCCTGATGGAAGCCGCCAAAGTCTGTTCCCTCGGTCAGCTTACCCACGCCCTCTACGCCGTCGGCGGGCAGTACCGGCGGAATATGTGAGGACAGGTTTAATGTTCAAGAGGTTGTTTAGGATTTTTAATCCCTGGCCAAAACGGACTGTTGTCATCCCGAGCCTGCGAGGGATCTTCGCTAAAAGCAAACAAAACCGCCTGCCACCGAAGATCCCTCGCAGGCTCGGGATGACAAAATAGGCCATAAAACACAATCCTAAGCAACCTCTAAAGTTTAAGGTTGTTGGCAGGAAAGCGATCTCTGTGGTAGTCAACTTTAAACAGTAGACCTCAACCGTTAAACATAGAAAAACAGGGGGCCAGTACCGATGCTGTCAAAAAGTACCCAACCATCGACGCATGACTTGAAGACTGGCACCCCTGTCGCACTATACGGTGGGCAATACCGGGTTAGCAGTTGTGCGTGTGTGATACCCGACTCTGCCGAATATTGAACAGATGAACGACGACCAGCCCGACCGATGCGGCATAGGCTGTGTATTCGAATAATTCGCTTCGATCTTCCAGCAACAGACTCCCGGCAAATAGCGCCAGAAAACCCCGCAACGCCCACCGGATTCGGTTTGTGGTGTGCTGCGATGCCGACCAGACGGCCAGTATGTTGACACCGATAAACAGATAGTCAAGGCCCAGAACGCCTACCCGCAGCGACTCGTAGTTGAGCAGCGCCGATGTCATAATCAATACAGGCGTAGCCAGACAATGAATGATGCAGAGTACGGAGCCGGTGATGCCGACGTAATCGGCCCGATGACGGGATAGCAGTTGATTCATGGCAGTCGTGTTGATGAGGCAAAGATAAATACGTCGCTCCTTTTATGCAACAACGTTGCAAATAACGTTTTCTTTCATCGGCTATTACTGGTACTCTTCCAGTTCAGGAGGTAAATAAATTCATGTGTCTGTGGCCTTACAGACAAGGGGAATGGTCTATACCTTACGCTGGAAAAGCACTAACTGCCAGACGGGCTATCACGTGACGGACCACTGTAAACCACAAATCGAGAACCGAACCCCCCAAATCCGGTTAGGTTGGCATGGCAAAACCATCACTTGCAACGTTACTGGGCCGCGTTGGGCTCGACTGGTTTATTCTGGCGCTGCTGGGCATGATCGGCCTGGCCCGGCTCTGGCCCGAACCCGGTATGCAAACCGGACCACTGTCGCTGTCGGCGTTTACCAACTACGGCGTCTCGCTGATTTTTTTCCTCTACGGACTGCGACTCAACCTCGATCAGCTCAAAGTCGGCCTGCGCAACTACCGCCTGCATCTGCTTATCCACCTGACTACTTTTATCCTGTTTCCACTCATCGTATTGGGCGCGCGGTCGCTGCTGGTCACGCCGGAAACGGCGTTGCTGTGGCTGGGCGTCTTTTACGTGGCTGCCCTGCCCTCTACGGTTTCGTCGTCTATTGTGATGGTATCGATTGCAAACGGCAATATCCCGGCGGCTATCTTCAACGCCAGCATTTCGAGCCTGATTGGTGTATTCGTTACGCCGATCTGGATGAGTGCGCTGCTCAGTGCCGGTAGCGGTCAGTTCGATCTGGAGTCGATTATCGTCAAACTGTCCATTCAGGTTATCGTACCGGTCGTGCTGGGATTGCTGCTGAACAGAAAGCTGGGCTGGTTTGCCGAGACGTACAAAAGCGCCCTGCGCTATTTCGATCAGTTTACGATCCTGCTTATCGTCTATACGGCCTTCTGCGAATCGTTTGCGATGAATTTGTTTCGTAACCTGTCTGTGCTTGATCTGGTCGTGCTGGCGGTGGGTATGCTGGCCCTGTTTTTTATCGTATTCGGCTTTATTACGGTTGTCAGCCGGTGGTTGCATTTCAGCCGTGAAGACCGCATTACGGCCCTGTTCTGCGGGTCGAAAAAATCGCTGGTGCAGGGCAGCGTAATGGCAAAAGTCCTGTTTCCGGGCAGTGCCGCCGGGGTAGTCCTGCTGCCGATTATGATCTACCACGCCCTGCAACTGATCGTAGCGAGTATTCTGGCCAAGGCAATGGCCAACTGGAAGCCCGTTGCGCAGCCAGCACCCAGCGATTCGGCCATTCGCTAACGCCATTCCGGCCGTAAAACGGCCCGTTCTGCGCTTATTTTGCCGATCCGATTAAACGCCGTTCGGTCCCCGCACTCTAACCGTCAGTTAACCACCAATTACCAACTGACATGAAAAAGACACTCATTGCCGCCTTTTCGCTTTTCGTTCTGACCGCCGGCAGCAGCATGGCGCAACGCGTATACCAACGCCCATTCGACAACCGCCCACCCGCTTATGGCAATCAGGGATACGGTAATCAGAACTACCCCAATAACCCGAATGATGAGTTCCGTGACGAACTGAAAATCGAGCGGCTCGACGCGCTGGTTGGCTTATCGCGCCGGCAGGAAAAGCAACTGCACCGCATCGAAGATAACTACGACAACCTCTTTGCTACCTCGCGCTTTACGCCCGATGGCCTTCGGCAGGCCCGCGCCCGCAAACGCGACGAGATGCTGTCGGTGCTGAACCGCTCGCAGCGCGAACGACTGTTTGCCGCCCAGCAAAGCAATCGCCCCGGCCGCCCCGGTGGGTTCTACGGACGCCGGTAGTTTCGTAGGGTATCGATAGACTGTCCGAGCCGGGCGAGTACGCGTTACGCGCCAGTATGACTGGAATGTTAACTCGTACTCGCCCGGCTCGGACTTTAACACGGCTCCGCTACCTTTGCCCTACTTTTCCGGGATACCTTGCCTACTTCATTGCCTTTATCCAGCTCCGATTCGGAGTCGATTTCGCGAGCCGCCTTCGGGCCTGATTTTATCTGGGGAACAGCGACGGCTGCCTACCAGATTGAAGGAGCCGTTGACCGCGACGGACGTGGCCCGTCGATCTGGGACACGTTTAGTCATCAGCGGGGCAAGATCAAGACCGGCGAACACGGCGACATCGCCTGCGAATTTTACGACCGTTACGAGGCTGACCTACAGCTGCATAAGGCCCTCGGCTTCCCCCATTTCCGCTTCTCAATTGCCTGGTCACGTATTCTGCCCGACGGGTTGGGGCCGCAGCACGGTGGGCGCGTCAACGAAGCGGGGCTGGCCTTTTACGACCGCCTGATCGATCACTGCCTCGCCCTTGGCCTGACGCCCTGGATCACGCTGTACCACTGGGATTTACCGCAGGCCCTGGAGAACCTCGGCGGCTGGCCCAACCGCAAAATTGTCGACTGGTTTGCCGATTACGTGGACGTATGTACGAAAGCTTTTGGCCCTAAAGTCAGGCACTGGATTATTCTCAACGAACCGCTGGCCTCGTCGGTGCTGGGGTATTTCACCGGCACCCACGCCCCCGGCCGACGCAGCCTGCGGGCACTGTTGCCCAGCATTCACCACACCGCTCTTGCGCAGGCCGAAGGGGGCCGGGTGGTGCGTGCCAACGTACCCGGCGCGCATGTTGGCACCACGTTTTCCTGCTCTCCCGTTGACCCATATACCGAGTCGACCCGTGATCGGGCTGCGGCCAAACGGGTCGATGCTTTGTTGAACCGGCTGTTTATCGAACCGGCGCTGGGCATGGGTTACCCGACGGACGAACTCCCGTTTCTGAGCGGCATTCTGAAAAAGCACGCGCAGCCCGGCGACCTGGAAAAGCTGGCCTTTGACTTCGATTTCATCGGTCTGCAACACTATTTCCGCGTGGTGGTCGAGCATTCGTATTTCATTCCCTACATCTGGTCGAAAGACGTGTCGCCCCTGAGCCGGGGGGTGGAGACGATTACCGAGATGGGCTGGGAAGTGAACCCCGACAGTCTGTACCGCGTGATTCAGCAGTTCGGTCGGTATGAGGGCATCCGAAAACTGTACATCACCGAGAGTGGGGCGGCTTTTTACGATACCGTGCAGAAGGGCCATATTCACGATCCGCAGCGTATCCGCTACCACCGGGATTACCTGAACAGTGTGCTGCGGGCCAAAGAAAACGGCCTTTCGGTCGATGGTTACTTCGTCTGGACATTTCTCGACAACTTCGAGTGGGCCGAAGGCTACCGCCCCCGTTTCGGGCTGGTTTACGTCGATTTCCGCACCCAGCAACGCATCGTCAAAGACTCCGGTCACTGGTTTCAGCAGCTGCTGACGGACCCCGTCAACTGGGCGACTTCCAGAAACGCACGGTAACGATTTTGACTTTGTACCAACATCTCGCCCAAACGCCCGGTTGATTCGTCAGAACTAACTCAACCAGCGTTATGCAGTATCCCGAATTTATTCATGAAGCCAAAGCCGCGCTCAGCGTTCAGTCGGAGGGCGACGTCATCGACATCACCCGCGCCTTTCTGCACACGCTGACGGCCCACCTTGCCGGTAACGCAGCCGATAATCTTGGTGCTCAGCTACCCGCGCCCCTGCTCGACATTATTCGCGAAGTATCGCCCGAAGACCGCGATCAGGGCGAACGCTTCAAACTCACTGAATTTTACCAGCGCGTCGCCGATAAACTGGGCGTCGACGCGGCTACGGGCGAACGCTACACGCAGCAGTTTATGTCGGTTTTCAAGTCGATGGTGACGGAGGGCGAACTGCACAAACTAAAAATCACCCTGTCGGATGATTACGCTCCGCTGTTCGCCGGTACGGTGGCGGCAAACTAGCGGTCGTCCAGTCGTATCAAGCTGGGCGATAGTGTCCCCGACGGCATCCTGCTGTCGGGAACACTATCGCCCAGCCCATATCAGCACTCCAGACTATGACAACCTTCCTCCCGATTACTACGCCCGAACAGGCCCTCTCTGTTGTTCAGTCGGGCAACCGCGTGTTTATTCACAGCGTTGCCCAGACACCCCACACGCTTATCCGCGCCATGATGGAGCGGGCACCGCAACTGCGCGACGTTGAGTTGTGCCATATTCACACGGAGGGCTATCTGCCGTACCTCGAACCGCAGTATCAGGAGTCGTTCCGGCCGAACTCGTTTTTTATCGGGGCCAACATGCGCAAGCAACTGAACGCGGGCATTGGCGATTACGTACCGGTATTTCTGAGCGAGATACCACTGCTGTTCAGCCGTAACATTCTGCCCATCGACGTGGCGCTGATTCAGGTGTCGCCCCCCGACGAGCACGGTTATTGTTCGCTCGGCCCTTCGGTCGATGTGTCGCTGGCGGCTATCCGGTCGGCGAAGTACGTCATTGCGCAGATCAACCCGCGCGTCCCCCGCACCCACGGCGACGGGCTGATTCCGGCGGCTATGCTACACGCGGCTATTGAGGTCGATGAGCCGATGTACGAAGTATTGCCGGGTGAGATCAGCGCGGAAGACCGGAAAATCGGGCAGTACGTCGCGAGTCTGGTCGACGACGGGGCGACCTTGCAACTCGGTATCGGCGGTATCCCGAATGCGACGCTGGCCGAGCTGATTCACCACAAGGGCCTGGGTATTCATACCGAGATGTTTTCCGACGGGGTGATCGACCTGGTCGAGCGGGGCGTCATCACGGGCGAGCACAAGACAGTACTCCCCTACCGGATTGTGTCCGCCTTCGTAATGGGCAGTCAGCGGGTATATGATTTCATTGACGACAATCCCGGTGTGGCGATGAAGCCGGCCAGCTACACCAACGACACGTCGATCATCCGGCGCAATCCGAAAGTAACAGCTATCAACAGCGCCATCGAAGTCGACCTGACCGGTCAGGTCTGTGCCGATACCATCGGTACGTACCAGTATTCGGGCGTCGGTGGGCAAATGGACTTTGTGCGGGGTGCCTCGCTCTCGGAAGGCGGCAAACCGATCATCGCCCTCCCCTCGACTACGAGTAAAGGGCTGAGTAAGATCGTATCGTTTTTGAAGGAGGGAGCGGGCGTAACGACGACACGGGCGCACGTGCATTACATCGTCACGGAGTACGGTATTGCCGATCTATACGGGCAGAACCTGCGGCAACGCGCCCGCGCACTCATCGACATCGCCCATCCCGATCACCGCGAAGACCTCGACCGGCAGGCCCACGCCCGCTTTGGCCGGTTGTAATTGTCAATTTTACCTGTCAGAAGGGCTCATCCATGCGTTGAAGTGAGCCCTTCTGACAGCTAGTTAGCTGCGAACCGTCCTGGTCAGATCCTGTGCCCGTTTTGGGTCGGGCTTGATAAATATAGTCAGCCAGGTTCGGCGCGCCACCCGGAAGAAGTACGGCGTCAGCAGGATGATCGACGGCACCAGGCCGATCAGAAAATAATCGAGATCGATTTTCAGCCAGATCACGAAGACGAAAAACGTGAGCAGACTCCAGATGGTGAAGAAGGCATAACTAACGAACATCGACGCCCAGTAAAAGCCCGGTTCCGGCATGAAGTTTTCGCCACAGTGCGGACAGTGATCGTGCATCTCATCGAAATGGCGGCTGAACGCGCTCTTCGTCACGAAGAAATCGCCCTCGTGACAACGTGGGCATTTGTTGAACAGGATGCTATAGAAACGGCTGGAGGAAGACATAGCTCGGCGTGTTTTGTTGAACTGACCAGCCCGTACTGATGGGTAGACGAGCTTCATAGTTAGAACACACGCAAAGTCGGTATCGTCTCGTATTGGTGAAAATTAGCGTTTAACAAGGCGTCTCGACGCCATTCGATCACCAATCCGAACGCGCAATACGTACACGCCAGCCGGTTGCTGCTCGAGCGACAAAACCGACGTTTCCGTACGGGTGTCGGCTTGCCAGGTCGCCTGTCCGGTTTCGCTCACCAGTTCGAGCCGGGCGGTTTGCGCGGGCGATAACCCCCGCAGACGGACGGTTACTGTCGTCGTGGCCGGTATGGGATACACATCGATAGCGTCGGCCAGCACCTGATCTTCTACGCCCAGTGCTTTGTTGACCGTTATCAGCACCGGCGTCAGCCGCAGCGCGGTACTGCCGCAGCCGTTCCGCACGTCGCGCAGGACATAAGCCGTCGATACGATGGGGTTCACGTCAATCATGTGCGGGTTGGCAGCTGTCTGAACCGATTGTACCGCCCCGGTTCCGGTGGCCGAACTATCCTGCACCGAAAACGACCACAGCGCATCGCCGGTAAATGCAACCGACAACTTCGCCGACTGCCCCTCGTTGATGGTTTGTGCTCCCGTCAGTGTAGCCGTTGGCAACGGGCGGACGTCAACGGTTACAGCCACCCGTTCACTTTCGCAACCGTCCACTCGCTGGGCTACATAGTACGTAGCTGTGCCGGCCGTAGCTGTCGACGGTATAGTGGCCGTTGTCGAGCTGATTCCGCCAGTTGCCGTTGTCGCATACCAAACCAGCGATGCACTGGCGGCCACGGTCGACACACTCAACGGATTCGTTAGTTGTCCTACACAAACGGTTGCGGTAGTTGCCGGGACTTTTGGCTTATCAGGCTGGGGCTTTACTGTAATTGTTAGTTTACTCGAATAAGTTAGCGTAGCCGGGCACCCATCCAGAAACGTTTGAAATCTATATACTGCCGTACCAGCTTTATCTGTGTTTGGCACCGGCGGATAGCCCGTAAATACTAAATCGCCCGACTCTTTCTGATACGCTACATCCACGTTATCCGGCAAGGAGTCTAATCCAAACTTTCGTAACGAAACAGCTTTGTCGTTCTGGCAGTAATCAATTTTCCCAAGCAGTCCGCCACCTGATTGTCCGTTGTTGTACGCGTTATACACGTTCAGTGGTCTAGAGTCAGTGGGTAACGGTTTTATAGTCAACTTAATAGCTACTTTATCACTTTCGCAACCATCGACTATCTGGCTAGCGTAGTAGGTATACACGCCAGCACCCGGTCTAGCCAGTGTGTATATGTTGGGTTGTCGCTTCTCGACAATGGTCGTTCCATACAAATTAGTTGTAGCCCCACCCACGGTTGCCGTAAGCGATACCAAAAGAAACGCCTGACTGAGACTACCAGTCGCCCGGGCGCATTCAGTGATGGTCTCTGGAGCACCGGGAGGAATAGGTTTCGGGTTAATTAGCACTGTCGACGGGCTGGGCGTACCGACAACAGCCGGACTACTAGCTACCACACGTATGGTATACACCCTTCCCTTCTCTTGCGTAGTGGGTAGCGTTGCTTTCACCGACAACGCTCCGGTAGTACCGCTATAGCTAAGCGAATTCGTTACAAGGGTTTGGTAATCGCCCCCATCGGAGAACTGAACCAGAAACGTGTTATCAGCATCGTAGGTACCTGTCTGGGTAAACGAAACATCGATGACCGAACCGGCGCAGACCGACGTTGTTGCCAGTGCCTGCGTAGTGATCGTGGGCTGTGCGTTGAGCGACGAAGTATACATCAGCAGACACATTTGCCAACAAGTAATACCATAGTTGTTTCTCCATAGCTAACCGATTAACCAAAACAACCAAAGATACTACGCCTGACAGCGGTATAAAGAAGAGAATTACAGTATAAACAGGTACTGTGCTCCTTTTTTCTGAAACCGATTCTTCTTTTCAACATGTCAGATCACTCAACGAATACGCCGGAGCAGGCAGGTAACGCGCCCTCCCGACGGCAGTTTCTCCAGTCGGGCCTGCTGGCGTCGGCGGGATTCCTTATTGTGCCGCGCCATGTACTCGGCGGCAAGGGTTTTATCGCGCCAAGCGATAAGCTCAATATTGCGGCCGTTGGCTTCGGGGGCAAAGGGTTCAGCGACATTAACAACTCGTATAACAACGGTGCCAACAACGTCGGTGCGCTCTGCGACGTCGACTGGGGGCTGGCGCGGGTCAAGGAAAACTTCACCAAACACCCCAACGCCAAGCGGTACAAGGACTTCCGCGAAATGCTGGATAAAGAAGGCAAGAGCATCGACGCCGTGACGGTTTCGACTGCCGACCATACCCACGCCGTCGTGGCCATGAACGCCATGCAACGGGGCAAGCACGTCTATGTGCAGAAGCCGCTGACGCACAACATCCACGAAGCGCGGATGCTGACCGAAGCGGCCCGCAAATACAAGGTCGTGACGCAGATGGGCAATCAGGGCTCGTCGAACCCGCAGCAGAAGCAGATGGTCGACTGGTTCGACAAGGGGCTCATCGGTAACGTACACACGGTCTACCTCTGGACCAACCGCCCCGTGTGGCCGCAGGGCATTCCCGTTCCGCAGGCTGCGTCGGAAACACCCGTCGACCTCGACTGGGATCTGTGGCTCGGCCCCGCGCAGAAAGTGGGCTACACCCCGGCTTACCACCCGTTCAAATGGCGCGGCTGGTGGAACTTCGGCGCGGGTGCGCTGGGCGACATCGGTTGCCACATCATGGATGTACCATTCCGGGTGCTGGGGCTGGGTTACCCCACGCAGGTCGAAAGCAGTATCGGTTCGGTATTCCTGAAAGACTGGACGCCCGAATACATCCCCGAAGGTTGCCCGCCCTCGTCGCACGTCGAACTGCAATTCCCGCAATCGAGCAAAAACAAGTCGGCGGTGAAGATGGTATGGCTCGATGGTGGCCTACGTCCGTTCCGCCCCGAAATGCTACCGGAAAACGAACCGTTTCCGGAAAACGGTGAAAACGGCGTGTTCCTGATCGGCGATAAGGGGCTGATTGCCTGCGGAATGTACGGCGACGACCCGAAACTGTACACGAAAGACGGGAAGAAGATGGAAGCCGCACCGAAGCCCGCCCGTGGTACGGCTGGCACAGTATCGCTACCCGAAAACGGCCATCAGGTGTTCTGGACCGACGCCTGCAAAGCGGGTTTCAACAGCAAGGAGCACAAAGCGTTGACCTCGTCGTTCGACTTCGCCGGTCCGCTGACCGAGTCGGTGCTGATGGGCAACCTGGCTATCCGCAGCTACACGCTCCGCACGCCCAAAGCCGATGGCAAAGGCTTTACCTACCCCGGCCGCAAGCAGTTGACGTGGGATGGCAAGAACACGAAGATTACCAATTTCGACGAAGCCAATCAGTTCGTCACGCGTCAGTACCGCGATGGCTGGTCGCTGACGGCGTAGAAAAACAAAGAGCGAAAGAACGAAAGAGTGAAAGAGCGATGGTGCCGGATGGTAATCGCTCTTTCACTCTTTCGTTCTTTCGCTCTTTCAACATTTATGGCAAAACAACGTTGAGATTAAAAACAGATTAATCTCAACACATGAAAACGTACACTCTTTCTGCGCTGGTTACGATTCTGCTGGGTACTGGTTTGCTCAGCAGCTGCCAGCAATCGACCGAATCTGACTCAGGTGCGGTTCCGACGCCGACCGAACTTCAGGTTACAACCGTGCTGACCGGTTACGAAGTAATCTGGGGCATGGACTTTTTGCCCAACAACGATCTGATTTTCACCGAAAAACGGGGCAAACTATACCGGCTTCCCTCCGGAGCAACCACCGCAACGGAGCTAACCGGTTTACCGGCCAACATCTACACGGCGGGTCAGGGTGGGCTGCTCGACGTTCGGGTGCATCCGCAGTACGCCACCAACGGCTGGATCTACGCCAGCCATGCCGCATCGACCGCCGGTACGCCAAATGGACAGTTGAACCTGATCCGGTTCAAGCTGACGAACAATCAGATCAGTAATCTCGAAACGATTTTTCAGACCGACGCTACCAATGCCTGGCAGGGTCACTACGGTAGCCGGATCGAATTTGGTCCCGATAATATGCTGTATCTCAGCGTCGGCGAAGGTGGTCCCCGTTCTTACGGTGGGGCGACGTCACCGAACCAGAATGCGCAGAACGTGAAGACGGGCTGGGGCAAAATCCATCGCATGACCGACAGCGGGCAAATACCAGCCGACAACCCGATTCTGCCCGGCAACACTGCCCCAACGACGGTCTACGCCTACGGCAACCGCAATCCGCAGGGACTGGCGATCAACCCTGCTACGAACCAGCTTTGGGAAACGGAGCACGGGCCGCAGGGGGGCGACGAGGTCAATATCGTACAGAAAGGGGCGAATTACGGCTGGCCGCTGGTATCGTATGGCCGTAACTATGATGGCACGACAATCTCCGAAAGCCCCACGCGCGACGGTGTTCAGGCCCCTGTTCATACCTGGACACCATCCATTGGCACGAGCGGCCTGGCCTTCATCACCAATGCGAAATTTGGCAGTGCCAACGGTGGTTTGGTAACGGGTGCCCTGGCCGGAAATTACCTGAGTATTCTGAATATCAGCAACAATCAGATTACCGGCGAAACGAAACTGCTGGAAGGACAGGGCCGCATCCGCAACATCAAACAAGGTCCCGACGGTAATCTGTACGTGTCCCTCGAAAGCCCCGGCCGCATTGTCCGGCTGGCACCAAGATAAAGAGTGAAAGAGCGAATGAGTGAAAGAGTGATTGCCTGCGTAAGCAACTTTCGCTCTTTCACTCTTTAAAATCCTTCGTCTGCACTTGGTCCGTAACTGCCGGGAATTGGGATGTCGAGCAGGCGGAGGTAAACGCCGAGCTGGGCGCGGTGATGCGTGATCTGATTATAGGTCATGCGAATTACTTCGTGCTTTGGCGTCGTGCTGTAGACCGTTTCGCCATCGCGCAGGGTCCAGGGTTTGGTCAGACTGGTTTCGGAAGCCGTTTCCAGCGCCGTGCGCCCGTCGGTCAGCGACTTCTCCAGAATAGCCAGCAGCTCATCGGTACTACTGACGATGGTTGGCTGGTAGGGCACTGTCGCGAAATCCAGTTCGTCGGTGGTCAGGGCCAGCTGTACCCACGACGGCAGTTCGGCGATGTGCGTGGTCAGCTGCATCAGCGTCATGCTTTTGGTGTGCGGTTGCCAGTCGAATTTGTCGGCGGGAACGCGGCTGAGAAAGTTGCGGGTCGTGGCGGCTTCCTGCTCTAGTTCGTGCAGGAATAAGGGAATTAGGTCCATAAATCGTTTGGCTTTGTTTCAATCCAAAGATCGACCGACCCAGTGACAGCCGTATGTCAGGAGAGAAAACGTAAAGAGCGAAAGAGTGAATGAGTGAAAGAGCGATGACACCGACGTCAGCAAATCACTCTTTCACTCATTCACTCTTTCGCTCTTTGAAAAAATACCACTAGCCCGTCTTTCCCGGCTACCACAATGTCATTGCGGCCGGTTTTGCGGAGGTCGGCGACGGCGAGGTAGATGCCGGTGCCCTTGCCGACCCCGGCGGGACCATAGGCGATGTCGTGTTTTGTGAACGTTTTGCGGGTTTGGTCCCAGGTGAAGTAGTACAGGCCAACAGGATCGTCGGAACCGGGGTCGTTGTCGTTGTGGGCGCGGAATCGTTTGCCCGTCAATAGGTCGGGGTTACCATCGCCCGTAATGTCGACCCATTCCATGGTGTGGTACTGCGAATTTTTATCGTCGATCAGGTGCTTCGTCCAGCCGCGCTTACCCGATGCGTCGGTCGTCTGCTCATACCAGTGTAGGCCGTAGCCGTGCCCCTGGCCCACGATCAGGTCGTTCTTTTTGTCGCCATTGACGTCGACCACCAGAATCGGTACGCTGGCAGTTCCCAGCGTAAATTCTTTGTGCAGCGGCCAGTTACCGACCGATCGATCGGCGGGGGCTTCGAGCCAGCCATCACTCACGATCAAATCGCCCCGCCCGTCGCCGTTGACATCGCCAAAACCCAGGCCGTGGCCCTGCGTAGGGGCTACCGTCACGGTCCTGAACTGCCCCGGCGCGGTCAGGGCCAGGTATTTCAGCGGATGGTTCGGATTATTGGGTACAATATCCAACGTACCGTCGCCGTCGACGTCCCAGGCGCGGGTCGTTTCGATGTTGCCGACGTTGGCGATGTCGTGACTCGGCCAGCGACTGTCTTTTTTAGCCGGGTTTTCCAGCCACCGCAGCGTTTGGTTAAACCACCCACCCGTTACGAAATCCATACGCCCGTCGCGGTTAACGTCGAGTGGAATGGTCGAAAAATCGTCGTAGTACTGCTCTTTACGGGGTTGGTTGTCGATCAGGTGCCGACGCCGGAAGCGTGGCCCCTCGTACCAGAAATCGCCCGACACAATATCGAGCGTGTCGTTGTTGTCGACGTCGAACACGGCCACCGACTCGTAGCTTTCAGCCGCCACGAAATAGCGGTCGAAGGTGGGCGTTGGCGGTGTGACAGGGGCGGAAGCGGACAGCATCAATACCGGCAGACTAAGGAATAAACGGCGCATACGTTGAGTCAGGAAGGGTCAGGCAATGGGCAACGCTGATTATTGGCAGTAAAAGCCCACTTTCCGCGTAACTTACCCCCATGCTTAGTCGCCTGCTGATTCTGCTCGTCGTTCTACTGGGGTGCCGCCCGACTCCGCCGTTTCAGTATAGCGGTCGTAAACTGAAAGGTGTCAATCTGGTCGCCCCACCCCAACGGCCTGATTCGTCGGCCGTGCTGGCACCCGTCCGGGCCATTGGTGGCGAATGGGTGGCGATTGTACCGTACGGATTTTGCCGCAAGGGCGACCCACATTTTTTCTTCAGCGAAAACCGCCCAAAGACCGAACGGCGCGGCTGGCAGTGGTGGGGCGAAACCACCGAGGGGGTAGCCGGTACGGTAGCGATGGCACGCCAACAAGGTCTGAAAACGATGCTCAAGCCCCACGTCTGGATGCAGGGCGGTTCGCACCTCGATCTTGAATTCAACACCGAAGCCGACTGGCAATCGTTTGAGCACGACTACGCCCAGTACGTGCTGCACTTCGCCCGACTCGCCGATTCGCTGCACGTCGACCTCTACTGCATCACCACCGAACTCGACCGGTTTGCCATTGCCCGGCCCGCCTTCTGGCAACGCCTGATCGGGCAGGTACGGCAGGTGTACAAAGGCCCGCTGACCTATGCCGCCAACTGGGACCGCTACGAGCAGATTCCGTTCTGGCCCCAACTCGATTACGTGGGCGTCGACGCGTACTTCCCCGTTTCGAACGACCGGACGCCATCCGTCAAGGCACTGGCAAAAGGCTGGCAACCCCACTTGAAAACGCTGGCGTCGATCAGCAGTCAGACGCAGAAGCCGGTCCTGTTTACCGAGTTTGGCTACCGAAGCTGTGACTACGCGGGTCGACAGCCGTGGGAGTCAGAAAGCGACTGCATCCCCAACGAAACAGCGCAGGCCAACGCCTACACGGCCCTGCTCGACACCGTTTGGCCGCAGCCGTGGTTTGCCGGTGGCTTCGCCTGGAAATGGTTTGCCGACCCCACCCACCGCCACCACGAGCGCGATCAGTTCAGCCCCCAGGACAAACCCGCCGGAGCCGCCCTAAGCCGGGCATGGCGGTGAGTGCCTATAATAGATTCTAGGCGATTATCTACAAGATAAGACAGCCCTTTTCTGAACGAGTCATCTTCTACCGCAAGGATATCGGATCAATTATTTTGTTGCCGGCGAACTATTCACTCGTACATTTGCTCCCAATATGGGAACGTCCCTTTAAAAGACACTCTCTTCCTTACTTGAATCATCGTGAAGTTATGAACGGGAAACTAATCTTTGAACCAGACTGCATTGATCATGCGTGTGATTGCCAGAAAGACCATTACCAACTATTACAAACGACATTCAGCTTCCAAGACTAGTTTAGAAGCCATTTACCAAGAGTTTAAGTCTGCTGCTTGGCAGAAGCCCAGCGATGTCATTGATGCCTTTCCATCGGCCGACGTTATAACTGGCAGGCGATTTGTCTTCAACGTGCAGGGCAATTCGTTTCGAATGGTTGTTGATATAGACTTTAAGAAACAACTATTATTCATCGTCTGGATCGGTACTCCCGCTGAGTATGATAAGATTGATGTGAAGACTATTATATATGTTAAAAGTGATTAAGAATGAGCAGGAGTATGAAGACGCGCTGAGTCGCGTCTCTATGCTTATGCAGATGGACTTAGATGAGGACTCGGATGAGTCGAACGAATTGGATATCCTCTCAATACTGGTTGAGCATTACGAGGATAAACACTACCCGATTGCTGTGCCTAGTCCAATTGATGCCATTCTTTTCCGGCTGGATCAGCTTGGGGCCGAGAAAAGTGAGCTAAGTAAGATATTAGGTACTCGTAGCCGGCAATCTGAAATACTGAGTGGTAAGCGTAAGCTCAGCCTGGATATGATTCGCAAGCTGCATGCTGTGCTGCACATACCGGCCGAAAGCCTTATAGCAGCCTACTAAGATTATTAAATCGAGCAGGTAAATTTGATTCCGAGTTCACGGACGAACTCGAAATCGTTTATCCATCTTACGCCCATGTTGTCACACACATTGGGGATCTTGACCTTGTTCGTATTAAGTGAAAGGACCTTACTTTCCTTTGTTACAACACAGGCATTGCTCTTCATTGCGTGAGCAATAACCCAAGGATCCGCTAGTGATCGCCCTTTTGTGCTGTCGACCAAATTAGCGTGCGCCGGATTAGCAGAATACATCGCCCTTAAGCATGTAGCCACCGATGAATCTGCTGCATGTATTGGTATACTGCTGTTCTTAAGCCAATCTGATAGATCGTCTTCAGTATTAACGATCTCATTATATACTTCCCTAGGAATGAAGATTAGACCTTGTCTACCTAGATCATTCATTAGCTCCCAGTAGCCGGGGCAAATGTGTGGAGAGTAATACTTCTGCCAAGCCTCAATCAGTACGTTGGCATCCAAACAATACTTTTGACGCTGCATACTTATTTGTAGAAAAATGCTTCAAGTTTCGGGAAGTTGTTAGTTTGGACATTTAGCAGACTACTGGCTTGGGTAGGTGCGATGGAACCACCCCTGTAAGCTTCTAAAACTATCTGGGTGAATAGTCGGCTATTCTTATTGAGTTGCAGGAGATATGGATTAGGGCCTCCGGATCTTTCTTTCCTTTGCTTTTCTCTCTTCGCTTCTTCCCGTTTTAAGTATTCCTCAAAAGCAACGTCAACCTGTGCTTTTATACGCCTGTAGTCATCCATCGAAATCAGGCCCATATGAAGTGCACGAACAAGCAGGGCAATTGAGCTCACACCCCAGCTTTGAGCTACTTTCAATATTTCTTGTGATGAATCGAAGACGTACTTAGGAAGGCTCTTCATGAATGAATCGGGCATCAAAGCCGCAGCGGCTACCTCGTTACAAAAAGCTTCTACTTGATAAATCTGATGCTTGAGCTTGAGTTGAAAATCTGATTCGTTCGATATTCCTGACTCGCCGATCCATATATGAGCCAATTCGTGTACTAGCGTAAAAAGCTGAGGAGCCTTCCAGTCTTCAGTATTGATGAAAACAAAGGGAGCGTACTTATCAACAATAGCAAAGCCCTTCATTTCGTCGCTATCAAACTTCATTCTTGTATGGATGAAGCTGCTTCTGGAAATGAAAATTCCTTTGGCCTCCGCTTTATCTACCCATTCCTTAACGGGGCTACTCGTTTGGTAATTAGGGGGAGTAACGCCTAGGATTCGTACAATATCAGCAGCCACAACTTCGACGGGGCTACTTACAGTAAACTTCCCGACAAATGGTAGGGGGGCCTCCCCGTTCTCCTGATAGACCTCACTTATCCAAGCTTGCTTTTCTTGGATTTCCCGAACGATAAATGTGGAGGCAGTACTTAGTGAAGCTGCGTTTTTACGGTAATCTTGCAGTGGTTGAAAATCTCTAGGAGGCTCTGGCAAGAAGAGCAGGGCAAAAGGTCTTTTGTAAAACTTAGCTAACGTTTGAGCTTGGCTCATCGTCGGCTGACTAATTCCGTTTTCCCACTCGTCTAGCTTTTCTACACTCACCTTGACCTTACCTGCAGCTACCTCAATAGGCATCTTCGCGGACTCCCTTGCCCACCGTAGAACTTTGGGAGTTATAGGTGCTTTGTCTGCCATTTGTGTACTTTGCTCATCAATGCAAAGACTATTTTTTTCGAAATATAACAGCAATTAATCCTCCAAACGGCAAAGACAGAAGCCGTTCATCATCTACCAATCTAGTGGCTGCGTATGTCAACAACCATACATTACTACTATTACGCATTTTCTACAGCAGTATACGTATATCTTCTGTTTGACGAGCGACCTGTTGACTGAGCCGCTGATGGAGCTCACCCAGGGTGGTGATTAGAGCGGAGAACGGCATAATCGAGGATGGCGAAACCGCGACTAAGACAACGAACGCGAAGCCGACTTCTAACCCGATCCAGCAGTAAGTTAGTATTCGCAAACGGGTAATTTCCAACAATCAGTTGGGGCCTATGCCTACACTCCACACTGAAGCCCCGATGTCGGCAGAAGCTGTTTTCAACGAGACAAATAGTTTTTGCGCACTATCAACGATGAATGCATTCCCTAAAACCGCACCTCTTGAGTCAGGTACGTCGCGCGGTTGTCGCCGTTGATGCGGACGGTGGCGGTCAGGGGTTTCTGATTCCAGTTGAGGGTGATCAGGGCATAGTTGAGTTGGGTAATCTTCGCGCCGACGCGGTGGCGGTTGGGTTCGTCGTACGGTTTCGACACGTGCGTCAGGCCGCTGCTGGTGATGTCGTACAGATCGTAGGGCAGGCCGGGAATAGTCTCTTTTGCAATTTCGGCGATGTGCCTGTCGCCACTGATGAGCATAGCTCCTTTGGGTTTGGTTTTTCCCAGTAGATCGAACAGCCGCTGCCGCGACGCGGGGAAGTTGGCCCACTTCTCGTAGGGGTGCTCATCGGCCAGAAACTGAATCCCGCAGCCAATCACGTGTACGTCGGCATCGGAGTTGGTCAGTTGGGTTTCCAGCCATTGCCACTGTGCATCGCCCAGCAGGTCGCCCGATGGATCGGGAATGTTGTTTTTACCGTCTTTTTTCAGCGGGTCGCGGAAGTAGCGGCCGTCGAGCAGAATCACCTTTACGCGCTGCCCGGCCGGGCCGAAGGTCTGCGCCGAGTACGCGCCCTCCTGTGTGCGCCGGGGATCGTTGGCGGGCACGTCCAGAAAATCGAGCATCACCTGCTGACTCTCGCGCCGACGCGGGTACTCTTTGCCGCCGTCGTTAACGCCGTAATCGTGATCGTCCCACACGCCGAGAATGGGCGTCGACTGGCGCAGCTGCTGGTAAACGGGATTGCTTTTCTGAAGCGCATACTTGGCGCGCAACGTGTCCATATTTTCCGAATCGCCGTAGATGTTGTCGCCAAGCCAGACCCAGAGATCAGGCTTCTCGGCCACAATGTCGTCCCACAGCGGCTGGGGCAAACTCTGCCGACTGCACGAGCCAAAGGCAATGGTCTGAACGGCTTTTGTCGATGGAGTCGATTGTGTGGTCTGCGCCGGACCGGATCGACCGGAACGGCAACCGGGCAGCAGCGCGGTGATTGACAACAGCGTAACAAGTAGAACGGAGCGATTCATACGTAAAGTTGGGTTAACGGGCACAAGTTTAGCCAGTCGACGGATACGAGTTCGCAACTTCACGATTTGATAACGGTGGTCAATCAATCGGGAACGCATCAACCGGACGGTCAGAAGTGACCCCAACAAGCTTCTGGCAGGAAGCGGACGATAGCTTACATGCTGGAACCGATTCGCTTATGGGGCGGGCCATTCCGTCGCTATGTAGTCAGAGAAAGCGTCACGACATCGTGACGCTTTTTTTACGAGCTGCTACTCGCGTGTTTCAATCGAGGCTGTCCATCATTGCTACAGTACGTCGCTGATCGTAGTAGTGTAGAAAACCGCCTGTTAATGCGCTATTAACGCCTTTTTAAAATTTCTTTAAAAACAGTGAGTAAATTCTGGCTTCCATCCTGCTCTACATAAAAATAGCAACACTATTGAGTCAGTCATTAACCAGTTCCTATCAACCAAGACGCTTAACTTTTATGAAAAAACTAGTACCTGTCCGGCATACGCCGGGTTGGCTTACGGGGCAGTTCTTACTAGCCTGCTTCCTGTTAGCCGGTGAGCAAACACCTACTTTTGCCCGTGAATCCATGCCGGGCATGTCCATGCGGGGCACGTCCATGCCGGGCACCTCCATGCCGGGCACCTTCGCTGTGATCAAAGCGGACCGGACGCTTACGGGTCGGGTAATCGACGATAAAAACGAAGCCATTCCGGGGGTAAGCGTCATCATAAAAGGCACGCAGCGCGGAACCGTTACGGATGCCGACGGGCGGTACAAACTGGACGTTCCCGATGGCACGGCGCAGTTAGTATTCTCGTACGTGGGGTACCTGTCGCAGGAAATCAGCGTCGGTAATCAGTCGTCAGTCAACATCACCCTGAAGTCCGACAACAAAGTACTGGACGAGATCGTCGTGATTGGGTACGGTACGGCCCGCAAGTCTGACCTGACAGGTGCCGTATCGGGCGTCAAGGAAGCCGAACTGCTGGAACGGCCCGCGCCATCGCTCAATCAGCAACTGTCGGGGCGGATGCCGGGGGTGCAGGTAAACACCAATTCCGGGCGTCCGGGCGGTCGTACTACGGTCCGTATTCGGGGGTTCAGTTCGATCAACTCGTCCAACAACCCGCTTTACGTAGTCGATGGCGTCATGTTGCCCCAGAGCACGGGCGATCAGTTCAGCAACCCGATTGACTACATCAACCCCAACGACATTACCAACGTCGAGGTACTGAAAGATGCGTCGTCAACGGCTATTTATGGGGCACGCGGTGCCAACGGAGTGATTCTGGTGACAACCCGGAAAGGGAAAGCCGGGGAAAGCCGGATCACGTACGACGGGCAGTTCAGCGTCAACACCATCGGCCCCAACAAACCGAAAGTGCTGAACGCCAGAGAATACCTGGCGGTGGAAGACCTGGCCTACGCAAACATCTCGAAGTTCGACCCCACGGGCTGGGCGGCTGGCAAATACGCCAACCTCGACCCGGTGGCCCGGCGCCGAACGTTTAGCGCAGCCCACCCCGGCGTGTTCGACGCCAACCTGAACCCACTCTACGATACCGACTGGTTTAAGGAATCGGCGCAGAACAAGCTGTCGCAAAACCACCAGCTTGGCTTTAGTGGCGGTAACGAACGGACGCAATACTCGCTCTCGCTCAACTACCGCGACGATCAGGGGTTGATCAAAACCTCGTACATGAAGCGGTACTCGGGCCGGTTTACCCTGGACGATCAGGTGAAGAGCTGGCTGAAAATTGGCGGTACGCTGAACTACAACTACCAGACTGAAAACCTGGTCGATGTCAACGATGCGGTAGCCCGGCAGATTGTGGAAGACTTCCCGTTCCTGCCCGTGCGTTACCCTGATACCGGTATCTTCGCCGAAAACCGCGACTATCCGCAGGCGGAAGGCACGATGAGTTCGGTGCACCGACTGATGGATCGCCGATACATCCAGAACACGCAGACGATTCTCGGTAGTCTGTACGCCAACATCACCCTGGCGAAAGGGCTGGAGTTCCGCTCGGTACTCGGCACAAACATTCAGACGCAGGAAATCAACCAGTCGCAGACCCGTACGCTGAACATCGGCGGCAACGGTAACGCGTCGGGCAATAATAACCGCACCAACTTCTGGTCGTCGGAAAACTACCTGACCTACAACCGGCAGTTCGGCCCGGATCATTCGTTCACCGGTCTGCTGGGTATCTCGTGGCAGGAAACCAGCCGGTTTGGTATCGGCGCGTCGGTGAGTGGTTTTGCGACCGACTACTTCGGCTTCAACAACCTGGGGGCTGGTGCGACCAATCCGTCGGTATCGTCGTACGCGGATCGCTTTGCCTTCAACTCGTATTTCGGACGGCTCAACTACGGCTACAAAAACCGGTACCTGATTACGTTTACGGGCCGGGCCGATGGTTCCTCTAAATTCGGGGAAAACAACAAGTTCGCGTTCTTCCCCTCGGCGGCTCTAGCCTGGCGCGTATCGGAAGAAGATTTCCTGCGGGGCAATCCGATCATCTCGAACCTGAAGATTCGCAGCAGCTACGGCCTGACGGGCAACTCTGAAATCCCCCCCTACTCGTCGCTGTCGTTGCTCAGTTCCAACTACGCCACGATCTACGGCGACACGCGGGCAGGTGGTACCGGTATCAACCGACTGGCCAACCCGGACCTGCGCTGGGAAAAAACAGCACAAACCGACGTTGGTCTGGAAATCGGCCTGTTCAAAGGGCGCGTCAACATCGAAGCCGATTACTACTACCGCCTGACGACCGATATGCTGCTCGATGCTCCCGTACCGCAGTCAAGCGGCTATGCGACCATCCGGCGTAACGTCGGCTCGATGCAGAACCAGGGCTTTGAATTTGGCGTCAACACCGTCAACGTCAACCGGGGCAAGTTTACCTGGAACACGACGTTCAACATCTCGTTCAACCGCAACAAGGTACTGTCGCTGGCAACCCCATCCGACATCTTCAACGTGGGCGGTCCTAACTTCACCAACCCGACCAACGTAATCCGGGTCGGCGAGGCTGTCGGTTCGTTCTGGGGTCTGACCCGGCTGGGTACCTGGAGTGAGGCTGAACGCGACGAAGCCGCCCGCTATACCAGCTACCGCAACGGCCTGACGATTCTGCCCGGCGACATCAAGTACCTGGACGTGAACGGCGACCGCGCTATTACGGATGCTGACCGCAGTATCATCGGCAACGGCAGCCCGAAAGGCTGGGGTGCGCTGACCAACAACTTCCGGTTCGGCAATTTCGACGCTACGTTCGAGCTACAGTATATGTTTGGCAATCAGGTGATGATGATGAACCTGCACTCGAGCGAAGACCGGCAGGCACTGGCCAATAGCTACACCTCGGTCCTGACGGCCTGGACACCCACCAACCAGGATACGCCAATTGCGCAGATTCGGGATACACGGGCGGGCTACGTCACCAACGTCGACAGCCACTGGATCAAGAATGGCTCGTTTCTGCGCGGTCGTAACCTGCTGTTTGGCTACACCTTCCCGGCAGCAATCACCAACCGGCTGAAGATGAACCGGCTCCGGCTGTATGCGTCGGCGCAGAATTTCTTCCTGCTGCTGGAAGATCCCATCGTCGGCGACCCGGAAGTGACGCCGACCAACCAGGGTACCGGCAACAGTGCGTTCTCGCAGGGTATGATCTGGCACAACTATCCGAAACCAACCACGTATCTGCTGGGCATCCAAATTGGCCTGTAACGCAACGGTACGCAATCGACCGATTTTCAGTATATGAGACAGACAAACTTAAAACAGATCAGCCGGGCCCTCCTGTGTGGGTTTGCCCTGACAGGCTTCGTCGGCTGTAAAACGTTTCTAGAGGAACAGGCTCCCTCGAACCTGAGCCCTGACAATTTCTACACCCTGCCCGATCATGCCGAAGCCGGCATCGCAGCCACGTACTCGAACCTGCGCTTCATGGGCGACGGTGCCGGGATTTTCTCCAACAACTGGCAGCTACTGGAAGCACTCACCGGTACCTCTACGACGGAAACCGCGCAGAACTCCGACCTGAACAACCTGTACGGGCTGGTTCACGACGGCAACACTATCCACGTAGTCAACTACTGGAATGGCCTGTACCGGATCATTGCCAACGCCAATCTGGTGCTTGCCCGGGTGCCGGGCATCCCACAGATGGACGCGGCCCAGAAGACCAAAATTCTGGGGGAAGCCCGGTTTCTGCGGGCATCGGCCTACTTCACTGCCGTACAGCTATGGGGTGCTATTCCGCTGATTACGCAGCCTATCCTCAACCCGCAGGCGGTAGCAGCGGAAGTATTCATGCCGGGACGGACACCGGTAGAAGACGTGTATAAGCTGATCGTCGATGATCTGACAGCAGCCGAAGCCGCCGGTCTGGCCTGGACCGATGCTAGCGGCCGGGCTAATCTGGCAGCGGTGAAAACGCAGTTGTCCAAAGTGTACCTGACCATGGCGGGCTTTCCGCTCAGCAAGGGTGCCTCGTACTACAAACTATCGGCCGACAAAGCGCTGGAAGTAATTACGTACGCCAACGCCAACTCCTCATCGATCAACCTGTTTTCGACCTACGACGAGGTACACCGGGAGAGCAACAAGAACCGGCTGGAGCACCTGTTTATGATCCAGTACAACACGTCGGTGGCAGCTAACCCGATGGACAACTTCTACCCGAACTTCAAACCGGTGACCTACAACGGTCCCGGTGGTACGGGTAGCTCGGTCCCGACGCCGTCGTTCTACAACTCGTATGAGTCGGGCGATTTGCGGGCCAAAGATCAGGTGGGTTATTTCTACACGACATACTATACCAACGGCAATGGAGCGCAGTTCAGCCTGGGTGCGCCGTACGTGTTCAAGCACTTCAACCGGACGGCCAACGGCACGTCGGGGGTAGCCGGAACGCGTCAGAACAACCTGAACGTGCCACAGATCCGCTACGCCGAAACGCTGCTGCTGTACGCGGAAGCGCAGAACGAAGTGGGTGGCCCAACGCAGGCGGCTTACGATGCGATGAAGCGGATTCGTGACCGGGCCACGCTGACGACGCCCGCCCTGGGCAGCTTCACGCAGGCTACCTTCCGCGACGCTGTGCTGCGAGAACGCTGGCATGAGCTGTGCTACGAGCAGATCACCTGGTTCGATATGGTCCGGCTTCGGAAGGTATACAACGACAAAACCAACGGCTTCGACGCCTTCGTTGGCCACATCAACCCGAGTTCCAATCAGCCGCTCCAGGAAAAACACCTGTTGCTCCCCATCCCCCGGCAGGAACTGCTGAACAACCCGAACCTGAAAACGCAGAACCCAGGGTATCCGGGCGTTTAAACGTCAAAGAGCGAAAGGGTGGAAGAGTGAAAGAGCGATTGGCTGACGCCGGTGTAATCGCTCTTTCACTCTTTCACCCTTTCGCTCTTTAAATCACCCCCTTCCGGTACGCCCCCGGCGTTTGGCCTGTCGATTCGCGGAAGGTTTTGTTGAAATGCGACAGGTTGGCGAAACCGACGGCCGCGCTCACATCGGCGATGGTGCGGGCTGAGTGCAACAGCCGCTGCGCCTGACTGACGCGGTATTCGTTGACAAAGTCCGTGAACGTCAGGTGGGTCATGCGCCGGAAGTACCGGCTGAACGCAGGTACCGTCAGGTTGGCCAGATCAGCGACGACGCGAATGTCGATGGGTTCGGCGTAGTGCGTTTCGACGTATTGGCACACGCGGTCGATACGAGCCTGCTCCTTCGGGTTCAGCTCAAAGCGGGTACCGTCGGCATGGAGGGGGACGCTGTCGGTAGCCGTGGCCATGATGTGCAGCACCTGCAACAGCGTCAGCAGCCGGTCGAACGGAAGTTGGTCGGGCAGGGCCATCAGCAGCGCGGCAACGGCCTGATGGGTAGCCGGTCCGAACAGCAGCCCCGTGTGCGACCGCTCGAACAGCCGCCGGACAGTTGTGAGTTCGGGCCGATTCAGGAACGGATCGCCCATAAAATCGGCCCGTAGCTGCACAACGACTTCTTCAAACGCATCGCCGACGTGCCCATAGCTGAAATTCAGGTGCGGCAGGTTTGGCCCGATAAATACCAGATCCCCCGCTTCATAGTGGCCGATGCTGTTGCCGATGTGCCGCCTGCCCTGCCCCGCCGGGATGAACACGATTTCGTATTCGGGGTGGTGATGCCAGAACACCCGGCACGGCTCGATTTCCGTGGCATGAATCACCCGAAACGAACTCCCCGCCCCCGGCTCGATACGCTCAAACTGTAGTTTCATAATTGGTTTACTGTGTACAGCTTTCAGTTTACAGTATACGGTTTTCGGTTTCTCCCAGGTCTGTGTCCTCACAGACCTCTCCACCCGGTAGGTCGCCGATGGCTTATACAGACCCCGGGGCCAGTCCGTCATACGGTATCTTACTGTGTCAGGAAATACCGTAAACCGACTACCATAAACCGTATACCGAAAAAGAAACCGGCAGGGCTAAATAAACGTTAATACAGCAGACAGTAACGATACTAACTTACCATGAAAAACTTACTGACATTCGCTTCAAGCTTACTATTGTTAGCCGGTTGCGCGCAGGCCCAGTCGAACGACACGGCCCCGGCCAAATTACCTACGCCCAAACCCGGCGAAGCCGTGGCGGATTTTGCGGGCGGCTGCTTCTGGGCACTCGACGAAGGCATGAGCCAGCTGAAAGGCGTGCGGGAAGTCGTGTCCGGCTACGCAGGCGGCAAAACCAAGAACCCAACCTACGAAGAAGTAGGCACTGACCTGACGGGCCATGCCGAGTCGGTACAGGTATACTACGACCCTAAGGTGATTTCGTACGATAAACTGCTCGACGCTTTTTTTGCGGGCCATGATCCCACGACGCTGAATCGGCAGGGACCTGACCGGGGCCGCGATTACCGGTCGGTCGCGTTCTACCGCACGCCAGAAGAGAAAAAGGCCATCGAAGCCGCTATCCAGCGCGTCAATGAGTCGCACCATTATGATGGCAAGGTTGTCACAGAAGTAACCCCGCTGACCACGTTCTGGCCCGCCGAACAGTACCACCAGAATTATTTTGCGCTCCATCCCGATCAGCCATACATCCAAAGTGTATCATTGCCGAAAGTGGAAAAGCTGCGGAAAGCCATGAAGGGTTACCTGAAAAATGATAGCGCATTGACCATGAACAGGTAATCCTGTTCAACCGAACAGTCAATACAGCATCAGTTACAGCTAACAGATGACAAAAATAGCCGGTGTCGACCGGCTATTTTTGTATCATGAATACGACCATTTCCCTGAACACACACCGCAATCCGTTCATTAAAAACGTGCTGACGTTTTTCTCGAATCCGCTGGCCCTGGCGGTGGGGCTGGTCTTTGCCTCCGACAGTCTGCTGTTTAGCAGCTGGCTGGCCCACATCCCACAGGTGAAGGCCCGATTGGGTCTGTCGGATGGCCAGCTGGGGCTGGTGCTGTTTGCCCTGCCCGCTGGCTTACTCACCATGAACCCCTTTACCGGTCGCATCATCGCCCGGCTGGGTGAAGCCCGCGCCTGTTTCTGGTCGGCGGTGGGGCTGGCCTTGACCGTGTGTATCCCCGTCAACGCACCCAACGTGCTGTTGCTAAGCGTCGGTCTTTTTCTGATGGGTCTGAACGCATCGCTGATCAACGTGGCCATGAACACAGCCGCGACAAACCTGGAACGGCAACAGAACATCGTGATTATGTCGGCCTGCCACGGCATGTGGAGTCTTGGCGGTCTGATCGGGTCAGGTGTCGCGGGTATCATCATCGCGCAAAACATCTCGCCATCGTGGCACGTCTTCGCGCTGTCGGGGCTGATTCTGATCGTAACTGTTCTGCTACAACCCCGCCTGACCCGGATTCCGTCGAGTAGCCGCACAGCAACGGGAGAAAAAGCCGGTTCGTCGTTCGTCAAACCCACGTTCGATCTGTGGCTGATGATTCTGATCGGCATCACCGTATCGATGGGTGAAGGCGTTGCCCTCGACTGGAGTGCTGTTTACCTGCACGAAACGCTGGGGGCCAGCAGTCAGATAGCTGCGCTGGGTTTTGGCTGTTTTTCCCTGACCATGACGGGGCTCCGTTTCGTTGGTGATGCCATTACGCCCCGCATCGGTGCCCGGCGCTGGCTGCAAATCGGTGGTCTGGTTGGCGCGGCTGGCCTGGCCCTGGCGATTGCCCTGCCTTACCCACCCACAGCGCTGATCGGTTTTGCCCTACTGGGCGTCGGCTGTTCATTAGGCGCACCAATTCTATACGCGGCTGCCCTGCGCATTCCGGGCATCCCACCCGCTGCCGGACTAGCCACGTTCGCATCGTTCAGCTTCGTCGGCTTTCTGGCTGGCCCTCCGCTGATTGGCTTTATTGCCGAAGCCGCTGGATTATACTACGGTCTTGGCTTCGTCGGCCTGATGATGCTGGTTTCATCGCTGGTATCCCGGAAAGTCAATCTGTACTGATCTTGTTTGTGGTTTGTTGTTTGTGGTTAGCTGCCGCTATAGGAACGACGAACCACGAACAACAAACCACAAACTAATTCAATGAAAGCCGTTATTTTCGACATGGATGGTGTCATTGTCGACACCAACCCCACCCACCACACTGCCTGGCATCGTTATTTCGAGCAGCACGGCAAACCACTGACTGATGCCGATTTTCTGCAACACGTATCGGGCAAGCATAACTCGCAGATCGTGAAGCATCTGTTCGCCGACAAACCCCTGACCGACGAGGAAATCCGGCAATTAGGCGACGAAAAGGAAGCCTTATTCCGGGAGTTGTACAAAGACATCATCACGCCCGTTTCCGGCATCCCGGAGTTCCTGAAAGCCCTGAAAGAAGCGGGCATAAAAACAGCCGTCGGCACCTCGGCTCCGCTCGAAAACCTCGATTTTGTGCTCGATGCACTGGACCTGCGCCAGTATTTCGACGTGCTACTGCACGAACGCTCGATCACGCACCCCAAACCCGACCCGGAAGTCTACCGGAAAGCTATGTCGATGCTGGGTGTATCGCCCGATGAAAGCGTAATTTTTGAAGATTCCATGACGGGCATTCAGGCCGCTAAAGCCTCAGGTGCCTACGTCGTCGGCGTCGCCACCACGCAATCACCCGACGAGCTACGCCCGTTCGTCAACGACGTCATCCGCGACTTTACGGAGATGACCGTCGCCCGCATACAGGAAGGTGTCAACGTTGCGTAAAACTATTTGGGCATAAAAATATGGTACCCGAAGTATACACTCCGGGTACCAGCATGCCTGTCGCAGATACAGTAACGATCAATTCGATCCAGCAAAGTGATTGTAAGTCAGCTTGGCAATATCAGCGATGATCCGCTCATTCGTTTGTACACCCTCAGCTGAATTCGAGACGAATACGCTGATGGCAAGGCATTTACCATTTGGCAACATGATGAAACCCGCATCGTTAACGGCACCCATCAGGCCGTCTTTCTTTGTTGCCGACGTGCCCGTTTTATGAGCGACCACAGTGCCGGCTGGTAGCAACTTCTTAAGTCGGTTCTCGCCCGTCGTCGTACTGACCATTGTTTTCCACAGAAAATCGTGGCTGTTAGTCGATAGGATTTTACGCTGATAGAAAAGTTTCAGCAAGTCGAGCATCGCGGCCTGGGTTGTCCAGTTCGTATATTGAATATCCCAGTTCCCCCGTGCCTGCATCACGGCTTCCGTCTCCCGGATGGCTACGTTTTGAATACCTAGCTGGTGAATAAATGTGTCAACCTGCTTCGGACCACCTAACAGCCGAAACAGGTAATCGCAGGCACTACCATCGCTCTCAGCAACCATGTACTGAATGAGTTTAGAAAGTGGCAAATCCACCTCGCCATTTGGATAGTCTTCGCCCATCGGGCTATGCAAGCCAGGTACCAAGTCACTCTTCTTCACGTGCATCTTTTGCGTGAGTTTGAATCGCCCTTTATCTACCTCGCTCAGCACGGCTAGGGCAACATGAAACTTGTACACGCTCTGCATCGGCATATGCTCGTCGCCGTTTATTGTCAGCGTTTTTCGGCTACCAAATTCGTAGATACCCACGCCCACCGTTGCTTTTTTCCCGTTGATGACCTGCTCAATTTTTGCCTGTAGTCGCTCAACCTGAGCAAAGGTTGGCGAAATCATAGTCAGCAAGCCGACAAGCAGCAAAAGGGTTCTCATGATTACAGCGAATGTGAAATGTGTTTTGTTGGCAAAGAAGGCAAAAGAAACCGTCAGTAGAAGAAGTGGTAAGAAAAGATACTTCTCGCGTCAATCCAGCTGTAGAGTTGGACACGATTAACTTACAAAGACGCTCCCTTAACCAACACTAATTGGGGGAGCAACCTTCGTCTGAAAGCGTTAACCTATTTGGTCACAACCTTCCCAACGTACACCTCTATTGTTTTCTGAAATCAGGCCCACTCGATTCGACAGGCAAGTGTAGTAGCTATTGTCCGGCGAAGGGCGTACCGAAAATGCCGACGGCCAGTTTCAGCCACACCAGAACGAGCACCGCCAGAATTGCCGTGCAGGCTGCGATACGATAGGTCGACGTACGAATATTCCGTAAAGCAAAGTCGAACGACAGGCCGCTACCAAGTAATAAAGAGCCAGCAACGACGAAGTCGAATAGTGTCCAGTTTACCTCATCGGTGAATTGCATAGCCGCCAATGGAATCAGCAACAGAAAGGCGATAATGAGCACAACGACAGTTGTTCTTTTGGGGAATGTACGCATGACAATCTCAGGTAGTGATTGATCGTGAGAATTAAAAAAACCTTTTCATTACAAAGCAGAATAGTAGGGTGACTTCTTGTCCGTGCTTCAGCCGATGCGGTATGCTGGCTGATCGTGCTATAGCCTGTTAACGATTTTTAACGCCGTCCCGAACCGACGGCCACCTACAAACCGTTACTTTTACTCGAACCGACTTATACCGCTGTGCCAGCACAACAGGCAGGAACACGGCTCGTTTTACTACCTATGCGTTACGTCACTGTTTTCCTGCTGATCTGTCTGACCATCTGTTGTGGAGTCAATCGGACGTGGGCGCAGGGCAAATACGTGATTGGAACCGTGGTCGATCAGGTATCGAAGAAGCCGGTCGACAAGGTGACGGTCGTCAATAAGCGCACGACGCAGCGGGCACGGACCAACACCACCGGGCGGTTCTTTCTAACGCTGCTACCCGGCGATTCCCTTATTCTGACCAGTCAGTTATACAACCGCGTCGGCATCCGCTACGACGGTTCTGACAACCCGACGATTATAGCTCGTGCCCTACCGCCCATGCCCTACCGCGTAGTCGATCTGGCCGAAGTGACCGTAACGGGCAAACGTTACGAAGAAGTAAAGCGCGAAATTCAGTTGGAACTGGCCGAGCCAACAGCCTCGCGCAAGGTAACGGGCGAACAGGCATTCGACCGGCTGGCCGATGGGGCGGGTGTAACGTTGCTATACGAGATGTTTGGCAAACGGCCCAAATCCGATCGGAAAGCGTACTACATCATGCAGCAGGACCGGCGGCACGCGCTGGCGCTCGAACGATTCCGGCTACTGGTCGAGCAGGCCACGTCGCTGAAAGCTGACGAGGTCGACCGCTTTTTTGACTATTGTGATTTTGACGATGATTTCTTGCTGAAAGCATCTGATTACGATCTTATCAATGCTATCCAGCAGATGCGAAATGGCTTCCGTATCAATCAGCACCGCCCAAGTGGCATCACTGCCGACCCGGAGCAGTCGCATCAGCCCCCGGCTCGTCAGCAGTCAGGCCAACGTCCACCGGGTCAACAACGGTGACAGCATCATGCTGCCGGATCGTGCCATCCGCCAGCACCCTGGCCGTCATCCCACCGTGTCCGCGCATGGCATTGTAACCTCCCGGCCCCAGTGCCGTTTCCATTTTTGAGCAGGGATGACACTGCCCCGTTATCTGTAGCCGTACGTCGCCGATTTGGATTTGCTGATCTTTAAGTGCCAGCAGATTCAACCCCGATACGACGATATTCCGACGCAGCACGCCCGGATCGAGACTATCGCGCCCGGCTAATGCAGCCACGACCGGCAGGTGTTCGGCCTGAATCAGCGTGACGTGCCGATTACCACTTTGGCCGCTGTAGTGATCACCCACAAGCCCTTTCTTCCGTGTCACCTCCACCGCATCGACCACGGTCACGGGGCTGCGTCGTTCGGACCGTATGCCGATCCATTCCACCCGCCCCGGCCGGGGAAACACGTTAAACAGGTCTTTTATGTTGTCCATTTGGTTGGTTTGTGTAGTAGGTAGCCCAGACGTCTACGTCTGGAAACCGACAGGCCAAAAAAGCATCCGCCTGGCATACTTGGCCTGACGGCCTCCAGACGTAGACGTCTGGACTACTTACTACAACAACAACCGCTTGAGCGCATTCATCTCACTGGTGGGCGTGGCTTTTTCGTAGAGGATGTTGTAGACCGCGTCGACAATGGGCATCTGTACACTGAACTGCTCGTTGAGGGCGTGGATGCTTTTCACGGCGTAGTACCCTTCAGCGATCATATTCATTTCCGCCTGCGCCGACTGAATTGTGTACCCCCTTCCGATCAGGTTACCGAACGTCCGGTTGCGGCTAAACGGCGAATAAGCCGTTACAAGCAAATCGCCGAGATAGGCCGAGCCACTCAGGTCGCGGTGTTTGGCATGGAGCGCGTCGACAAACCGCCGGATTTCCTGCATGGCGTTGGATACCAGCACCGCCTGAAAATTGTCGCCGTAACCCAGCCCGTGCGTGATCCCGCAGGCCAGTGCGATGATATTTTTCATCACCGCGCTGTACTCGATGCCGTAGATATCATCGACGGGCGTGGTCTGCACGAAACGGCAACGCAGTAGATCGGCCACGGTGCGGGCACAGTCGACACCCTGCGAGGCAATGGTCAGGTACGATTGTTTTTCGAGCGCGACTTCTTCGGCATGACACGGTCCGGCAATGACCGCAATCTGGCTGGCCGACACGCCGTACTGATCGCTTACCCAGTCGGTAACGAGCTGGTTGGTGGCCGGGATCATGCCTTTGATGGCCGATACGACGGTTTTTCCCGCGAAGTGCTGCGGCTGAATACCGTGCAGCGCATCGCCGATAAACGCGGCCGGGACCGCCAGGATGATGACCTCGCTGTCGCGGAAAGCGTCACGTATTTTAGTGCAGACCTTCACCCGCCGGGGGTTTATCTGCACGTCGCTGAGGTAGCTTCGGTTGTGGTTGTACCTCTTGATATGGTCGGCGTCGGTTTTGCTCCGCATCCACCACTTAATCGTAACGTTATTTTCTGACAGGATTTTGACGAGCGCCGTTGCCCAGCTTCCCCCGCCCACCATCGTCAGGCGCGTCGGTTGACTTACTTTCATGGGGTAAAAAAAGCGAAAAACGATCAGCGCACGAAATAACGATTCAGCATGGGTAGCTGGCGGTTGCGATGGTGCGGACGATCTGATAACTTGCTTATCAATTTATTTTTCTTTGACAGGATTACAGGATGAATAGGATTTGAGAAAACAAAGAATCCTGCTTATCCTGTAATCCTGTCAATAATCATAAATCTGACCTGTCTCTGACTGCCCCCTACCGTGATAAAATCGCTCCTGTTCGCCCTTAGCCTGTCACTACTCCTATCCGTTCTGGCCCTTGCTCAACCCACACCGAAAGCACCTGCCAAAGCGCGGACGATCGTGACGACGGACGGGGAAGTCGATGATGTTGATACGTTTGTACGGCTGCTGCTGTACAGTAATGAGTTCAACCTTGTCGGGCTGGTGTACAGCAGTTCGCAGTGGCACTACAAAGGCGACGGCAAGGGTACAAAATTTACGTCGGCAATGGCGAGTACGGCGCAGCGGTATGGCGAACGCACCGACCTGCGGTGGCCCGGCACAACCTGGATGGAATCGTACATCGACCGCTACGCGCAGGTATACCCGACTCTGAGCCAACACGCGCCCGGCTACCCAACCCCGGCCTACCTGCGGAGTCTGGTGCGGGTAGGCAACATCGATTTCGAGGGCGAGATGAGCCGCAATACGGAAGGCTCTGACTTTATCAAAAAAATCCTGCTCGACAACGATCCCAGCCCCGTCTACCTGCAAATCTGGGGCGGCACGAACACCGTTGCCCGCGCCCTGAAGTCAATCGAGGATCAGTACAAAAACACGGCGGACTGGGCCGCTATCAGCAAAAAAGTGTCGGACAAAGCCATCATCTACGCCGTACTCGATCAGGACGCGACGTATCAGAACTACGTCGCGCCGAACTGGCCGCGTATTCGGGTGCTGTACAATTCCGATCAGTTCTGGAGCTTCGCCTATCTGTGGCCGCGCGTCGTACCTGCGGAGCTGCAAACGTATCTGAGCGGGCCGTGGTTCGACAAGCACATCCGGTCACGTGGGGCTCTGCTCGATGGCTACTACCTCTGGGGCGACGGCAAGCACCTGCCCGGCGACCCCGAACACACGCACGGCGAAACGGCCGAAGCGAAAAAGTACGACCGGCAGCAGTACGACTTCATCTCCGAAGGCGACTCGCCCGCGTTTTTCTATCTGATCGACGTGGGGCTGCGGAGCCGGGAAAACATCGCGTATGGCGGCTGGGGTGGGCGCATGATGCAGTCGCCGACGAACCCCTACCGCTGGGAAGATGGCAAGGCCGTTACCGACTACGACCCGTACACCAAAAAACAGGACGCGGCTTACCCGCAGACGCGCTGGATTCCGGCCCTGCAAAACGACTTTGCCGCCCGCGCCGACTGGTGCATCAAGCCTTATAAACAAGCCAATCACCCGCCCGTCGTGACACTCGGACAACCGCACGACATCCGCGTCAAACCCGGCCAAACCGTGACGCTGACTGGCTCCGCCACCGACCCCGACGGCAATGCGGTTCACTATCATTGGTGGCAATACGACGAAGCCGGTACTTACCCCGGCAAGGTTAGTCTTACGCAACCCGATCAGGCCAAAGCCGGGTTTACCGTCCCCGCCGATGCCAAATCCGGCCAGACCATCCACCTGATCCTCGACGCCACCGACACCGGCACCCCCGCCCTCACCCGCTACCAGCGTGTCATCGCCACATTGGAGTAAGTTGTGTTGATCACAGCACTCCCGCCAGTTTTACCACCCAGGCGTGCTGGCAGGGGATGTTACCGGGAGTAACAGCGGGCATGGTGATACGAACCGTTTTGCCCGACGTCGATGCGCTGACGGTGCCTTTGTAACCAAGCATAGTCGTGCGGCCCGCTTTGCTGATACCCGACACCGTAATGGGCTGCGTGGGCCACTCGGTGCAGAGTACGTACAGGTCATTGCCTTTGCGGGTGAAGTAAACTTTCGTGTCTTTGGTTACGGCAGGGGCCGCGTCCCACTTGCGGGTGTCGTAAATCGCTTCGCCGTTGACAGATAGCCAGTCGCCGATGTCGTGGAGCCGCTGCTGCATAATCACCGGGATACGCCCGTCGGCGGTGGGGCCGACGTTGAGCAGCAGATTCCCACCCCGCGCTACCTTGTCGATCAGCATACCGATCAGTTGGCCGCTGGTAGAATAGTCTTCCAGGTTTTCGGTGCGGTTGTAGCCAAACGACGAGCCGATACCCCGGCACTCTTCCCACGGGTGGGTAAACGTCATGCCGGCGGAATTGGCGTCGTGTACAAGGTCGTACTCGGTGGTGTAGATGCCGCCATGTTTCGAGCGGGTTTCCTTACCCCAGCGGTCATTTACGACCACGTCTTTTTTGACGGGCGATTCGTTGTAGAGCCACGCCAGAAACTCAGTGCTTTTCCACGTCTCGCTGGGGTGATCCCATTCGCCATCCGTCCAGACAATGTCGGGTTTGTAGCGTGTGACGAGGTCTTTCAGCTGCGGCATCATGTGCTGATCGACATAGGCGTTGACGTCACTTTTGTAGAGTGGGTTAAACCACTCATACAGCGAATAGTAGTAGCCCATCCGCAGGTCTTTTGCCCGCACGGCCTTTATCAGATCGCCCGCCAGATCGCGGTGCGGCCCCACGTCGACGGCGTTCCAGTTCCAGGCCTGCGCCGAAGGCCAGAGCGTAAACCCTTCGTGGTGTTTGCTGGTCAGAACGACGTATTTCGCGCCCGACTGTTTGAACATATCGGCCCACTCGTCGGGCTTGAACAGTTCGCAGGTGAAGCCTTCGGCGAAGTCCTGATATTTGAAATCCTTGCCGTAAACGCGGTCCTGAAATTTAGTAAAAATAGGGTACGTCTTTGATTTCGGGTCGGTCGATTTCTGCCAGTACCATTCGGCGTAGCGGTCATATACATCGACACCGTCGCGGGCCGTCGGGCCAAACGCCGGAACGGAGAACAGGCCCCAGTGAATAAAGATGCCGAACTTGGCATTCTCGAACCAGGCCGGTACGGGGCGGCTGTCGATCGACGCCCAGTTGGGTTGGTACTGTGCGTTCATTGCGGTTGGTATCGTAAGCAGCAAGACGAGCGTCAGACGGTTAAACAGGCGTTTCATCGGCAGAAAATGATTTACCTGAAAAGCAGAAACGCCCGGTGGTTTACCGGGCGTTTCTGGATGTATGTGCAGTAGGCGGTCTATTCCTCCGCAGTAGTTTCTTTCTTTGCCTTCTTCGGATCACGTTTGGCGACGAGTTCACCGTTTTTCAGCTTCTTCGAGACGGCCATAAACGGCCCCGAAATAATCTGTTCGCCCGCCTTCAGGCCCGACAGAATCTGGATGTTCTCGTAGTCGCTGATGCCGGTTTTGACTTCGCGCTGCTGGGCTTTGCCACCCACGTTCACAAACACGATTTCCCTGGGCTTTTCTTTTTTCTCCGGTGCAGCCTCGTCGGCGTTTTCGTCTTTCTCGCTGGTCAGCGCAGTGCTGTCAACGCGCGTCGTGACGGCGGCAATCGGCACGGCCAGCACACCCGGTTTGCGGTCGGTGATAATCTCGACAGATGCGGTCATGCCGGGTTTAAACGGATAGCCTTTCTTGTCTTTCTGCGCCAGCAGGTCGGTATACGAATTGTTCAGGATTTTGATTTTCACCTCGAACTCCGTCACGGCATCGGCCGAGAGTGTCGAAGCGGCCGACGTGCCCGATGCCAGTCCGTTGGCCGTGTTGGCAATTTCGTAGACAATTCCCTTGAACTTCCGCCCCGCCGTCGTGTACGAGTCGACCTCGATGTCGGTTGTATCGCCCAGCCCTACCCGTACAATGTCGTTTTCGTTGACGTTGACGCGCACTTCCATATTCTGCAAATTGGCAATTCGCATGATCTCCGTACCGGCCATCTGCGACGTACCGACTACCCGCTCACCCAACTCGATATTCAGCTTGGATACCGTGCCGTTCACGGGTGCGTAGATCGTCGTTTTGCGCAGGTTCTCGCTGGCATCGCGCATGTTGGCTTCGGCACTCTGAATGCTGAACTGAGACGCCCGCACGCTGGCATTGGCCGCTTCCAGTTCCTGTTTGGCGACGTTATAATTGGCTTCGCTGGTTTCAAAATCAGCGGTCGAAATTACTTTGTCGGCCAGCAGCTTGCGGTTACGGTCATAGTCGGCTTTGGCCCGCAGCAGCCGCGCACTCGACTGGGCTACCGTCGCTCTCGACTGCTCCATCTGCGCCCGGCTCTGGTTGACGGTCGCCTTCGAGCGGGCCATCACCGATTCGTAGTTGTCGGGCCGGATGCGGCACAGCAGCTGGCCCGCCTTTACAGGGTCGCCTTCGTTGACGTACAGCCCGATAATTTCGCCCGATACGTCGGGGCTAATTTTCACCTCGACCTGCGGCTGTACCCGTCCCGACGCGCTGACCCGTTCGGTGATGTCGACCTTCTTAACCATCGCAAAATCAACGTCGGTAGCCTTCTGCTTGCCGATAACACCCATCTGTTTGGCAGCCATCAGACCACCCGCCAGCACGATAATCGCCAGGCCAAGCAGCCACCAAATTCGGTTACTTTTTCTCATAGGGAGGGGTGTATGGTTTGTGGTTTGTCGTTCGTGGTTAGTAGTTCCTTCGGTGTCAAAAGTGTTCGCGCCAGCTAACTACAAACCATAAACTACAAACCACAAACATCTAAAAAGTCAACGGTTTATTCTGGTAATAATCGAGAATCTTGGTGCGGAACACGTAATCGTATTTGGCCTGTACCAGACTCGCCCGTGCCCGGTCGAGGTTGGTTTTGGCAATGCTATAGTCGGTTGCGTTGATGGCACCGGCGTTCAGACGGCTCTCGGCAACCTGAAACGCCCGTTCCAGCGAGGCTACCTGTGCCTGCGTAGCCCGAAACCGGTTTGCCCCCGCCCGCATATTAGTATACGCCGTTTCAATCTGTTGACGCAGTTGCAGGCGCGTGTTCTGAGCCGTCAGCTCGGCATTCTGCTGTTGAATTTTGGCCGTCGTAATCCGGTTGCGCGACAGATTTCCCTGGAAGATAGGCACCCGCAAAAATAACGACGCCGACTGGCTGAGGTTATTGCGCAACTGCATACCGTACCCGATGCCGGCCCGGCTGAAATCAGGCGTCGTTGTGTAAATGGGAATATTGCCGCCTGTTGCCGGATCCGTGTAAAACCCAACGGTGGTCTGCGTTGTGGAGCCGGTAGCAATTACTGTGCTGGCAGCACTGGAATAGATTGTACTCAGGTTACCGTTCAGTGACAGCGTTGGATACAAACCGCCTTTAGCCACCTGTACACCCAGATTAGCACTTTTTACGCGCAGATCGGCCCCTTTCACTTCCGGCAGGATAGCTGACGCGGCATCGTAAAGCTGTTGCACCGACGCAGTATACGGGTCAAGGCCGGGATCGGGCACATTGATCGGTTCGACCTCGAAGGCCTGATCGATTGGCACGTTCATCGCCTGCAATAAAGCGACCCGACCCAGATCGAGCGTATTCTGCGCATTCACAATATCGACTTCGTTGCTGGCCAGGGTAGCCCGCAGTTCAAACAGACTCGCTTCAGGAGCCGACCCTGCGTTGACCAGTCGCTGCGTCCGGTCGAGCTGGGCACGCGTTACGTCGGCCTGGCGCTGGGCTACGGCTAGTTGCTCTTTACCGGTCAGCACGTTCAGGTAGTTCTGCGCGACCGTCAGCCCTACATTGTTCAGGGTAGCCAGCAATTCCTGTTCGCTGGCCTGAAGTGCCAGATTATCGCGCTGGACGGACCCCTGCAACACCCCGCCGTTATAGAGTGTGACCGATGTGTTGAGCTGAAAACTACTGGAATTGATCGTCTGCTGGACAAACTCGTTTGACTGCGGGTTGATGCTCCGCCCGCCGTTGATCGACTGGTTGCCCTGGAACACGGCTGTCGGCAGCTTGTTGAGCTTCGATTGGCGCAGCTGCAGATCGGCGTTGGCTACGGTAAGCTGCCCCTGCCGGATCTGGATGTTGTTCTGCCGGGCAATATCGATGCACTGTTGCAGATTCAGCCGCCCCGATGTTTTTACCGCTGACTCTGTTGTAGCGACTCCGGGCGTCGCTACGCCGGGCTGAACAACTGGGGTAGTCTGCGCTGCTACGGGCGACAGGGTCGTTAGTAGCAACCCCGTTAGCAAACCAAGTGTCGACGTAGAAACGTGCATAGTCATTATCCTTTGAGCGATCAATGTTACGAACTTACCTTTGAGCAAACCGTCAGTTTTGGATGAACGGCGTAAAACATGATGAGCCTGGTTTATAACTCGGATTTTCTGGCCGACGACGCACTGCGGCTGCCCCCCACGGACCGGGCTTTTCAGTACGGTGACGGCCTGTTTGAGACGATTCGTTACGAGCGCGGACACGTCTGGTTCTGGCGCGACCACATGGCCCGCCTGCGGGCTGGCATGACTACGCTGCACCTCGACTTCCCGCCCGACCTCGACGCTGACAGGTTGCACAGTCAGCTGCTCGACCTGCTGGCACGGAATCAATTGGCTGATACCACCGCTCGTATCAGGCTTCAGGTCTGGCGACAGCCGGGCGGCTTGTATACGCCCACAACGTCGTCGGCCAATTACCTGCTCACGGCCCGCGCAGGCCACCCGTTTGCCAGTACTGTAAAACCAAAAATAAGTATTTACGATGTAGTTCGTTTGCATGATTCTCCTGTTTCGGCGCTTAAAACGTTAAATTCGTTACCTTATGTGCTGGCCGGTATCTATAAATCGCAGCACCAGCTCGACGATGTACTGCTGCTGAGCACCGCCGGTTACCTGGCCGAGTGCCAGGCATCGAACCTGTTCTGGCTGACAAACAACGTGTTATACACACCTGCCCTGCAAACCGGCTGCGTCGACGGGACGGCCCGTAAACAACTCCTGCGATTGTTTCCTACCCATGAGGAGGGTTTGTACCTCCCCGATGTGCTCACCACCGCCAATGTTGTTTTTTCAGCCAACGTCATGGGAATTCAGGTCATCGCGGGGGCCTTCTCCGACGAGCAGCACACCTACATACTCCGCCAGTTCACGGACCCAGCTACGCAAGGGTAGTCAATCGCTGTGCCATTGACGTACCATCCTGATAGTCAGCAGTATTGATAAACACAAAGCAGATTAGTTGTCCAATCGCGGACAATTTGCGGTCTGGAAGCGGACAGTGACGTTGTCCGGCGCAGCCTTGTTCTATGGCTGCCATTACAGCCACCGGCCCCTGAAGGATAGGGCTGTTAAGTTCTTGGGCTAAGTCTGTTCATTGCCGAATTTTCTTAGGCTGGCCACACCCCCCGGCCTCCTGAAGGGAGAGAAGTTTGTCTGCGAATTGCTCCCCCTTCAGGGGGCCGGGGGGTAAAATGGCAGTACCAGAGCAAGGCTGTGCCGGACGTAACACCACCGATTCCAAAGAAAATCGCGCTACAGGCAAACCAATCCGGCCATTCCGGTTTTATTCGAGTGATGAACGACGCAACCGACTTCCAGCAACTAGATTCCCGCCGTCAGCAGCAGCTGATGGCATTCAATCGCCTGCTAACCATCATGGACGAACTGCGGGAGCAGTGCCCGTGGGATCGTAAACAGACCCTCGACAGTCTGCGGCACCTGACCATCGAAGAAACCTACGAACTGTCGGATGCTATTGTGAATCACGACATGACCGAGATACGCAAGGAACTCGGCGACGTGCAGCTACACCTGATTTTTTACGCTAAAATCGCGTCGGAGACCGGTAGCTTCGACATCGCCGACGTGCTGAACGGTGAGTGCGACAAGCTCATCAGCCGGCACCCACACATCTACGGCGACGCCAGCGGGCAGCGCGTCGTGGCGGATACCGAAGAGCAGGTAAAAGCCAACTGGGAACAGCTTAAACTGAAAGAAGGCAACAAATCAGTACTGGGGGGCGTACCAACGTCGCTGCCTGCGCTGGTGAAAGCCATGCGGATTCAGGAAAAAGCGCGCGGGGCCGGGTTTGACTGGGACGAAAAAGAGCAGGTCTGGGAAAAGGTTGAGGAAGAAATGCAGGAATTCAAAGCTGAATTCAACATTGATGCTGAGGATTACCCCATCGATATAGAGAAGGCCGAAGGCGAATTTGGCGACTTGCTGTTTTCACTGGTCAACTACGCCCGTTTTATCGATATAAACCCCGAAACAGCGCTCGAACGGACCAACAAGAAGTTTATCAGGCGCTTCCAGTATATCGAAGAGCAGGCCCGCGCCAATGGCAAAGCCCTGAGCGATATGACACTGGCCGAAATGAATGTTTACTGGAACCAAGCCAAAACTATTTGACAATTGGCTCCCTGAAGAGGCTGTTTAGGGAATCGTTTTTGTCATCCCGAGCCGGCGGCCCGGTCGCCGGCTCGGGATGACAAAAAAGGCCATAAAACACAACCCCAGACGACCGCTTAGGGGGTCGGGGGTATTTTCTCCTTCTTCTTTCCTCCCAAAATTATGCGTATTGCCTTCATTACCGACCTGCACATCGATACCGATACGGAGCACACGCAGGGTGTCGACGTCCGGCAGAACTTCCTGAACGTACTAGCCAAGGTGGTCGATCTGAAACCGCACTGTCTGGTATTGGGGGGCGACCTCTGCAACCGCACCGGCGACGCTACTATCTACGACTGGATCAGGGCCGAAACGCGAAAACTGCCCTGGCCAACCTACGTCGTTCCCGGCAACCACGACGATGCGACGATGCTGGCCACGGCCTTTGGTCAGAATAAAAACCTGCACGACGGCGAACTGTACTACGCCCTGTCTCTCGACGGATTTCCGGCCCTGTTTCTTGACTCATCGAACGGTAAATTCTCCGAGAAACAATGGGCGTGGCTGCGCGATTACCTGAAACTACTCCGCGATAACAACCTGGTCATTTTTATGCACCACCCGCCCCTGCCCGCCGACATGCGGAGTATGGACCGGCTGGGTCCGTTTACGCAAACCGAAGACTTTCTCAACCTGGTCAGGGATCTGCCTTGTCACGTGACGGTCGCCTGCGGGCATTACCATATCGACAAGGTGGTGCAGCGGGGCAATTTGCTGACCCTGTTGACCCCCTCGACCTACGTGCAACTGCGGCCTGATACGCCCGACTTCGTCGTCAGTGGGCGGCAGGTGGGGTTTCGGGAACTGAACGTTACGGTGCATACGGTGACCAGCACCGTTCACTACCTCGACCATCAGGACTAGCCGCTCTTTCGCCTACAATGCAGACTATCGCAACCGTGTCTTATTCGCCCCCTCAGCTTCGCACCGTCCAGGTCGTTCGCTACGTAACTCCGCTGCGCGAAGGTGGTTCGCTGCCAGCCATCATCGAAGGTGACGACGATTTTCTGTATGTGCAGAAGTTTCGCGGAGCCGGGCAGGGTGCGCGGGCACTCATCGCCGAACTCATTTCGGGTGAGATTGCCCGGCTGCTGGGTATCCGCATTCCCGAAATCGTCTTTACCGAACTCGACCCGGTGTTCAGCCGGACCGAGCCCGACGAAGAAATTCAGGATTTACTACGGGCCAGTGTGGGGTTGAATCTGGCGCTGCATTACCTGTCGGGCGCGATTACGTTCGATCCGGTTATCAACAGCGTCGACCCGCTGCTGGCGTCGCAGATCGTGTGGCTCGATAGTCTGACGATAAACGTCGACCGGACGGCCCGTAACACGAATATGCTGATCTGGCACAAGGAACTGTGGCTGATCGATCATGGGGCGTCGCTGTACCTGCACCATACCGGACCCGACTGGGCCAGACACAGTCAGCGGGCGTTTGTGCAGATCAAAGACCACGTATTACTGCCCCAGGCGTCGGAGCTGGCGACGGTCGATGCGGCTTACCGGGCTGTTCTGACGCCCGACCGTATCCGCGCCATCGTCGATCTGGTTCCCGACGAATGGCTGGCCGACGATGACTCGCCCGAACCGCAGCGCGATGCCTACGTGCAGTTTCTGACCGACCGACTTGCTCACTCCGAACGTTTTGTCAACGAAGCCGCCCATGCCCGACAAGCACTTATTTGAGTACGCCATCATCCGTGTCGTGCCGCGCGTCGAGCGGGGCGAATTCATTAACGTCGGGGTTATTCTGTACTGCGCATCGCAGGGATTTCTACGAACAGCCTTTGTCTTGCCCGACACACGGCTTGCTGCCCTCTGCCCCACCCTCGACCTGACGGAGCTGACCGACCGGCTACGGGTGTTCGAACGTATCTGCGCGGGGAAGCAGACTGGCGGGCCGATTGGGCAGCTACCGATAGCCGCCCGATTCCGCTGGCTGACGGCCACCCGCAGCACCGTCGTGCAAACGTCTCCCGTTCATCCGGGCCTGTGTACCGATCCGGCCGACGCGTTGATGCAGTTGTTGGCACAGCAGGTAGAATAATTGGTTTTTGGTAGGGGCTGACCTCACCCCCGGCCCCTCTCCTATAACAGGAGAGGGGTGGCATTAAAGACCAACTGATGTTCCGTTTTTTAAATTGTCACATTCATAGTCTTATTGAGTCATCCGAAGGACCAAATATTAACTTCTCGGTAGTCACCCCTCTCCTGTTTTAGGAGAGGGGTGACTACCGAGGTCAACACAACATACCGCCTATGCGATTACTTTTCCTGTTTCTCCTGCTTTCCGGTTTCGCCTTTGCCCAGACGGGAACGCAGTCACAGTCAGATGTCGATACGACAAAATCACCGTTTAGTTTTAAGAACGCGCCCTGGTACGGCCGATCGACGCCCTTTGGCATTTACACGGGGGCCGGAAAACTGGCCGACCGGGCCATACAATCGATCGAGATCGGCAAGACGTTCAATGTCATCGATATAGGCATTGCCGGAGGCCGTAGCACGTTCCGCCCCGACACCACCTTCTTTCTCGAAGGTCGCGTCACAATGGATGTCGGCAACTATGGCCCGTTTGCCAGCGAGATGACCATCGGTGCCGGTAAATTATTCGACAAACCGGGCAGTCTGATGCTTGAACTCAGCTACAGCATATTCGCACAGATCGCCAAAAAGTTTGGCTTCGGGCTGATCACCGGGTACTACGATTTCAGCAATGAATTCACCGACTCGTCGAAAGCTTATTATGGTGTTTACCTGCGTTACGGACTGGAACGAACCGACACGGGTGGCCTGCTCGGACTGGCTCGCCCGCACCCCCGCCTGCGTAGCCGACACGTACACCGGTAATCAGGCAGAATTTGTCGGCTTCTCGCTGTGTTATATCCGTATGAATTCTTCCGTTGGTAAATACATCGCACTGGCCGGGGCGGCTCTGATGCTGATCGGGTTGCTCGTCTGGCTGTTTGGCGACAGGCTGGGCTGGCTGGGACGACTGCCCGGCGACATCCGGGTGACGGGGCAGAACGGGGGTGGCTTTTACTTTCCCATCGTCACCTGCATCGTCGTCAGCGTCGTGCTGAACATCGTTATCGCTTTGGTTCGGCGTTTTTTTTGATGGTCGCCGTGCGCAGATTCGGCAGTTCATTATCCAGCACGTAACTCAGCTTGTTGATATAGAACACCTCGCGCTGCAGGGCGTAGTTCTGCCGGGCAGCAATCTTCTGAACACCCCACGCCAGAAAATGCCGGTCGTACCACGGAGTCAGTTCGTCGTTTTCCGAAAACGTTACGCGCTCGTTTTCGCCGTCGGTGGTCAGTAACCGCACTACCTCGGGCTTCTGCAATACGGTATTACCCTGAATGATTTCCGTATTGATCTGCCCCCCGTTGGGATAAGCCAGTATGGTTTTGTTGCCCTGCTGCGACACCTGCACTTTCTGGGTCAGGTCACGGCTAAGCACCCCCGTAATGGGCAAACAATTGTCCCACAGCAGCTTCCCGGCCCGGTCGAAACCGCACAGAAACGCGTGCGTGTATTGGTACCCGTCATACCGGTCGGTGCCACGAATACTGCCGTTGGCCAGCGTTGTGCTTCGGTAATGCGGGTAGTAGACTTCCGCCACCAGTGTCAGGCCGTCGGGTGTTGGGAGCAGATCATGGACCAGCAGCCGATAGCGGAATTTGTACGACTTGCCATCTTCTTTTTTGCGGCTGGCACGGGCCAGCATCCGCTCCTGCTGTTTGGGTTTCAGGTAATTGAAGAAGTTGGCCAGCTGCGAAAATTCGATGTATTGAATGGTGTTGACAGCCGCATCGCCATCGACAAAGCCAAGCGAGTCGCGCCGGAGCCGGGTCACGTAGATACCCTGCGAATACGGGGTACAGTCGGTCGAATAATTACCGACCAGCAGCGATTCATTTTCGTTGACCGGCAGAATTTTCCCCGAAATCAGGCTGTTCTGCGCCCCGTCGAAATTCAGGGAACGAATCAGTTTGCTGTCGTAGCCGTACGTTTGCACACTGAACTGGCAGTGCCGTTTGGTCGAATGCACCAGCACGTTTACTTCCTGATTGTACTCATCGACTTCCAGACCACTGATTTCGATGTGGTTGGCGTACAGCCCCGGCAGCACCCGTATCGACCGGTCGAAAAACGAAAACGCCAACACGATGGGCCGCCCCTTGAAATAGCCGCCGATATACGCCTGACTGCCCAGTACTTTAAACTGCTGAATACTCATCTGCTCAATAAGTGCGCTTTCAAACGCGTCGAGCTGCCCATCGTCGGTATTCAGCCGGATGATCCGGAATCGGTTATCATCGATACCGCGAAACAACTGATAACTGTATTGGCCGCTGCTGAACGCCATCGTCGGCCGCATCAGGCGATCTTCCAGGATGTCGCGCTGCCAGACCGGGCGAAGCTGCGTATCGTACTTGCGGAAGGTGAAATGGGGCGGAGCATTGTCGAGCCACGTGCCACCCTCCTGCGTCGTCACCATCACGCCCTGATCGGCCAGGGGGGTTACGTCGAAGGCTTGTATAGCCGTGGTATTCACCGGAATTTCCAGCCGCAGCGTCTGCGACAGCTGCGCCCGTACCGATTCGGATTGGTAACCAGCGAGTAAGAAAATCAGTAGAAATCGTAACCGTACCATACCCACTAATATACAACTGTTTACCGGTAAAGTTTATTAAAATGAGCCAGTAACTGGAGCCGCCTGACACCGCACTATCAGCACCGTAAGACTCAGACGATCCACAAACCGGCTACGCCCACGACACGCCACCCCGATTGACTGTTTTCCAGAAATACGAGCTTACCGTACCCTTCTTTATACCCCCAGATACATTCGTAGTAGCAGATTGCTTTTTGCCCGTCAGCGGAGTGCCCAATCGACGACAGCGTAACGATACCGCCAAAGTTGGCAATCGCCTTACCCAGGGTATTGTAGCCGTCGGCACCGTTCGCAAAGTGCCGATCGATCTGCTGGTCTGCCCATACAACCGCGCCACGCCAGGCAGGAGTGAGCGGCCGATCGATCAACCGCTTAGTACCGAAGTTAGGTAGGTCGGCGTATGTACGGCACACATCATCGTGAGCCACAACAACATGAACAGGCAACGGTTACTCCATCCGCTGACCAACTGCCGGGGGTAAGGCAAGAGCGCCGAACATCGTAACAGGGTCAACCAGTTAACAGGGTCGGATTCGAGAAGGTAAACCGGACAGTAAGCGTATGCTCAAGGTAATGAGTCCCGGTACCCTATTACCACTTCACCTACCCTAAACTATATGCCCCCATTGCCGTTCATAGTACGCTAAGCTGTTCAGCGCAGCCTTTAGACCTACTGACTCAAACGTATGACTATGAACTATATCCGGCGTGGAACCGGCAAACCACTCTTACTGCTCCATGGCCTGGGGAGTTCCCTGAAGGTTTGGGATCTCATTGTGGATGAGTTGGCTACCCAGCGGGATGTGATTGCACTGGATTTGCCTGGTTTTGGTCAATCACCGGCTCTACCGGGAGAGGTTTCCATTCCTACCCTGGCCGATGCTGTGACCGACTTTTTGACCCAACACCAACTGCTGGGCATCGATGCGGTGGGCAATTCGATGGGCGCGCGACTAGTGCTTGAGCTAGCTCGCCGAGGTCAGGTGGTCGGTTCGGTTGTAGCGCTGGATCCCGGGGGATTTTGGCAAGGCTGGCAGGTCGCCTATTTCTATCAGTCGGTTCGGCTATCGGCTCAATTATCCAGGCTCATCCAGCCCATATTACCGCCCCTGGTCAACAATACCCTGAGCCGGACAGTGCTGTTCGCTCAATTTTCGGCTCATCCCTGGACAATCCCGGCTCCAGTTGCCCTTAATGAATTTCGGGAGTTTTTACCAACCCCCAGCTTTACCAGGTTGCTGGATAGTCTGGCCCATGGCCCGCCCCAGCAGGGAGCACCGGTTGGCTCTATTCCGAATCTGGTCATTGGCTGGGGTCGACAGGATCGGATTTGTCCACCCAGTCAGTCACGGCTAGCCCTGGAGTTGTTTCCTGACGCGCAGCTACACTGGTTTTCGAATTGTGGACACGTTCCGCAATTGGATGTGCCGGCTGAAACGGTGGCGCTCATTCTGGCCGTAACGGATGGACGCTACGAACCACAATCCCAACCGCTCACGGCGACAAAAACGTCAGCGGCTACAGAAAAAGTTGTTCTTGGGTTAGGTGTTGCGGTGCTGGTAGCGGGCCTGTTTCTCACCTTTGGTAAGCACAGATCACGTCACACCTGATCAAGCCGGTATCGACAATACCTGAATCGATTATTTCGCTGCTGAATACGATTTATAGTCTCGATTGAATCGTATGCTACTGGATTCAGTCAACACTAAACCAGTAGCGTACGCCGATCAAAACGATGGCGTGTTTGATCGGCGTACGCTACTGGTTATTACTTTATGCGGAAACCGATGCCAAGCGTTAGATTATCCTTGTCGGCTCCGTATGAACCCACGCGCTGACCAACATTTCTTTCTACCAGGGCGTTGACTGACCAGCGATTGCCCAGTCTGTACTGAGCCCCTACACCTAGGTTGAGCATGCCGTAGTTGTACTGTTGTCTAGACCTATAAAGCGAATACGGATCGTTTGAGACGTAGAAACCGTAATTGGCCTGGCCATAAAAGTAACCTGCCTGTAGATAGGCTGAGAAGCGATTCGTTCGCACCACATGATACTGCCCCAGTAGCCCAGCTCCGGCATATTGATTGCCATCCGGTCCATTGTAGTTGTAACGGCCTTCCAGGCGCAACGCCAGGCCGTTTTTGATGAAATACTGAGCGTAGGGCGATGCGCGTATATAGCCCCCTGTATTACCACCCCGGCCGGCACCCACCCCAACGCCAAGCTGGAATTGCCCCTGATCAAGCCAGGGCGTACTTACTGTAGACTGTGCCCAGCTACAGAAGGGCGACAATACAAACACGACGAATACAGCGTAGTTTTTCATTACGTGACACAGTTGGTCAATAAGATTGATAGTCAACGTGCCCTTGCGCGATTAAAGCAGCACTAACTCGCTGGACCCTACTAGTCCGGGTTTAGTTGTAATGCTGGTTCGATGATCGGTTACCGATCTTAAAAACAACCCCTCCATCGAGCAGCAAGGTTTGATTCTCCGGGCTCCCCCGGTCAATGATAAGCTTGTAAGTTGCTTCGGCATTAATACCGATTGATGAAGTAATCATATATTGAATTCCTGCCTTGGGCCCTAGGTTGAAATAGTAGTCACGCCCTTCGTTCACCACATCAACAATCCCCACTACGTCACTGGCGAGTTCGGTTCTGTATGTGTTGCGTACAAGGCCGACCTCGACGCCTACGTAAGGTTGCCAGGCTGATGTCGTCACGAAGTATTCGGCTTGAGCGGCTACGTAAAGATTTTTGGTTCCGGCTGTGAGAACGCCATTTGATATCGTTTTCGTCAGGTGCTGCGCGTTAAGGCCAACGGCGACATGTGAGGAGGTGAAATACCGCAGACTCCCCCCAAATCCCCGCAATCCATTACTGACTGGGCTTCTCTCGCCCACCGACGATACGTAGCTACCTAGCGCATTGATCTGAATTTGGGCCCGGGAGGGTATACCGGCAAAACTGGTGCACCCGAGTAGAAGTAATGATCTGACGATGTATTTCATCCTGCGAAGACGGTTGATTGTCGAGCGATTTACTTATCAGCCCAAATAACTCTTAATTGGCGATCGATTGGCTTTCCCGGCAGACAGGTTTAAGATGATTTAACGTTTTGTAGCGCGGTGTCTCCAGATTTGGGATGCTACTGCCTCTTACCAGGTCATTTCACTCATCTAAAGTTATAAGCTATTTGCTGCTGTAAGCTATTTTCCTGAATGGCTTTGGCAGCAATGAACCTGCTCGCAATGGACAATCATCTTTGAGTGGTTTCAATACCATCTCCTCATTTTTGATCATCACTCGATAAATCCCAATAGCCTGGGTGTCACAGGGACTAGTCCCACTTACTTTTTTCCAAGTCAGCGAATCTCCCTTCATCGTATAGGTCATCGTTTCGAGCAACTGCTTGTCCGCTACCGTATACATAGTCATCGTGTCTGCCCCATACCGAAGAACAACATCCACGGCTTTGCTCGTCTCGACAGTACCCTGCCAGGCGGTATTAGCTAACTGGTTTTTTACCTGAGCAGTAGCCGTTAAACCAGCTCCTACCAGAAGAGTAATGACAAAGAATCGTTTCATAAGATAAAGTAGTAATGAATCGCCAAGGAAAGGTCAAATCTATTAAGACAGACCAAGTAGCTTTAGCGTATAATTACCCGATTTTGACGTTACATAAGTAGCATTATATAGAACTAAGGTGATTACGTATCGACGCCGGTTCAACGAATGGGGTCATCCAAATAGAGGTAAAGGGCTTTAATCAGGCCATTCTCAATGATGGCAATGTCCATGCCCGTGGCAGCAGGTGACGCTTGAGTCGCACCCAGTGTCCAGCCTACTTGACTAATACCGTGATTAATGACAGCGGGCTTAGCCAAGGTAAAGACAAACTCCAGCGGCCACTGATCCTGTAGTTTCTGAATGAGTGAACTCATCGCTTGATGACCGATAATGGCCGGACCATTATCGGTTTCGTAAAAAACAATATCGGGAGCATAAATTTTGTTCATGACCTCAAGACGTCGCCGATCGTCTCGTTCACTCCACACTTTCAATAAGCTGTCTTCCAGCAAATGGGCAAGAGTATTATTCATTTGGTTTTATTAGCCGAAGCCTTAAACATGCAGGAGCAGTTGAAAAAACAAAAGTATCCAGTAAATAGGCCTACGTATTTAGTTCTGTAATCAGTTTTGCGACAAGATATAACGGCGGGAACGTCCTTATTTTACGTGGCTCCTCTGCCACTTCTTTACGTCCCGTTTGCTCATTTCCTGTTCGATAACTGATTTGGGATGCTCACACAGGTATGGATTTCGGGGCGATAATCTGTCGGCTTTCTGCTCATCCTTGAGCCAGAATCGAACCGGTACATAGGCCCAATAGTGCTTCTCATCCGTTGGCTGACCGTTTCTGATAACAGGCGCTTCGTAATTATAATGCACCGCAAACCGCACGTGTGGCCCATAGTCGTAATTCTCGCCACCAACTATACCCAAGGGGGTTCCCGCTTCGACAAACTGACCCGGCCTGACAAAAATACTGTTTGGGCGGAAAACGGTGTAGGTGCCAAAGCTACAGTCGGCATGGTTGATCTCGACCATGTTGTCGTCGCGGTTAAATCCCAGATGGTTTCCTATGGGCGCGGCATCACTGCGCACGGCCGATACCGTTCCCCGGCGGGCAGCAAATACGGTATCGCCACTGCTCATTTTAAGGGCCAGTGAATACCAGTCCTTGGGTTCTTGCTGACCGGTAAACTGCTTGCCCAAATAGGCTAGTTGGGTGGCAATAACCTGTTTGCCCGGACTCACCGGTAGTACATATACCACCGCCGTATCGACCTTTGGCCGCTGACAGCCTTTCATGGAACTGAACGTATACTGGAACGAGGTAGCTTGATTGGGTTGAGGTTGCAGCTTAAACAGCGACTGCTGACCCGGTCTGATCTCTGCCTGATAAGGTAAAGTTGTCGAGGACCGCAGCCCGGTTAACTGGGTGAATGTGATGGTTACCATATAGGGGCAGAATCCGTTATTCCGACAGGAGAAAGTATATACCCCCGTGTTGTCTTTTTCATAAGATACGTCAATGGGCGATTGAGCGTTGGCCCTGGCGAAAAGCAAAAAGGTTAAGCCGATACAGGTAAGCAGACGAATCATAAGAAGACCGGAATAAGTGATAGGATATTTCTTGATCTCTTCTACAAAATAGTAGCGTACAATCGATTTTTATTTCATCCCGGGACTAGTATACAATCCGGTTAGATTTAGAAAAAACAGCGGCCCCTGGTTATCTTGATTTGTTTATCAATCGGTCGATTATTATCAGAAACGGTAGTGACTTAGCTTCACGATGCTGAAACTAACCAATCATCTATAAATGCTCAGTGGCCGGCTTTTTACCCAGGCCGATAATCAATCTTTTCCAATAACAGCCAAAGCCAGAAAAGTAAAAAAGACTGTTCCGCTGGCGGGCTACGTGTCAAACACGGGCAAACTGGTATTATCCGCTAAAACCGTGCAGGCCACCAGTGATTCAGCGAACGTGCGAGCGATGAAGGTCGGTAGTCAGGCGGGCAAACGGACGCTGACCGTGCTTTATCTGATTCCCACTGATGAGCAGCATGCTGACGGTTTTCCAGTAGTGGCTACGCCTGAAGGGGTTACCGTTGAGCTGGCCTGGATCCTGACGCAAGGCCGCATCAACTATAAGGCCGAAAAATACAGCTTCACCCTCAAGCCTTTCATCTATCAGGAAGGAGCAACCGGCTACGAGCTACAGCTAACCACTTCGGGGGCAGAAATAAAATCGCCTTACACCGGCAAGCCCAGAGGACATAAGCCGAAGGCAAAATAGCCTTCTTTTACCGACCATTTTCCAGTTCGCTTCTCACGGGGAGTGGCTTATGGCATTTTTCAGACGATTAAGGTAAGGTGCCATGCCACCCTACTTTAATCGATTACACTCAGTAGAAAATAATCAATAACATGGTTAACAGTATGCAACGAGACTTTATTTGCACTTTTACAATATAGAGTCTCGACAATAGCATGCTAACATGAATTACTATAAGAAAAATTACCCAGTTTTAATCAATCTATTATAAACCGCAAAACATTAATTATCAGTACTTTGTAACTATCTTATAGCCTACTCTGTTGACAATATATCCACCTCTAATGGTGAACAGAGTTATGAAAGTACAACCAGCACTTTTTGTGTTATTTTTAGTAGCTGCCAACCTTGCTACTACCCCATCGCAGGCCAAACTTGCGCCCGCTCAACCTCAGCATGAGTTAAAAGCGGCTCAGGAAGCCCATCAACTAGGCCAGGAGATACAACAGCAGGAAGCGGACCGCACCATTGCCGCTAAAAATGACCATTGCTCAGCGGATGCGTTGCATTGGACATTTGTGTCAGTAAATCAGGTCGACCAGTCGGCACCAGCTAGTGACCAGCACCCAGTAATGGACAAAAAGGTATCTGCTGCCAACCGGTCTGATGATAAGCAGTCCCGTACTAATGACTGACGGCTACCAGTGGCTTATAGTCGGATTCAAACAGCCCCACCAGCGGCTGCCACAGCCGGACTATTCGCTCAGTTTCGCTCGTTATAAAACAAGAGTCCGTCGCTACCGCACAAACGTAGCGACGGACTCTTGTTTTATAACGAGCCTGACGTAGCCCCAGGGTAGTGCTCTATTGGCTGGCCTCGATACATAGCAGCCGCACCCGCGTTGGATCGAAGCCTTTACCCCACACTATCTTGAAGCCAGCCCCGTTGAGCTGATCGGCAATGGCCTGGTAGCTCCTGCCTGCTGCCCGCAGGGTAATGGCGAATACGTTGGCGCGACGCTTATTGTAATTTTTGTGAATCTCTTCGCACGCCATCTGAGCACCAAGTAGTCCGGCTGCGGCCTTCTTGTCATTACCACCACCTTTGCGCTACTCACCAATCTGTTTACGTTTCTGATCGAGCGCCTGCCTGGTGCGCAAACCGATCAACTCACGTTCCCGATCGGTAATGGCCATGAACAGCGTCAGGGTGAATTTATCCAGGTTAGGAATGTCAGACGACTCCAGTCGCCCATTTCGCTCGCGGTAGACTTTGTAGCACCTGTTCCGTGTCAGGCTGTTTGTAGAACGAGTCCGCCGGTCTGTAGCTGAACAGATAACGCCTGCTGCGCCTGAACAAAGCTGAAATCAATTGGTACTTCCCTCCCTGGTACAACTGTAGTCCGGCGAATAAGCAGCTGCTGTCCATGCCTACACCAAAGCTGGCTGTTGGTACAATCCGGGAACTGATTGATAACCGACTCGTAGATGGCGCAATCGGAATCTGGTGGTTGCGCCGTGTACTGCCAGGCACAGTTCAGCAGTAGCACGATCAGGCAGGCAAATGGTCTACTCATAAATCACCTTTACCGGAGAGAGTCAATAGTAGCAATTCTTCCATACTATTCAGACCTTTACACCCCGAAGCCAGATACAGTGGCCGACACCCGTTTTGCCTACCTGTATCCGGCCATACTTTAAAACTAACACTAGTATCCCTTGCTTATGAGCGATGTAGCCACCCGCTTCGCGCCCGGTGTTGTCACCGGGGAAGGCGTCACCGAACTTTTTCGTCACGCCAACGAAAACGATTACGCCCTGCCCGCCGTCAACGTTGTCGGCACTGATTCGGTAAATGCAGTACTGGAAACGGCCAAAGCCGTCAACTCGCCGGTCATCATCCAGTTCTCGAATGGCGGAGGGATTTTTTACGCGGGAAAGAGCCTGCCCAACGACAAACAGCAGGGTGCCATTGCCGGGTCGATTTCGGGCGCGCTGCACGTGCACCACGTAGCTGAACTATACGGCGTTCCGGTCATTCTGCACACCGACCACTGCGCGAAGAAACTGCTGCCCTGGATCGACGGGCTGCTGACCGCTGGCGAAAAACATTTCGATCAGACCGGCAAGCCATTGTACTCGTCGCATATGCTCGACCTGTCGGAAGAGCCAATCGAAGAAAACATCGAAATCTGCGCCAAGTACTTCGAGCGGATGGCCAAAATCGGCATGACGATCGAAATCGAACTGGGCGTAACGGGTGGCGAAGAAGATGGCGTCGACAATACCGACGTCGACGACTCGAAACTGTACACGCAGCCGTCGGAAGTGGCGTACGCCTATGAAGAGCTGAGCAAGATTTCGCCCAACTTCACCATTGCGGCCGCCTTTGGCAACGTGCACGGCGTCTACAAACCGGGCAACGTAAAGCTGTCGCCGATTATCCTGAACAACTCGCAGGACTACATTCGGGAGAAATACAACACGGGTCCGCTGCCAGTCAACTTCGTATTCCACGGTGGGTCGGGTTCGAGCCGCGAGGAAATCCGCGAAGCCATTCGCTACGGTGCCGTGAAGATGAACCTCGACACCGACATGCAGTGGGCCATGTGGGAAGGTATCCTGAACTACTACAAAGCGAAGGAAGGCTATCTGCAATCGCAGCTTGGCAACCCCGAAGGAGCCGATTCGCCGAACAAGAAATACTACGATCCACGTGTGTGGCTGCGTAAAGGCGAAGAAAGCATGGTCAGCCGTCTGAAAACCGCGTTTGAAGACCTGAACTGCATCAACCGGTTAGCGTAATTCTGACTGGCCCATAAAAAAAGCCGGGAGCTCTCCACTGGAGAGCTCCCGGCTTTTTTTATAGACCCGCACGTACCGGCATCAATCAGCCAGTTTTATAATATCGGGGACTTCCAACACGGGTTTGTCATAACCCCGCCCGGCGACGTGAATCATAGCGCGTCCCAGTTCGGCCAGGGTTGAGCCACCGTTTGGATAGACAGCCTTGATCACCGGAAATAGCCAGTTGATGAAGCGGTAATAGGACTTGACGTTTTTCAGGTCCGATGTGGGTTTCAGGAAGCCCGGCCGAAACATATACGCGCTACGAAACGGCAATTTTAACAGATCGTTTTCGGTCTTGCCCTTCACCCGCGCCCACCGGATACGACCCCGTTCAGTGCTATCGGTGCCAGCACCCGACACATAACAAAACGTCATGTCGGGATTCAGGCGGGCCATGATCTGCGCAAACGACAGCGTCAGGTCGTAGGTCGTACGAACGTAATAGTCGTCGGTGACGCCGACGGATGAGATGCCCAGACAAAAAAAGCAGGTCGTATAGTCACGCAGCTGCGACTCGATCGCTGACAGGTTCGTAAAGTCGGTGTGAATGACTTCGGTCAGTTTGGGGTGACTTTTCCCGCCCGGCTTTCGATTGATGACCAGCACCCGTTCGACGGCAGGATCGAGCAGACACTCGCGCAGGACACCCTCTCCAACCATGCCGGTAGCCCCGGTTATAATTGCTCTGATTGCCATATCGTTTCGTTGTTTTTCGTACTGGTAATGATTAACTACCAGAGACTACTGTAGCAGGTAAACCAGATTGTCGGCTTTTCTTCTCAGAAAAAATCGGCTGTGTTCGCTGCCATACTCAAACCGGCCCGGTAATCTGGTTATCTATTTCCGTAAAATTGTGTAAAGTTGGACGCTGTTCGTGCTAGGCTTCAAACTCCATCTTTCGGGCGACAATGCAAACGTCCCGGTTAGGCGGATCTCCGATCTCCAATTTAAGCTCTCGGCTGACAAGCCAACCGTCCAAATAGGGCAAGTTTACGACGAATGACTTTAAACAAAAAAACCGGCATTCAGCCGGTTCAATGAGTTCACAGATGAACTAAATGGTGTGGTAAAGAGGAATCGAACCTCCTTATCCCCGTCCGAGAAAAATTTGAATGGGTATTGAAAATTCAATGCACTATGGAGCTTTTTGTTAACCTACTACCACACAAGGGAGGCTCCAAAAATCGCTGTACTAACTACGTTTTTCATACCGTTATTGGTTTTTGGTTCAACTGTTTTTTCTAATCTACTTGTGGTAAACAAGCCTAAACAAAGTGCGCTGACCAAATCGACACTAACAGATTCAACAAAGTCACTACCCCAAACAAAACTTAACCCAAGGATTTTAAATATCGTTTTGCTTCCAAATACGAAGTAAGGCAAGCAAAAAACTGTTCACCAATGCTTTTAGTTCATACAATCTGTGTAGACTATAATGAACATTTGGAAATATATATAGCCATTTTGATTCGCTCCCCGCAGGCTTCCCGCCGACAGGAAGCAAGTTCCGAAGGTAGGCTAACAGAACAAACAGGAAAGGGTGTAAAAGCCGGGGCTACGGCCATTCAGACGAGCAGCTTATGTAACCATCAGCCCTTTCAGGCGTTGGACGCTGTCCGTGGGTACCTATCTTCGTCCACCAACATCTTATTCCTGTTCATTCACTGATGACTAACTTCCTGTTTTCCCCCTGGCGCGCTGCCCCCGCTGCCCTGAACGCTGCCGCCCTGGTGCTGAGACTGGTATTTGGCGGCCTGATGATTCCGCACGGCTACGCCAAACTGACCAACTTTGCCGACTACCAGAAAGACTTTATGAATTTGCTGGGCATGGGTACCAGCGTATCGCTCAGCATGGCCATTTTCGCCGAACTGGGCTGCTCGATTCTGCTCGTGCTGGGCTTGTTCACCCGACTGGCCCTGATTCCGCTGATCGTGACGGCACTCGTTATCGTATTCATGGCGCACGGGGGCGAAATCCTGGGCGATGGTGAGCATGGCTTCTTGTACCTCGCCGTTTACGTGGTACTTATGCTGACCGGACCCGGCCAGTACAGCCTCGACAGCCTGCTTTTTGGCCGTTCCGGCGCGTCAGCACGGCGGCTATATTGACCCGACACACGCCCAACGAGCGCTCCGTAATCGTCAGCGATTGCGGAGCGCTTTTCATTTACGGACAGCACTCAACCCGCATCGCTTTTGTCTTTTCGTGCAAAGCATCGGCAGGCAGTGAGTAAATTGCCGCCTTTCGTCTGTTGTATGTATGCGCCCTATCGGCGTCGTTAGCCCGAATCAACGGTTTATGACTTCTTCTGACTCTTCATTGCGCGTACTGGTTGTCGGTTGTGGCAACATGGGCGCATCACACGCGCTGGCGTATCAACTCATCGACGGCTTTACGATCTGCGGTATCGTCTCGACCGGCAATAGCAAGGTTGTGCTGAACGAACGGCTGGGCGGTGGCTATCCACTGTTCAGCGATTATGCAACGGCCCTCACCGAAACCAAGCCCGACGCGGTCTGCATCTCGACCTACCCCGATACCCATGAGTCGTTTGCGATCATGGCACTGGAGCAGGGTTGCCACGTATTCATCGAAAAACCATTGGCCGACACCGTCGAAGGATCCCAGCGGGTGATGGCCGCTGCCCAGAAAGCCAACCGTAAACTGGTCGTGGGCTACATTCTGCGGCACCATCCGTCGTGGGAGAAGTTTGTGGAAGTCGCCCGCGACATGGGCAAGCCACTGGTGATGCGGATGAACCTCAACCAGCAGAGCAGTGGGCAAATGTGGACCGTACACCGAAATCTGATGAAAAGCCTGAGCCCGATTGTCGACTGTGGGGTGCACTATATCGACGTGATGTGCCAGATGACGCGCTCGAAACCGGTGCAGGTCAACGCCATCGGGGCCCGGCTGACGGACGACATTCCGGTTGGCAACTACAATTACGGACAGCTACAGATTCGTTTTGAAGACGGCTCGGTAGGTTGGTACGAAGCGGGCTGGGGGCCGATGATGAGCGAAACGGCCTTCTTTGTGAAAGACGTAATCGGACCGAAGGGCTGCGTGTCGATTGTGGCAAAAAACGCGGGCGGAACGGGCAAATCGGACAACGTCGATTCGCACACGAAGACCGAATCGCTACGGGTCCACTACGCTGACATCGATGCGCAGGATCATTTCACCCGCCCCGACGAGTGGATCGATATGCAGGATGAACCCGACCATCAGGAACTTTGCAACCGCGAGCAGCGCTATTTCCTGCACGCCATCCGCGATAACATCGACCTGACCGACCATATGCAGGACGCCATCAACAGCCTGCGCATCGCCTTTGCCTGCGACGAATCCGTCCGCACCGGTCAGCCGGTGATGCTATGATTTGTAGCCTGGACTGGTGTAGCCTGGACCGGTCCGCCGGCGCGGGTCCACGTCCGGGTGGGCGCACCAGCGACTAACAAAGCTGCCGCCTGAAACAGTTGCCCTGACGGGCACCCGGACGTGGACGTCCAGGCTACACAAACCCAACCAACTATGACACCCGACGATATTTATAACATCCTGACCGACGCGATCAGTACGAACATTACCGACGACTGGACCATTGCGCGGGTCAATGTACAAATGCTCAATAATGGGCAGGAAATTGAGTTCGACGGCTTTTACCTGACCCCATCAGGCGACGCCGAAGTACTGATCACCGAATTCCCGGCCGACGTAACCGAAGCCGTGCAGACGCTGTATCGTATGCGGCTGGAAGATGGTCAGCCCCAGGCCAACCGCCTGCAAATCGACCTGACCCCACAGGGCAACTTTACAACTGATTTCAGCTGGGATCAGGAAATGCAGGATGAAGACGAGCATTTTACGCGGGGCGGTACGGTGGCTGAGTGGCAGGTAATTCGCGAGGAACGCTATGGTAAACCAGCGTCAGAGTAGCCAATCGCGGCAAATGACGAACCGGCACAGCGTTACGGCTGTGCTTTTTTTATCCCTGACTCCGGTTTAGTGCCTGGCTGAAATACGTACGTGCCGTATGCCGGATCAGCTCACCCGCATCGGTGTCCGGGTCGAACGAACCAGTGTCTACACGAATCGTTTCGTCGGTCAATACGTCGTACGTACCGCAGGGAACGAGCTGCGCGTCCTGGTACCCACCCAGCAAAAAGTCAGCCGCGTCAGTCAGGTCGTCGAAGCCGACGGCGTGGTAATCGTTTTGCTGGCTGAAGACGGCAATAAAGCGCATAAAGGGGGCAGGCGAGGTAGTAACCTACTGATATATACGCTAAAAACCGGAATTCGGTTGCGTCGATTTTCCGGAACCTTCCGGCTGTTTTCCCGCGTTGACCCCAAATCCGCTGTACTTTTGCGGACTGTACGTTACCCCGAATTGTCATGACATTTGCCGACCTGAATTTAAACAAACCCCTCCTGAACGCCCTCACCGACCTGGGTTATACAACACCCACACCCATTCAGGAGCAGGTCTTTTCGGTCGTCATGTCGGGGCGCGACGTGTGCGGTATTGCCCAGACCGGTACCGGTAAAACACTGGCTTACCTCCTCCCCTGCCTGCGTCAGCACCAGTTTTCGAAAGATCACGCGACGCAACTCCTGATTCTGGTACCGACGCGCGAATTGGTGGTGCAGGTGGTCGAAACGATAAAACGACTGACAACTTACATGAATCTGCTGGTCGTGGGCGTGTACGGGGGTGTCAATTTGCGTCCGCAGCAGGCTGAGGTGCAACAGGGAGCCGATGTGCTGGTCGCAACGCCCGGCCGACTGGTCGATCTGCTGGTCAGCAAGACGGTCAAAGTCAAGTCATTGAAAAAGCTGGTGATCGATGAGGTAGATGAGATGCTGACGCTTGGTTTTCAGGCGCAGCTGACTACGATTTTCGACCTGCTGCCCAAACGCCAGAATCTGCTGTTTTCGGCAACCCTAACTGACGATGTCAACAAACTGCTCGACACGTATTTTGCCAACCCGGTTCGCATCGAAGCGGCCCCCGTTGGGTCGACGGCGGACACGATCACGCAGGTAATCTATGAGGTGCCTAATTTTTACACGAAGGTCAATCTGGTCGATCTGCTGCTGCGCCGACATGCCGAGATGAACAAGGTGCTGGTGTTCGCGGAAAGCAAAGCCATGGCCGATTTACTGTTCGATCAACTGGCGCCCCGCTTCACCGATCAGGTCGATTTTATCCACGCCAACAAAGCCCAGAACAAGCGGTTCGACGCGGTTGAACGCTTCCGCTCCGGCGACATTCGTATGCTGATTACTACGGATCTGCTGGCACGCGGTCTCGACATTGACGATATATCGCACGTGGTGAATTTTGACCTGCCCGAAGAACCCGAAAGCTACGTACACCGCATTGGGCGAACGGGTCGCGCCAATCGTAGCGGAGTCGCTATTTCATTCGTTACGCCTGCCGATGCCGAGCAGCGTGCAGCCATCGAATCACTCATCAACCAACCCATTACTACTGTTGATCTGCCCGACAACCTGGTCATCAGTGAGGAACTGTTACCCGGCGAACAGACACAGATTCGCATGAAAATCATCGATCTGTCGGCCCCCCGGCCAGACGATGCGGGGTCAGCCTTTCAGGAGAAGATTGCCAAAAATCAGAAAGTCAACGTCCGGCGCGACATTGCCGCCGAAAAATGGCTCAAATACGGCCGCCCGATCAAACGCAGCGGAAAAAAATAGTGTAGCCTGGACCGGTCCGCCGGCGCGGGTCCACGTCTGGTGGGCGCGTCAGGGCAACTACTCGTAGCGGCAGCTTTGTCGGTCGCTTTGCGCCCACCCGGACGTGGACCCGCGCCGGCGGACCGGTCCAGGCTACACATCACAGGCTACCCAACCGTAACTGCTACACCGAAAACTGCAAACCATCCACCATTCGCCGGAACTCATCCTGTAGCGGTGCCGTGACCATAACAGGATCGGCTGTGCCGGGTGGGGTGAAGCTGAGTTGCTGGGCGTGAAGCAGCATTGTGTTCATCTCGAAATGCTCCAGAAACAGCTTGTTCTGCTTGTTGCAGCCGTGGGGCCGGTCGCCGATGATCGGGTGCAGAATGTGAGCCATGTGCTTGCGTAGCTGATGCATCCGTCCCGTTTCAGGTGTCAGTTCCACCAGTGAATACCGCGACGTAGCGTGCTTACCAGACGAAATTGGCACTTCGGTTCGTTGGAGCGTTCGCAGATGCGTCACGGCATCCTGCAATGTTCCCGGTCCGTCGTCGCGCCGGAGGGGGTAATCGATGGTCTGCTCGTCGTCGGTGTAGCCGCGCACGATGGCGAGATACGTTTTGTCGACCTGCCCATTCATAAACTGTTGCTGCATGGCGGCATTCATCGTTTCGCTCAGCGCGAACAACAGCACCCCACCCGTTTTGCGGTCGAGCCGGTGTACGGGATATACGCGTTGGCCGAGCTGATCGCGCAGCAGTTGTACGGCAAATTCACTGGCGTCGCTGGCGATGGGCGACCGATGCACCAGCAGGCCATGGGGCTTGTTGATCGCGACTAGCTCAGCCGTCTGATACAAAACAGGTAAGTCAGCAGGCATCAGGACTGCGGGTAGCCGGGCGTGGCTATTACGTCATTTATCTGTTTACGGTGCCGTTCGCCATGCGATGCAATCAGCAGCAACGCCTGATACAGATCCAGCCTACCCACCACGAAATGGTCGAAATAATGCGTGCGGAGGTCACTATCCGTCGTTTTGGCGAAGTCGATATCAGTCGCGCGGACTTGATCGAACAGAGCCATCGTCGCGGCAGTATCACCGTATTTTCCAGTCGGCACAAAATGCGACTGAGCAGCTAATCGCCGGGTTCGACCGCGTGTGGCTTTGACCAGATCGACATCCGAAATCTTGATTTCGCTGCGTTTTTCCGGTTCAGCCGCCTGACTGATGCCGTGCTGAATAGCCCGAAAAATACTCCGCTCGACCAGCACAATGTGCTCGACACACTCGGCAATCGACCAGCGGTCGGCATTGGGCTTGAACGTCAGCTGCGCGTCGGTCAGGCCGTCGACGGTTTCATGCAGGAGTTGCTGAGTCGTTTGCAGGGTCGCTATGATATACGTTCGCTCGGCGTCGGTAACAGGGCCGGTGACAGGAGCAGCTGGCAGATTTTCCATGATCGGTTAAGGATTTAGACAAATATACGACAGGATTGGGTTAACAGGATTACAGCCGGGCCGCGCCACGGTGGCCGCCGTCGCGGATGAACAGGATTTCGGGAATAACAAACGGATGATCTGCCCAAATCCACGTCACGACGTTCTACATCTGAAATCCTGTCAATCCTGTAATCCTGTCAACCCAATCTGTGTACATTTACAGATCAGGCATTTCATCTGATTCATTTCGCCTTTTGCACCAATGAACGAGCACAGTAAAGCATTTTTATACCAGTATCTGAACAACGCATCGCCCACCGGCTTCGAATCGTCGGGGCAACAGATCTGGCTCGACTACATCAAACCGTACACCGACAGCTATATCGTTGATACCTACGGCACGGCGGTCGGCGTCATCAATCCCGACCAGCCCTACAAAGTCGTTATCGAAGCCCACTCCGACGAAATTTCGTGGTTCGTCAATTACATATCCGATGATGGCTACCTGTTCGTCCGGCGCAACGGCGGTTCCGACGCGCTGATTGCCCCCTCGATGCGGGTAAATCTGCATACGAAGAAAGGCGTCGTGGAAGGCGTATTCGGCTGGCCGGCTATCCACGTCCGCGACCTGACCAAAGACACCGCCCCTAAAGTAACCGACCTGTTTATCGATGTGGGCGCAGCTACCAAAGACGAAGTGCTCCAGATGGGCATTCACGTCGGCACCGTCTGCACGTTCGTCGATGGGCTGATGGAGATGAACAACCGGTACTACGTCGGTCGGGCGCTCGACAACCGCATGGGCGGCTTTATGATTGCGGAAGTGGCGCGGTTGCTGAAAGAAAACAACGTCACGCTGCCGTTTACACTGTACGTCGTCAATGCGGTGCAGGAAGAAATCGGCCTGCGCGGTGCCGAGATGATCGCCCGGCGGCTTCGCCCTGACCTCGCCATCTGTACCGACGTGACGCACGATACGCAGTCGCCGAAGTACGACAAAAAAGAGCAGGGCGACCTGAAATGTGGCGATGGTCCGGTACTATGCTACGGCCCCGCCGTGCAGAACAATGTGCTCGACTTACTGATCGACGTAGCGACGGAAAAGGAGATTGCGTTTCAGCGGCAGGCCGTCAGCCGGTCGACCGGTACAGACACCGACGCATTCGCCTACGCTACCGAAGGCATTGCCTCTGCCCTGATTTCGCTGCCGCTGAAGTACATGCACACGACCGTCGAAACCGTGCATATGGACGACGTGCAGAATGTGATTAAGCTGATGTACGAAACCCTGCTGACCCTCAAGGGCAACGAAGATTTCCGGTATATTAAATAGCTGGTTTTCAGTACACAGTTTACGGTGGGGAGTTGCCGCCTTACATTCCCCGCCGTAAACCTTTATTTTTGATTATCAGTACGTTTCAACTGTAAACTGCAATGAGAGAACTGATTTTTTTGGTTGAGGAAGACCCCGAAGGTGGTTTTACGGCGCAGGCGGTGGGCGAACATATCTTCACGCAGGCTGAAACAATAGCTGATTTGAAACCAATGATTCGCGATGCTATTGACTGCCACTACGATAGTCCATCTCAATGGCCACAACTGGTACGACTGCATTTCGTAAAAGACGAAGTGTTTGCGTTATGAGAATCCCCCGTGATCTTACTGGCCTGGACCTCATTAAACTGCTGAAACCGTTTGGTTATGAAGTAGTCCGGCAAACAGGTAGTCACATTCGTATTCAAACGACGCTGAATGGTCTGCACTGTGAAACGATTCCGCGCCATGACCCAATCAAAATTGGCACCTTGAACAGCATTCTTAAAAGCATTGCCGAACACGTTGGTCTATCAAAAGAGGAACTAGTCCGACAATTGTTTGGGTGAATTTTTCGTACATTATTAGTACAAACGCTTTATTTTCAACTTCTAACAACCCAAAACCCAAACGCTTATGACCCTCAATCGACGCTTATTTCTGCACCAGGCCGGTATGCTGACAGCTGGTGCGGCACTGCTGCCCGGTGCCCTGCAAGCTGCGCCCAACACGCCGAAGCCCGGCCTGCAACTGTATTCGCTCCGCGACGATATGGAGAAAGATGCGCGCGGAACACTAAAAAAAGTAGCGGCTATGGGCTATAAGGAAATCGAGTCGTATCCGGGCAGCAAAGGCTTTTTGTGGGGTATGTCGCCGGCCGAGTTCAAGGCATATATGAAAGAACTGGGCCTGACGCCGGTGAGTACGCACACGGGTATCGAACCCGATATGGAAAAGCGAATGAACGACGCGGCCGAAGCGGGTTTTCAGTATTTCGTCGTGTCGTGGATTCCGAAGGAGATGCGCGAGAACATGAGCGGCTTCCGCAAAGTAGCCGACGAGTTCAACAAATACGGCGAACTGGCGCAGAAATCGAACCTGATGTTTGGTTACCACAACCACGATTATCCGTTCATCGACATGGACGGCATGGTCCCGTTCGATACGCTGGTTCGCGGCACCGACCCCAAACTGGTCACGTTTGAGCTGGACCTTTTCTGGGTAATGGCACCAGGCAAGGACCCCGTTACGTACTTCAACAAGTACCCCGGCCGCTTCACGATGGCGCACATCAAAGACCGCGATCCGAAAGACCACAAGATGTCGACAATCGTGGGAAAGGGCGACCTGAATATGACACCCATGCTGGCTGCAGCGCAACGGGCGGGCGTCAAACACTATTTTGTGGAAGTGGAAGAATACGGCACGCAGACGCCCATTGAAAGCGTACGCGCTTCATTGGCTGGCGTGAAGAAACTGGTGTTCTGAGTTGGTATTTACCCTCACGGCAGCGGCCGACCGTCCCAACCGACCCGTCGGACCGCCCCTCTCTCAAAATGGGAGAGGGGCTTTTTTTTGCAGTCAATTATCTCCCTGCCAAGAGAGTAGCAAGGCTTGTGTTTCGATGGTCACCCCCTCTCCTGTTTTAGGCGGTCCGCCGTTGCGGGAGGGGCCGGGGGGTGAGGTCATCACGCACCAAACAACGCCAGAACTTCCTGATTCCCCTGCTGAGTAGCCACATCGCGGGCGGTCATTCCTTTGGCGTCGCGAATAGTGGCGTCGGCACCGGCTTTGAGCAGCAGACGGATCATATCAGCCCGACCGAACATGGTGGCAAAGAGCAGTGCCGTACCACCGGTGCCGTTGGTCAGGTTGAGGTCGGCTCTGTTGTCGATGAGCAGTTGCGCGATCTCCGCGTATCCTTTGAAGCTGACGCCCATCAAAGCAGTATTGCCCGCGACGTCCTGCCGGTTAACGTCGGCACCAGCGGCAATCAGTGCTTTGGCGGCTTCGATATGGTTGTCGTAGGTAGCAATGGTCAACGGGGTAAAACCACGTTCGTCGGCAACGTTGACGTCGACGCCGTCGCCGTCGCCGAGCAGTTGGTTAATAGACGCGACATCGCCTTTTCGGGCGGCATCGATCAGCAGATCTCCGGGTTTAGCCGAGTAAAATGACATCGTAGACTAGTGTTTAGTGGTAAAAAACTATCCCGCACGTACAACGAGGTAAGCGCGGGATAGTTCACTCTGTGGTGACGCAGGAGCCGACTACGCTACCGCTTCTTCCAGCACTTCAGCTGGGGTAATAGTAATAATAATCGATTTCGAGGTGGGCGTATTGCTCCGCTCGGCCACCTGATCGATGGGAATCAGCACGTTGGTTTCCGGATAATAGGTGGCTACGCAGCCACGGGGAATGTTGTACGGAACAATCAGAAACTTGTGCGCCGTGCGGACTTTACCGTAGTACGTGCTGTGCAGATCGACCAGTTGCTGATCGTACAAGCCCAGATTGGCGATGTCGTCTTTGTGCATAAAGATGACCCGCCGTTCGCCGTAAATACCCCGGTAGCGGTCATCGTAACCGTAGATCGTCGTGTTGAACTGATCGTGCGACCGGATCGACATCATCATCAGTTCGCCCGGTTGCAGGCTATGCGTATCGGGAATATTGACGGTGAAATGCGCTTTGCCATCACTGGTTTTAAACTCCCGGACACGGGGCCCGTTCGGAATGTAGAAACCACCCGGTATCCGCACCCGCTCATTATAATTATCGAATCCTTCTACTACCTTTTCGATACCATCGCGGATCAGGTCGTAGTTACCCACGAAATCGTCCCAGAACTTAGCCGTCGTGGCTTCGTGGGGCAGCGGAGGCAGGTTGCGCCGGGCGTGCGAACTGGTATTCGACAGCGTCGCTTTCGCCAGTTCACCCAGAATAGCCACCTCGCTTTTCAGGTCTTTCGATACCGCATCGACCACGCCGTGTGACTGGGCCACAACGCCCGTGGTGCTTTCGCAGCTCACAAACTGTTCGCCCGTTGCCTGATGATCGTGGTCGGTACGGCCTAAGCAGGGAAGAATCAGCGCCGTTTCGCCGTGGGTCAAATGCGACCGGTTTAGCTTGGTCGACACATGAACCGTCAGTTTCAGCTTACGCATCGCTTCGGCGGTGTAGTCGGTATCCGACACGGCCAGCACGAAGTTGCCCCCCATGCCGAAGAACGTTTTGACCTTACCGTCGTGCATCGCCTTCACCGACTTTACCACGTCGAAGCCATTGTGGCGGGGCGGCTCGAAGTTGTACACGCTCTTGAGCGAATCGAGGAATTTAGGTTTCGGCTTTTCCCAGATACCCATTGTCCGGTCGCCCTGCACGTTGGAGTGGCCACGAATCGGGCTGGCCCCCGCCCCTTCGATCCCGATACTTCCTTTCAGCAGCAGCAGGTTCACCAGTTCGTTGAGCGTATCGACAGAGTCGCGGTGCTGGGTCAGGCCCATCGCCCAGCAGATGATAAACTTCCGGGTGTTGCGGAACATACCGACCGCTTCGCGAATCTGCTCCAGCGGTACCCCACACTGCCCTGATAGCTCATTCAGGTTGAACGACGACAGCCCCTTTTTGAACGCGTCGAAGCCCGACGTGTACTGACTGATGAATGCCTGATCGAGTACCTGCCCCGGCGTTTTTTCTTCCTCTTCGAGCAGAATCATGCACATCGCCTTCAGCAGGGCCATGTCGGAGTTGATACGAACCTGCAGGTACAGGTCGGTCAGTTTTTCGCCACCCAGCAGGATGTCGCGCGGGCTTTGCGGGTTTTTGAACTTGATCAGACCGATCTCGTGAATTGGGTTGACCGAAATGATTTTACAGCCGTTACGCTTGGCTTCTTCCAGCACCGTCAGCATCCGGGGCGAGTTGGTACCGGGGTTCTGCCCCATAATCATAATCACGTCGGCTTTGGCGTAATCTTCGTACGTCACCGACGCCTTACCCAGCCCCAGCGTGTCGGCCAGGGCCACGCTGGTCGATTCGTGGCACATGTTCGAGCAGTCGGGCATGTTGTTGGTGCCAAACATTCTGACGAATAGCTGGTACATAAAAGCCGCTTCGTTACCTGTCCGCCCCGACGTGTAGAACACGGCTTCATCGGGCGTATCGAGCTCGTTGAGGTGGCTGGCAATGGTCGAAAAGGCTTCATCCCAGCTGATGGGCAGGTAATGCTCCGCGCCCGGCTTCAGCAACATCGGCTGGGTAATGCGACCCTGCTGACCGAGCCAGAAATCCGTTTTCTGCCGTAGTTCATTGACGGTATACCGCTGAAACAGCACGGGCGACGCCGTGTGATTGGTCATAATCTCGTCGGCCACGGCCTTCGCTCCGCTCTCGCAGTATTCGGCAATGGGCGAGCGGTGATGATCGGGATCGGGCCATGCGCAGGATGGGCAGTCGAAGCCGTCTTTCTGGTTGAGCTTGAGCAGGGATTTTGATCCCCGGACAAGTCCCGTTCCTTCAAACGTGTGTTTAACCGACTGAAGAACGGCCGTTACGCCAGCTGCGTCGTCAAACGGCTCTTTGACGACGAGGTTACCGGTAATTTCTTCCGGAGGGGTGTTTATGTTCATGCTTGTACGATAGGTTTTTACGAAGCCACCAGCCCTATGCGAATCGAGTGCTGACGCGCTTCCTCACTATGAGCGAAATAACAGTACGGTACACCGGCAGCCTCGATCTGCTGCATCAGCACACGGGTAGCAGGCTGGTGAGCGGGTACGATCTGACGTATGTATACACAACTAATCTGGTGACCAAATTGCTGTACTACCGACGAATAAATTGTGGGGTCCTGTTGCGAATCGTCGCCCAGCAGAATAAAGCGCATAGCGGGGTACGTCTCCAGTATTCGTTTGATCCGGTCGAACTTGGTATGGTGCTTCGTTTTACCGGTTTGCAACAGTTGAAAAAACTGCTTGAGTTTACTCAGCAGGTATACGCCGTCGGGCAGGCCGTTCTGTTCCGAGAACTCCAGAATGTAGTTGTACAGGTTCCACTCGCTGCTCGATACGTAAAAAAACGGGTTGGTCGCCGGGCCGCTGTCGGCCTGGGCCAGCAACTGGTAATGAGCCACCACGCCATCGAACGGATCGCGACTATGGGCGTTTTCCGTCAGCAATACCAGCAGTCGTTTGGCGATAGTCGAAGAGTGTGATACCAGAAATGTATCGTCGATGTCGGAAATGCAGGCGAATGTAGTGAGCCCCGGAATCAGCACTTTCCCTTCCCCCTCACCCAGCACGGTTTCAGCAGGCAATGTCTGCGACAGTAACTCCGCCCGGACGGGATGCCAGCCGGGCGAAAGTGAAGCAGGCAGGGACAAGTCACACTGAAAAAACCCGTTTTCGTCGGCAATGACGTCGGCCGTCAACCCGGCGCAGTGTAGCCGGACACGGGCAAGCGGATATGGTTTGACCATGAATAACCGCATGACCGCCAGCAGATTGACCAGCTTATTATCGCGGTAATTGGTGCGGGGCAACGCGCTGCGCCGGAGCGCATGACCACTAATAATCAGCACCTTATCGTTACCGTATCCCCGATATACCTTCACCGACGGCTGGCTGCTCAGCCGAAGCCATGTTAACAAACGGCGTATAATCAGGCTTTTCGGGGATTTAGTTTGTTTAGAAATCATTGTTGATGGTAAGCGGGCATCCAGCTGCATCAGTCGATAGCTATTGAGTATAACCCACAAACACCAGGTAAGTTGCTGTTTTTATTCGCGATCAATCCGGCCTCCGGCGGCAAAGGCAAAAGCGACTGGGAGGTTGCTATTCATAACTTTTTCGCCAACAATCATCACAGCGCCGATCTGTTTCACCTCGACGGTAAAACGGACGCTGTTGAATTACCTAAAAGGATACAGGCAGTCAGGCCCGACTGCGTAGTGGCCGTGGGGGGCGACGGTACGATCAAATCCGTTGCCGAGCATCTGGTCGATTCGGGTATTCCGCTAGGCATACTACCCGCCGGCTCGGCCAATGGTATGGCCCGCGAACTGAACATCCCGCAGGATATCGACGGTAGCTTACAACTGCTGATTGACGGACAAAACCGGCCCATCGACTGCATCGATGTCAATGGCGAACTATGTATCCACCTGAGCGACATTGGCCTGAATGCCCAGCTGGTCCGGTACTACCAGCGCAACAACCTTCGGGGCAAGCTGGGCTATCTGAAGAGCGTAGTCAATGTACTGCGGCAACGGCGGCTGTTGAAAGTATCGATCAACCTCGACGACGACTGTGTGCAGCGGGCCGCGTTTATGATCGTGCTGGCCAACGCCCGGATGTATGGCACGGGGGCGGTTATCAACCCCGACGGCGACCCGTCCGACGGCCGGTTTGAGATCGTCGTCTTCCGCCGGTTACCGATCTGGGCCATCGTAAAACTGTTCTGGCGCTATCAGCCGTTCGACGCCAAAAATATCGAGGTATTCCCGGCTACGTCGATCCGCATCGAAACGCACCGCAAGACGTATTTTCAGGTCGACGGCGAATATCAGGGGCGCGTTACGGAAATCAACGCCAGGATTCGCCCCGGCGCGCTTACGATGCGCCTACCGGCCTGATCACTTTCCGGCAAAGCCTACGCTATTGATACAACTGAATCGGCACCCTGCTCACGGAGGCTACTGAGTAGCCATTCCCAGGCAGGGTGCCGATTCGGTTATAGTGTCAATCAATTCTTTGGGGGCGCACTGACGCTACTGTTACTTTTAGCCTCTTTCCCCTTCCCGGCCGTGGCCGACGACGATTTTTTCGACGGCCGGTCGTAGACTGATCGTGTGTCCGGCTTCATTTGCTCCCCGCCCGTGTGGACGCCTTCGCTCTTGACGCCGGTGCTGGTTTTGCCCGCATTTCCACCCCCGTTTTTGGTCACGCTGTTGACCTGGTTTTTCGATACAGACCCGTTGTTAGCGTCGTTCGTAGCTTTCTTCCGGTCGTACTGCGCCTGTGCGCTGAACGCCATTGCTGCAAATAGCAGACTCATTACTATCCTCGTTTTCATAATGCTGACCCGTTGGCTTGTTGTCAATATAAATCAAACATACCAACCCATTGTTCGGCAAAACGGCTATTAAAAAGGTAATAGATTACCTGGCCACTACCGTATGCTTAGTCCGATGTCGATGGCGGTATGTTCACATAAATGAATCCCCTGCGTTTTGTAATGAAGACGCGTTGAATCTCAGTCAGCGGTACGTCATCCATCCTGGCTGGTTTCCAGTTTAACTGATTGGGTACCTGTTGTGGAATTGCCTGTATGACAGCCCGAATGGACGCGATTAAGTCGTCGTCATTCGCTTTCGAGTGCGAATTGACCAGCACATCAACCACCTGACCTAATTCGTTAATCGTTAGCTGAACCTGCGCATCCGTTGCGCCAGTACGGTCGATAATGGGCTGCACCTTTTTCTCTATGTATTGCGTCAGCGTCTTGTACGATCCGTTAAACAGGATCGGTTGGTAGAGCGGGTGGTATGGTTCCTCAGTACCCTGCGGGGTGTAGCAATGACTCTCCTTCAGTGCCCCCTTCCTGTACAGTTCCCGACGTTTGAGCGCACCATCGCTGTAGTAGAGTAAAAGCGGCCCGTCGAGACGGTTGTAGTGGTACAGGCAACTCAGATACACCTGCCCGTTGGGGTACATAATCTTCGTGCTGCCTTCACGCGTTGCAGCTATCTGATCGCTCAGCGGTACCGTTTGGGTGTACTGTGGACCGGCAATCCGGTAACTATCGATGCGATAGAGCGTACTGTCTTTGAGAAAGGTCGACACAGCACAAAATTCACGTTGATCGCCCGGGTACGTAATCGTCTGAAAATACGTATCTGTAGATTGAGGTTGTCTGCGGATGTATGTAGCCAGCTGTCCACGACATACCAAACTACTCCCTACCAACAGCAGGGCTGCAATGGCCGCTTTCGTATCCATACATAACCAGGTCCGTCGTCGATTTACTGAAACCATCCGTGCCTCAACGCACCGGATTCAGGCGCGAACCGCCTGTTCGCCAATGAGAACACGTTGCGGTTCGGTGTACAGGTTGAAGCGATCATCGCGGACGAAGCCAGCGAGTGTGATACCCGCATCCTGGGCCATCTGCACCGCCAGACTCGACGGCGCGCCAACAGCGCCCAGAAAACCCAGACCAGCTTTCCAGCTTTTCTGCACGAGTTCGACGCCAATACGTCCGCTCAGGAAAACACCGTGATTGCGCAGGGGTAGCCAGCCCTGCCAGAAAGCCGCACCGATCAGTTTGTCGAGGGCGTTGTGTCGGCCGATGTCTTCACGGACCAGTACGATCTTACCATCAGCGTCGAACAGGGCTGCGGCATGGATACCGCCTGTGTAGGCAAAGGCTCGTTGGGTATCACGCACGCGGTCGGGCAGGGCGTGTAGCACGGCGGCATCAAGCAGCAGATCCGAATCGACCGGTCCGGCGGTTTCGGCCATGACTGCTTCGATTGTCGTCTTGCCACACAGCCCGCAGCTTGATGAGGTAAACGTATTCCGTTCCAGCCGCGCCCAGTTGACCAGCACATCGGGTTTCAGTTCAACGCGCAATACGTTGCCTTCTTTGGCTTCGTCCTGCACGCAGTGACGGCACGATACGATATCACCGGGGTGGAGCACAATACCTTCCGTGTACAGGAAACCCATTGCCAGCTCTTCGTCGTGGCCGGGTGTCCGCATCGTCACGGATACACTACGCTGTTGCCGGTCGCCGACGGGCCCGAAACCCAGCCGGATTTCGAGTGGTTCTTCAACGGCCAGCAGGTCAGGCTTCTCAACGACAGAGTCGCCGGTAACTTTTCGGATGGTAACGGGCGCGACAAGAGACATACGAAACGGTGGTTAACGTGATTGCCTATATAACCCGGACGGCAACGAAAAGATTGGTATCCCTTAGAAACTGATCGACGCAGCGGCTTTGATGACAAACCGGTTCGTCGGGATGTTGTTGGGCCCCGGCTCCAGATACGTCAGCCGGTGTACCGCCTGCACCCGGAAAATCTTGAAAATATTGTCGATACCGTAACCCAGCTCTACGTACGGGATGCTGGGATCGAGGTGACCGAAGCGAACTGATCGTTGTCCATTCGGCAGCATCTCGGTCGGTTCCAGTGCCTGATTTGCCTTCGACAGACTTCCCCACAGCATATCGGCGTTGGCAACCAGCCGCCAGTTCAGCTTACGAATACCCGGCAGGCGGTTGAACAGAAACCCTTCAAACCGATGCTGCATGTGGACAGCCACGAACCGATCACTGACGAATTCGTAGAACTGCATCCGGTTGAACGTATTGGTCGTCAGCAGGGGGGTCGGGTTGCCGATATGTGGGAACAGCAGCGGAGCGGGTAATGTCGAAGGAGTAAACCCGGCTGAGAGCAGGTACGTCATTCGGCCCAGCGGCCCCAACCGCAGGGTTTGCTGCGCGCGCAGGGTCAGCCGGTCATAGTTGAAATCAGAGCCCAGCCCGGTCGTGCCGCGCGTGTAGCGGATCGTCAGGACGGGTGCTCGTTTGGTGCCGAGCGTAATACGTTCGTTCCCATCCATGATGTATTTTTCCTTCCGCGCCAGCCGTGCTTCGATAGCCCAGTAAGCATCGTTGATTTCGGAGCGCAGGGGCGACTGATCGCCCATGTCGGGGGCACTGCGGTACGCGTAGGGAAACAACGGATCGAACGTCCGGCTACCGATCATGGCCCGCAACATGATCCCTTTGACCGGCTCCGTAACGAAAAATGCTTCCTTCTGCTTACTCTGATAAGCCCCCCGATACCGACCAAACCGGCTCAGCGCGTAGAAAATCCGGTTACCACCGATCAGTTCGGGGGTCAGCCCCAGCCGTTCGAGATCGTAGCTCATGCGAACGCCGATCTGGGTCCAGTGCTGCCGCGAAATCAGGTAATCGACTTCCGCGCCGTATTTGAATTCTTTATCGAGCGTACCATAGGCCAGATAGCCGCGAACCACCAGGTGCCGGCTAAACTGTTCGTTGGTGCGGAAACCGACGCGCGTCCGCAGCCCTTCAACCGTGTTGACGGCAAACAGGTACGGGTACGGCCCCAGATCGAAACTACCCACTTTGAGAAAGCCCGTCACGGCAATCTGCCCCACCGCTTCGGCGGTTCGTACGGCCGGTACCGACCGCAGCGTCTCAATCATCATCCGGGATTTCTGATCGGCCTTGTTCAGCGAGTCGGGGCCGGCCAGGGTACGTTGTACGATGCGCCAGTAGGCTTCGTTGGTCGTTGCCACGGTATCGCTCGGCTCGATAGGCTGTTCATAAAACAAGACCGGCTTCTGCTGATTGACCACCACGTTGCTGTTGCGAAGCGTTACCTGCGCCCGCATACCAAGCGATTGCTTACCTACACCCGTCAGATCGGCGGTAAGTTTCAGCCCGACCGGCAACCAGCCTTCCTTCGTCTTGGCTCCGGTCGAATCGGGCGTCGGCTCCAACTCCTGCTCGATGGTCAGCGACCGGACGTAGTTCAGGTTGGCCCGACTGCCGATTTTGGCGTCGATCTGGCAAAGGGCAAACGAGGTTGTGTCGATCCAGGCTTTTCCGGTGAAGGCGAGGTCTTCGGGGCGCTTGGGATCGAACTGGATTTCGTAACAGATGTGGTCGCCAATCTGCGTGGTATCGGCCAGGAAGAATTCGTACCAGTTCCGCCAGTTTTCGCCGATGGGCGAGGCAAAATCCTTTCCCAGAATCGGGATGTAGTTGTCGTAGAAGTTTTGGCTGGCCAGACTCGTGCCGCCCAGCAACTGCGAGCTTACACCGGCATCGTCGACGGCTATCCCCCTGATGCGGGTCTTGCGGACGTCTTCGCGCCGACGCTGCGGGCCGGTGCGGTAATACGTATGCGTTACCGACTCTGATACCAGCAACGGCAGCAACCGGTTACCGTCACTATCAACAATCGAATCGACCTGACTCATCGCCTGATTGATCTTCCGGAAGAGGCCAGTCTGCCGCATCCGGTCGGTCAGGTGACTTAGTGCAATCTCGGTTTTCTGGTAGCTGTCGTATTCGTAGGCTTTCAGGCGGTTACGGTCGTTGAGCGATCGATTTTTGCGTACCTGCCGCAGCACGCGAAAGGCCGGGTTTTCGCCCGCCCGCACGACCACTTCCTGCAAGGCGTTTCCCGCCGACATGGGCAGTTGCACGTCGATAGCCTGCGTAATGCGTTCTTTGTCGATTGCCCGGCGCGTGTTGGCGTAGCCCATCGAACTAACCGCCAGCGAATCGCTCAGGATATTGGTACGCAGGGTGTAGCGCCCCTGGTCATCGGTGATCGTACCGACCCGCTTACCCACCAGCGCCACGCTGGCAAATGGCACAGGTTCGCCCGTCTTGGCATCGGTAACGAGTCCTGTAACTGAGTATGTCGTTTGCGCACGCAGTTGCCCACCCAAACACATCAACAAACCAACCAGTAAGCAGAGAGAAAGCGTACGTAAACGATCTTCCATACAAGAAAAAAAGGTCAGCCAATTTACGCGTACTACTCAGCAATTCCTACTCGGGTGTCACCGGACGAATACTTATTTAATATGATTTTAAACAACCGGATCACCGATCAACCAACCAGCCAGATTCGGTCGGCGTCAGCGCCCTGCTCGGTCCACTCGACCAGCACCCGCTGCGACTCCAGTGTATTGACTTTCATACCCGTATAGTCGGGCTTGATCGGCAGATCGCGGTTGTAGCGCCGGTCGATCAGCACCAGCAGTTCCACCTTGCGGGGGCGGCCAAACGCGGTCATGGCATCGAGGGCAGCCCGCACCATACGACCCGTTGCCAGGACGTCGTCAATCAGAATGACGCGCTTGTTTTCGATGACAAACGGTACGTGCGTCGTGTTGGGACGTAACGGTGTGTCGCGCCGACGAAAATCGTCCCGGTAGAAGGTTGCGTCCAGATACCCCAGCGGTACGTCGCGGCCCAGCGCCCGGCTCAGTTCGCGGCTAACACGCTCGGCGAAATAGATACCGCGCGGCTGCATCCCCAGCAGAACGGTATCGGCAAAATCCTGGTGGTTTTCGATGAGCTGCTGCGCCAGCCTGCTTACGACAATTTCGAGCAATGGACTGGCTAAAATCAGGCGTTGTTGATTCATGGCCCAAAAGTAACGGGTCGTTTTACAGTTTACCGATTGGCAGGACGCTTTTTTCGCACTCCCTTTTGCCGGACCTTTGCACCAGACACTTTTCATCTGCTGATACTGTGAAATTTCTGATTGTCGGGCTAGGCAACGTTGGCCCCGAATATGCGCTCACCCGTCACAATGCGGGCTTTATGGCACTTGACCGGCTGGCGGCCCAGCATGGCTTTTCCTTTTCACTGACCCGACTGGCCTATACGGCTAAATGGTCGTACAAGGGCAAGCAGTTTTTCTTCGTGAAACCGACTACGTTCATGAACCTGAGCGGAAAGGCAGTACAGTATTATATGAAGCAGGAAAATATCCCCATCGACAACCTGCTTGTCCTGTCTGACGACAAAGATTTACCGTTTACGAAGCTGCGGCTTAAACCCAAAGGCTCAGCGGGTGGGCACAATGGGCTGCGTAATATCGATGAGTTGTTGGGTACTCAGGAGTACGCCCGTTTGCGTATCGGTATCGGTAGTGATTTCCCGAAGGGACGACAAATCGATTTCGTACTGGGCCAGTTTTCTGAGGACGAAATGATTCAATTGCCGGACTACCTCGACAGGGTGGGCGATGCCGTAGTCGCTTTTTGTACTATGGGCATACAGAATGCTATGAATAATTACAACCAATGATATAATTTTTTAAAGAATTTTGCATTATTTCAATAATAGTCGATTGACAAGCAAATTATCTTTTGTGCATAAAAATGTGCATTTTCATTCAATATGACTTCTTTTTATTCTGTATTGTCCATAAAATCAATACTTTATTCGGAATATAATTTTGAACGGCCCTAACAGGATGTTTGCATTCTAAAAACTTCTGACGAGATTTGTATGTTCTTTAGCCACAAGGGAAATAGAACAAAACAGAGAATAGAGTCGTTATAGTTGCAGAATCGGTGATAGAACCGATAGTAAGCTTACCTGACATACCCTCTGTTACTGAGTGAACGAGATCGAGGAACGTAGCTCATTAAAATTGACTGACGTTCAGGAAGATATTCAAAGTTAGCACTGCCGGCTTTGGAACAGTAAAGGGTTAAAGTTAGTTTTTCATGTAGAAAAGGTTAAGGGTTTAGGAATAGTCAGTATAAGGTTCTCCGTTTCGGGGAGCCTTATCTCGTTTTAGGGGTATTTACCTAATCGACACAAACAAAAAAGCCAGCCCTCAATCCGGGACTGACTTTTCAATTGCTTAACCTAAACTAAAGTCCAATTATATAAAGAGCGAAAGAGTGAATGAGTGAAAGAGCGAACATCTGGAGCAATCGCACCATCGCTCTTTCGCTCTTTCGCTTTTAATTCCCTCCCTTCATGCGGTTTTGTTCGGCGGAGGTGGCGGAGTTGCGTTCGCGGGCGGCTTTGACGTTCTGATTGCCGAAACGGTACGTAAACGTCAGGGCGATCCGGCGGCTTTCCCAGCGCGATTTGACACTGAAATCGATGTCGCCGACTACGGCCCGGCCGCGAAACTGGTTGATCCAGAAGGGGTCGTTGACATTCAGCTTCAAATTCGCTTTGCCATCCATCAGTTTCTTTTGTACCCCGACGTTGAACGCGCCCATCGGCTGTGCCCGGTAGAAGCCGTATTGTGCCGCCGAATTATACCAGCCCGACACTTCCGCCGACAGCGTTTTGTTGATCGTGATGGTGTGCGACATATACAGGTTCACCGCGACAAATTTCACCTCGTAGGGCGTACCCGAATAGTAGGTCTGGTAGTGCTGATAGTAGCCGTTCAGGTTCGTCTGCACGGTCCACCACTTGGCAATGGTGATGGGCAGGCTGACCGTCAGGCCGAGGTTGTCGAGGCTACCCAGGTTTTCGGCCGTGACGTAGGTGATGCCTTTTTCGGGGATCTGCCGGGGGGTTTCGTCGTTGATAAAATCGGTGGTGCGGCTGACGTTGATCGAGGTCGAAATTTTGTCTTTGTAGACGTGCGTCAGCTCGACCGAGTTGGTGTATTGAGGGCGCAGAAACGGGTTGCCCTGCTGATACGTGTACGGATCGAGGTAGAATATGAACGGGTTCAGATTCTGGTAATCAGGGCGCTGAATCCGGCGGCTGTACGACAGGTTCAGCACGTTGTTGGTGTCGAGCTTCTGCGATAGAAACAACGTCGGAAACAGGTTCAGGTAATTGCGTTCGACGCGCTGATCCATCGTGATCGAGTTACCGATTGAATGGGTGTGCTCGGCCCGCAGGCCCGCCTGCACTTTCAGCTTGCCGATCTTACCGGCGTAGTTGGCGTAAGCCGCGTTGATGTTTTCGTTATAGACGAACTGATTCGACCGGCTGGCGTCGAACACCCATTGCTGTTGTTCCTGCCGCAGCGTATCGTAGACCGTGTTGTTGTCGGTGTCGACGATACTGCTTTTCAGACCCAGTTCAATTTTGGACCCGTTTTTCAGGGGCCGCACGTAATCCGTTTTGAAGGCCAGAATACCAATGACCGACGGCATCCGGTTCCGAACGTCCTGATTCGGGCGGAGCAGAGCCCCCTCGGCGTTGCGGTATACGGTGCTCAGCGTGTTACCATTGTTGCCGTTGTAACGAACGTAATCGACATCAGCGGTCCACTCGTGTCCTTTACCGTCGAAATCGTATTTGTAATTGACGTTTGTCGTCAGGTTTTTCAGCAGTTCACGTGCCGCAATCAGGGTTGTTGGCTGACTGATGAGCTGCCGGTTCTCGTCGCGGATAAAGGTCTTGTTGATCCCGTCCGACATCCAGCTGTTGCTGAAGCCATTGACGACAACGCCGATTGTACTTTTCGTACTGACGAAAAAATCAGCACCCGTTTTGAACGACTGGTTGACACTTTGACTGGGCCGGAACGATTGCTGATTGAAGTAGGTGGTACGGCCATCGTAGACAATAACCCGGCCTATTTCGTTGCTGTTGTTACTGGTCCGGTTAAAGTACGTGTAGTTGCCGAACAGGTTGACTTTGCTGGTACGGTGGTTCAGATTGACCGTGACGCCCCCTTTCGGCCGGTTGAGAAAATTCCCGTCCAGATCGCGCACCCAGCCGTAACCCGAGTTCAGAATGATCGACCCGTTGGTACCCAGGTTTTTGTTCTTTTTCATCTTGATATTGATGATGCCTGAGTTACCGGCCGCGTCGTATTTAGAGCCGGGATTCGTGATGATCTCGATGCTGGCGATGTTGTCGCTGGGTGTGTTTTTGAGCAGGTTCGATACTTCCTGCTGCGAGAGGTACGTCTGCTTACCGTCGATGTACACGATCACGCCCGCTTTGCCCTTCAGCTGAATCTGATCGTTCTGCCGGTCGATGGTGACGCCAGGGGCTTTTTCCAGCACTTCCAAGGCCGTATTACCACTCGACACGATGCTGTTTTCCACGTTCAGCACCGTCCGGTCGACCTGCTGTTCGATGAATGGTTTTTTCGCGACCACGTTGACTTCGGTCAGGTTTTTCGACTCGTCGGCCATGGCCAGCGCGGGCAATTCGAGGGCAGGCTGCGCTTCGTCGATGGTAAACAGGGCACTGTACGTTTTGCGATAACCCAGCTGCTGCGCCGATACCAGATAGGTCCCGGCACCCACGCTTTCGAACAGATAATTACCGTCGACATCACTGACCACGCCTTTTACCAGCGTCGAGTCGTTCGATTTGAGCAGCATCATCGTCGTAAACTCTAGGGCTTTACCAGTCGTGGTAGCTACTTTTCCACGAACCGTGCCCCGGCTAATCGGCTGACTGTAAGCCCCCGACGCGCAATAAATGATAAAAAAGAGGAAGGAGAAGATCGTTTTCATAGCGATGGATCAGGTGTTGATAAGGCGTGCTATTGATTACTTAGTACTCAACAAAGGTAGGTAGTATGCATCACACAGTACCTTATCTTACACAAGCGGTTCAATCGGTGTGACGAGTGGCGGAACCGGGTTATGATGACGTATTCGGAGGGAAACTCGGGCTAAAGAGACGCGACGGGGGCAGATGTTGCATGGGAGCGATTATTTATCGTATTTTTTCGCCGTACACCACTCCGTTTCGATGACCTTTCTCTACGCACTCTGGCTGCTGCTGAACATTGCCCTGGCAATAGGGCTGTTAGTCGGCTGGTATCGTTGCCTGCAATTGTTCGCCCGGCAGTATAGTCGAAGCGCCAGCCTTGCGCTTTGTGTCGTAACGTTGATGACGTGTGCGGGTAGTCGTGAGTCGCTTCCTGAGACTGCGCATCTGACCGCTATCGCCCCGTCGGACCTGGTGCTCAATCGATCGTTGTCTATCGACCATCGACTGCTTGACCTGCCATTGGCCCACCTCTCGCAACGTGTCGGGCTAAATCCACCCAGCCAGTCGGGCGACTCTGTACGGGTAACTCACTCAGTCGTACTCACAGGTTTGCAAACCGGCCTGCGCTGGCAACCAGTCAGCCTGATCGTCGGTCCCCGGCCTGATCGGCAACTACACTACAATGTGGTGGGTGTACTGGAGTGGCGCCTGTTGAACACGACCGTTTACCGGCAACCCGTGTCCTATACCGGGCTACTCGCCGTCGACACGCTGCCGTCGCGTCTGTAATCCGCGACGGCCCGCGTGGTTGCGTTACAATTTGATACCGACCGACCAGACGCTGGCGTTGGGGCCTTCGCTAGTGCGAAAGATGCTGTTCGGTTCGTAACGGCCAAACAGTTTGGCGCAGCCCCGGAAACCAATTTCGGTCATAAAGCCCCAGCGCACCGGGTTGAGATTGAAGGAATTATGGGTACGAACCGCCGAGCCCCCTTCCGGTTTCACCTTTGTATAGCTGTCGAGCCGCATGCCCACGTAAGCCCCGGCACTGATCGAGAAGCCCGAGCGGGTGCTCACACTCAGCATCAGCGGCAGGTTAAGCTGGGTCGTGACGAGTTTCGACTTGCGCAGGTCAACATCCGCCTGTTTGATAGCCAGTTGGCCGTTTTGCCCGGTCAGGACATTGCGCCCCTCAAACATAAAGTTGTTCCAGGCGACTTCGGGGCCCGTAATCAGCCGCAGTTTGGTCGGGCCACTCGTGACAAGCGGAATGCGTTTCTGCCAGGCCAGCGACACAAAACGAGAGCCAAGTGGCCGAAGTTCATAACCGGCTGGCAACTCACCGCCCAGACTGTTGAACCCAACGTAGACGGCGAAATCGCTGACAATACGCTCGACCGGGCGGGTCATGGTTTTTCTGATGACAACGGTTGTAGCCGTATTATCCGACGACTTAACAACCGTAGAATCAACTACTGTGGACCCGACCGTTGTTGACTCTGTATTAGTTATCGTGACGCTGGTTTGCGCAAACGAAGCAGCGGAAGTAGCGATCAGTGCCGAAGCGAGGAGGTGTTTGAATGCGTTCATGGTACTGTATTCAGTTTAGATGTTCTGAAAATTTGTATTTTACTGATTCGGGCTTGTAGCTACTTCCGCCGTTTTGATCAGTAGATGTAAGCCACGCTACGTTCGGTTGCACGGGCTCGCAAAAATTCTTCGTAAATTTTTCAAACCCGTGCCTATATCTCTCATTATCAGAACTTTATTTATTTTCCATCGTAGGCATTAAATTCATACACCGTCACACCGGGGATTGTCCGGAGGATGTCGACCATGAGTTTGCGGTGGTTCGCCCCTACCCCAACGACAACCCGTTTGGCACCAGCCGCCCGCGCCCGGTCGACTACGTTGTGGGCCATATCGTCGTTACGAAACTGCCACTGCCGCAGCATTTCATTCATGGCCGCTTCGGGAAAGCCAGCGGCACCAAACATCCGCCGGGCCCCGTAGAAATTCATAATGTTCATGTATTCGTCGCCGTCGGGACTGTTGAAATACGCGGTCGCGTTACCCGCATTGCTCGCCTTGTTTGACGCCTGTTCCAGCTCGTTCGTACGCTTTGTAAGTGCGGTATACCGTTTTCCGTCGACCGAGCTGGAGTCCAGTCCTTTTTCCCAGTTGTGAATCAGCGAATCCGTTTTACCCCAGGCCGCGCTCCAGGCCGCATCATGCCGCTGACTATCCATCGGCAACATCTTGTCCTGCCCAAGCTTGTCGATCAGGGGGAAAAGAATGTTGTGGTACTCGTTGGTGCGGTTGCGGTACAGTGAATCGGGCGCACCCAGTATCGTCACGTAAGCCGCTTTCTCTTCGTCACCGAACGCCGGGCGGGCCCGGTCGAGCCGGTAAAGCTGGTAGGCGGCATTGGCAAAGTCGCGGTTGAGGTACAGCGCCCGCGCCAGTTTCATGCGAACCTGATGGAAGTTGGGGTGTTCACGCAGCAGCTCGTACGATTGCCGGATCAGCTTGTCCGCGTTTTTGGTATCTGCATAAGGCCGGCTTTTCAGGTAAGCCAGCCGTCTTTCGATGGTCGCTTTGTTCCAGTAGTAAGGGATTGCGTCGTAGTCAGCGCCCGACAGCCACTCGCCAAACACGGCGTCAGGCCGGAACGCATACGCTTTGTTGATGATTGAGTCGAACTGCTCGACCGGCTTTTTTCCGTAACCATGCGACGTACCAATCATCAGTACCTCAACGGGTTGGTCGATTTTTTGAGCAAAACCGGTGATAAGCAGTGCAAGCAGGAAGAAGAGGGTAACGAAGGTCGTTTTCATGATCGAAGCGTGTTTTTTAGTGATCGATGGGTCAAAGGTGTGGCCCCCTTCACGGCTTGGCTCTGTCTATTCGACCAATCCGCCGTACACCTCGTCAAACCCGCCCACTACCCGACCAACGCCCGCTGACTGACCGCAGGCCGTTGGTCGGACGAAATCGGGCGTTGGTCGATTTAGCTTGCGGTAACGCCCGTCGCTGACGTAGTTCGTACACCGATTTATCCGTGTCTTATGGCCATCCAACTGCCTTCGTTTCTCAACTCCCGCGCCCGCATCCGGACCCTGCTGTACATCCTGATCTGGGCGGGTGCTCAGTTGAGCAATGCGTATAATTCAAAAACGGATGCGATCTCGTTCAATCCGCTGGGCTTTTCGTTCAGCACCGCGTTCTGGCTGGCAATCTGGTTCGAGCACACGCAGGTACTCAACCCGTTTCTGAACCGACGTCGATGGTGGCTGATTCTACCCGGCACAGTTGGTGCGCTGCTGGTTTTCTGCGCGACGCGTTACCTGATCGAGCAGAAGATTTACTGGAACATCCTGGGGTTCACCAACTATCCGCCCGACGTTAAACTCCTGTTTTACATCCAGGACAATGCGTATTTCATGCCGTCGGCACTGGCCGTGAGTGTCGCGTTCAAACTGGTTGACGACTGGCTGGTGCATCAGCGCGAACGCGATGTACTGCTGACGGAGCGGAATCAGGCCGAACTGGCGTTTCTGAAATCGCAGATCAATCCGCATTTTCTGTTCAACACGCTCAACAACATCTACGCGCTGACCTACGCCAAATCGGATGCGGCACCGGGGGCTATTCTGAAACTGTCGGAACTGATGCGGTATATGCTCTACGACAGCACCAGCGGGCCGGAGCGGGTACCGGTAAGCAAAGAAGTTCAATACCTGAACAGCTTCGTCGATCTGGAAAAATTACGCGTCGCCCAGGCCCACGTCGAGTTCAGCGTCGAAGGCAATACCGACCTGTTCCGCATCGAACCCTTACTGCTGGTATCGTTTGTAGAAAATGCATTCAAGCACGGCGACCTGACCGATCCCAATCACCCGCTCGTGCTTGATCTGAGCGTCAGGAACGGCAAGCTCCGGTTCGATACGCTCAACAAAAAAGCCACCCGCCAGACCGACATCGTGGGTGGCATCGGTCTGGCCAATGTCCGTCGACGCCTGCAACTGCTTTACCCGAACCGGCACACACTACACATCACCGACACACCCGACAGTTACGCCTGTTCGCTGGAGTTGAGTTTGTAGTTTGTGGTTTGTCGTTCGTAGCTTGTGCCGGGCGGCCGGTGCCGTTCGTACCCACCGGACGTACCCACGAACGGCAAACCACAAACCCAATGCGCTGTCTGATTGTCGACGATGAACCACTGGCTCACACTATCCTGAGCGATTATATCCGAAAAGTGCCGTTTCTGACGCTTGTCGGTGCCACGACCAGCCCGATCGACGCACTGACGCAGATACAGCGGGGGGAAGTCGATCTGGTGTTTCTGGATATTCAAATGCCCGAACTGACGGGTATTCAGTTTCTGAATTTGCTTCGCCGTGGATCGTCCGGCCAGGCTTGCCGGGTCATTCTGACGACAGCGTACTCGGAATACGCGCTCGACGGTTACGAGCACGACGTACTCGATTATCTGCTCAAACCAATCTCGTTTGAGCGGTTCTACCGGGCCGTTCAAAAACTAATGCCAACCATCTCGCCGGTTGCTGTTGCGCCAGCGTCCGACAGTATCGCAGCCGGTCAACCCACGTCGGAACCGGGCAAAGAGTTTATCTTCGTCAAGACGGAATATCGACTGCAACGCGTTGGGCTGAGCGAGATCCAGTACGTCGAAGGGTTGAAAGATTACGTGTCGCTGTACACCCCCACCGAGCGGATTCTGGCGTTGCAAACCATGAAAACGATGGAGGAAAAACTACCCGTCGGCCAGTTCATGCGGGTCCACAAGTCATACATCGTGGCCATCAACCGCATCGAGTCCGTCGAGCGCAACCGCATTTACATCGGCAAGGCCGTCATCCCCATCGGCGACACCTACCGGGACGCTTTCTACCGGCTGATTGAGAGTTAAGTTTGTGGTTTGTCGTTTGTGGTTTGTGGTTTGTGGTTTGTGGTTCGTAGTTGGCTAACGCCGGAGAACTACGAACAACAAACTACAAACTAAATTCTACCAGCGCGCCAGCGCGTTGCGCCGGGCGTCGAGCTTGATGAAGATGAAAAGCAGGATCGAAAACGACCACAGCGACGACCCGCCATAGCTGAAGAAGGGCAGCGGAATACCGATAACGGGCATCAGACCGATGGTCATGCCGATGTTGACCATGACGTGGAAAAAGATAATTCCGGCCACGCAGTACCCGTAAACGCGGGCAAACTTACTGCGCTGCTTCTCGGCCAGCACGACGATCCGGGCCAACAGCCCCAGAAACAGCGCAATCACGATCAGGCTACCGATGAAGCCGTGTTCTTCGCCAATCGTGCAGAAAATAAAGTCGGTACTCTGCTCCGGCACAAAGTCGAACTTGGTCTGCGTTCCTTCCAGAAAACCCTTGCCGTGAAGTCGACCGGAGCCGATGGCGATCTTGGCCTGCGTGACATTCCAGCCCACCCCCAGCGGATCGACCGTTGGGTCGACCAGCACTTTGATTCGGTTCCGCTGGTGTTTCTGCAACACACTGTTGACGAAGAAATCGACGCCTATGACCACCACCATCATCCCGACGCCGACCAGACCCAGCGAAATCAGGTTGCTCAGGTTGCGGTTGTAGCGGGGCATCAGCAGCACAATCAGCCCCAGCAGCACGACGACACCCACGAAGATATAAAGCAGCGGAAACATCAGCGCCAGCACAAACAACACCACGACAGAGATACCGACCGCCGGTATCCAGCCCGGCAGGCCCTCGCGGTAGAGCATGATAACAAACGAAGCAAAGACCAGCATCGACCCCGTTTCGTTCGACGCCAGAATCAGCACACAGGGCAGCGCAATGATACCAGCGATGTACAACAGGTCTTTTCCCTTCGACAGACTTACCCCCGGCTGATCGATGTACTTTGCCAGTGCCAGTGCCGTTGCCAGCTTGGAAAACTCCGCCGGTTGCAGCAAAAAAGAGCCGATCTTAAACCAGGAACGCGACCCCTTTACGTTGGCCCCCGCCACCAGCACCAGCAGCAGCAGCAGAATGATAAACCCGTAAATCAGGTACGCAAACGAGTCGAAAAACTTGTGATTGACCACCATGATGCAGATAATCAGAATGGCTGATGTGCCAATCCACATCATCTGTTTACCGGCATTCGTCGAAAAATCGAACAGGCTGGTATGGTCTTCCGGGCTATACACAGCCGCGTACACGTTGAGCCACCCCATCGTGATACAACCGAGGTACAGCACCAGGGTAAGCAGGTCGATATCCTGCGAAAATGGATCGTTGCTGCGAGGCATGACGAGTTTATAGTTCGTAGTTTATTGTTTGTGGTTCCTCCGGCGGTAACCCAACCACGAACCACGAACAACAAACAAATTCTTAATGCCCCCCCACGCCAGCAGTCTGGACGGGGCGGGGTTGAATGGTCATCATGGGTTTGGGTGCCGCCGATCTGGGCGTCGAAATCGAGTCGGTACGCCGGGGTTGCCCAGCCGAATCGGCCGGGGAGCGACGCGGAGCCGGTTTGCGAACAGGGTCAACGCGATCGATTGGCGGCAGGTAGTACGCATTCATCATCCGATTCGCGATGTGCTTCGAGATCGTGCGCTTGTGAATGTACCGCTCCGCAATCAGGCCGGCAATCGGCGCAGCTACGTCGCTGCCCCAGCCCGAATTTTCCACGAAAACCGCAATGGCGATTTTGGGGTCATTCATGGGCGCAAAGCCGACAAAAATCGAGTGATCGTAGCGATGGCCGAACTTGGCATTTTGCGACGTACCCGTCTTGCCGCACAAATCGATGGTCGACAGGTTGACCGACCGCGCACTTCCGTTGACCATCGTCCGGCGCATCCCGTCGATAACGGGCAGAAAATACGCCCGGTCTACCCCCGTTTCGTGCCGCTGCGTGTACGCAGCAGGCAACCCCGCCCCGACACGGCCAAAACCCCGCGCGTAGTGTGGCGTAATGAACCAGCCCCGGTTCGCGATAGCCGCTGCCAGATTGGCCAGTTTCAGCGGACTAATCAGCAGTTCGCCCTCGCCAATGCTCAGCGACGACACGTACGAAAACTTCCATAGGTTGGCACCGCCGTACATCTTGTCGTAGTAGGCTACGTCGGGCAGATTCCCCAGCCGTTCACTTGGCATATCGACGCCCAGCTTCTGACCGATGCCAAACTTCTCGACGCCTTCGTGCCACTTCGCCAGCCCAATCGCCGACGCCTTGAAGGTGTTACGCTCGGCGTTGTTGTAGATCATCCGGCGAAATACCTGATAGAAGTACGGGTTGCAGGAGTTGCCGATTGCCCCGCGCAGATCCTGTCCACCCCGGCAGTGGCAACGCATCGGCGACCCGGCATGACCGTAGACGGTATGCGGGGAAAGCGTGCCGTCCTGCTGTGCCAGCAGCGCCTGAATTAGTTTAAACGTAGAGCCGGGCCGGTAACTCGCCATGATGGGCCGGTTAAACAGCGGCCGGTACGGATTCCGCAAGAGGCTCATATAACTCTTCGAGAACGAGCGCGTCGACAGCATTTCGGGGTCGAACGTCGGTGCCGATACCGACGCCAGTATCTCACCCGTCGACGGTTCGATAGCGATTACTGCGCCCACTTTATGCTGCATCAGGCTATCGGCAAACTGCTGAATATCGACATCGATACCCGTAATCAGGTTTTGCCCCGCCACGGCGACGGTGTCGTACGCGCCGTTTTTCCACGACCCTTTGTTGACGCCGTGTACGTTCTGCATCATAAACTTTACGCCCCGACGCCCCCGCAATGTCAGTTCATATTCCTGCTCCAGCCCACCGTGTCCAATGTAGTCGCCCTGCCGGTAATACGGGTACTCCTGCTCATCGAGTTGTTTTCGCGACACTTCACTAACGTAGCCCAGCGCGTTGGCCATCGTGTGCGACGGGTAGGTACGCATCGAACTGATGACCGGCGAAAAACCCCGATAATCGACCAGCGCATCCTGAATACGGGCGAAATCTTCTTTGGCCAGCCGACGCAGAAACAGCGACGGCTTCACTTTCGAGTAGTTGAGGGCCAGCCCCATGATACTGTCGAAGTCGGGCTTCGTGATATTCATCAGTCGGCAGAAAGCCGCCGTGTCGCTGATACGGACTTGCTTTGGCGTGACATAGAGATCGTAGACGGGTGTGTTGTCGACCAGTAGTTTTGTGCCTGTCCGGTCGTAAATCTGCCCCCGATACGGCACTTCGATCACCCGTTTGATCGAGTTTTTGGACGCGCCCAGCGAATAATTGTCGTCCAGTACTTGCAGGTAAAACAGCCGGGCCAGATACAGTAGGCCAATCAGGCAGAAAAAGCCGATAATGACGTACTTACGATTCTCCAGCATTCAGGTAATTTCTAGTAGGTGGGCAATTGCCACCACAACAAAATTACACGAAAAGAATGCCAGTATGAAAGAAGCTTTTCGCATTCGGTCAAGATTGGCTTACATACCGTTTAATAAATGTTCTTTCAACACGGAGGGGGCGGAGATTTCGCACACTGTCTCGAACAGAATCCTGCTGTTTGGTTAGGCTCACCTAGGTTACAAACAGCAGGATGCTGTTTGAGACAAGTAATTGCATCCTCGGTCCGTGTCCGTGTACTCCGTGAAACCTCCGCCCCTCCGTGTTGAAAAACCTAAAACCCTTTCGCGGTGGTTTTGATGCGGCACAGGTACATATCGGCGGTGATGTACAGCGTCGAACCGTCGTCACCCCAGGCGCAGTTGGCCGTAGCCCCACCGATGCGAATGTGGCCCAGAAAATCATAAGGTCCAGTGCCGGTCGTCGGCGCCAGCACCACGACGCCCCCGCCACCCGTCGCCCAGATGTTTCCCGCCTGATCGACTTTCATGCCGTCGAAGCCACCACGCAGTCCCTGTTTCGTCATCTGCTCTTTACCGATGATGATTCGCCCTTTCCCCACCATGCCATCAGCCTGCACCGGATACGCCATAATCACCGGATTGGCCGGGTCCGACTGCGCGACGTACAGCGTTTTTTCATCGGGCGAGAAGGCGATGCCATTTGGCCGGGTCAGGTCGCCGACCACCAGCGCGACCGTCCGCCGACCATCGGCCTGCGCAGGACTGATTCGATAGACGTTCAAACCCAGTTGACGGGTCGTGTCTTTCTCACGGTTGGGCATTCCATACGGCGGATCGGTAAAATAATAGCTACCGCTTGAGTGCGACACAACGTCATTGGGGCTGTTCAGCCGTTTGCCCTGGTAATTATCAGCCAGCGTTTGTTTGCCATTCATGCCGTTGAGCGGCATTCGGGAAATGCGCCGGTCGCCATGTTCGGCCGCCACCAGATACCCCTGAGGATCGATAGTCAGGCCGTTGGAACCGGGTTCATCGCTATAGCGGCCCAGACCCGTATAGCCCGACGGTTTCAGAAACGGTGTAACGCCATCTTTCTCCGTCCACTTAAAAATCGTGTTTTGCGGCACATCGGAAAACAAGAGAAAATTACCGGTTTCCCCTGCCCGTGGCCGTACCCAGACCGGCCCTTCGGTCCAGACGAAACCGCTGGCCAGTACGTCGATTTTCGCGTCTTTAGGGATCAGATTATCGATCCGGTCATCGATCCGGACGACCTGCCCAATGCTAGGGTAATTGGCAGTCTGGGCAATTGACAGACTGCCAACCGTGATAAACAGGCTGGTTAGCAGCGCAAACGAATTGGTACGCATACGAGTGAGTGATAAAAAAACGGGACGGATTTGCCGCTAAAACTGCAAACCCGTCCCGTTTCTACTCTTATAGAATAATCAGCGCCAGTAAGGCATTTCAGCCGGTTGCAGTAGCACGGTTCGATTACCACCTGTCGCATCGATGGTTAACACAGTGCGCTGACCAATGCCGGTGTTGTCGGTATTGGTGAAAATGATCCGTCCGCCGGTGGGCGAAAAGCGCGGATCGAGATCATTAGTCCCGGCCGGTTTCGTGGTTGTATTCTGGTTTTCAATCCGGTAAAGCGACAGATCTGCCAGTTCGCCGGTGGCAATGGTCAGCAGGAAGATACGGGCGTCGAGCTGACGACCGTTGTCGTCCTGAAATTCGCCGACGTCATACGAAAAGAGTACCTGCCGCCCGTTGACCGAAAATATCGGATTACCCAGCCGACCGTTGGGTCGATTGAGCAGCGTCGTCGTGCTGCCGTTGTCCGGTGAAATCGACACCAGCGCGTTGTTGTACAGCGTCCCGTTGGTCACCCGCGCCACAATACGCCCGGCTGCCGCGTTCCAGTCGCAGCCCGAAAACGTTTGCCCAGTCCCCGCCTGCGCGATCCGTCGCAACCCGGCCCCGTCGGTACGGACGGCGTACAGTCGGTCGTTCGACGGGTACACCAGTTGCGTCCCATCGGGCGACCAGCAGAACGACAGATCGCTGGCCGACAGCCCGGCTACGGGTACGGTCGTTACCCGACGTCGGTTGCTGCCGTCGGTATTCATCACGTACAGGTGCAGGTCGGTTTCGAGGTTTGAGATAAACGCGATCTGCTGCCGGTTGGGGCTGGCAATGGGTCGCCAGTTGCTACCGCTGCTGGTCAGGGCCATGGCACTCTGCGTGGTGTTGCCGCCGTAAATCTGAAACTGACCATCCATCCGCCGGACAAACAGATAACTATAGTCGGGGTACGCCATCGTGCGGAACGACCAGACATCGCCATTGACCGTGTTGACGCCGTCTTTCGCTGTCACCTGCCAGAAATAAGTGGTGTTATAAGCCAGTGGCGTAGTCAGTTGCAGCGAGTCGGCACGGAGCCCGGTAAACGACTGCACCGGGGTTGTGTTACCATCCTGAAAAAGCCGCAGGTCGTACGTCAGCGTGTCGCGGTTGGGATCGGTCGATGTCCACTTCAGCAGCGGCAGATTCGTCACGTTGGTCGTACCCGATGCAGGGCTGGGTGTATTCGGGGCGGTGGGTGGCCGGTTCTGACTCTGGTCGTTGACGAGTAGTACCGTCAGCACCGACACCAGCGAGTAGGTGGCTTCGACGGTTACGATTTCGTTGCGGTAGCCCTCCTTCGTGACCTGCACCGAGTATTTACCGGCCGTTACACTATCGAAGCGGAAGTTACCGCTGGAGTCAGACTCGGTGATCCGCCCCGACGGGGTTAGCCGTACCAGCGCATTACGCACCGGTTGCCGGTTGGTACTGAGCAGCACCTGCCCCCGAATCGAGCCGATCTGTACCGGATCGACGGTCAGATCTTCGTCGCAGCCCCAGAGCAGTAACGTACCCAGGAGCAGGCTGGTTAGTAAAATCAGGTATTTCATGGGTGGACAAGAATGGGCGAATGAGACGTAGTAAAGTGGTGGTATCAGGGTTTCGCGGCCGGGGCAACAGGCACGGCCTGCGGGGGTGCAACCGGGCGAGACTGCGCCGGAGCACCCCGTCGGGACTGCGGGGGGGTAAACCGACCCAGATTCAACACCAGCCCCAGCGACGCCCGCAGGTAATAGTCGTTGTGCGTACCCGCTACGCGCCCATCGAGGTTATCGGTAAACGGCTGGTGATATTCCAGCATCGTACGGAAACTGAACGCTTTGGCGGGTGTATATTGTAACCCCAGCCCACCCATCGCTTCGCCATAACGAGTGCCGCGCAGCTGAAACGGATTCGTCGCCCGCTGCGACACGATACCGCCACCCGCACTAAAAAGCGGAGTTACGCGCTGAAAGGGCAGCAACCGAAACAACAGACTGGCGTTCAGCGTACTGATTGGCGTCGTGAACGCATCACCGCCCGAAAGCGTCCCCACGCTCCCGTTGAGTTGTAGTGCCACCACCGGCGTGATGTGAAAGTCAATTGCCAGCCCGTAGCCCGTTTGGAGGGGTCGCTGGGCGTAGTCGCCGGAGTAGCGCCAGACGCCCACGTAGGGTTGCAGGGCAAGAAACGGCGCGTTCATCTCGTTTTTCCGGACCCCGTAGACATCCGTCTCGCTCATCTCGGTTTTTTCCTTTTCGTAGGCGTCGAGCGAAGGCTTCATCTGCGCGGCAGCTTTGGGGAGCCACAGGCCGTCGCGCACACCTTCCAGTACCATCGCATGAACGGCCTTTTCGATGGCTTCCGTAACGGCCATCTGCGCGGGTTCGTTGGTTGTAAACCCCGTTTCGGCCTCCAGCAAACGCTTGAACCGCACGTACCGAAAAATACCCCCGTCGATAGACTGCGACAGAATGGTTTTCGAGGTATAAATTGTCTTGAGAATCTTACCTGACTTGGTCGCTACCGCCCGCAGGTACACCGTGACGCGATCCTGCCGGTACTGGGTCGACCCACCGGACGCAAAGTAACGCAGGCCGGCCCCGCCCGTCATGATGTTGGCATCGTAAGAAACAATTCCCCCCTCCAGGATAATACCCGCATACAGCAGCGGTGGCAGGTTTTCGCCGTCTTTGAACTGCGCGACACTGGAGCGGATAATCTTCCGTTCGTTGAGCAGGTTACCCACATTTTCGCGTTCGATGGGCACAAACCAGCCGCTTTCTTCCAGCGCTTTGAGCAGAATATTGGTCGTGCCCTGCGAAACAGCCGTGGAGAAGCCCGCGCCCGTTTCAGTCTGTTTATACTGACCGGTCTGATCGCGAAATTTGTAGACGGCCGCAACGATCTTTTCCTTGGCGGCCGGTAACTGGCGCAGGTCGGTGGTAGCCGCCGTTTCTTCGCCCAGCCGGGCCTGCCGGGGGCGTGTTGGCTGATGAAAATAAGGCGCGCAGCCGCTCAGCCACAGACAAGCCAGCAGACAGGTTGACCGGAGCAGCGCGTTGCCCAAGATGGTATGCATGGAACCAGAAAAAATAGTGTGGATAGACGTATGGTGACTCAGAAATAAGGAACCGTCACGGTCGTTTCGCCCCCTTTCGTATCGACGATGCGAATTTGTATACCATCGGCACCGTTGGTGATTTCAACCTGATAATCGCCAAAACTGTAAGTGCCGGCTTTAAGCGTCGACTCGCCAAACTGCTTGCTAATAACATCGGACGTAATGCGGCTAAGCAGCTGCCGTTGCAGGCTTTCGGCGAAGCTGTTCAGCGTCGACTGTGAACTGCTGGTCGACGTTGTCGCGCGAACGGTGGTGGGGTCTTTGGTTTTATCCTGCGCCGTAGCTGAACTCAGCATCCAGGAGTAGTTGAATGTGTTGCCACCGAACGATGGGTTGACGGGGTGGTAGATCAGCGCCTGTCCCTGCACCAGCCCCGCCCCGGCAATCAGTAGTATCAGGCAAAGTAAACAATGTTTCATGTTGGATGTGGTAGGTAATCAGATGACCATAATCTGGTACGTAAACGAAAAAAACGCGCTAGAAAATACCGCTTCCCCGCTGATCCTCGTCGGTGAGTTGCTGCTGATTTTCCTTGTAACCCGCGATGTATTGCCGCACCGTTTCGACGGCGTTCAGCGCGTATTCCTCAATAATCTCCTGCCGGACCTGCACAAATTGCTGCCACAACAGAATATCGTTGACGGATACCGAGATGACGTTACCAATGCCCGACGTACTGGGTAATTCTTCGATCTGAACCAGAAACACGTCAAGCTCAAATTCCAGCGGTTTGCGGGCTAGTTCGCTCGTATCGGCTGGAGCCGACGCGGGGGCATTGACGTACGCTCTGTAAAACGACTCGTAAAAATCGCGGCCAATCTTGCTGCGGGTCTGGTCGAGCAACAGGCTTTCGGCCCCCTGTTCGGTCAGCATTTCTTCATTCAGCGACTCGTTCAGGTTGCCCAGCCCTCCGTCGACGTCGGGGTCCTGCGCCCAGGCGTGTGTACCGATGCCCAGCAGTAGCCCACACACGGTTAGTTTCAGCCAGTTTCTCATCGGATGTTGGTGATCTGAATCTGCATACCGCCCGACTGCTCAATCCGAATCGGGACACCCGTTGCGACCGGGTAGCCGTCGCTGCTCAGCCGGTTGTTGTTGCCCCACTGACTGATGTCGAGTTGCTGTCCATTGGCCTGTACATTTTTCAGATCAAGCACGTTGTTGCCGCCCAGTTGCGACAGCGTGAATGCGTTACCACTACCCGTCAGATCCAGATTGAGCTGATTACCACCACCGGTCTGATTAACGTTCAGTTGATTACCCGCCCCCCGCGTGTTGATACCGGCCTGATTGGCCGTTCCCGTCTGATTCAGTGAAATGGCGTTGAGCGTGCCGATCGGCACACTACTCGTCTGCATCTGCGACAGGATTGCCTGCGTTTCGTCGGAGCGCTGCGTACCGATGCGCCAGAACACCTCCGACGTCCCCGCCGACTGACCGTAGGCAACCGACGACAGGCCAACCAGTAACATGAGTAAGAACCGATGCATAGCTATGTATAGAGTAGGGTTGAAATGCACAGGTCGGGCCGGTTCCCGAAGGCTCCGGCCCGACACTATGTCGTCTGCTGATGCGGCCGAAACCTATGGGTTTGACTGTGTTGACATGATTACGTTACCCATACCGGTCTGGTTGAGCGACATGATATTGCCCTGACTCGACAGACCAGTCTGCGTGATTGTAGCGTCGTTGTTCCCGCCGTTTTGCGTACCAAACGTACCGTTACCACCCAGCCCCTGCACTTTGTTACCCTCGCCGTTCTGCGTGATCATCGCCGTATTGGCCCCGCTGCCCTGATCCATCTTGACAAGGTTACTCTCTGCGGTATTGGTCGTGCCGTTCTGCTGACGCACCGTCAGTTTGTCGTCGCCGTTCTGTTTGGCCTGGGTATCATCGCCACCATCCTGTTTGATGTCGGCCATGTTAGCGTTGCCCGTTACGAACAAACCCCGGTTGCCAACACCACCGCCCGTACCGACTTTGTTATTGTTGCCGGTTTGTTCGATCGTCGCCCGGTTGCCGTTGGCACCCGTCGTTCCGTTACCAATCGACATGTTGATGCTGTTGCCGGTACCGTTCTGGGTCAGGCCAACGATGTTGTTGTTACCCGAAATTTCCAGACCGCGCTCGTCGGTCTCGTCGGCATCATTCAGCGTCCCGATCCGATTTCCCGAGTTAGCCGCCGTTGGACTGGTCTGGCTGATAGTTACCTGGTTCCCGTCGTTGGAGGTCGTACCGAAGATCTGCATATTCGTTACGTTTTTCCGGCCGTTCTGCGTGGCCATAACCGTATTACCATCGCCATCGACTAACAGCCCCTGCACAGTGAAATTGTTCGTACCGAACCGGTTGCCTTCACCCGTCTGCGAAACAGTGGTCATGTTGTTGTCACCCTGCACCTCACCATTGAAGTAGTTACCCGATGAGCCGGAACTGGTAATGGTACGATCCTGCATTACACTGATGTCGTTATTCACCCCAACACCCCCCGTCGTGCTGTTGGCATCGCCCCGCACCTGATACCGGCTATAGTTATCAATACCTTTCTGACTGACTGTGATGTCGGCCTGCGACGACCGCAGATCAGCGACGCTCCGGTTGCCGGTGCCGTTCTGCGTCATGTTGATCGTGTTATCGTCGTTGACAGCCTGCACCAACGGGCCGTTCTGCGGTTGCATACGAATATAAATCTGGTTGTTAGCACCTGTCTGCGTCAGCGTTTCCACGTTGCGGTTACCCAGCGCCTGCGACTCAACGGAGTTATTGGTACTCCCCTGCTGGGTCACCGAAGAGCGGTTCAGATCGCCGGTCTGCCGAACGTTCACGTAGTTATCGCTCGACAACTGCCGCACCGTCGCTTCGCCATTAGTGCTTTGTAGCTGCCGCACCGTCGCCGAGTTTTTGGTAACGGGTGCGCTGCTGGTCCCCTGTTCGATGGTTGCCCGGTTACTGGTCGAATTGTTGGCCTGCTCGATCAGCGTCTGCTGCGGTTCGAGCACTTCGCCCTGGAGATTTTGCCCGTTCTGTTCAGTTCCGTTGGCGTTGCCGTACTGCTTGATGTCTGCTACGTTTTTTTTCGCCGTATTGCCCTGAATGATGCTGGTATTTTTATTACCGGCTCCGTCCTGCAATACACTGGCTTTGTTGCCGTCGCCGGCTACGCCACCGCTGTTCTGGTTCTGCGAGATAACCGCTTCGTTGCCGCTGCCCGTCTGCTGGGTAATTTTAGCTTCGTTGGAGAACGAGCCATTCAACTGATTAACAGTGGCTTTGTTACCGGTACTCTTCTGGTCCGTCTCGGCCAGATTACTATAATTGGCTACGCCCGACGAACCCGTCTGCTGGGTAATCGTCGATTCGTTGCCGCTCGTAATCTGCCGCACCACGGCCCGCTGCTTCTCATTCGGCGCGGTGCTTACGCCCGACTGCGTTACGGTCGACTTCTGCGCCGTACCCGTCTGCTGCACATTCGCATCGTTGCGGGTACCTTGCTGGTTCAGCGTGCTGGTGTTGGTCTGGGCGTGAGCCGCAGCAGCCATCAGCAGCAGCGTCGAACCGGTCAGTATGATTTTTCGCATGGTAAAATCGGCTAAAGGGTGTGAATAAACACTAGACAGCAACTGCCCGGCACCAGGTTGAACCAGCACGCGGGCAGTCGTTGGGTCGACTTAGTTCGGCGAGTACGTCTGATTGATCGTGGCCGTATTACCTGATCCGTTCTGCCCAACATTGGCGATATTGGCCATACCGGCAGTAATACCTGCTCCACTGTTCTGCGTCAGATTCAGCACGTTACCATCGCCCATCTGCATTGCCGTATCGCCGTTTATACCTTTCAGTGTGTTGCCGCTACCCATTTGGTTAACAGTGGCCTGGTGCATATCACCTTCCTGTGCCAGTTTGGCCATGTTCGTGCTACCAGTCTGCGTGATCATCGCCATGTTACCACTGGCTATATCGTTCGACACACCACCCTGGCGTACATCAGCCGTGTTGCCGCTACCATTGTACTGGTTAATCGTCGCCCGGTTATTGTCGTATGCATACGACTGAGTAATCTTAGCGTTATTTGTTCCGCTTGTACCGCTTTGCTCAATCGTTGCAAAGTTGTTAGCCGATATAACCGTCTGGTCGATCATTGCTATGTCAGTATTACCCTCCCCACTCTGACGAACAGTAGCCTGGTTGTTCCGGCTGTCGTCGTTTTGGTTGACGGTAGCCTTGTGCGTACCTCCCGACTGCGTCACGTACACTTTGTTATCATGGCTGTTAGTCGCCTGAGTAACATCGGCCTGTGCCCCACTCGACTGTCGTACTTCGACCAGGTTACTGTAGCTAATATTACTCTCGGTGACATTAGCTACTGCGGGGCCGCCCGACTGCTCTACAAGCACGTTGTTGTCGTGCGCATCACTGATTTGCTTGACTGTAGCTTCGGCTGCACCAGCTTTCTGACTAATCATCGCCTTGTTCGCGTAGCTTGCGTCGGTTTGCTGAATCGTTCCCTTCTGGCCCGATGCATCCTGATCAACCGTAGCTTCGTTATTGTGCGAATTGGTGCTCTGCTCAATCGACGCCGTGCTACCACTTATTGCTGATACACCGTTGGCGTTATCCCCCTGATAGACCGTTGCTTTATTTTCGTGAGAATCGCCGTTTTGTTTAACGGTAGACGTATTTCCATCTCCCACGCCATATTGCAGCGTACGGGCCATGTTGCGATTGCTGCTTGCACTGCCAGATCCCTTTTGCTCAACAGTCGACTTATTATTCTGGCCAGTTTGGTAAATATCGGTACTGTTACCATAGCCACCCGCACCGACCGACGTAGCCAGATCATTGCCCGTACCACCGCTGTTGTCGCTCTGGTACACTTTAGCATCGTTACCAGCCCCATTTTCCTGCTTCACCGTTGTGAAGTTACCTTTAGCTCCATTGTTTTGCTCAACCAGAATGTTATTGGCATTTGTGGCCCCTGTCTGCGACGTATTAGCATAGTTACCAAAGTTGGCCGAACCACCTTTATCCTGATTGACGGTAGTCACCTGCCTATTACCAGACTGATTCGTGTTGGCGGTCTGCTGCGTACCGACCTGATTGACAGACGTAGTATTCTGGGCGAAACTGGCGGCTGCGAAGGCCATCAGGGCCGCACCGGTAAGGAGTACTTTTTTCATTGTGAATAGAAGTTTGAGTTAGTTAGTAGATATGAATTGAACTGGGTACTCGACTGGAGAGGGCCGCACCTAGCCGCGTTTGCGACGTTTGCCAGCACGGCCGGATCTGGGTTGTGGGGTTGCAAACGGATGCGTACTGATTGAATTCTCATTCGTCCCCGACGACTGGTTAATCGTCGCCTGTGACGAGCCATCCTGCCAGAGTTCGACCGAGTTGGGGCCCTGATTGTGCTGGTTGATGGTTGTCTGGGTGTTTTTATCCACCCGTAGGCTTACCTGATTGCCTGCCCCCGGCTTTGCAGCGTCAGACGCGTCTTTTCGGTCATTGGTGTGGTCTGTTGGTTCTATAGCATTCCCATTCTGATTGATGACAACGGAATTGTTCGATCCTGACTGCGATACCACCGCCCGGTTGGCCGATGATCCGCCCGACTGATTGATCGTAACCGAACTCTGAGCAAAAGCCGCCGACGCGGAAAACAAGGCTAAACCGGCTAGAAAGGGCTTTTTCATACGATAACGGGCAGTAGAAAGTTGATCGAACAGAAGAATCTATGTTCACGAGAGCAGGTAAAGCGGTACGCCGTTACCACCCATTTGACAGATGGACAAACTAGATATATTGCTGGTACAACAGTCGCGTAGGTTTGAAAAACCAACCGGGTTCAGCGACAGAAAAAGCGCTGTTCTTCGCGGTCAACGGCTAGCTACAGCCCCGCGTCGATAGGAACGAAATGGGAAATACAGGGAAGGGCGACGAGGTCGCAGGCCGACAGAAAGTCAGCCAGGAAGATGGGTAAAAAGACCCGGCCAATATCGGTACTGGCCGGGTCAACGGTAGACGAAGATTCATTAACTTGAGTTCTGATGTGGATATAGTTTGTCGCTGATTGAGGCACCGTTCAGCACTGTGTCTCGCTCACCGACATAACAAAGGTACAAGTCTCGGCACAGCTGTCAAGGGGGGATAACCTGGCTACACCAGTCAATCAACTAATCAAAAGACAAGTAAACATCAAAAAATTTATATCATTTTTGTTACCTCTGGTGACAGTCTATTTAATTAACTGTATATGATTGTTTATCGATTTGACAACTTGTCTGCACTGTTATTTTCGGCGTAGTAAAAACTTTACCCCTATAGTAGGTCTTCTCTATCAGCTTGATATGACACTTTGATCCCGCTTATTTTCCGGGCGAATTGACTTTACGGTACCCATTTTTTTTCGACTAATCAGGCGACATACCGCTTACTCAGTGTGTATACGTTGGTGGACCACACCGGGCATCCCGTCGACGGTAGCTCCTTCAGCGGTGAAGCGGATCGTCGTTTTGTTATCCGACGTGAAAAAAGAAATCGTTGCTTTGCCAGTCGCGTCGGTCTGAATCATGGGTGCCCAGTATAGAGTCGCCCGGTAGTCGGGCCGGGCAGGTTCTTTCGAAGCTACATCGTAGCGAGGGGCGTAGAATTCCCGGACCGGCGTATAACCCGGCAGCTTGGCAACCAACGTTCCCGGTGCGGCCTCTTTCGCCAGGTCATAATTGGGGTTACCGCGTTTGGTCAGCACAACGATAACGCCCCCGGCCGCCTGCGACCCATAGATAGCGGCCGAAGCCCCCTTCAATACGTCGACCTGATCGACGTCCTGTATCGAAATGCTGTTGATCGTCTGCAAATCCACCGGCATGCCGTCAAGGATAAATAACGGAGCGATGGCACCACCGAAGTTGGCGGCTCCCCGAATCTGTACCTGCGCACCAAAGCCGTTGCCCGATACCTGCACACCCGCCACACGGCCCTGAATGACGTCGAGCACCGTAAGCCGGCCAGCCGTGTTGGTCTGATCAAATTTCACCGTAGCGTCGGCGCGACCATATATTTTGCGGGAATCCACTACTTCAGCGCGCTTAGCCCGCACCGTCACAGCGTTGAGCAGAATTTCGCGATTGTTGCGAATCTGTCGTTCAATTTCCAGATACTCGTTCGTACGCCGGATAAACTCAGCCAGCTCATCACGTCTGACTTCCAGCGGGTTGTACGGTACTTTTGTCAGCGTAACCGTTGGACGTAACAGTTGGTCGAGCGAGATTATCAGGTCGCGGTTGGCTTTCCCCTTCACCGCCTGCACCATCACGGTCGTCGTATCGACAAAGTCCAGATCATAGGCCCCGTACCGCCCGGCCGCATCGGACTCACCCGACAAAAACTCGCGCGTACTGTCGCGCTTAGCCAGCAGGAAGGTCAACTTTACCGGCGCACCTGTCTCTTTTTGATTTGGCCGACGAATCTGGCCCGTCAGCGATAAACCCTGCTCAACCGGATAGATGATCGGCGAAATTTTCCCAGCCAGCACGTCGGTCCAGACGAATCGACGCCAGCCCTGCGTCATCAGCAACAGGTCGAGTTTGTGAGCACGATCATCGTGCGTAGCATCAAAATAATAACCGGGTTGTTCGATGGTCCCCGTCAGATCCGATGTCAGCAGCAGAGACGAAACGATGGTCTGACCGACTGAATCCGATCTGGGTATTAACTGCTCATCCAGCGCCGACAGCGACAGGTTAGCCGGCACTGGTTTGCCGGTGGCGTCCGTTGTCGTGATGGTCAGGTCAACGCGCTCCCGTTTTTTGTAAGTCGCTTTAGCAGGGGTCAGTTGAATGTGCAGCCGCTCGTTTCGATCCACAAAAATCAGTCGCTCACAGATAGGCCGGTTTTCGCTGTCGAACAGGGTAAGCTGGGTAATTCCGTCGGCAAACTGGCTGCGTGGCATCAGAATAGACGATGTTTTCCGCGCCATCGGCACCTGAGCCGTCTGCGAAATAATCCCCCGCGCCTGCGCAATCAGCGTCATAGCCCCCGTCTGACCGGCAAAATTGTGCTGTATGAAAATTCGCACCTTGTCGCGGTTGCTCAAATTATCGACTTGCAGCGTAGCCCCTTCAGCTGATGCGGCTGGCAATGGATAGGCAAACAGCGGGCCGTCACCTGTTTGTACGTAAGCCGTGTAGGTTTGCCCGGCAACCGGTAGTATGGAGAAAAAGCCCATACCGAGGTGTTGGCTGGTGAACCCGGTCAGCGTGTCTTTACTGGCGTTGACGACATAACCCCTTACCGACACCCCGCGTCCGGTGGCATCAACGGTTTTGAACGCTACCCGGCTTTGTACCCCGGTTACCAGCACGCCCCCTTCCGGCATAAACTGCACATCGGGTTTGGCACTGCTGCGACTAACCGGGCGTTCCGGAGTCGGCGTTGTTCGTAGTACGGTCAAGGTTTTTGTGAAGTAATAGTCGGCCGGGTAGTTGCGCATGAAGTTCGTATAGGCCTGCAACACATACGTACCGTCGGGCAAGGAATCGGGCAGCGTAAACTGACCGGGTGCGTACCCGCCCGTTGCCCGCAATTGCGCCCGAATACGAATCTGCCGCGCCGATGGGTCGATCAGATCGACATAAAGTACCCAGCTCACTGAATCTGTTTCGTGGTTGATCCCGTTAAAAAGGTATCCTTTCAACCAGACTGTTTCACCGGGTATGTACACATCACGGTCGGTCTGCACATACACTTTTTCGGTAGGTCGCTGGCGCATATACGCCGATAGTTGTTCGATCAGCTTTGCCGCAAACCCGTCGTCGGCGCGGAAGGAAACAAGTACGAGTGTCAGCGCGAGCACGCCAATTGTGCAGGCAACGAGGAAGGAACGCATGGACGCGGAATAGAAGTTATAGGTTGAAATGGTTGTAGATCGCCTAAATTAGCAAAAATCCCCTCCTAACTCCATGGCTGCTCTCACAGATAAAACGGCACTTGTTTTCGGTGCAACGGGTCTGATCGGTGACCTGCTCACCCATCGGCTTGTTGACTCTGCGGTTTACAAAACCGTCAGTGTACTCGTCCGCCGACCGCTCGGCTGGCAGCACCCGCGCCTGCACGAAATTCTGTTTGATTTTGACGCACCGACCCCGCTACCCGTTCAGGCCGATGATTTATTCTGCTGTTTGGGTACGACCATGAAAAAGGCAGGCTCGAAAGCGGCTTTTCAAAAGGTTGATTATCAATACCCCCTCGACATTGCCCAGATGGGGCAACAGTCGGGAGCAACCCAATTTTCTATCGTTACGTCGATGGGTGCCGATACGCAGTCGACGTTTTTTTATAACCGGGTGAAGGGCGAAGTTGAACGTGACCTGACTGATTTGCACTACCCCACCCTGCTGATCTTTCGGCCGTCGATACTCCTGGGGCATCGCAACGAAAACCGCCTGCTCGAGAAACTGGCCGAAGGGGCCATGCGCGTACTCAGTCCACTGATTCCTGCCAGGTACAAGGGCGTCGATGCGTCGAAAGTTGCCAATGCAATGCTTACAACTGCGCAGCAGGGGCTGACTGGCAAGCACGTTTTCGAATCCGACGTTATTCAGGCCTACTAGCCTGCTGATCGATGAGTCAGGCGCTCTGCATTCGCCCCGCCCGCCTGGCCGACGGGGGAATCATCTACCTTTTTTTGTGCGAATTAGAGAATCAGCAACTGGACCGGGCAGCGTTCGACACTGTATTTGCTCGTAACCTGACCGCATCAACGATTCTGTACCGCGTCGCTGAAGCGCATGAAGAGCCCGTTGGCTTCGTCAGCTGCCATATTCAGTATCTGCTACATCATACGGGACCAGTGGGCGAAATTCAGGAATTGTATGTACGCCCGGACTTCCGGAATCAACAAGTCGGTCGGCAACTGCTCATGGCGCTGGAAGCCGAACTCGCCCTGCTGAACCTTGCCAGTCTGGAAGTAACGACAAATGAACGACGCACGGATGCAATCCGATTTTACGAATCACTAGCCTTCCGGCCCACCCATCTTAAACTGGTGAAGCAATGATCCGCCTGCCGTTTCTACTCATCGTTCTTTGTTACGCACTATGTTCCACTGGCCAGGCTCAGCAGGTACTACCTCGCTCAACGGCCAGCACCCGACGGCTGACGAACGCACTCGAACAGGTAATTACTGGTTTCCGGGGGCAGGTGGGTATTTACGTCCGTAATCTACGCACAGGGCAGGTTATCGCTATCGACGCTGATTCACTGTTTCCCACCGCCAGTACAATCAAAATCCCTATTCAATGTGGTCTGTTCGACAAGATTCACAAAGGTGAACTGACCTACAACCAGGCGTTAACGTACCGCGACTCGTTGCATTACGACGATGGTATTGTTGGCTCGTTGAAAGACGGGGCAACGATTCCACTAAGTCAGGTCGTACTGCTGATGGAATCCGTCAGCGACAATACAGGTAGTCTGTGGTGTCAGGCGCTGGCCGGGGGCGGGGCAACCATTAATCAATGGCTCGACACCAATGGCTTTCGGCAAACACGCGTCAACTCACGTACGCCCGGCCGGGAAGCTTTTCAGAAGCAGTACGGCTGGGGACAAACCACCCCACGCGAACTGGCCGATTTGCTGGTCTACATCAGGGAAGGCAACGCGAGCAGCCCCGATGCCAGCGACGAGATGTACCGGAACTTGGGGCGTCAATACTGGGATCACGACGGGCTATCGCAATTACCGCCCGGTGTGAAAGCCGCGACTAAAAACGGCGCAGTCAACCAGGCGCGGTCCGAAGTTGCCCTTGTGCATGCACCCCACGGTGAGTATGTGTATTGTGTGATGACGAAGCACCAGCAGGATGAAACCTGGGGACGTACTAACGAAGGCTCTACGTTACTGCGCACTATCGGTGCGCTGCTATGGCACCATTTCGAGCCTAAATCTATGTGGACACCGCCCGCCGGATATGAGAAATGGTGGTAAAACAGTCGGGCTCGATTCATGTGAATCGAGCCCGACTGTTTATTAGTTTATAAGTCAGCGTTGTGCCTAGTTCAGCAACGCCATACGCATTTCGTTCAGCTGATTACGAATCGACCCATCGATCTGACGATCACCAACCCGGAGCACGTAGCCACCGATTAGTTTCGAATCAACTTTTTCTTCCAGCTCAACTGACTTACTGCCAGCCAGTTTGATAACCATATTCTTGAACGAGGTCCGTTGGTCGTCAGTAAGCGGCACGGTCGTAATAATCGTTGCCCGCTGCACGCCTTTCAGTCGATCGTACTGCGCAATAAACTCAGTCGCGATGTCGCTAATGATCGCTTCGCGGTTTTTTCTCGCAATAATCTTGAAGAAAGCCATCGTTAGTGGCTTAAAACGGCTGGCGAATACCTGCTCAACAATTACGTTTTTCTTCTCGGCCCGTACGATGGGATTTTGCAGAATCAGTCCCAACTGCCGATTTTTTGCCAACGTATCGCGAAAGAAAAGCATGTCTGTATGCGTCTCTTCCAGCACGTTCTGCTCTTTTGCCAAATCAAGCAGCGACTTGGCATAACGGGATGCTACCGTTGAAACAGCCATAGTCGATTAATTTAAACGTGAGTTAGCTACCATATCCGACACCAGTTTTTCCTGTGTCGACTTGTCGCTCAGTTCCTTGCGCAGCACTTTCTCGGCGATGTCGAGCGAAAGCGTAACAACTTCTTTCTTCATTTGCGCCACCAGCGCCTGCCGCTCGTTCTGCATGGCGTCACGAGCCTGTTCCAGAATCCGCTTGCCTTCGCTTTCGGCTTTGTCACGCGAATCGGCTACCATTTTGTCGGCCGTTTCTTTCGCACCACGCAAAATGAGTTCGCGCTCATGCCGTGCCTCAGCCAGTAACTTTTCGTTGTTGGCCTGCAGTGCCGTCATCTCGACGCGGGTCTTTTCGGCCAGGTCAAGGGCACTCTGAATGTTGTTTTCGCGCTCGTGCAGACTCGACACGATCGGTCCCCAGGCAAACGCGCGCAGGATAAAGAATAAGCCAAGAAACACGACTAACTGCCAGAACAGCAAACCGAGATCAGGAGTAAGTAAGTCCATGTATGTATACCAGTCAGATTATGGATGGTCGATATAAGGTGGTGCCGGGTGGCTCCGATCAATCTTTTGTTAAACAACGCCCTCCGGCGGGCTATCCCCACCAGAGCGCGTTGTTTGGTCAATTCAGCGAGCCGTGGTGCCAATGCCTACCGCAATCAGCCGACTCAGTTTTTTACTGCCTGTTGCGGGCTTAAGCCGTAGCAACCAGCAGACAGATTACCGCTGCGAACAGGGCCACGGCTTCGATCAGAGCCGCTATAATCAGCATAGCCGTTTGGATACGACCAGCTGCTTCCGGCTGGCGGGCGATACCTTCCATAGCACTGCCACCAATCCGACCAATACCCATACCAGCACCGATAGCGGCCAGACCTGCGCCCAGCGCGGCACCGAATACAGAAATGCTACCCGTGGTTTCCAGCAGCAGAGACATCAACATTGCAAACATGATAAACAGAATTTATGGTAAACGTAAAACAAAAGATTGCAGATCAGAAAGTTAGCCCAACTCAGACGTTGTGCCGTGATCGGCCTCGTGGCCGTGGTGCTCCTCTACCGCGCTACCGATGTACATAGCTGTCAGCAGCGTAAAAATGAACGCTTGCAGGAAAGCTACGATCAGTTCGATGATGTTGAGGAACAGGGTAAAGAACATAACCACCGGGCTGATAGCGATACTCGTAGTCGTACCGGCCATCGAGTTAGCCATGAAGATCAGACCCAGCAAACTCAGGATAATGATGTGGCCGGCTGTGATGTTGGCAAACAACCGGATCATCAGCGAGATAGGCTTCATGAACACGCCCACGATCTCGACCGGAATCATCACGATCAGCAGCGGCAGCGGGACACCCGTGGGCCGCACCAGGTGCATCCAGTAGTATTTGTTGCCGTTGAACGTCACGATCAGGAAGGTGATGACAGCCAGCACGAGCGTAACGGCGATGTTTCCCGTCAGATTGGCCGCACCCGGTAGTAGACCCAGCAGGTTGTTAATCAGGATAAAGAAGAACAACGTCAGCAGGTACGGCAGAAACTTTTCGTACCGGGGGCCGATGCTTGCTTTAGCAATTTCGTCGCGAACGAACAGAATGATTGGCTCCAGAAACGACTGTACCCCTTTCGGAGCTTTACCTTTATTAGCGGCATAGCCTTTGCTGACCGCCGAAAACAGCAGCAGCATGATGACCGCGCTCAGCAGCAGCGACGCGACGTTCTTGGTAATGGAAAAATCATAAACCTTAGCTTCCTCATCGACCGCACCCGATTCGGTTACACGGTGAATTTTGCCGTGTACGTTTTTGTAGCCGTCATAGACAGCATCGTGCGCCAGCTTCGATGACGAGAACACATCCAGACCCCGATCCTGCGAGTACAAAATGACCGGTAGCGGTAGTGTCAGACCGTGGGCAAACTCCCAGCCGTGGTCGTCTTTGATGTGGTGCATAATCATGCCACCGACATCGAACTTGCCTTTCTTCGCAGTTTCATGACCGGCCGCATGGCCTTCGTGCCCTTCCTGGGCCATCACTCCCCCTAACGAACTCAGGATAAGCGTTATAACGATTAAGAATTTTTTAATTGACGACAGCATCATATGAAGCGATTGATCCCGTTTATGAATCGCGTCGCAAGTTACGGCTCACCGTCCAAATCTCAAAACCGGTGTAAAATATATATAGTGCAAGAAAGTCGAAGACAAAGGTGCGCCGGTCGGCCACGCCCTGGTACAAAAAAACGCCGGTGAATAGCAGCGACAGCACGAGCCGCGCTACGGTAGCACCCAGATACATCGGTACAAACTGTTCCCGATCACCCTGTAAACCAATATCGACCAGCCGGTGCATCAGAAAGCCCATACTCAGAAAAAAGATCAGCATAGCTTTCCAGGCCGGGTGAAGCCACGGTACCTGCGCGTAACGTTCAGCTACGAAAAATACAATTGCTAAGGCGATGGTGACAAGTGTGGTACGGAGCATAGAATTAGTTTGTGGTTCGTGGTTCGTAGTTTGTCGTTCGAGCCTATTGGAAAGGGGCTAATGGTCAGTGGGCGAAACCACAAACAACGAACGACAAACCGCCCGGCGGCCACCGTGGCGCGGCCCGGCACAAACCTACCTTGTTAATTGCCGGATGAAGAGATAGAGCGACGCGCCGATGGCGGTGAGCGACAAAACGATGGTCCAGATGTGGCGCGGGTTTTGCTGCCATTCATCCAGTTTCAACCCAACCCAGACGCCCAGCCCAATGGTGCCGAGCATCTGAAATGCGATACCACTGTACTGTACGAACGACTTATTTTTTTCGGTCGTGGTTCTCAGCGGGTCGTTGCCGACCGAACGGCGGGGTTGATCGCTGGGGAAGTCGTCAGGCTGGTTTTCCATCGAATTAGGGGTCGGTATACAGTCGGTCGGGCAAAATTCGTTACTTTGAGCTAACGTTGCATATAACCATCCGGTTCGGCAGCGTTTTGAGTGCGGGTACGCCACGCATCATTAATCTGAATGGTTCGCTTTATCAAGTCATCCTTCCTTCGTTTCCTGACGGTCATCGGCCTGCTGGGTAGCCTGCTGTCCTGTTCGCAGTTCAGCACGAAGCCCGTCAGTAAGGGCTACCATAACCTCACGGCGCATTATAACGCCTACGTTATTGCCCGCGACGAAGTTGAACAGGCCGAACTGCAACTGTTCAAAACCCGGCAGGAAAATTACAGTCAGGTGCTGCCCATTCTGCTGCCGGTCGATTCCACTAAAAGCCAGGCGGTAAAGCAGTTGCTCGATGATGCCATCAAAAAAGCGTCGCTGATTCCCGAACGACACCAGAACAGCAAGTGGCTCGACAATGCCTATATTCTGATTGGCCGCGCCCGGTTGCTGAAGCAGGATTTGCCCAACGCCATCGAGGTATTTAAATACGTTAATACCAAAGGGACCAGTGACGACGACAAACACACGGCGCTCGTCGGGCTGATGCGGGCATACGTAGAAGCCAATGATTACAGCAACGCGCAGAACGTGGGCGAGTACCTCCGGGCGCAGCCGCTCAGCAAAATAAATACCCGCGACTACTATCTGGTAAATGCCTACTTAAACGAGCGGCAGGGTAAATACGCCGTGGCTGCCGCTATTCTGGAAGCGACATTTCCGGTGCTACCCAAAAGTGAGGTGACGGCCCGGCTTCACCTGATCGCCGGGCAATTGTTCGACGTGTCGGGACAACCCGCGAAAGCCGTCGCGCAGTACAAGCTGGTTGCGAAAAGTCGTCCCAGCTACGATCAGCTGTTTTACGCCAACCTGTACGCCATCCAGAGTAAAGGGCTGTCGAGCGATATTCGGGAAGCGGCAACCTCGGAACGGACGTTTGAAACGATGCTGGCCGACCGTAAAAACGCGGACCTGAAAGACAAGATTTACGCAACGATGGCCGTGCTGGAAGTTCGCAAGGGCAACGTAGATAAGGGTATCGATTATTACCGACGGTCTATCCAGGCGTTACCCTCATCGGGTCAGGTGCCGTATACCTATCAGGAAATCGGGCGATTGTTTGACCAGAAAAAGGGCGATTATGGGCAGGCTAAAGCGTATTACGATAGTGCATTGGCGCAGTTGCCCCGGCAGTCGGCCGATTATACAGCGTTGCTTACGCGTCGGAACACCCTCGACGAATTCGTGCAGTACAAGCAAACGATCTACACGGAAGACAGTCTGTTACAACTGGCCAGGCTCTCCCCTACTGAACTGAACAAGGTTATCGATGACGCTATAAAACGCCGGAACGATGCCGACAAAGCGCAGGTGGCCCTGGCACAGCAAATTGCGGATCGCGCAGCAGGCGGAGTCAACAATATACCCGGCGCTACCAATTCCGAGCTGGCGCCGGATCAGCGCTGGGTACTGTATAATCCCGTAGCGTTAAGTCAGGGACGACAGGAATTCTCGTCACGCTGGGGCAACCGGCCACTCGAAGACGACTGGCGACGCAGTACCAAACAGGCATCCGAAGCCGTAGCCGGCGTGGGGAGTCCGTTGAACGGGCAAACATCGGCCAATAGTATCAACCCAAATGCGCCGTTAGCTCCGCAGGATGCTGTCAATGGCACACCGGTTATTGGTGGCCCGGTATCGGCGAATCAGGCACAGCGCGATGCCATGCGCGCCCGGATTCCGTTTACCGCCGACGGACAGCTACAGGCGAATCAGCGCGTCGAGACAGCCCTGTATAAGCTGGGTAAGCTCTACAAGTTTCAGTTCAACCAGCCAGTCGACGCAATCAGCACGTTTGAACAGCTCCTGAACCGGTACCCAAACACCATCCAGAAGCCCGAGGTGTACTATCTGCTGTACCTGTCGAATGAGCAACTGGGTAAGGCATCGCCCTGGAAAGAGCGCCTGCAAACCGAGTTCCCCAATACGTCGTACGCCCGATTGACGGGTAAGACGGCAACGCAGAGCAGCGACAGTGAAGGACAGGCACTGGCTGTTTACACCCGGATTTACGACCTTTACAAGGAAAACAACCTGACCGAAGCACTGGCCCGCGCCGATAAAGCACTGGGTGATTACGCCGGCACGAAGATCAACGACAAACTGGCACTGCTGCGCGTACTGCTGGTGGGTAAGCTGCAAACGCCCGATGCCTACCGGCAGGCTCTCAACGAATTTGTCCGCGACTTCCCGGCTAGCCCACTGTTGTTTCGTGCCAGAGAAATGCTGGCAGCGGCCAGTCAGGCAAAAAAATAGTTCGTGGTTTGTTGTTCGTAGTTGGTCGGTAACTACCAACGGCATGACTACGAACAACAAACCACGAACCACAAACAGAAAAACCACCTACCCATACAATGTTTGATTTTGCACCCGGTCGGTACCGGAACCTGATTAAGAGGCTGTGGCAGTTCGCGCTGCTTGGCGTAGGGCTGCTAGTGCTATATATTCTGGCTGTAAGCTTCAATTTTCTGTGGCTGTTTGGGGGAATGCCGAGTCTGAAAGCCCTCGAAAATCCGCAGAGCGAAGTGGCGTCGGAAGTATACACCGCCGACAATCAGCTGCTGGGCAAATACTACACGGAAAACCGCACACCCGTCGAAATTACGCAGGTGTCGCCCAACGTGACATCGGCCCTGCTGGCTACCGAAGATGCCCGCTTTGTGAAGCACTCCGGCATCGATCCACGGTCGTTTTTTCGGGTTATCAAAGGGCTGGCAACGGGTAACAGCAGTTCGGGGGGCGGCAGTACCTTAACGCAGCAGGTCGCCAAAAACCTGTTTGATACACGGGGCGAAAAACTGCGGGGGGTGCTGGGCAGCGTTCCCGGGCTGAAAACGGTCATTGAAAAGACAAAGGAGTGGATTCTGTCGGTCCGGCTGGAGCGCAACTACACCAAGCAGGAGATCATGATGATGTACCTGAATACGGTGTCGTTCGGCAATAACACGTACGGGATCAAGACGGCCGCCAAAACGTATTTCGACAAAGAACCGTGGAATCTGAACGTCGAAGAAGCGGCTCTACTGGTCGGGATGCTGCAAAACCCCTCGCGCTATGACCCGCGTATTTTTGAAGAGCGCGCCATTCAGCGCCGGAACGTGGTGCTGAGCCAGATGCAGCGGTACGGCTTTCTGACGCTCGATCAGGAAGCGCTGTACCAGAAGAAGCCACTCAAGCTCGATTTCAGCGTCGAAAACCAGAACACCGGCATGGCAGCTTATTTCCGTTCGGTCATCCGTGACGACATCAAGCGCTGGATTAACGAATACAACGAAGAAAATCCCGGTGCCGAACTCGACCTGTATACGAGTGGCCTGCGCATCTACACCACCCTCGACTCGCGGATGCAGACCTACGCGGAAGAAGCGGTGATGACCAACATGCGCGATCAGCAACGGAAGTTCTACGAACACTGGCGCGGTCGAAATCCGTGGGTGGCCCCCCGCCGGGTTGGCAAGCGCGTGGTTTATGACGAAATATCCGGCTTTATCGATAGTGCCGCCGTTCGCACAGCGCACTACAAACAGCTAAAGGTGGAGCTGGGCGACGACAAAAAGGCGATTTGGGCAGAGATGCGGAAACCACATAAGATGAAGGTATTCGTCTACGGTGGCCGACGCAACGAGAAAGATACTACGATGAGCACCCTCGACTCGCTACGGTATTACAAACGGCTGCTCAACACCGGCTTTATGTCGATGGACCCCGAAACGGGTCACGTGAAGGCGTGGGTCGGCGGTATCAACTTCCGGCATATGAAATTCGACCACGTCCGGCAGAGCCGCCGTCAGCCAGGGTCGACATTCAAACCGTTTATCTATCTCACAGCCATCGATCAGGGGTTTGTAACGCCCTGCACGCACCTCGTCGACCGCCCGACGACCTTCGCCCATGGTGAAGACAACAACAACGGCCCGGCCTGGACACCCAAAAACTCAACCGGCCGGTATAGCTTCCGCGACCTGAGCCTGCGTGATGCGCTTGGTCAGTCAATCAACACGATCAGTGCGCAGCTCATCAAGAAAACCCGCGCTGAAGCCGTTATCAAATATGCCCACGATCTGGGGATTCAGAGCCAATTGATGGACAACCCAACCCTCTGCCTGGGCACGTCCGATGTATCGGTCTACGAAATGGTGGCCGCTTACTGCACTTTCGCCAATGGTGGGCTGCGCGTTCGGCCCATGATTATCAGCCGGATTACCGACAAAAATGGTAACGTACTAAAAACGTTTACCGCCGACGCCAATCAGGTTATCAGCGCCAACCGGGCCTACGAGATGCTGCACCTGATGCAGGCAGCCGTTGAGCCGGGCGGTACGGCGGTACGACTGGCGGGGCAGTATAAACTAATGGAAGGCGGTAATCAGATCGCGGCCAAAACAGGGACGACCTCGAATTATTCCGACGCCTGGTTTATGGGTATGACACAACGCCTGGTGTCGGGAACCTGGGTGGGTGGCGACGACCGCTCGATTCACTTTCGATCGATCGAGCTGGGCCAGGGTGGCCGACTGGCAATGCCAGCCTGGGCACTTTATATGCAGAAGGTGTATAAAGACCCAACCTTAACACGCTATAAACCAGTACCATTTCGCAGACCCAACAATTTTCAGATCGATTGTGGCGGCTACCATATCGACTCAGCCAGCCGGTATATTCCGCCCAAAGTGGTTGTCGAAGATGAGGAAGAAATTCTTCAATAGCTGATCTGACGCTGTCAGCTACTGACCTTTGTATTTGTAAATTAGTTGACTATCAGCACGATAATTAACCATTTCATTATATGACGACTTGTGAATAAGTAATTAGCCACTTATTTTTGGCCTGACTACTGTCCACATATCTGATGAAAATTCTGTTAGCTCCTGACAAGTTTCGGGGATCATTATCGGCCCGAAAAGCAGCCAGAGCTATGGCCGAAGGGGTACGACTTGCGCTACCCAACGCCGAACTGATTCAACTTCCTCTTGCTGACGGCGGTGAAGGCACCGCCTGCGTGCTGACCCGTGCTACAAACGGCAACTGGCATACCACTACTATACAAGATCCGCTGGGACGCCCCATCGAAGCGGGTTATGGGCTGGCTGGTGACGGTAAGACAGCCTTTATCGACATGGCGAGTGCGTCGGGGCTGGGCCTGATGGCACCAACCGAACGAAACCCGCTCACTACCAGCACCTACGGTACCGGACAGCTTATCAGCCGGGCCATGGAAACAGGCGTCAAACATATCGTGCTGGGTATCGGTGGCAGCGCTACCACCGACGCCGGTGTTGGCATGGCGGCTGCGCTGGGCTGGCAATTGCTCGACCAGAACGACCAGCCACTGGCACCCACCGGCGAAAACCTCATCCAGCTGGCACGCCTGATTCCACCCACGAATTCTCCTGTCGAAGAGGTCTGGTTTTCGGTTGCCTGCGATGTACTGAATCCGCTGTACGGTCCCGACGGAGCCGCTTACGTGTATGGTCCGCAGAAAGGGGCTACGCCGATGCAGGTTGAGCAGCTGGATGCCGGGTTGCGGCAATTCGCGCAGGTAATTCGTGACCAGTTTGGGTATGAGCTGGGCGATATGCCCGGAGCGGGTGCCGCCGGTGGGCTGGGCGCTGGCTGCCTGTTTTTTCTGCAAGCCGGGTTGCGCCCCGGCGCGGAACTGGTACTCGACACGATTGGGTTCGATGGGCACCTCAACGACACCGATCTGATTCTGACCGGCGAAGGGAAACTCGATACGCAGACGGCGCAGGGTAAGCTGTTACATGGCCTGACAAACCGGGCTGGCGATGTGCCGGTTGTGGCCATATGCGGCTCAGTCGATCTATCACCAGAAGCCGTCGATGACCTTGGTTTGCGGGCCGCTTTCTCTATCCAGACAAAGCCGCAGTCCATCGATATGGCCCTGCAAACTGCCTACGACGATCTGCGTGCGGCAACCTTTAACGTCTGCCGGTTGTTTTCATAGTAGCCGTTTCCCCGCGCGGGTACTGGCGATCTGTGACACCAACATACGCTTCCGGCTCACGTTGCCATGCCCGAATTCGACTATAAGAAAGAACTGACAAAGGTCCCGCATGAGCCGGGTGTGTACCGCTATTTCGACGCCACAGGTGAGGTCATCTACGTCGGTAAAGCCAAAGACTTGAAAAACCGGGTCAGCAGTTATTTTACCAATTCCAAACAGCACGACCGCAAGACACTGCGGCTGGTCAGTCAGATTCGGAAGCTCGAATTTACCATCGTGCATACCGAATTTGACGCGCTGCTGCTGGAGAATCAGCTCATCAAACGGTACCAGCCAAAATTCAACATTCTGCTGCGTGACGACAAAACGTACCCCTTCGTCTGCGTCACCGACGAGCCGTTTCCGCGCGTCGTCACCACCCGGCGCATCGACCGGAAGCAGGGGACGTTTTACGGCCCTTTCGCCAATCTGAAGCCGATGTATACCGTGCTGGATATGTTCAGCCAGCTGTTTACGATCCGTACCTGCAACTACAACCTGACGCCCGAAAACATCGAAGCAGGCAAATTCAAGGTGTGTCTGGAATACCACATCGGCAATTGTAAAGGTCCCTGCGAGGGCAAGCAGCCGGAAGCCGATTACGACAAGGACATTGAGCAGGTCCACCATATTCTGAAGGGTAACCTCAAACCGGCGCAGGAATATTTCAAAAGCCGGATGGTAGAAGCCGCCAACGATCTGGCCTTCGAACAGGCGCAGAAGCAGAAGGACAAAATGGATGTGCTGCAACGCTTCCAGAGCAAATCCACGGTCGTGAACCCCAAAATTGCCGACGCCGACGTGTTTTCGATTGCATCGGACGAAACGGCGGCTTACGTCAACTTCATGAAAGTCGTCAACGGGACCATTGTGCAGGCCCATACCGTTGAGATTAAGAAAAAGCTGGAAGAAACCGATCCCGATCTGCTGGCGATGCTGATCGTCGAGTTTCGCGAGCAATACGGCAGTCAGGCGAAAGAAATCATTACCAACATTCAGCCCGACGTTGATTTACAGCTCGAAGTAACGATTCCGCAGATTGGCGACAAGAAAAAGCTGCTGGATATGTCGCTCAAAAATGTGCTGTATTTCCGGCGCGAACGACAGGAACGCGCAGCCGCCGAGGCAACCGCCAACGCCAGCAAGAAAGACCGTGTGCTGATCCGGCTCAAGCAGGATTTACAGCTCAAAACGATCCCGAACCGCATCGAGTGTTTCGACAACTCGAACATTCAGGGTACGAACCCCGTCTCGGCCATGGTCTGCTTTATAGGCGGCAAACCAGCTAATAAAGAATACCGGCATTTTTCGATCAAAACGGTTGTCGGTGCCAACGATTTCGCCAGCATGTACGAAGTCGTGACGCGCCGGTACACCCGCGTACTCGAAGAACAAACCGACATGCCAGACCTGATTGTGATCGATGGTGGTAAAGGGCAGCTTAGTGCCGCCTGCGACGCCCTGAAAGCCCTGAATTTGTACGGTAAGGTCCCGATCATCGGCATTGCCAAGCGGCTGGAAGAAATTTACTATCCCGAAGACAACCTGCCGCTGTACATCGACAAAAAATCGGAATCGCTCAAGCTGATTCAGCGTATCCGCGACGAAGCCCACCGGTTTGCCATCACCTACCACCGCGACAAGCGCAGCCGCAATAGCCTTATCAGCGAGCTGGAAAACGTGGAGGGTATCGGCAAAAAAACGGCGGCCAAGCTGCTGAAGCACTTCAAAGGCGTCAGCAAAATTCGCGAAGCGTCGGTCGATGAAGTCACCGAAGTCGTCGGGAAGGACCGCGCCAATAAGCTGAAGGTGTATTTCGATACGATCGAGAATGACTAACGGCTTATTGTAGCCCAGACGTCCACGTCTGGTGCCCGATAGGGCAATTACGCCAGGCAGCAGCTTTTTTGCCCAGACCAGACGTCTACCAGACGTGGACGTCTGGGTTACCTATTCAGATCGTATTTTGCGGGCGAATACACCCTGTACGATGAAAATTCACATTGCTTTACCACTGATTGGACTGACTATCGCGCAGATCGCGCAGGCCCAGACCGGTAGTCCTGCCGAACCCGTGCGGTATGTCGGTGGCGTTACGGTCGATCCAACGATGCACGAGGGTCGGCTCCGCTACGCTATCGGCACCGAAAACCGGCAGACAGTACGCGCCAACCGCACGCATCCCGAACAGGCCGACGGCTATGGCTGGACGTACAACCACGCGTCGAACCTGAGTTACTGGAACGGCCGATTTTACCAGCAATACCTGAGCAATCCCGCCGACGAACACGTAGCACCGGGGCAAACCCTGCTCGTCACCTCGACGGATGGACGCAACTGGGAAAAGCCACAGGTGATTTTTCCGCCCTACAAAGCGCCCGATGGGGTTACGATTCCCGACGGTTACCACGGCTACATGATGCACCAGCGCATGGGTTTCTACACCGCCCCGGATGGCCGGTTGCTGACGGTAGCGTTTTACGGCCATACCGACAATCCGTTTGGCAAGGGGGGCATCGGCCGCGTGGTACGGGAGATTCACAAAGACGGTACGTTCGGTCCAATCTACTTCATCCGCTACAGCAGCTACAACACCTGGAACGAGAGCAACACGAGCTATCCGTTCTACAAAAAATCACCCGACGCCGGCTTCGTCAGCGCCTGCGACGCTTTGTTGGCGGATAAGCTAATGACGTTTCAGTGGTACGACGAAGACAACGGTAAAGACGGCTTTTACGGGACCAACAAGGCTGGCGAAGCCCTCTCCTACTACCATCGCAAGGACGGGCAGGTCGTGGCCCTGTGGAAAAAATCGCTGACGGGTCTGTCGGCCGACGGGGGAAAGACGTTTTCAACCCCGGTGAAAGTGCCGACGCTGCTGATGTCGGGCGGTAAAGTGTGGGGCCAGAAAACCGACGATGGTCGCTATGCTATTTCGTATAACCCCATCGAAACGACGCAGTACCGCTATCCGCTCGCTATTATTTCGGGCAACGACGGTATCGTGTTCGACAACCTGTTGCTGGTCAGTGGCGAAGTGCCGCCCCGCCGGTTTGTAGGTCGCTGGAAGGATTTTGGCCCCTGCTACATGCGCGGCATCGAGGAAGGCAACGGCAATCCGCCCGGTTCGGATATGTGGATGACGTACAGCGTCAATAAGGAAGACATCTGGGTGGCCCGCATCCCAACACCCATCCGCTACGCCGTTACCGGATCTGTCGCCGATACATTTGATAAGCTGACGCCGGGCGGCACGATCACCGACTGGAATATCTACGCGCCGAAGTGGGCACCGGTTACGCTGGTGCGGACGCCGGGCGAATCCATGCCGGGCAAATCCACGCCGGGCCTGTGTTTGGAACTACGCGACACCGATCCCTACGATTACGCCCGCGCGATTCGGGTATTTAAAGAAAGCCGTGCTGCTACCGTACAACTGCGCCTATACGTTGACCCGACGAATACCGGCGACCTCGACATCGACCTGACCGACCGGTACGGCAACCGCCCTGTCCGGCTGCGTTGTACAGCTAAAAACCAGTTGGTGGCGATGGATGGTCGTGCGGAAAAAGTAGTCCAGACGGTGCAGCCGGGTCAGTGGTATACACTGCAACTTACGGTGAAGGCGACTCCGATGGGTACATACAGTCTACGCGTCGACAATAAGCCTGTGCTGACCGACGCACAGTTAGCCGAAGCCGTTGAATCCGTCGAACGGTTGTCGCTGCGCACCGGGCCGTACCGTAATCTGCCTAACCGGCAGACCCCCAACGAAACCAACGACCCACCCCTGCCCGGCTGCGACGAACAGGCGTCACCCACTCTTTTCTACATCGATGACATCCGGCTTTCCGGCAAATAACCCAGCTATATGAAGGTTAATCAACGTCTTTATTTTTTTACTGTACTCATTGCCGGGCTCATTGCAGGCTCTGATATATCCGCTCAGTCTGCCAAAAACAACCAATCGGGCGCATCCACGCCGGGCGCATCCACGCCGGGCGCATCCACGCCGGGCGCATCCACGCCGGGCGCATC
>CAZOQC010000005.1:152841-293748 GCA_964581865.1 uncultured Spirosoma sp.
CGGGCGCATCCACGCCGGGCGCATCCACGCCGGGCGCATCCACGCCGGGCGCATCCACATCAGGCGTCACGCAGTATGTCGACCCATTTATCGGTACGGGCTTTCATGGTCACGTATTTCTGGGTGCCAACGTACCGTTTGGGGCGGTGCAGCTTGGCCCAACCCTGCTCGGCCCGATGGGGCTGGCCGACGGCTGGGACTGGTGTTCCGGCTACCATAACACCGACTCGCTGATGATCGGCTTTTCGCACACGCACCTCAGCGGCACGGGTATTGGCGACCTCGGCGATGTACTGATTATGCCCACCACTGGCCCTGTCCACCTCGCGAAGGGCATGCCCCGCAACAGCCAGAGCGGCTACGCATCGCGCTTTTTCCATACCGACGAAACCGCCCGCCCCGGCTATTACGCGGTCAAACTACCCCGTTACAACATTGGTGTCGAACTGACAGCGACGGAACGCGTGGGTATGCACCGGTACACATTTCCCGGCACCAGCGACGCGCACATTCTGATTGATCTGGAACAGGGCATCGGCTGGGACAAATCGACCGAAACGAAGCTGGAGAAACTCAACGACAGTACGCTGGTCGGTTACCGGTTTTCGAAAGGCTGGGCTGCCGACCAACGCTTATTCTTCGCCATCGCGTTGTCACGTCCCATCGCCGACTTCGTACTGTACAACGATCAGACAGCCGCCACCGACCAGAGCCTGACCAGCGCAAAAACAAAGGGCGTACTGAGTTTTACCACGAAAGCGGGAGAAACCGTACTGCTGAAAGTCGGCATTTCGCCCGTAAGCGCGGAGAATGCACTGGCTAACATCCGGGCGGAAGTACCGGGCTGGAATTTCGATCAGGTACGAGCGGATGCCGACGTGGTCTGGAATCGGGAACTCGGAAAGGTGCAGGTTAAGTCCGAAAACCGTGCCCGGCTCACGACGTTTTATACGGCCCTGTACCACACCATGATTGCCCCGTCGATCTTCAACGACCACAACGGCGACTACCGGGGCACCGATAAAAACGTATATCACAAAGCGCCGTTTACCAACCATACGACCCTGTCGCTCTGGGATACGTACCGGGCCGCAAATCCGCTCTATACACTGTTACACCCCCAGCGCGTCGGTGATATAGTCAACTCGATGCTCGCGATCAATGAGCAGCAGGGCAGCTTACCAATTTGGCCCCTGGTCGGCAACGAAACCAGCACCATGCCCGGCAACAGTTCGCTCCCGATCATCGCCGATGCTGTTCTGAAAGGCATTCCCGGCATCGGCGCCAATCGGGCCTACGCAGCCATGAAAGCCAGCGCCATGCGCGACCCACGGGGATTGAAATGGGTTAAACAGTTACAGTTTATTCCCGCCGATAGCATGGTCGAAAGCGTGGCGCAGGGCCTTGAGTACGCCATCGACGACTGGGCCGTGGCGCAGGTCGCGAAAAAACTGGGCAAAACCGACGACTATAGCTATTTCAGCAAACGGGGTAAAGCCTACCAGCGCTATTTCGATCCAGCTACCAAATTCATGCGCGGCCGGGTGTCCGAAACGGCCTGGCGGACGCCGTTCAGCCCCGTGGTATCGCGGCATATGAAAGATGACTTTGCCGAGGGTAACGCCTGGCAATATACCTGGCTGGTCCCGCAGGACGTCGAAGGACTAATAACCCTGATGGGGGGTGAACAGGCATTTACGAAGAAACTGGATTCGCTGTTTGTCGTGAAGAGCAGCATGGGCGCCGAAGCCTCCAACGACATCACAGGCCTGATCGGGCAGTACGCGCACGGCAACGAGCCCAGCCACCACATCACCTACCTCTACGCCTACGTTGGTCAGCCCTGGAAAACCGCCGACCGGGTGCGCTACATCATGGACTCGCTGTATTCGGCCCGCCCCGATGGCCTGTGTGGCAACGAAGACGTCGGCCAGCTATCGGCCTGGTACGTACTATCCGCAATGGGTTTTTACCCGGTCAACCCGGCCAACGGAGCCTACGTTTTTGGCAGCCCCCTGTTCGACGCCGTGACGCTGAGCCTGCCCGGCAACAAGTCGTTTACGATCAATGTACGCAACAACAGCCCAAAAAACCGGTACATCACGGCCATGACGCTGAACGGCAAGCCGTACACCCGCTCGTACCTCCGCCATCAGGACTTGCTCAACGGCGGCACCCTCACCATCGACATGAGCGACAAACCCAGCCCCACCTGGGGTACCGCTACCGCTGATCGACCGAAATCGGTTTACTAGACGACTCACCGTGCAGGCTTATCAGGCGGATAAGCCTGCACAGTGTTTCGATAGTATAACGTAAAAATGAAGAAGGCCGCTTAGCGATGCTAAGCGGCCTTCTCGTTTGTTGGCGGTCCGGACGGGACTCGAACCCGCGACCCCCTGCGTGACAGGCAGGTATTCTAACCAACTGAACTACCGAACCATTTTTCGATTTGGGGCTGTTTATTTCCCTTTATCGTGCCACAAAAGTAGGGGTATTCGTAATGCAGCACAAGGGGTGTTGGCAAAAAAAGTTAATTTAATCAGCCCGTCAGCCGGTCGCAGGCTGGTAATCAGCGGCTTTTCCGGATAAAAATTTTTCACTTTTTTTATCTCAACCAATACACAGTGCGTTTCTATTGCGAATCTGCTACCTTGGACAACTGAATCTGCTAAGCGAATGATACTCACCGACACCAATCCAACTGCCGAATTACTGTCTCAACGGCCCCGTCCGGAAGGAAATCGCCCTTATCCGGCGCTTAGCTACGAAATATTTCTGCTCATGCACGCGCAGGACCGCGCCCGTCGGTCAGAGGAGGCTTTGTTTCAGCGGCTGAGTACCATTTTCGACTGGCAGCTGAGTCGGCGGCAGCAACAGCAATATGCGCAGAAACTGAAAACTGGCTTTACGTTTGTACTGACGGATCCAGCTAAATCGATTATCTGGACGAGTAATAGCTTTTTGTCGATGACGGGCTACAGTAACAGTGAGGTTGTTGGCAAAACGCCCAAACTATTACATGGACCGGCAACGGACCCGGCTATGATTCGGCAAATTCGTGACTCACTTCTTCGTCGAAAGTCCGTAAAAGCCGAGTTGCTCAACTACCGCAAGAATGGAGACACCTATGTATGTCTGGTTGACATCAATCCGCTCTACAACGGGCAGGGTGAACTGACTCATTTTCTGGCTGTCGAGAAGGAGGTGGTATAACCTTCCAGTTGCGTCGGACGTTAACCTCTTGTCGCTGCCTTTTTATCCACTATTCGCATGAAGCGGTTTTTCCGTCTGCTGGGCTGGCTCCTGGCAGGTACACTACTGTTGGCTATCGGAACCGTCGTTGTAGCCTGGTTGCTCGATTTCAGACAGACCGATCAGGAGTTAGCTGACGAGTTTGCTGGTCAGTCGATTCGTCCGACGGTTCATCATTACCGGGTCGATATGCCCGGCTCAGAACCTGATCGCTCGATTCGGTTCATGGAAACCCCGGCCCGATCGGTACGGGGTAAGGCGTTGCCCGTCGTCCTGTTTATCCACGGTGCCCCAAGTTCACTCTCGTTTTTCAACGGTTTCTTTAAAGATACGACCCTGCTCGACCGGGCGCAGCTCGTGGCCGTCGATCGGCCGGGGTATGGTTATTCAGACTTTGGCCGGGTCGAAACGTCGGTTATCAAACAGGCTCAGTTTTTACAGCCGTTGATCGAGCGGTATAAAAAAGCGTCGCATCTAATTATCGTTGGCTCGTCGTACGGGGGCTCGGTGTCAGCACGCTTAGCCATGAACAACCCCGGTCGGGTCGATCACGTTGTCTTTGTTTCGTCGGCGCTGGGACCGGGCCTGGAGCGCACCTACCCGATCAGCTATCTGGTCGATCGGCCACTGCTACACTGGGGAATCCCACCGCTGCTTCGGCTGGCGAACGACGAAAAACTGGCGCACTATCAGGCATTGCGGGCCATCCTGCCCGACTGGTCCCGAATCCGGGCTAAAATTACCATGCTACACGGGCAACGTGATGAACTGGTGTACCCCACCAACGTCTCATTTGCTAAGAAACATCTGGTCAACGCACCTATCAAGCAGTTTCTGCTGCCCGAAAGCCGGCACGATATTGTTATGAACAAGCGGGAATATATCGCCGAAATTCTGCTGGATATTCTGACCCACTTACAGGTCAGGCCCGATACAAAAGCGGGAGCGTTGGTGCAGCGATAATCAGCGCGACCGATCTATAGCACCAGCGCCGGAAACCAGAATACAGCATCGCCGAGCCAGCGGTATCGTTCGTTCTTAACGAATCGATTGGGGAACCGCTGAATAACATACAACGACAGGCTCATCAGGCCCAGTATCAGTGCCGACCGTTGGGCAAACCGATCATCAACGACAAAACAGAGTGTCAGCGCCGAGCCGACAACGAGCACGGTGATCACCGTCAATACCGTTTTGCTGATTTCAGGTCCCCAGTGAGTAGCTATCGAGAAATCAGCCTGTTTGGCCTGCTCCAGTTCCTCCATAACGGCGAAGAGCAACAAGTTCTGAAACGCAATAGCCATAAACATTACCCCTTCGGTCAGGTTGGTTCCGCTGATCGACGGTCGCTGTACCCATACGCTTCCCCACACGCCGACAGAGTACAGTACGGCTACCAGCGGTTCTTTCAGCAGCAGCGACGGATGCCGGTTGGGCAGCGAAAATACAATGCCGATATACGCAGCGCAGACGGCACCCAGTATCAACCCAAACTCAACAACAGACCACGGCAGGAAGAAAACCAGCACCAGCGCAACGAGTCCGGCGGCAATCACCGCCCACCAAAGCTGGGTTTCGTTGAGTCGATGAAACCGATGGCGGGCTGTCAGGTCGGCAAGCGGAATTTTACGACCCAGCTTGCGAATATCGAACAGCCGGTCGGCGGTATAAATCATAAAAACGACTAAAGCCAGCACAACCGGCGTTGCCCAATGAATAGGCTCGACGTCGGACAGGCGGGCGGCCAGCCGGTTGGAGAGCACCGCGCCCAATACAACCGGCACGCTCAGGTAATACGCGTTGCGAAGTAGGGTAAACAAAATCAATCGAGTAAGCCAAAACTAGTAATCCAGATCAACGGGCGGGGCCAGCCAGGGTTCCTGCCGAACGGTTACGTCGACCGGCTGACCAACCCGCAGGATGCCCGACGCACCGGGGTCAGGCAGCACGTTCTGCCCAAACAGAATCTTGTGTGTATACTGCCGGTAGGTCGCTAATGTTCGTAACGGCTCGCGGCCTTTTTCAGCCGTTTCCGGGTCGATGGTCGTCAGCACACAGCGGGCGCAGGGCTTTACGCCGTAAAACGTCAGATCACCAATCCGGAACGTTGCCCAGCCATCTTCCTCGTATGGTTCGCTGCCACCAACCACCAGATTAGGCCGAAACCGCGCCATTTCCATCGGCGTTGGCTGTGTCTCGCTGATGATCCGGTTATTCAGATAATCAAGCGACGACTGACCGATCAGCAGGTACGGATACCCATCGGCAAAGCTAACGGGGTCGTTCTGCCGGGCGTACTGCTCATCAACGGAACGGTGGGTAGTGTCGGGCATGTAAACGAGCCGACACGGCATCGCCAGTACCCGCGAAAACCACCCGTCGGCTTCGGCACCAACGGTTTGGGCTGGCACATCGGCGCTGTCCCAGATCGATACGGCCATCGTTTCGCCGGTATTCGGCACCGGGCCTTCCAGTGGCAGCGTCAGCACATCGTCGGGCCGGTGCCGGTGCCATACCGACAGCGTATTGTCGTCCATTCGTACGTCAATCAGCGCCATGACGGGATGCGTTCGCTGGGTGATAAATTTCCCTTCGGGGTTCACCAGCATAAACCGCCGGTCGTAGCGCAGTCCTTTCGCTTCGACTACGGCTTCATCAACGGCAATACCACCCAATGATTTGATCGGGTAGATGTACAGGGCGGAGAGGTGCATGGTTAGTTCGTGGTTTGTGGTTTGTTGTTCGTGGTTTGTTTCCGTCGGTGAAACCACGAACGACAAACCATGAACTATACACCTAGTCAAAAACTCATTCGTGGCAGGGGGCTGACGGTTTGATCGGTGAACTCGCCCTGCTCGTATTTGAAACTGGCGGCCATCGCGATCATGGCTGCGTTGTCGGTGCAGTAGTCGAAGCGGGGGATAAAAATAGACCAGCCCTGCGCCTGCCCCAGTTGATTGAGTGCGGCACGCAAACCCCGGTTAGCCGATACGCCACCCGCCATAGCAATCTGTTGAATACCCGTCTCGCGCACGGCCCGTTTCAGCTTCGTCAGCAGCATCTGAATCAGCGTATGCTGAATGCTGGCGCAAATGTCGGGCAGGTTTTGCTGAATAAAATCGGGGTTGTCTTTTGTTTGCTGCCGCAGGAAATACAGAATGGCGGTTTTGATGCCACTGAATGAAAAGTTAAGATCGGGCATCTCGCTCATCGGAAAGCGGTACGCCAGCGGGTTTCCTTCAGCGGCATACTTGTCGATCAGCGGGCCACCCGGATAGGGCAAACCCAGTAGCTTGGCCGACTTATCGAAGGCTTCCCCCACCGCGTCGTCCATCGTCTGGCCAATTACGTGCATATCCAGCGGCCCATCGACCCGCACGATCTGCGTGTGTCCCCCACTGACGGTCAGGCACAGAAACGGAAATTTTGGTTTTGCCGGTCGGTCGGGATCGTCGATGAAGTGGGCCAGCACGTGGGCCTGCATATGGTTGACTTCGATCAGCGGGATGTGTAGCCCCAGCGCGAGGGCTTTGGCAAACGACGCGCCGACCAGCAGCGACCCCAGCAAACCCGGCCCCCGTGTGAAGGCGACAGCCGACAAGTCGGTTTTGGTTACTTTTGCATCGCCCAGCGCCCGTTCGACCACCGGCCAGATATGCTGCTGATGCGCCCGCGACGCCAGTTCGGGCACGACACCCCCGTACTGCTCATGAATCAACTGAGTCGCAATGACGTTAGAGCGCATCTCACTGTCGACCAATACGGCCGCCGACGTTTCATCGCAGGAGGATTCAATAGCTAAAATAATCACGCACAAAACTAATGGATAATGTTTGTTGTAAAGAGTGTAAGGAAAGTCACGATTAAACCGTTCCCTCTCTTAGCAGTCTGACCCGTACGGGTATTGCCCGACAGCGTGTATATTAGCCCTTTCCGCCCGGAATGCGTCAGTTTTTCGCCATACTCGCCAAAACCCTGCTCTACCTCGTACTGACGGTGGTTGGGCTTGCGTTTGCGGTTTTACTGGCGTTACAACTGCCGCCCATCCAGACGCGCCTTGTGCAGGAAGTAGCGCGTCGGGTGTCGGAAAAACTTGAATTTCCGGTCAGCATCGAAAACGTATCGATCAAGTGGTTTGATTCGCTGACACTATCGGGCGTTAAAATTCTCGACCGTGAGCAGCGGCCCATGATTCAGATTGGCCGGCTCGACCTCGACTACAACCTGCGCAACCTGATCGACTCATCGGCGCACAACCTGCACCTCGACGGGGCCGTGCTGTACCGCCCCGACGTCCGGATGATTAAAAATCCGCGCACCGGCGACACGAACCTCGATGAGTTTATTGCCCAGATCGACAAGCTGACGACCGACACCACCCGCCCGTTGGTGCCCGATCAGCACACGCCGTTTACCATCGCCCGGATTCAGCTGATCGACGGAGCCTACACGCTCGATGATCCGCGAGAACCCCGCATGCGCGACCGGAACAGCTTCGACTACAATCACTTTACGCTCAAAAACCTGACCGGCGACGTAAGCCAGTTTCTGGTGCTGGGCGATACCGTTGCGCTCAACATCAAAGGGTTGTCGGGCGTCGATAAAGGATCGGGGCTACGCATCCGGCGGCTCGATACGCACTTCCTGTACAGTGCCAAAACGATGGATTTCGACCGGCTCTACGCCCACATCGGCAACTCCATTATCCGGCACAGCCTGACATTTTTCTACGAACGACCGTCGGCCTTTGGCGATTTCAACCGCCGGGTCGTGATTCAGGCCCGCTTCCACGACAGCGAAATTCGCTCCCAGGACCTTGGCCTTTTCTCCGATTATCTGCGCGGGCTCAACGAGACATGGTACCTCTCGGGTCTGTTTACGGGCACCGTCAACGACTTCCGGCTAAATCATACCGACCTGCGCTTTGGCCCCGGCGGACGTAGTCGACTCGTGGGCGATATGGCCTGGAAAGGCTTGCCCAATATCGACCGGACGACGGTGACGCTGGCCTTCGCTCCCTCGCTCGTCAACATGGCTGACATCCGGCAGTACTATCCCGACGAAGGTTTCAACAGGACCATTCAGAAGCTGGGAACGGTCGCTTTCAATACGCGCTTCGTGGGTTCGTTCAGCGATTTCAAAAACGTCGGCACCTTCCGCACGGCCATTGGAACGGTGACGGGCGATATTGCCCTGAAACTCCCCAAAAACAGCGATCAGACAACGTACACGGCCAATCTGAACGCAACGGATTTTAACCTCGGTGTGCTGATCGACGATCCGAAACAGTTTGGGCTGCTCGACGGGCAGGCGCAACTAACGGGGCGGGGTACCAACGTCGAGAAAGCCAGCGTCGATGTCAACGGGCAGTTGTCGCGCTTTGGCTGGCAGGGCTACAATTACCGGGATGTGACGGTACGGGGTAACCTGCAAAAGGCATTTTTTCACGGGCAGCTGGCCCTGCGCGACCCGAACCTGGCCTTCGACCTCGACGGCGAATTTGATTTCACCAAGCCTCTAAACCGCTATGACCTGCGCGGCACCGTGCAGCAGGCCAACCTCCTGGCACTGGGCTTCGTTACCGATTCGTTGCAGATCAGCACCAGCCTCGACGTTCAGCTGGAAGGCAACAAGCTGGATAATATCGTGGGGCAGGCGTACTTCCACGATGCCCGACTGACGCTCAACCGGCGCGCACTCCGCATCGATACGCTGTCGCTGGTGTCATCGGTGGAGCAGCGTCGGCAGGAGGGCAATCCGGACTCGGTCAGTTCGCAGAGATATTTCGCGCTCGACTCGGAGTTTCTGACGGCCAAACTTCAGGGCAATTTTCAGCCACAGCGCACCGTCGATGACCTGAGTCAGCTGGTACGGGAATATAAGCTATTTTTTGCGGGCGACGCGGCTGGCATGAACGCGTACTACGCCCGGAAAAGACAGCAGTTGCCCCGCACCGGGCTGATGCATTACAGCATCGACTACCAGACGATCACGAAGGACGTGGCACCCCTGATTACCTTTCTCGACCCGACGCTGCATGTCTCGCCCGCGACCCGGCTCGAAGGGCGTTTCACCGTCGGTAATACGTCGTTCCTGACGGCCAATCTGCACACGGACTCATTACGGTTCAACAAAATCGGGTTCGGCCCGACCGATCTTGACCTGACGACATCCAAGTTTACGCTTAGTCCCGAAGTGCTGGCCTCGGCGGTACTGTCGTCGGAGCGGCAGTCGTTCAGCAAGGCACTGCCGACGCGCAACCTACAGGCGGAAGGGTACTGGGACACCGACCACATCGATTTTACCACGAACGTCGATCAGGCGGGCAGCAGTAACCGGGCGGTGCTGAACGGTGAACTGCGGTTCAAAGGCGACGCTATTGACCTTACTTTCCGGCAGTCGCGATTACGCGTACTGGATGGCGACTGGACACTGAACACCGAAAGCCTGATTCGGAAGGTAGGCGACGAATACACCGTTCGTAATCTGTCGGTTACGAATCAGGATCAGCGAATACAGGCGGCTGGGCGGCTGTCGGCCGATTCAAGCGAGGTCCTGAATGTGGCGGCAACGGCTTTCCAACTGCAATCGCTCAACTCGGTCCTGAATACCAAACTGGGCGGAACTTTGAACGGGACTGCGTCGGTACGCAACATATACCAGACGCCCATTCTCGAAAGCCAGTTTGCCGTTACGGCCCTGGCGTACGACAGCACGCTGTTCGGTGATCTGCGCAGCCGGGCCGAGTGGGATCAGGCCCTGCAGCGACTGAATGTTGACGCGCACCTGAGCCGCAACGACGCCGATATCCTGACGATTCTGGGCAGTTACACCCCCACGCTGACGACTGACCCGCTGAATCTGACGGCGGCTATTACCAACGCCGATCTGTCCGTGCTGGACTCGTTCACAAAAGGGCTGTTTTCTAATTTCGGCGGTACGGCGATGGGCCGAATTGCCATCAAAGGGCGGCCGGTATCCCCCGTACTGACTGGCGAACTGAACCTGCAAAACGGCCGGGGCCGCTTCGATTACCTCAAGACTGACTTTACGTTCGACAATAAAATTTACCTCGGCGAAAACGAGATCATCGCCCGTAACCTGACCCTGCGCGATGCGGATGGGAACACGGCGCAGCTACGCGGGGGGGTATTTCACGACGGTTTCCGCAACTTTACGCTGGGCCTGACCGGTGACTTCCGCAACTTCCGCATTATGAACACCAGCGTTTCAGACAACGACGTGTTCTACGGGCAGGGGGTCATCACGGGTAAAGCCGAACTAACGGGACCGCTCGACAATCTGGCGATTCAGGCCAACGTAGCCAGCAATAAAGGCACCCGTATTTACATTCCACTGGACGGAGCCGCGTCGGTATCGTCTGACGATCAGATCCGGTTCGTTAGCCATGCCGCCCCCAAACCCGGTACCGGCCTGCCCCCCGACGAACGGCCGAAGGGCATTGATCTATCGCGGATTATGATGGATTTCAACTTCGACATCACGCCCGATGCGTATTGTGAGATTCAGCTGGACAAGCAAACGGGCGATATCATCAAGGCTTACGGGCAGGGACGAATCGCGATGCGGGTCGATACGAAGGGCGACTTTTCGATGACCGGCACCTACGCGATTCAGAAGGGAGACTATACGTTTACCTTCCAGAACATCATCAACAAGCGTTTCCAGATTCGGCCCAACAGCCGCATCACCTGGACGGGCGACCCCTACGGTGCCCTGCTCGATGTAACGGCGGCTTACACGCAGTACACGTCGCTGTCGCCCCTGTTGCCAACGGGTAGCCGCGGGTCAGATCAGACGCGCCGGTACCCGGTTGATCTGGTCATCAAAATCAACGGTGATCTGGGCGCACCCGCTATCAATTACAACGTCGACGTGAGGGACTACCCCTCGACCTCCGACTTCCGGCAGGCCGTCACCGCATTCCAGTCACGGCTGCAAAGCAATGACCAGGAACTGACCCGGCAGGTGAGCAGTATTCTGCTGTTCAACCAGCTACTGCCCGAAGGGACCAGTCTGTTCGATCAGGGACAGGTCAACGCGGGCGTCGCCAACAGTGTGAGCGAACTGGTGTCGAACCAGATCAGTCGGCTGGCGTCGTCGCTCAACGATAACCTCGACATTGGCCTGTCGTTCGGCGGCTTTACGAGTAGCAGTTCGACACAGAACGATAACCTGCTGAACAACCTGCAACTGCGTTTTTCGTACCGGTTACTCAACGACCGGCTGCGCATCAGCCGCGACGGGGGCTTCACGTACGGGCAAAACCAATACAACACGGCGAGTCTGCTAGGCGAATGGACGCTGGAATACTGGCTGACGTCCGACGGGCAGTTGCGGGCGAAAGTGTACAACCGGAATCAGCAAAGTATCCTGAACCAGTTCAACCTGGCCAGCGCGACCATCTCGACGGGTGGCGGTTTGAGCCTGCTCTATACCCGTTCGTTCAACCGGCTATTCGGCAGCAAACGCACTGAGCCTGGCCTGACGCCCGTCCCGACCGAGGCATCGCCCCCCACAACGACACCCACGCCGGTCACCCCCGTGTCGACGGTGTTTCGGTAGTCGTTACAGTATACGGTTTACAGTTTTGGGTTTACGGTGTGCAGCGTCTGCCTCACAGACCAACCGAAAACTGACTACAGTAAACCGTTTCCCATGCGTACCCTCCTCTACCTCTTTTTTCTGACGACGTCGGCGTTTGGTCAGCGTACGTTTACCAATCCCGTCAAAGATTCCGGCCCGGACCCGTGGGTGCTGCAACACGACGGCTGGTACTATTACATGAATACAACGGGCCGGAACCTGACGCTCTGGAAAACCCATAACGTGGCTGACCTGCGCACCGCTGAATCGAAAGTGATTTATACGCCCCCCGCCGGAACCCCCTATTCGCGGGATCTGTGGGCCCCCGAAATCCATCGGTTCAACAACAAATGGTACGTGTATTTCGCGGCCGATTCGGTCAATAACCTAAGCCATCGCATCTGGGTTGTTGAAAACGAATCGCCCGACCCCATGCAGGGTACGTGGGCGCTGAAGGGCAAGGTCAGCGATCCGGGCGATCACTGGGCAATCGATATGTCGGTGCTCGACTACAACGGGCAACTGTACGCTACATGGTCGGGCTGGGAAGGGGCAACCAACGGGCAGCAGAACATCTACATTGCCCGGCTAACCAATCCGTGGACGATGGGCAGCGAACGCGTGCTGATTTCGCAACCCGACCTGCCTTGGGAACGGCACGGCGACGTCCCGACGGATTGGCAGAAAAACGGGGAAGTGCCGAAAATTTACGTCAACGAAGGCCCGGAATTTCTGCGACACGACAACCGGCTGTTCATCGTTTATTCGGCCAATGCCTGCTGGCTCGACTACTGCATGGGGCTGCTTACGTTTACCGGTACTGGCGATCTACTCAATCCCAACAGCTGGACGAAAAGTCCGCAGCCGGTATTTGTGCAGTCACCCAAAAACGGCGTCTACGCCCCCGGTCACGGCGGTTTTTTCCGAACCACCGGCCCTAATTCGCAGGACTGGATGATCTACCACGCCAATCCATCGGCCACCGACGGTTGCGGCAACAAACGCGCCCCCCATATTCAGCCGTTCACCTGGAACCCCGACGGATCACCCCGCTTCGGCGAGCCGGTTTTAAAGAGCGAAAGAATGAAAGAGTGAAAGAGCGTTGATCTGCGTCAGCAACTTTCACTCTTTCATTCTTTCGCTCTTTAAAACTATTCCTTAACCACCCGCATCACGGCCTGCCGGTCGGTGGCGTCGGCTTTGAGGAGATACGTACCGGCGGGAAGCTCAGGGAGCGGGTATTCGACCTGCTGTTTACCAACAAAGGCAGGAACCGTAAACTGACGGACAGGTCGGCCACCTGCATCGTGTAACGTCAGCGAAACAGCCTGCCGGATCGCCTGCTCTATCTCCAGCCGCAGGTGGGTACCGATCGGGTTCGGCAACACCCGGATCGACAGTTCGGTACCGGGTTCGGCGATGGCCGTCAGCACAAAAACAACCGCGTTGGAGGCTGGCGATGCACACCCGTTCTGGGTAGTAATGACGTAGTACCGGCCACTTTGAAATGGGGTCAGGGTGGTCGACGTCGCGCTGGTGATCGCCGTGGCCGATGTGCTACCCGTTGGCTGTACGTACCACTGGATACCCGCCGAACCCGTTACGCGTAAAGTGCTGCCGGACTGGGAGACAACGGGGGTTTCGGGTGTTGGAAAACGGGATCGGATCGTTACGAAAGCCGTTGATGCCGTGCAGCGGTTACTGTCGCGGACACTTACCGTATACGTTCCTTCCGTCAGCCCGGTCTGGGCCATGGCGCGACTTTGCAGCGTATCGCGCCGGGGTGTTTGCCAGTAAAACAGGAACGGTCGCGTACCGCCCACGATCTGCACAGCAGCTTCGCCATCCGACCCGCCTGCGCAGTTGGCGTCTTTCACCGTACCCACCGTCAGCGACAGGGCCGACGCGTCGCCGATGGTGGCCACGACTGAATCAGCGCAGCCCGACTCGTCGGTGATGCGAAAGCGGTACGACCCGGGAACAAATCCACCAAATTGATTGCTGGCCTGCCCCGCCAGCCCCAGTCGCTGGTACGTACGCGTCACCCCAGAGCCGCCGGTACTCGTCAATGACACGACACCCGTCGGGCAAACGCAGCAGCGGGCCGCCTGCGTCGTTGCCTGTAGCCGGATTGGGTCGGCTTTGCCCACCGTAACCGACAGCAGGGCCGTACAGCCGTTCGTATCCGTCGCCACGACGGTATAATCGCCCACCATCAAATTACCAAATACCGGATTGCGCTGCACCGTACGCGATGAGGTCAGCTGATACCGGATTGGTTCTGTACCGCCCGTATTGCGCACGGTAATCGCCCCGCTGGCATTGCCCTGACAACTTACGGGGAGCACAGCCGCCGTCAGCGACAGCACGACCGGTTGCTGTACGGTTACGGTTCGTTTGAGCGTACACCCAATCTGGTCCCGAACGGTAAACTCGTAAGGCCCCACGCCCAGCCCGGTGAAAACGGTACCGGTTTGGTACGCACCGGTACCAAGCTGATATTGAAAAGGACCGTTTCCGTTGCTGGCGACAATCGTGACACTCCCATCGGCCGAACCAGCGCACCGCGTTGGCTGCACCGTTGCCCGAATGTCGAAAGCCGCCGGTGATCCAATCAGTGCCGACTGAGCCGTTGCACAACCGGCATTATCTGTTACGACAAGCGTGTAGCTCCCCGCTTTCAAATCCGTGAACGTACCCGTCGGCTGGGCCGTACCGCCATTGAGCTGGTAGCGGTACGGCGCCGTGCCGCCCGTAACGCCCGCAACCAGCCCGCCATCGATACCGCCAAAACACCGGGTATCGACGGTGCGGATCGACAGCGTCATGGGCGTTGGCGGATTTATCTGAACCGTTGACTGGGCCGAACAACCCAGTGCGTCGCGAACACCCACCGTGTAGGTCCCGGACGGCAAACTGATAAACGTATTCTGCGCCTGAAATGCCTGCCCGTTGAGTTGGTACTGCTTATCGCCAGTCCCCCCCGTTGCCGTTACACTAATCTGCCCGGTGAACTGACTGGCGCAGGTGGTCGGTGTGCTGACCGCGCTGATCGTCAGCGCGGGTGGAACAGTAACTCGGGCGACTCGACTGGTCGTGGTGCCGCAGGCGTTCGTCGCCGTCAGGTAATAATTACCCGTGTTGTAAGGTTGCGCGTCGGGAATAGTCAGCTGGGCGGTCGATGCGGTGGCGTTGCTCAGAACGGGATTACCGTCGCCGTACCACGCCAGCCGACCCGATGTGCCGTCGGCCAGGGCGACCGAAAAGACGGCGGGATTACCAACGCAGACCGTAACCGCCCCCGGACCCGCCGTAAAAGTAACCGCCTGTACGGGCGTCACGGTGGCCGTAGCGGTTGTTGCCGTACCGCTGACGGTACAGGTAGCCGTGTAGGTCGTTGGCTGACTGGTCGTAACGCTGACAACAGCGGTCGTCTGCCCCCCCGACCAGCGAAGGGTACCACCCGTTGGGCAGCCGCTGGCCGTCAGCGAAACAGGACTGCCCAGGCACACACTAACCGAAGCCGGGCTTACTGTCAGCACGGCCGCACTGCCGGGGACTTGAGCAGACACCACCACCGAACGGGTCAAGGCAATCAGTAGCAGTAACAGCGTAGCAAAAACGGCGGGCCAGGGCCGGTTGGTATCGTTTGGTAGCGAAGATGGCATAGCCACAAAATTGATAGAGCGTAAAAACAAAGATATTGGATTTGCCGCATTGATGCGTCGAACTTTCGGCAACGGATCGCCCGATTCCGGTCGCTGCCCATCGGCCGGTGCATCAACGGAGTACATAAAAAAAAGCCCCGCCTTACGGGTTGTAAAGCGGGGCTTTCGGTTCGTTGATACCTTAATAAAACAGACCCCAGTCGTCGGGAGCGTCATTGTCTTTGTCGAACCCGTTTACCCAATCGACAAACAGGAGCCGGAACTGTTCAATCTCATCGCGCAGCACGTTGAGGTAGGCCGGAGTAGCCAGCTTTTCGGCTTTGCAGTACGACGTCTGCGCCAGCAGTTCGCGGGCGTGCATCTTGATAATTACGGCATTTTCCATGCGCAGTGTATACAGGTCACCGCCTTCCGCCCCCACGATTTTAGGTGCCAGCATCATCGCGTTGGCCAGCATCTGCTCGTGCATCATCAGCACGTCTTCTTCTTTGTTGATCGTTTCGACAATCGCCTGCGTCAGTTCCATAATCTCGTTGGCCTTGCGCAGAATAGGCAGGTTACGAATTCGCCGGTTCTCGGCCTCCATCTCCGCCCGCGTTTCTTCGGGATCGTAATCTTCGTCGAAGCCGTCCCAGTCCATGAAGTTGTCTTCGTCGTCTTCGTCATCAAAGTTCATCAGCCGGTCAACAAAGGGGGGGATTTTCCTTCGTCAGACAAAGTAAAAGAAAGGTTTGGGGAAAACAAATCTGCCCCCCGCCCACGCCTGACTCCTGACCTGACAGTCAATAAATTGACTATTTTTGACTGTCATTTCCAACCTGGCAATTGGCCGGTTCAGACGCCCCCGGCCAGCCCCTGACTCACGTCAGCAACGGATTTCTCTGTCCATGGCACAAGGAGCGTGAAGAGCATAGCATGTCCGTTAATTAACATTAATTTTCTGTGCAAACAGTAACAAGGTGGTACTGAACTGGCGCTCTTGCTACCTTTACCTACCGATTAATCAATAAATCCAGCCAATCGGCCAGACTCTGGCACGGTGCCTGCTACATAGCTGATGGACAGACACAGTTTTACCTCGTTTATGACCACTCGTTTATGCAACCGCCTGTATGGTGGCCTGTTTCTTCTACTCGGAGGCCCGGCACTGGCCCAGATCGACGTTACGTATCCGGTCGAGCGGATGGTCGTTCAGCGTGACAACAACAACAGGGCCACCGTGCAGATTGCCGGCAGTTACGCTCAGCTACTCGATGCGGTGGAAGCAAGGGCCGTTGCCCGCGCAGCCGGTCAGGGTACCACAACCGACTGGGCACCCATTCAGGCCAATCCGATCAATGGGCAGTTCTCGGGTACGCTGCCCGTCAGCGGGGGCTGGTACAGCATCGAGGTCCGGGGGCTGCGCAACGGGCAGGTTGTGGCAACTGACGCCGTAGCCCGCTTTGGTGTGGGCGAAGTGTTTGCTATTCTGGGCCATTCCAACGCGCAGGGATCCAGTTGCGTTATCAGTGGTACCGACTACTGCCCGACCATCGACGGAGCCGTCGACGACCGGGTAACGGTTGTTCCCATCAATCAGTCGACGCCGGAATTTCGGGCGTATGAACAAACCGCCAGTACGACTTACCTGCCGGGCATGGTGTTCGGTCAGCTGGCTACCTACAGCGGGCTGTCGCCGTTTGCGCGGTTTTGCTGGCTCTGGGGGCGCATGGGCGATCTGCTGGTGCAGCGTATCAACGTGCCGGTGCTGATCTACAACGGCGGCTTTGGGGGCACCAATATGGAGCAGAATTACAAGGCTGCCTACGATATTCCGTTCGATCATGGCTTTGTGAACTACAGCATTCGGATGCCCTACGCCAACATCCGCAACATTATGAATATGTACGTGCCGGCTACCGGTCTGCGGTCCGTGCTGATTCATCATGGCGAAAATGACCGGGGCAACGCAACCGACGACATCCGAACGCAGTATTTCGGGGTGATCGACAAAATACGGCAGGAATCCAGCAAGCCGAATCTGCCCGTGCTGATTGCCATTTCGTCCTACGTCAGCGGTCGGTTTGAGAACGTACGGTCGGCGCAGACGCAGGTACTAAGCCGGTCGAACTATAACGTGTTTCAGGGGCCCGACCTCGACAACATGACCAACCGCCCCGACGGTATCCATTACTCGCCCGACGGGCAGCGGGCCGTCGCCCAACTCTGGTCAACCGCCATCAGCGACGACTTTTTCCGCAACTCGCAGCCGTACCTGGCCGAACTGCAACCCCTCATCAGCGTAGCCTGCGCCACCGGCAATCAGGCGCAGATTACCCTGCCCGCCAGCGCCACCTATACCTGGAACACCGGCAGCAGCGATCAAAGTCTGACTGTGGGCGCAGGCACTTATTCGGCCCGGTTGCGCAGCACTCAGAACAAGATCACGTTTCCGCCAGCGATCACCGTTCCGTCGGAAATCCGGCCCAGTGACCCGACCATCAGCGTACAGGGGCCCGCTCAGTTTTGCCTGCCGGGCAGCACGACACTGAAATCAAGCTACACCGGCAACGGCACCAGTCTATGGAATACAGGAGTCACCACGAGTTCACTGACTGTCAACGGGGTCGGGCTTTACTCCGTCCAGGCGAAGGGAGCGGCTTACGGGTGTTTGTCGAACCCGGCCAGCTTATCGATCAGTCCGGCCGGGTCGGATTTGGCAATCAGTATGGCCGTCAGTCGGCGTACACTGCCTGTGGGTGATACAGCAACGTTCACACTGACCGTTCGCAACGAAGGCGTTTGTGTGGTCCGGTCCGCTACGATTGCCGACCGGTTACCCGCCAATCTGGTAGCCGTTTCCAGCCCCAATATGCAAATCAGCAACGGCCAGGTATCGGGCACGCTGTCGACGCTGAATCCCGGCCAGTCGAGCAGTTACCAGTACGTAGCCCGGATGCAGGCGGCAGGGGTGTACCAGAATGCCGCTGAAATCATGTCGCAGGACGGCCCCGACCCCGATAGTCAGCCGGGCTCCGGCACCGACGACGGGCAGGACGACGAGGCCCATGTCGACCTGCGCACGAAGGGCAGCGATTCGGTCAGCGCAACCTTTGCCTCACCCAATCCCAATCAGGTACCGCTGCCCGTGGTGCAAAGCAATCAGCCCACGCCCGACCCCAACAAGGCCGACCTGAGCCTGACCATGCAGACCGACCGGCGCACGGTGGTAGTGGGGCAGCTCGTTTCTGTCAGCCTGACGGTATCGAATCTGGGCGGCCAGACAGTGGGGCAGGCCGTTGTGGTCGATCAACTCCCGACTGGGCTTACGTTTGTTTCTTCATCGGACTTCACCGCCAGCGGCACGCTACTATCGGCCAGCGTCAACGCCCTTCAGGCAGGTAGCCGTGCCACCGTCAGCTTCCTGGCACGAGCAACCGGTACGGGCACCCAGACCAATATGGCCCAGATCAACTCATCGACCCAGCCCGACCCCGACAGTACGCCCGGCAACGGCTACACCAACGGCGAAGACGACACCGCCCAGCTCGACCTGCGCGTAACGGGTCTGTCTGGCGGGCGGCAGGGGATCATCTCTAAAAAATAGCGGCTCGTTGATCGCTCATACAGACCGGCCGGATCGGTAAGGCGATAGTAGGTGAGGCTATAGATAAGCAGTGAGCAAGTGGGGCTTTTTTGAGAAAACCCGTTTTTGGGTGAACCATCAACGGGGCAAGCCTGTATATTTGCCCGAAGCACCCCCGTTTTGTCGCGCTGAAAAATGACGTATTGTTTAGGAATCAAAGTAAAGGGTGGCCTGGTGGCGATTGCCGACACCCGGCTCACGTCGGGTACGGAGGTATCCTCGAACCGGAAAATTTCGGTTCATGAGGTTGAGAACCACTCGCTGTTTATCATGACCTCCGGTTTGCGCTCCGTCCGCGACAAAGCCATTACCTATTTCAACGAAGTCATTGCCGAAAAAGACCGTTCGTTTACCAAACTGTACCAGGCCGTCAACGCCTTCGGCGAACAGGTAAAACGGGTTGCGCAGGAAGATAAATCCTCGATTACCGCCAGCGGGCTGAACTTCAATCTCAACGCCATTGTGGGCGGGCAGCTGGAACAGGATAAAGAGCACAAGCTGTTTTTGTTGTACCCCGAAGGCAACTGGGTCGAAGTCGATCAGGGGTCACCGTTCAAGATTATCGGTAATTCGGGCTACGGCAAACCGCTGCTGTTTCGCAATCTGTCCTACGAAACCAGTTTGCAGGACGCCCTGAAAATCGGCTTTCTGGCCTTCGACGCTACCCGCGTCAGCGCCAACGATGTCGATTATCCGCTCGACGTCGTCGTCTACCCCACCGACAGTTTCCACATGACTGAATACCGGCTGGAAAAAGACGATATGGACGAAGTATCGCACCAGTGGAGCGCGCTGCTCAGCAATTCAGTCCGTAAACTTCCCTCCTATTGGATGGACCCCATTTTCGAAAAGGTGCGCGCCGTAAAAAACAGTTGAGCGCTTTTCCAGCTTAGTCTGTAATGCCTCCGCTTATGAAGCTGCATGTCCGGCACGATTCCGAGTATATCTACGATCATCCAGTTGCGCTGGGGCCGCAGATGCTTTACCTGTACCCACGCATGTACCCGTACCAGCGGCTGCTACGCTATGACCTGACCATCGATCCGGCACCATCGCGGGTCGTGCGCAACGTCGACGTTGAGGGCAACGTACAGCAACTGGCTTATTTCGACCACCCAACCAGCCGTCTGAACGTTCGGGCTGAGATCGAACTGGAATCCGAAGAGTTCAACTCGTTCGACTTTGTACTGTTTCCGTTTGATACACAGCGCATTCCATTCCGCTACCCGGCTCAGGAGCAGGATTTATTAAATCCCTACCTGGAGCGCGTGGGCGTATCGGAGCGGGTGGAAAGCTGGGCACGGCAACTGGCGGCTCAGGCTGGCTGGCAGACAACGAGCTTTCTGATCGCGCTTAACGAAGCTATCCGGCAGTTTACGTATGAGGTACGCGAAGTAGGCGCACCTTACCCGCCGGAACAAACGCTGACGCTGATGTGCGGCTCGTGCCGTGACTACACGACGCTGTTTATGGCCGCCTGTCGCAGTGTAGGTATTGCCGCCCGTTTCGTCAGTGGTTACCTGTTTGGCAATCCCCAGCAGGAACACCAGCTACACGCGTGGGCAGAGGTGTATTTGCCCGGCGCAGGCTGGCGCGGCTTCGACCCGACGCAGGGCACCGTGGTCAGCAATCGACATATTTTCCTGACGTCGACGGCCAAACCCGAGCTGGCAGCCCCCATCAGTGGCACGTTTCAGGGGCAGGCCAATTCGACACTACGCGCCGAACTCCTATTCTCATAGCGAAAAGCCCGCTATTGGTTTTCACGACAATTTGACCGACAAAAAAAGGGAAACAGCCTATGGCCGTTTCCCTTTTTTTAGTCCCTATCTGAACCTATTGACCAGGTTGTCCCCGGCATCGGACCGCCGAAGCGGCTTCCAGCTGTCGGAGCCGGCAGGCTAAGTGGTAGGAGCCCTGTTAGCCGCTATCGCGGCTCCGACAGCTGGAAGCCGCTTCGGCGGTCCGATGCCGGGGACGAATTGGTCACTCATTGCCTTAAGCTACCAGTTCCAGCGGCACGGCTTTCGTGCTGCCTTCGGGAAGCTCTTCGGCTACCGGCTCGATGGTGACGACGATGAATTTGGACGTGGGCGTATTGCTCACATCGGCTACGCTCGTAATCGGAATCAGCGGATTTACTTCGGGGTAATAAGCCGCCGTATCGCCCTTCGGAATGTCGTACGGAATGGCAACGAAGTTTTCCAGATGCCGCTCCTCGCCGTTGAAATGGCTCTTGATGTTGATAAGCTGCCGTTCGCGGATACCCCGTTCGGCCATATCGTCGGGGTTCATAAACACCACCCGCCGTTCGCCGTAAACGCCCCGATAGCGGTCGTTGTAGTCATAGATGGTCGTGTTGAACTGATCGTGCGACCGGAGCGACATCATCACCAGCTGACCGGGTTCGAGTCGATGCCCTTCCATCGTCGTCGCGGTGAAGTTCGCTTTGCCGTTGGCCGTGGTGAAGTTACGCTCGCGGGGGCCGTTGGGCAGGTAAAACCCGCCGGGCTTGCGAATCTTCTGGTTGAACTTGTCGAAGCCCGGAATCACCCGACCGATGGTATCGCGGATGGTGTCGTAGTTCTCGGTGAAGCCCACCCAGTCGACGGTAGACCGGTTGCCGAGCGTGGCAATGGCGATACCCGACACAATGGCGACTTCACTGAGTATCTGGCCTTCTACCGGCCGAAGCACACCTTTGTTCTGACTGACCACACCCATCGAGTTTTCGCAGGACGTAAACTGGTGCCCGGCTTTCTGCATGTCGATGTCGAGGTGCGCCAGACAGGGCAGCATCAGCGAGGTTTCCCCCGTGACGAGGTGACCCCGGTTGAGTTTCGTGCTCACGAAGACCGTCAGTTTCTGCTTCCTCAGGGCCTCGGCAACCAGTTCGGTATCGGGGGTGGCCGACAGGAAGTTGCCCCCCATGCTGAAGAAAACACCCGTTTTGCCCTCGTGCATCGCTTTGATGGACTCCACTACGTCATAGCCATGCTCACGGGGTGGTTCGAAACCGTATTCCTTGCTCAGGTCATTAAGAAACTTTTCCTGCGGACGCTCCCAGATACCCATTGTGCGGTCGCCCTGTACGTTGGAGTGGCCACGTACCGGGCAGGTACCCGCGCCGGGTTTGCCGATTGCGCCCTTCATCAGGTGCAGGTTCACAATTTCCTGAATGGTCATCACCCCATTCTTCTGCTGCGTCAGCCCCATTGCCCAGCAGGTAATGATCTTCTTTTTCGGAGCGATGATGTTGGCCGCTTCGAGCAGCTGGGCTTTCGTCAGCCCACTAATTGCTTCAATCGACTCCCAGCTCGTGTCGCGGATGGTGGCAATAAACTCCTCGTAATTGGCCGTGTACTCCCGAATAAACTCGTGGTCGATTACCTCGCCGGGGTTCATTTCTTCCGACCGCAGCAGGTGCTTCATAATGCCCCGCAGTACAGCCATATCGCCGTTGACGCGCACCTGTAGGTGCAGGTCGGTGATGGGCGTACCGTTGCCGAGCAGCACCCCGACCGCTTTGATGGGATTTGTAAATTCCTGCGGATTTTTGAAGTGGCTAAGCCCGGCTTCGTGCAGCGGATTGACGGAGATGATTTTGGCCCCTTTCCGCTTGGCAACCTGCAGCGCCGACAGCATCCGGGGGTGATTGGTGCCGGGATTCTGCCCCATAATCAGAATCACCTCGGCCTCGTGAATGTCGTTCAGCGTAACCGAGCCTTTGCCCAGCCCCAGTGTCGGGCTGAGGGCCGAACCGCTGCTTTCGTGGCACATATTCGAGCAATCGGGCAGGTTGTTGGTGCCGAACTGCCGCACAAACAGCTGGTACAGATACGCCGGTTCGTTCGGAACTTTCCCCGACGTGTAGAAGATAGCCTCGTCGGGCGAGCCAAGCGCGTTGAGTTCATCGGCCACGAGTTGAAACGCATCGGGCCAGCTAATCTGCCGGTAGTGCGTATCGCCGGGGCGCAGTACCATCGGGTGCGTCAGTCGACCGGTGTTGTTCAGGTCGCGGTCGGTCATGTGCGACAACTCGACCAGACTATGCGTAGCAAAAAAGTCGGGATCGGCACGGCGGCTGTCGGCGTCGGATGCGGTGGCTTTGGCTCCATTCTCGCAAAACTCGGCAAACGACCGGTGATCGTCGGGGTCGGGCCACGCGCAGGACGAGCAGTCGAACCCATCTTTCTGGTTGAGGTTCAGCAGCGCCTTTGTTCCGCGTCCGACACCGGCTTCGCTCCACGAAAACTCCATCGATTTCAGTACCGCCGTAACGCCCGCAGCTACCGTTGCCGGTTCGCCCAGTGTGAGCCCCGTAAACGCTTCCGGGGGCTGAGCCAGCACCGGGTTCCGGTGTTTGGCCCCCACATTGTCGGGCACAGGCAGGGCGTGTTTGTCGGCATCCGTTTTCTGCATATAATGATCGGGAGCCGCTTGTTTTCCTTCTTCCGGCCGTTCTCCGCTGTGCGGAGCGTTTTCGGCATGCTGGGCAGCCGGGTTACTTGGCCGCTCCTCGCTGTTAGGTGACTTTTCCATAGGTTGATTAGATCCTTACTAAAAATATACCCCCAACCTCTGAAGGGGTCAGGCCTATCCGTGAAAAAAGCCTTCTTCAGGGGGTTGAGGGTATATTCATTGTTGTTTACTTAAATAACGCCAGCGCTTTGATAAGCGTCTGTGAAACGCCCCACAGCAGCGGAATACTGACAAAAATCCAGGCCAGGGCAATGCGCAATGTTGGGGTACTTTTTTCTTCGTTCATGAGTATGGTTGGTTTATGCACCCTGCGACACCCCTCCCCAACCCCTCCCCATTAGGGAGGGGCTACTAAGAGTGAACTTTCAAAGCTCCTCCTTAACGGGGAGGGGTTGGGGAGGGGTCTTCTGCCGAGGGTACTTTTTCTTACGCGGTTACGGGTTTTTCGTCGGGTTTGACCTGGTATTTGGCGGCTACGGGTTTCACCAGCAGGTTACAAATAAACCCGGCCACCAGCAGCGATGCCATAATGTACATAGTCGTGTTGTAGGCGTTGGCTTTGGCGACGTTCTCCGCCAGCCCGGCCGCCTTACCACTCTTGATGTAGTATTCCCGCAGGAAGGTCACAATGTTCGGTCCCAGGATAGCCGCCGTGCTCCAGGCCGTCAGTAACCGACCGTGAATGGCCCCCACCTGCAACGTACCGAACATATCGCGCAGGTACGCCGGAATGGTAGCGAAACCCGCGCCGTACATCGACAGGATAATACAGAAAATGCCCACGAATAGCCCAATCGTAGCCGTCGACGCAATGAGCGAATACAGCACGGCACCCAGCCCGAGGTACACCATGTAAATCGTCTTGCGCCCGGTTTTGTCGGACAGCGACGACCAGAAGAACCGCCCGGCAAGATTAAACAGACTCAACAGCCCCACGAAACCGGCAGCGGCTTCGGCCGTAATGCCTTTACCCACGCCCATTCGTACGTCGGAAAATACTTCCTGAATCATGGGCGACGCCTGCGACAGCACCCCGATACCAGCCGTCACATTCAGGCAAAGTACGCCCCAGAGCAGCCAGAACTGCGGTGTCTTGATCGCATTGTCGGCCGTAACACTAGCCGTGGCAATCATCTTGTTGCCAGTACCGGCAACGGGTACCCAGCCCGCCGGTTTCCAGTCGGCGGGTGGCACGCGGGCGATGATTACGCCGAACATCATAAAGCAGAAGTAAATAATGCCCATCGTTGCCAGCGTCTGCCACACACCCATCGATGTGGGCGTCGCGAAATGCTTCATCAGCGCAACGGCCAGCGGGGAGCCAATCATGGCACCACCGCCAAAGCCCATGATAGCCATTCCCGTCGCCATACCGGGCCGGTCGGGAAACCACTTGATGAGCGTCGACACGGGCGAGATATACCCCAGCCCCAACCCGATACCACCCAGTACGCCGTAACCGCCGATGAACAGCGGCAGGCTATGAATCTTTACACCCAACGCCGACACGAAGAAGCCGCTGGCAAAGCATATGGCGGCTACGAGCATGGTTTTACGCGGACCGCTTCGTTCCACCCATTTGCCGAAAATTGCCGCTGATACGCCCAGGAAGAAGAACGCAAAGTTGAACACCTGCACCGTAGCCGTGAGTGGCCAGTCGTCGGGCGCCGGTTGATCGATACCAATCAGTTTCGAGAGTGGAATGTTGAATACGCTGAGCCCGTAGGCCTGTCCGATGCACATGTGAACAGCCAGGGCAGCGGGGGGGAACAGCCAGCGGCTATATCCCGGACCGGCAACTGATTTTTCCCGGTCAAGAAATGATAAAAATGCCATTTTACGCGCTTTTGTTGGTTAAGGTGTTACTTAGCTACAGGGGTAGATGCATCGATCGCACACCAGTTCTACGTTTTAATCATTTTTTCCTTCTTATAAGTCAATTTTTGAGGTGGTGAATATAAATGAATATCCAGCACGTGACTCCGCAGATAAAGCTGGAAATTTCGGAGGGCCCCTCAGTTGAAAAACAGGGCCTGTTTTCTATATCAATTTAGCAAATATATATCTGCCGGGCAAGCACTTCCCGTGTCGGGCAGCCCATAAAACCCACCATCATCCGCCGGCTCGACAGGGCTTAATAACCTACACTGAACCGGCGGAACGGGTATCGTTCAGGCATTAAACCGATCAATCATGTCAACTTATTTGCAAACAGGACGTTGTCGCCAGTAGGTTGACCTGTATCTTTGTTGCTTTATTTTCCTTACTTATCTGATTCCCTATTGTGACCCTAATCAAATCCATTTCCGGCATTCGGGGGACCATTGGTGGACGCAGTGGCGACGGTCTGACCCCGCCAGATGTTGTTAAATTCACGGCAGCTTTTGGCCAGTGGTTACGCCAGCGCAACCCAGCACTGACAACGGTTGTCATCGGTCGCGATGGGCGGCTGTCGGGGGAGCTGGTTGCTAAGCTGGTAGCCGCTACCCTGCAGGGCCTTGGCCTCAATGTACTGGACCTCGGCCTCTCCACAACGCCAACCGTCGAAATCGCTGTGGTTGGCGAACAGGCTGCTGGCGGTATTATTCTGACGGCCAGCCACAACCCAATTCAGTGGAACGCCCTCAAACTGCTCAACGAAGCTGGTGAATTTATTTCGGCGCAGGACGGTGCCGAGGTGCTGGCCCTGGCCGATACCGACGCCATCGATTATGCCGATGTGCGCAAACTGGGAAAATACCGTACCGACGATACCTGGCTCCGGCAACACATCGACCAGATTCTGGCCCTGCCACTGGTTGACCGCGATGCGATTGCTGCCCGGAACTTCCGCGTCGTTATCGACGCTGTTAACTCGACGGGTGGCCTGGCGGTACCAATGCTCCTGGAAGCGCTGGGCGTGGAACAGATGACGAAATTGCACTGCGAACCGACTGGTAATTTCGCGCACAACCCCGAGCCACTGCCCGAGAACCTGCGCGACATCATCAAGGAAATGGAACGCGGCAACGCCGATATCGGGATCGTGGTCGATCCCGATGTCGACCGGCTGGCCCTGATCTGTGAAGATGGCTCGCCGTTCGGTGAAGAATATACGCTGGTCGCCGTGGCCGATTATGTGCTGCGAAATGGTGGCGTCGGTAACACCGTGTCGAACCTGTCGAGTACGGTAGCGCTGCGCGTGATTACCGAAAAAGCGGGCGGTACCTACTTTGCGTCGGCAGTGGGGGAAGTCAACGTGGTCGAGTTGATGAAGGAAAGTAACGCTGTCATCGGTGGCGAAGGAAACGGTGGTATCATTTATCCCGACCTCCACTATGGCCGCGACGCCCTGGTGGGTATCGCGCTCTTCCTGACTCATCTCGCCAAGTCGGGGAAGTCAGCATCGATGCTTCGCCGGACGTACCCGAACTTCTATATCTCGAAAAACAAGATCGAACTAACGCCCGACATCGACGTCGACGCGCTGCTGGATCGGATCAAGGCCCGGTATGCCCGCAACCCGATCAGTACGATCGATGGCGTCAAGATCGAGTTCGACCGCGAGTGGGTTCACCTGCGCCGGTCGAATACCGAACCGATCATCCGCATTTATTCCGAGTCTGATACGCTGGCGACGGCCGATCACTTAGCGGGGAAGATCATCAATGACATTCGGGAAGTAATTTCTGAAAAGCGGTAATTTTTTACGGTTCTGCTATAAGGCGGGCTGCTCTAGTGAGTAGCCCGCTTTTTTTATGGATGGTCTGGCAGTGTGTAGCCTGGACGTCCACGTCCGGGTGGCCGTTAGGCCAACTATGCAAGCCGGTAACTTTGTAGGCCGCTTCGCGCCCACCCGGACGTGGACCCGCGCCGGCGGACCGGTCCAAGCTACTTACCGGTCCAGGCTACACAATCGCCCCACCATAGCCCCTATTCTGTGGAGAAACCTACTCAGCTACCCACTTCCCACCACACTGTACAGCGTTGCGCTTTTTCAATTAACCAACTAACCAACAAGCACTTAGCTAACAACTAAGCCTAACTGGCATAGTTTTTACACTAGTGTGTACAGATCCCGAAACAACTTAAACACACACGATCATGAGTTTTATCAGAGGAATACTTGCAGGTCTTGCCATCGGTTATTTGACAGCACCACGTAGCGGTAAAGACACCCGCCAGAAGCTGAGCGAAGGTATCAGCGATCTTCAGGGCCAATGGGACGAAGGCGTAGCTGACGTAAAAGCCCAGTTCAACAGCCTTCTTGGTCAGGCAGAAGCGAAAGCAGATGAAGTAAAAGACAAGGCAAACACGCTGGCTGACAAAGCTCAGAACAAAGTGGACGAAGTGAAGTCAGACGTTAAGTCGCAATACAATCAGGAGCGGACGAAAGCACACTACAACGATAAAGTTGAAGACGCTGCTGACGCTACGAAATCAGGAGTCAACAAAGTAGAAGACGCGCTGAAACTCAACTAGTAGGCACGCAACACAACTCAACGCTATGAAAATGAAAGCGGCTGACTCTACGGAGTCAGCCGCTTTTTGCTGTTACACAGGCGATATCAATAGGACTCGTTTGGTTAAGCCGACAGGCACAAAAAAAATCCCCACCTTCCTGCGAAGATGGGGTTGGTTCATGTCGTTGAGTAAGTCAGAAAGGGAGATAGCGGTCGGATCGTTGATGCCGACACCTATCTGCGCGTATTGTTGTCAAAATCGTGCCACCTCATTCGATATATAGACAACCAACTGACAGTCAAACGTTTAAAGCACAAATAGCTAAAGACAGACCACAATAGTCTACTGATTTTGTTGATAATATTGCCCGATGTTGTGGTCCGCTTACGCTATGTGGATAATTCTGCGTGATGCGTGGGGAAAATACTCACTGTGCTCCCTTGGCAACGGCCCGTTCGTAACTCTGATTGAGCTGTTCCATAAACTTGCCCGTTACCCAGCCAATGTCGGAGTCGCGGATAAAAACGAACCGCTTGGGCACCGATGTGTTGCTGTAAGCGCGGAAGATGGCGTCGAGCAACAGGGCCCCGGCAATGACCTGCTTTTCGTTGAACTGATTCTGCGCGTTTGCCAGATCGGCTTCTGCTTTCTTGCGGGTCGCCGGATCGGTCAGATTACTCAGGTCGGGATGAATCAGCGCCTGGTAATCATTGAGGGCCAGTTGCCGGAACCGGTCGACGTCGCCCTGTGTCAGCGGGACAGCCGTTGTAGCCGCCCGTTCGGGGTGCAGATAGGCCGTCATGGCCCAGGCGATACCTCCACCGAACGCTACCGTTTTCCGCTGCTGCAAACCCGGACTTGCCGTGTTAAACTCCAGATTGATCGTCGTATCGGTCAAAGGAAGGATGGCTTTCAGGGCTTCCTGTTTGTATGTACTGATGTCGAGCGAACGCTTATTGTCGATCTGCGCGGCCAGCGTTTTCGTGCCAAACGAGAAGCTGATCGACCGAAACTGGCCGCTGCCATCGTAATAGCCGCCCTTTGTGTTACCGCTGCCAATGTCGATGCAGGATGTCGACGCCCAGAATTTACGCGGAATGGTGCCAACCATAAACAGTTCGGCTTCCCGGGCGGCCGTCAACGTCGTGTCGATGGGCATACTTTTGCCGTTGGGCAGTTCAGTCGTAACCAGCCCCGTCAGTAGTTCATACAGCTTTTTTTTCTTGTCCGGTGTTTTCCCCAGCGACTCATTGATACCGCTACTGAAAGCCATGTATACCCGGTCGGGGGCAATGTTGTAATGCCGGATCGAGTCGAGATAGGCTTTCATCACGTCGCGCCCCGCATCGAACGACTGCGCCGTACCCGACACCAGCGTCACGTTAGGCGCAAGCGGCTTCGACCGAATATCCTTGGCGTAGAAGCCGTTGTCGTAGATGGTGCGAAAGATAGCCAGTTTCACCCCCGACGCGCCAATGTCGATACCCGCGTACAGGTCTTTTCCGGTGGCCTCAGTCATCAGTTGCCGCATAGCCGCTTCGCTCGCCGTAAACCCTAGTTTCTGGTACAACGCCGTGGCTTTCTGAAAGCAGCGAACGGCTTCCCGTCTGTTTTCCAGATCAGTGTAGGCGTAGCCCAGGTTTTCGTAGGCGATGGCTTCCTGCGCGAGGTCTTTCTGCTGAACGGCGGGCAGGGCGCGTTGCAATAAATCGACAGCCTGCTGCGGTCGATCGACCATACGCAGCGTGTTGCCCAGTTTGATAAAGCGGGCGGCTTCTACGGGTGTACGCGCGTTTTGGGCGTTAAGCGACAAGTTAATCAGCAACCAGCTACAAAGCAGTAAACAGTATTTCATATAAATCGGGTAACTAGGCAAATGCAATCTACAGGGCTGTTAGGTACTCATCTGTGACGGTTTCATCAACTTTCTCCCACCTCCGGCTCCACTACCCCCCGGCCCCGACCCGTCGGATGAATTACCCCCCAGCCCCCTGAAGGGGGAGCGGTTCATTTATGGAATGCTCCCCCTTCAGGGGGCTGGGGGGTAATTCAGCATGGTGTTAGGCCAACCGGAAGTAGGCGGGGTTAAAAGTACTGCATATTCTACCGGTTGTGTAGTGAATGTACAGCAACTGTAGTATACGGTATTCTGGCCGGTCGGCGGTGGGGAAGCCGGTCAGAAGGATTCGCCGGTCAGGATGTAGAAACCGGTTCCCTCGCGGGTAAAGCCGACGTCGAAGCGCAGGAATACGTCTTTCTTTTTGAACAGCAGGTACCGCACCCCCGCCCCACCGGCTGGCAGCAGGTTGTCGAACCGAAGGTCACGTACCGACGGGGCCACCGTCCCGACAGCCGCAAACACAGCGGCCCCGACCCGTTTGCTGAACCAGAACGGTAGCCAGCGGTATTCGATCTGCGTAGCCGCGTGAACCTTGTCGCGGTAGCGGCCCATATAGTAGCCGCGCATAATGGTTTCGCCACCCAGCAGCGCCAGCTGGTTGAACGGTGCGTCGCCCCCGGCCAGTACACCATACGCCTGCCAGGCCAGTACCTGATTCGTACGCACGGTTTTGTACAGCCGCACATCGGTTACAAGATTGGAAAACGTATAGGTGCTACCCCGTGTCGGGTGGTAATTGAGGTAGGTCAGTTCGGCAAAGGCACCCCGCCGGGCATTGAGCACGTTGGGGCGACTGTCGTAGATCAGGCCCACGCCCAGCCCCAGGTTGGTACTTCCCGCACTGCCGCGTGGCAGATCGAAGGCGGTGCCTTCCGGCTGCTGAAACGCAACCTGGCTCAGGTGCTGCAAATCGACAGCTACACCGCCGAACAGATTGGGGCGAATCCGGCGCATAACCCGTTGCCGCGCCTGAATCCCAAACGCGTCGACCGTAGCCGGATTATCGACGTGCGCGTCGGGGCCGATACCGTAGTAAAGGAGCGGAAACCGCTGGAACCGCGCCCGGCCCAGAAAATACCAGCGGTCGTGATCGCCGAACACGGTGTTGTCGAGGTTCAGGCCGTACTGACCCAGCAACGTGACAAAGCCGAATGCCTGCAATTCGCTCAGCCGGTTGTTGACGGTATCGTTGTTGGCGTGGTACAGATACAACGCCGACACGCCCAGTTCCAGACTGGTTTCGGGCGCGTAAGCCAGTGTCGGATATAGGGACAGATGGGGCTGATTCGATTCCGTCGTATCGTTCAGAAACCGGTTGTAGAGCCGGGTAATGATAGACTGTGCCCCAGCCGATCCGGTTGCAGCTATCAGTAGCCCAACGCACCAGCCTGCCCGTATCATTCTCGCCAGTTTACCTGGTCCGCCTGTTGCCATATAGCCGCTGTCTGATCGACAGTATCATATCTGTTTCTATACTCATACGATCCGCACCAGCAATTGGTTTAGGAAGACGGGCAATTTGTTAAAATAGCATTAACCCAACATTATTTTAAAATAATCTATAATAGACAAATATTTTTCGCCATAACCTTAAAAATACAAATTTTACTTTTGATAAATTAGCAAAATACAATTCTGAATATCTCTCTGTTTTAACTAATCCTTACTATGCAACACCGCTTTACTGGTCAACAGTGGGGTCTATTGGTTCTGTGCTGGCTGTTATGCCTGTCTGTCAGCTGGGCCCAATCCAGCCGGACGATTACGGGCCGGGTCATCGCCAAATCCGACGGAAAAGGACTGCCCGGTGCCAACGTACTCGTGAAAGGTAAAACCGTCGGGGCCGTAACCGATGCTGACGGTGCCTTTACGATCAGTGCGGAACCCAACGTCACGCTGACCGTTTCGTACATCGGCTTTCTGACACAGGAATTCGTGCTGGGGAATGAGTCGCAGCTTACGATTACGCTGGCCGACGATGCCTCGCAGCTTCAGGAAGTTGTGGTGACGGCGCTCGGCATCGCCCGCGACAAAAAAGCGCTTGGCTACAGCCTGCAGGAAATCAAAGGGGCTGAATTGACGCAGGCCCGGCCCACCAACCTTGTCAACGCGCTGTCGGGTAAGATCGCGGGGGTGCAGGTGACGGCGACAAACGGCATTCCGGGCGCATCGTCGCGGATTCTGATTCGCGGGGCCAACTCCATCGGGGGCAACAACCAGCCGTTGTTCGTGGTCGACGGCATTCCGATCGACAATGGCAGTTATAACGTAACGCCCGGCTCGACATCAAACACCAACAACGTCACCACCGACTACGGCAACGGGGCATCATCGATCAACCCCGACGACATCGACAACATTTCGGTGCTGAAAGGGGCCAACGCAGCCGCACTCTACGGCTCGCGGGCAGCTAACGGCGTTATTCTGATCACGACCAAGCGCGGTGCCGCCAGCAAAAACATCGGTGTAACGGTGAATACAAATACCACCTTCGACAAACCACTCCGCCTGCCCGACTTCCAGAATGAATACGGACAGGGACTGAAAGGACAGTTTTCGTACGTCGATGGGTTGGGCGGTGGCGTCAACGACGGCGTCGATGAAAGCTGGGGGCCCCGGCTCGACGGTCGGCTGATTCCGCAGTACAACTCGCCCATCGTCAACGGTGTCCGGACGGCTACGCCCTGGATTGCCCGGCCCGACAACGTCAAGAATTTCTACGACACGGGCGTTACGACGACCAACAGCATCGGCCTGACGGGTGGCAGCGACAAGGGTGATTTCCGCATTGCCTACACCAACCTGAACCAGAAAGGGATGCTGCCCAACACCAACTACAAGCGGCAAAACATCTCGCTCAACGCAGGCTGGAATTTTACGCCAAAGCTGAACGTCCGGACGAGCGTCAACTACATCAAAGACGGCTCCGACAACCGGCAGAACCTCAATTTGTACTGGATCTGGTTTGGCCGGCAGGTCGATCTGGAAGACCTGAAAGCCAATCCCGTCGTGGAAGGTGCTGACCCATCGCAGTGGCCGCAGCAGCGCAACTGGAACGCCAACTACTGGAACAACCCGGCCTATGCGCTGAACTACTTCAAGTACGGCAACGACAAAGACCGGATCATCGGCAACATCACGGCAACCTATAAACTGACTGACTGGCTGAGTTTGACGGGCCGCACCGGCACCGACTTCTCCAACGACCGGCGCATCACCAAACGGGCGAAGGGCGTGGGGCTGCCCAACGGCGACTATACCGAAGATATCGTCTACGTCCGCGAAACGAACAGCGACTTCCTGCTGACGGCCGACAAGCGGTACACTGATTTTCACATCGTCGCGTCGGTGGGCGGCAATCAGCGTCGGAACGTCACGCAGCGCGACTACATGTACGCGTCGGAGCTGACGATTCCAAACCTTTACAACATCGGCAACGCCAAATCGCGCCCGACGGTCTTTGGCCGACAGACCGACAAACGCGTCAACAGTCTGTACGGGTCGGCCTCGCTGTCGTTCCGCGATTACCTGTTTCTCGACCTGACCGCCCGCAACGACTGGTCGAGTACGCTGCCCGCCAACAACCGCTCCTATTTCTACCCGTCGGTGTCGGCCAGCGCGATCCTGACCGACATGTTCAATCTGCGTTCCAACGTGCTGACCTACGCCAAACTGCGCGGGGGTTATGCGATGGTGGGCAACGACACCGACCCGTACAACCTGATGCAGGTGTACACCAGCGAAACAGCCTGGGGTAATACGACGACCTTTTCGGAAAATAACCTGATCTACAACCAGAATCTGAAGCCCGAAATCACGACGGCGGTGGAGTTTGGCCTGGAAACGCGGCTGTTCAACAACGCGCTGCAATTTGAATTTACGTACTACGACAAGAACACGAAAAACCAGATTCTGCTGGCCAACGTCGCGCAGAGTTCGGGCTATTACAACTCGGTCATCAACGCGGGCAGCATCCGCAACAGCGGCTTCGAGCTTGAACTGTCGGGCGCGGTCATTCGGCGGCCGGGCGGCTTCCGGTGGGACGTGGGTGTCAACTTCGCCCGCAACCGTTCGCTGGTCGTTGACCTGGGTGGCTTATCGACCTATCAGATCAACACGGGTTCCTTGCTGCGCAACGTGATTCTGGAAGCGCGGCCCGGCGACCCGTACGGCAACTTCTACGGCACCTACAACCGACGCGACCCCAGTGGCAACCTGATTATCAACAGCCTGGGTTATCCCGTTGCTTCGTCGGACCGCAAAGTAGTGGGCAACATCATGCCGAAGTGGACGGGTGGTTTGCAGAATACGTTCAGCTACAAATGGGTGACACTCAGTTCGCTGATCGACGTCCGCTGGGGCGGTAACGTGTTCTCGCAGGGTATCAACATCGGTCGCTATACGGGTGTACTGGCCGAAACGCTGCCCGGTCGGGAAGGAAACATCGTAGCACCGGGTGTGACCGAAACGGCCAACGCCGACGGTACGTTTACCTACGCCCCCAACACGACAGCCGTAGCCAGTGCCGACGACTACTACCACAATTTCTACAACCGGAACGTCAACGAAAACTACATCTTCGACGCCAGCTACGCCAAGCTGCGCGAGGTGCGGCTGGGCTTCGCGATTCCGCAGAAATGGTTCGGCCGGACGCCGTTTCACAACGTCAACTTCGCGCTCGTCGGCCGTAACCTGGCCCTGCTTTACAAGAATATCCCGCACATCGACCCCGAAACCAGCTACTACGGCGATGGCAACGTACAGGGTTTCGAAAACGGCAACACCCCCTCGGCCCGCAGCATGGGCTTCAACCTGACGTTCGGACTTTAATTTTTTTCTTAAACACAGAGGAATAGAGGGTTACACGGAGTAAACAGAGAAAAAAAGGAAATACACCTCCGTGTACTCCGTGAAATCTCCGTTTCTCTGTGTTTAAAACCCCACTGAATTACACGGATCAACGCAAGAAATACACCCCCATTTGCTCCGTGAAACCTCCGTTTCTCCGTGTTTAAAACACCTCACGATGATGACCAAAAAATCGCTGTTTCTCTCTTTCGCTCTTTCGCTCGGTCTATTGACCGCCTGCGATACTAAATTCGACGAAGCCAACCTCAATCCCAACGACCCTACCAGCGTACCCGCCGAACGACTCCTGCCGCACGGTATCTACACAGCCGTTAACGGTGTTATCGGTACGCTGGGGCTGGATGTGGGCAACGACTGGGCGCAGCACATGGCCCGGATTCAGTACACGGAGATCGACCAGTTCAGCTTCACCAGCGACACGCAGGATACGCCCTGGCGTAACCTCTATAATGAGTCACTCGCTGATTTTCAAAAGATTATCGAGCTGGGTCAGGCGGGCAGCAACGAAAACTACCAGGCCATCGGGCTCATCATGCGGGCTTACACCTTCTCTGTTCTGACCGATGTGTACGGCGACATTCCGTATTCACAAGCCCTGAAAGGCACCACGAGCGGCATCGTCGCCCCGAAGTTCGACATGCAGAAAGATGTGTACGCCGGGCTGATCGCTGACCTGAAAACGGCCAGCGACTTGATCAATACCAAGACCGTATCGAGCGAGGGCGATATTCTGTTCGCGGCCAACATGACAAAGTGGAAGAAGTTCGCCAATTCGCTGAGCCTGCGTTTGCTGAACCGGATGGTGAACAAATCGGGCTTGAGCATCGACCCGAAGGCCGAAATGACCCGGATTCTGAGCGACCCAACCAAGTACCCGGTGATGACCTCGAACACCGATGTTGCCCAGCTCGTCTACCTCGCCCGGCCCAGCAACAACCCGATCAACGAGAACCGGCGCACGCGCGACGATCACCGTGTCAGTGCAACGATGATGACTAAACTCGTCGGCCTGAGCGATCCCCGACTGGCCATCTACGCCAGCAAAGCGGCCGATACGGGCGAGTACAAGGGTGTTCCCAACGGCCTGTCGAACTCGGAAGCGGGCGCGCTCGGCCTGACTAAAACCTCGAAAATTGGCACCTATTTCGTACAGGAAACAACGCCCGGTGTACTGATGAGTTATGCCGAACTGAACTTTATCAAAGCCGAAGCAGCTCTGAAAGGCGTCACGGCGGCAGGCGATGCGGCAGCGGCTTATCAGGAAGGCATCAAGGCGTCCATGAGCTACTACGGCCTGACAACACCGGCCAGCTACCTGACCGCTACCACGCTCAAAACGGGCAATGATGCGCTGGTGCAGGTACTGGAACAGAAATGGATCGCCTTGTTCGGGCAGGGGATTGAAGCCTGGACGGAATACCGCCGGACAGGCATTCCCGCGCTGGTCGTGCCGAAGATCAACTACAACAACAACGCCATCCCGACGCGCCTGCCCTACCCATCGTCCGAGGAAAACCTGAACAACACGAACTACCAGACAGCGCTGACCCAGATGGGCGGTGCCAACACGATGCAAACAAAATTGTGGTGGGCGAAATGAGTTTGTGGTTTGTAGTTTGTGGTTTGTAGTTCGTAGTTGGCTGTCGCGTAACGTACCGCCGGAGGAACGACAAACCACGAACCACAAACTACAAACCTTTATCTACCGCTTTACGGGCTTCGTCCAGATCGGCAGGCAGGGGCGCGTTCCGTTTGATGATCTTGCCGGTACGGTTGATAACTGTCGCACTGGGCAAATCTCCCGCCCGGATGCGCCCGTTGATATCATCGAGCTGACTGCTGGTAAGCAGTAAATGATCGCCGATGAGTTTATCGCGGGCAGCCGTTTCAACCCATACAGCTTGTTCATCACTGGTAAGCATCGGCACGTAAACGAGTGCGAAATCCCGGGCATCGTACGTGTTACGCAACCGTTGAGCGTCGAGCGCGGTCTGCCGCCCGGCTTCGCTGTCGAGCGTCGTCAACAACACGTAGATAACCTTGCCCCGGTTGGCGTTGATGACCGCATCGAACAACGGCCCACCGCTCGCATTGGCCCGGCGGTCACGGCTGACGAAAACCCCGGTGGCTACTTCCAGTTCGGTCGCATTATCGCCCCGACTGCTCAACGTCTGCACGGCCTGTTTCATCGCCACACTGTCTTTCGTTTCCAGGGCATACAGTTCATCGAGCGACTGCCCCAGCCGCCGGTTGGTCAGTTGCGGGCGGGCATAGTCATAGAGCAGCTTATCCTGCGCCAGCGTCAGAATCGGGAACGAATTGACCAGCCAGAAGGCCGTCATATACTCGCGCCGTTCGTCGTCGTATTGCTTGCGACTCTCCTGAATCAGAAACTCATAGTTGACCAGCGATTGAATGGCTACATTGTTACGCCGGACCAAATCGGTCAGGAAGCGCAGGTCGGCATTGCGGGCGGAGTTTGTTTCGGCGAACTGCCGCAACTTCTGCTTTTCCGTATCCGTAAGATCCGTACCGTAACGCAGCAGCAGTTCCGACAGCTTATTGACCGCCAGACCTTGCTGCGCCTGCGCCGATGCCCGGCTAACGATCTGCCGATTAGCAAAAGTGGCAAAGCGGTTCATGGCCTGCGTGCGTGATGCTGTCAGGATCTGATCATTGGTCAGGCCAACCGAGTCACTTAACGCGGGCGGTTGCCGCTCGTCTTCGCCCACGATCAGACGGTCGTACAGAAAGGTGGCGGCCGCATAGCGGTTATCCGCTTCAACCCAGCGCGACAGCAGCGGAAATGGCTTCTCCCGCGCGGCAAACGCCCGAAACGGCTTTTGAAACGCCTGATTCAGCAGCACAAACGATGTATTGGTGACTGGGCCGCTGATGTCTTCCGACAATTTTTTCACGTTCGGCTTATCGGCATAACCGGCTTCAAACGCTTTATAACGGGCATACTGCTGATTGACCTGCGCATTGACCCCGCCAAACCGAAACGGCACGCTCACGGTAAAGAGTGAATCAGCGTTGAGATCGATAGTGAGCGCACCGGGAGCGGCCAGAAACGCCGTCGAGATACGGCCGTAAGTGAAGTACAGTTCTTCCTGCGAGTAAATCAGTGGAATACTCACCCGAAACGTACCATCGACGTTGAGCGGAGCCGGTTTTATCAACTCCCGACTGGCTTGCAGAATGTTGTTGCGACCAACCACTACGGTCGGGGCATCGCGGTATAACCGGGCAGAGAGGTTCCTGATTCGCCCACTGACAATAACCGAATCGACCTGCGCCAGCGCATTTGCCGACAGCAGGAAAGCGTAGAGTAGTATGGTGTAAAAACGCATGTGTGGTATACAGTTTTCAGTGTACGGCGTGTGGTTTACAGTCAGTTCCCGGCCAATGATCGCCCTGGTGAGACGCGGGAAAGGGGGCAAACTGTAAACCGAATACAGAAAACCGTCATTTTGTTTGAATGCCGTGGTACTGCGTTTCTTCCTGATAATCTTTCCGCAGCGGGTGGCCAATCCAGTCGGCGGGTAGTAAAATCCGGCGCAGGTCGGGGTGATTCTCAAACCAGATACCGACCAGATCATACGCTTCGCGCTCGTGCCAGTCGGCGGTGCGCCACAGGTGAGTCACACTCGGCACTATCGGTAACTTCCCAACCGCCGGGCTGCGCGACACCCTCACGTTCAGCATCAGGTCGTGGCCGTACGGAATCGACGTCAGGTTATAAATCACCTCCATCGTGTTCGCGTCGGGGCCGTTGTCGATAGCGGTTACGCAGGCAAGCAGATCGAAAAACAGGCGGTCGTCATCGCGCAAAAACTGACACAGGTCGACCAGCCGGTCGGTCGGTATGGTCAGAAACGGCTGAATAGCCTGCGGGTTGGTCGTAAATACGTCGGTTCCGAACTGATCGGTCAGCACGTCGACAATGGCGGAGAAGATCATGCAAATGGGCGTTAAGCCAGGGGCAAAGATAAGGCATTTCGGCGCGCAGATAACCGGACGAAAAACGGTCAAACTCCCGACCTGTTATCTCAGGCCAGCCACGCCAGCCACTGCATCCAGTTCTCGACCCAGAACAAAAAATACGTGGCGATTTTAGCCTGTGGGGCCGTTGAAGGCGATAGCGTCAGGCTGTTGTTGGTAAAGTCAATATCCATAAACACCTTCCGGGCAGGATCAACCTGCGCCCACAGTACCCGACCCGGCACCGTAAACGTGTGCTGCCGGGCTTTACCGTCCCAGACCAGCCGCTGTTCGCGGGGTTTGGCATCGGTACCACCGTCCAGCCGCACCAGTACCTCCACCGGCATCTGCCCGTCAAAATTGCGCAGTACGGTTACTTCACTGACCGGCTTTTTCTCGCGGGTCCGGTTACGGATCGACTGCAACTGGTAATCAACGACCTGCTCACCGTACAGCGCCTGTGCGAAAAACCAGTTCATATCCGGCCCGTATCGTTGCCCCAGCCGTTTCGGAACAATTTCGTTGACGATGGCGATAAAGCTCTGCGCGTTGGGGTGGCGAAACTGCCAGCGGCTAAAGTACGTCTGCATAATTTCGTCCATCACCCCCCGGCCAACCAGCCCTTCCAGCGTCCGCATCCAGGTCGCCGTTTTCATGTACGTCAGTACGCCATATTGCCCGGCGGGAAGCTGCCACGTGTTACCAAACGAGGAGCCTATGGCCGGATTTCTCTGGTGTACATACTGATCCCGCGACAGTTCGAGATCGCCCATGCGGAAACCCAGCCAGTCAACTACCGACGTTTTCGGCCCGTACGTTTCGTCCATGATCCGGCCCTCTAAGTACTGATTGAAGCCCTCATCGAGCCACGCTTCCTCGGCCTCATTGCTCGCCAGCAGCTGCATAAAGTACTGATGACCAAACTCATGCACCGTCACAACTTCCGGTACCCGCAGCCCGGCGGGGGTGCCCCAACTCGTTCCGGCCGTGATAAACGTGGGGTATTCCATCCCGCCCGACCCGCTAGCGTGGGTTGGCGGATCGACAATGGTCAGATTGGGAAAAGGGTACCGGCCGACGTGTTTGTCGAAATACGACATAGCCGCTTTTACCGCATCGAGATGCCGTTGAGCCTGCGACAGGTGTTCGGGTTGCATGAGCAGTTCGATACTGACCGAGCCACCGCCGGGCCGCTGCCATTTGTCATTAATAACCTGAAAATGGGGCGACGCCGTCCAGGCGAAATCAACGACATCTTCGGCGTGATACTGCACTTTCTTGCGGTTGTTGGGCAGCATCTTTTCGCCTACAAACAAGCCCGTGGCACTCACCCAATAATCTTTCGGGGCCGTGATATTCACATCGTACACACCGTAATCGGCGTAGAATTCCGAGTCGGCATGAAACTGATGGCAGTTCCATTGATTCGTTGTGGCATAGCGCGTACCAGCCGGTTCGTAGACCCCGATCTTCGGAAACCACTGTCCCACCAGGTAATAGTCGCGGCTATACCCCGTCCGGGCGAAGATTTTGGGCAGCTTTGCCCGAAAGGCAATGTTCAGGCTGATCGTCTGCCCCGGTCCAACGGGTTTGCTGAGCGGCACCCGAATCACCGTCCGGTCACTGGCGTTACTATCGTCAGGCTGAATAAATTCGTAGGCCAGTGCCTCGCCCGATGCCGTTTTCATCGACACGACATCGATCGATCCGTATGGGCTTTCTTTCGTATTCCGGTCGATCTGATCGCCCCGCAACTGCCCGCCCGACTCACGCATGAAAGTCGATTTCTCATTGCGGAAGGCGTTGAGATACAAGTGAAACCGCAATTCGTTCACCGGTGCATTCGACGGATTTCGCCAGGTCAGTATTTCCCGTCCGGTCAGCTTTCGTGTCTTCGTATCGAGCGATACATCGATCTGGTAGTTCGCCAGCCGGGGACTCAGCGGTTTGGGAAAGATTGGCACCACCGGTTTAGCCAGTGTCTGAACAACCGAACTAATGATTAACAGAAAGACAGACAGTCGACGCATAGAAAGGGGGGTAACCCAGACGTCCACGTCTGGAGGCCGTCAGGCCAACTACTCAGGGCGGATGCTTTTTTGGCCTGACGGCCACCAGACCGGGAGGTCTGGGTTACAAGCGCTACACCAAATATCAGCAAACACGCCTGTTTTACAAGGCCTGTCGAGCCCGGTTGCTTTTCACGGATTCATAACCTGAACTTTGCCCCGTATTTCGTTACTTTGCCCCGACTTTGCCGGACAGGGTATTACGCTGGCAGTCAAGGCTGAAAAAATCAGCTTTTTCGTTGTTAACCCTTCTTACTTCGTTACAATGAGTACAATCCAAAGCATTCACGCCCGCCAGATTCTGGATTCGCGCGGCAACCCCACGGTTGAAGTAGACGTTCGCACCGAAAATGGTTTTTTGGGCCGTGCCGCTGTGCCATCAGGCGCGTCGACTGGTACGCACGAAGCCGTTGAGCTGCGCGACGACGACCCGAACGTGTACGTCGGCAAAGGCGTACTGAAAGCGGTTTCGAATGTCAACGATCTGATTTTCCCCGAGCTGGTTGGTATTTCAGCCTTCGATCAGACCCTGATCGACAAGATCATGCTGGATCTGGACGGTACGCCCAACAAAGGCCGACTGGGTGCCAACGCCATTCTGGGTGTTTCGCTGGCCGTTTCCAAAGCCGCTGCGCAGGAAGCTGGTCTGCCGCTGTACCGCTACATCGGCGGTGTCAACGCCAACACGCTGCCCGTTCCGATGATGAACATCCTTAACGGGGGTTCGCACGCCGATAACTCGATTGATTTTCAGGAGTTCATGGTTATGCCGGCCAATGCACCCAGCTTCTCGGAAGCACTGCGGTGGGGCGCGGAAATTTTCCATACGCTGAAGAAAGTTCTGAAAGGTATGGGCCTGGCAACCAACGTCGGCGACGAGGGTGGTTTTGCGCCCAACATCAAGTCGAACGAAGAAGCTATCCAAACCATCCTGCAAGCCATCGAGAAAGCCGGTTACCGGCCGGGCGAAGACGTCTGGATCGCGATGGACGCGGCTAGTTCGGAGTTCTACGACGCTGCAAGCGGAATGTACCACTTCAAAAAATCGACTGGCGACAAGCTGACTTCGTCGGAGATGGCGGGTTACTGGAAAGACTGGGCCAATAAGTACCCGATCCTGTCGATCGAAGACGGCATGGCCGAAGACGATTGGAACGGCTGGAAACTGCATACCGACGAGCTGAAAGGCAGCAAGGTACAGCTCGTTGGCGACGATCTGTTCGTGACCAACGTAACACGCCTGCAGGAAGGTATCGATAAAGAGATCGCCAACGCCATTCTGATCAAGGTTAACCAGATTGGTTCGCTGACCGAAACCATCGACACGGTGAATCTGGCGAAGCGTAACAGCTACAAAAACATCATGTCGCACCGTTCGGGTGAAACCGAAGATGCTACCATCGCTGATCTGGCCGTTGCCCTCAATACGGGTCAGATCAAAACGGGTTCGGCATCGCGCTCCGACCGGATGGCGAAGTACAACCAACTTCTGCGCATCGAGGAAGAACTGGGCGAAACCGCTTACTTCCCCGGTTTGAAGATGTAAGTTTAGTTCGTGGTTTGTAGTTTGTGGTTTGTAGTTCCTCCGGCGTCAGCCAATCGCCTGCGGCAACGACAAACCACAAACTATAAACCGCAAACCCAACAGCCATGCTCCAGAAAATCCCGCCGTTTTTCCGAAATTTTTACGTGGCAACGGCGCTGGCGCTGCTGGTCTGGATGGCGTTTTTCGACGCGAACAATTTCATCGTTCAGTTTCGCAATCTGGCTAAGCTGAACGAGTTGCAACGGGAGATTGACTACTACTCGACCCAGATCGATACGGTCCGTGCCGACCAGCGGGAAGTACTGGGCAGCGATCGACTGCGGGAGAAATACGCCCGCGAGAAGTATCTGATGAAGAAGCCCACCGAAGACGTATTCGTGGTGGTCGACTCCCTGAACGAACCCCTTGAGAAGTAACCCGGTCTGCCCATCGAACGAAGGTCACTACGGCCGACGTTGGCGACCGACCTGCCCGGTTTTCTGATGATACGAGTCCTCTTCGTTTGTCTGGGTAATATTTGCCGGTCGCCTATTGCCGAAGGCATCTTTCGTCAACTCGTCGACGAGGCCGGCCTGAGCAGTCAGATCGAATGCGATTCCGCTGGTACGTCGGCCTACCACATTGGTCAGCTTCCCGACCTGCGTACCCGCCAAAACGCCCTTAAACACGGCCTGACCCTCACCCACCGCGCCCGGCGCATGACCGGCGACGATCTGGCGCTGTTCGATTACTTTGTGGCGATGGATGAGTTGAACCTCGACGCTATCGAGAAGCTGAACTCTCGTAGTACGGGCCTCCACACGACCGATACGATTTTTCTGCTTCGCGAATTCGATCCGGCTGTCAGCGATCAGCCCAGCGTTCCCGACCCCTACTACGAAGGCCCCGATGTATTCGAGGAAGTCTACCAGATTGTGGAGCGGTGTTGCAGGCAATTGTTAGTGTACATAAAGAGCGAAAGAGTGAACGAGTGAAAGAGCGATTTCCTACGGAAATTAGCATTTGTGCGTCCGCCTTTCTTTTACTCTTTCGCTCTTTCATTCTTTCACTCTTTAAATTTCATGAACAAGAAAGTCATTCTGATTATTCTCGACGGCTGGGGTATTCCGATCAACCCAACCGTATCGGCCATCGAAGCGGCTCATACGCCGTTTATCAATTCACTCTACGGAACCTATCCGCACAGTACGCTCGAAGCGTCGGGGCTGGCCGTTGGCTTGCCAGTTGGGCAGATGGGCAACTCCGAAGTAGGGCACATGAATCTCGGCGCGGGTCGCATCGTGTACCAGGATCTGGTAAAGATCAACAAAGCCGTTGACGAGCATACGCTTGATAATGAGCCAATTCTGACTAACGCGCTGCACTTCGCCAAAGCAACTGGCAAGAAAGTACACTTCATCGGGCTGGTGTCCGATGGTGGTGTTCACGCCCACATCGATCATCTGAAAGGGCTGTTGTCAATTGCCCACGCACACCAACTGACCGACGTATTCGTCCACGCCTTCACCGACGGTCGCGATACCGATCCCAAAGGTGGTATTGACTATATCTCGGCATTACAGCAGCATATGGCGCAGACGACCGGTCAGCTTGCCAGTGTAGTTGGCCGTTATTACGCGATGGATCGCGACAACCGCTGGGAACGCGTAAAAGTGGCGTACGATGCCATGGTCAATGGTATTGGCCAGCCCATTTCGGCAGATGGCGTTATCGATGCTCTACAGGCTTCGTATGACGCTGACGTAACCGACGAATTCATCAAACCGCTGATCGTATCTACGCCCACTGGATCGCCGGTAGCCGTGATCGAGGAGGGCGACGTCGTGCTATGCTTCAACTTCCGCACCGACCGGGGTCGCGAAATTACGCAGGCACTGACGCAGAAGGATTTTCCAGAGCAGGGCATGCACAAGCTAGACCTGAACTACATCACAATGACCAAATACGACGACGAATTCGTTGGCGTACAGGTCATTTTTGAAAAGGACAACCTGTCAAATACGCTGGGCGAAGTGCTGGCTGGTGCCGGCAAAACGCAGATTCGGATTGCCGAAACGGAAAAATATCCCCACGTAACGTTCTTCTTCTCAGGCGGTCGCGAAGAGCCGTTTACGGGTGAGAAACGGCTGCTGGCACCGTCGCCGAAAGAGATGATCGTCGTCAATGAGCAGGGCGAACAGGTCGTAATTCCCATCAAAACCTACGATCAGAAACCCGAAATGTCGGCTTTCGACATCCGCGACAAAATTATTCCCGAACTGGAGAACGCCGAGACGGATTTTATCTGCCTCAACTTCGCCAACACCGATATGGTGGGGCATACGGGCGTGTTCGAAGCCGTCGTGAAAGCCGCCGAAACCGCCGACGCCTGTGCGAAAGCCGTTACGGAAGCCGCCCTCGCTCACGGCTACACCACGATCATCATCGCCGACCACGGCAATGCCGAGTTTATGCTCAACGAAGACGGCTCACCCAACACCGCCCACACGACTAACCTCGTGCCGTGTATTTTGGTCGACAAAGACTACCACCCCGTCCTAAACGACGGCAAACTGGCCGACATCGCGCCAACGATCCTACAATTACTCGGCGTACCGCAGCCACCGATTATGACGGGTATGAGCTTGATTAGAGCGTGAGCATCAGTAGTTCGTTTTAGGCCAAGACAACAGAAAACCCCGGCTAATTGACCGGGATTTTCTGTTGTCTTGATCGATTGATGCCAATTTATTTCACACTGTCAGCGGCTTCTTTCACCACCTTGAGCACTTCGGCGGGTTTCGATACCATCGGTACGTGGCTGGCGTTCACTTCGGTGGTTTTCGCGTTGCCGCGCTTGGCCATCATGCGCTCCAGATCGGGATTGATCGCTCCATCATTGGTAGACACAATGTACCAGCTTGGCTTCTGCTTCCAGGCGACGTTGCTGGCTTCCGCTTTGAACACAGCTTCAGAAGCGGGGGGCTGCGTCGCGAAGATTAGCTCCTGCTCGGCTTTGCTCACATCCCTGGCAAACACCTGCATAACGCCTTCTTTCGACAGTGTGATGAAGCCATCAGCCGGTTTTAGGGCCGTACCCAGCTTCGTAGCGGGTGCTTTGGCACTGAGCGACGGAATCGTTTCGCCGTTGTCAGGCATCAGCGCGGCTACGTAAACCAGAGCTTTCACTTTGGGGTCGTTGCCCACCTGCGAAATGACGAACCCACCCCAGGAGTGGCCAACCAGCACAACATCGCCTTCGGCCCGCGCAATAGCCCGTTTGGTAGCCGCTACGTCGTCCTCCAGCGAAGTGGTAGGATTCTGCACCGAAATAACCGGATAACCACCGGCTACCAGCGGAGTAATTACTTTGGTCCACGATGAGCCGTCAGCCCAGAGACCGTGCACAAAAACAACCGTAGGTTTTTTGGTAGCCGAGCGCGTTGAGGTCGGCGACTGCCCGTTTGCCCACGCCATAGCCAGTACGGACAGCGCAAGTGATAGCACAGATTTCTTAATCATAAGTCGTAATGCGGGTAATTGATTGATGGAACAACAGACTTGGCTTATCACCAATTCGGTGGCTAAATACCCGGTTTATGACCATACATTTTTTAACATCCGTTAAAAACAAACAAGCCAGCTTCTGGGTAAGAAGCTGGCTTGTTTATACAAAAATGTCAGACGCTTACATATCCAGCAAAAGCCGGGCGGGATCTTCGAGAATTTGCTTGATGCGCACCAGGAAGCTAACCGATTCTTTACCGTCGATGATGCGGTGATCGTAGGACAGCGCCACGTACATAATCGGCCGAACGACGATCTCTCCGTTGACCACCACCGGCCGCTCTACGATGTTGTGCATACCGAGAATGGCCGCCTGCGGGGCGTTGATAATCGGGGTCGACAGCATCGACCCGAAGGTACCGCCGTTGGTGATCGTAAACGTACCGCCGGTCATCTGATCGATGGTCAGTTTGTTGTCGCGGGCCAGGCCAGCCAGCCGGACAATCTCTTTCTCGATACCGGCAAAGCTCATCTGCTCGGCGTTGCGAATAACGGGTACTACCAGCCCCCGCTCCGTCGATACGGCGATGGAAATGTCGCAGAAATCGTTGAAGATGATGTTGTCACCGTCGATCTGCGCGTTTACAGCCGGGAATTCTTTCAGGGCAGCACAGACGGCTTTGGCGAAGAACGACATGAAGCCGAGGCCCACACCGTGCTTTTCCTTAAACTTGTCTTTGTACTTGTTGCGCAGATCCATCACCGGCTTCATGTCGACCTCATTGAAGGTGGTCAGCATGGCCGTTTCATTTTTAACCGACACCAGTCGGCGGGCGATGGTCCGGCGTAGCGACGTCATCCGCTCGGTCCGCTGATTGCGCGAACCGGCTGGTGCCGGAGCCGCTTGTGGGGCTGGGGCAGCTGGTTTGGCGGGTGTAGGCGCGGCCGGTTTGGCGACCGGTGCTTCGGCAGCCGCTGGCTGGGCCACACCTGGCTGGGCGTTCATGGCATCTTCTTTCGTGATACGTCCACCAACACCACTACCCTGAACCGATTGGGCCGTTACGCCTTTCTCGTCCAGAATTTTGGCCGCTGCGGGCGACGGATGATTGGCCGCATACCCATTCTGCCCGTTCGATGCAGCCTGCTGTGCGGGTGCTGGTGCCGAAGGGCTGGATTCAGGCGATGGCGCGGCTGCGGGTTTGGCCGCACCGGCACTCGTTTCGATTTTGGCGATTAACGCGCCGATGGGCAGCGTAGCACCAGCCTCAGCCACGATACGGAGTGTACCGGCGGCTTCGGCGGGTAGTTCAAACGTGGCCTTATCCGATTCCAGCTCGCACAGTACTTCGTCGAGTGCTACCTGATCGCCATCTTTCTTGCTCCACGACGCAATGGTTACTTCCGTAACTGACTCACCAACGGCTGGCACGTTCATTTCGATCACCTCACCAGCTGCCGAAGCAGCGGGGGCAGATGCTGCCGCCGGAACCGGAGCAGCCTCAGCTTTAGGTGCCGGGGCTGGTTCTTCTTTCTTCGCAGCCGGTGCCACAGGCGCGGCAACGGGTGCGCTGCCGTTACCATCGATGCTGCATATACTGGCACCAATCGGCAATACATCGCCCTCCTGCGCCAGAATATGCAGAACGCCATCGGCTTCCGCGTTCAGTTCAAACGTGGCTTTGTCGGATTCGAGTCCGCAAATCACCTCGTCCATCTTCACCGCATCGCCCTCTTTCTTGTACCAGGTACCAACGGTTACTTCGGTAATCGATTCCCCAACGGGGGGGATTTTCATCTCAACGGCCATTATTTCCGGGTTTGTAGGTCGTGGTTTGTCGGTCGTGGTTCATGCTGCCCACAGGCAACTACAAACCGTAAACGACAAACCACAAACTCATTTATTCAAATGCGCGACGAACGATGTCGGCCTGTTCCTGACTGTGTACTTTCGGGTACCCACTGGCGGGCGATGCCGATGCTTTGCGGGCAATAGTCGGCAAAATCATGCCAACGCGGAGCAGATAGGTCCAGTAGCCCATGTTTTCGGGTTCTTCCTGCACCCAGAATACCGTCGCGTCCTTGTATTTTGCCAGTTCGGCATCGATCTGCGTTTTCGGCAACGGAGCCAGCTGCTCCACCCGAATGATCGCTACGTCGTCGCGCTGATCGGCCTGTTGCTTTTCGAGCAGGTCGTAGAACACTTTACCCGTACAAAGCAGCACCCGCTTCACCTTGCCCGCATCGGCATAGCTGTCGCCGATGACTTCCTGGAACCCACCGGTAGTCAGGTCTTCCAACGGCGAAACAACTTTGGGATGACGAAGCAACGACTTAGGCGACATAATCACCAAAGGCTTGCGGAACGCCCATGTCAGTTGCCGACGCATGACGTGAAACAGGTTGGCCGGTGTCGTGATGTTGGCCACCACCATGTTATACTCGGCGTAGAGTTGCAGGTAGCGCTCCGGCCGGGCGTTGGAATGCTCCGGTCCCTGCCCCTCGTAGCCGTGCGGCAACAGCATGGTTAGGCCGTTCTGAATACCCCATTTCGACTCGGCGGCTGAAATAAACTGGTCGATGATGATCTGCGCACCGTTTGAAAAGTCGCCGAATTGAGCCTCCCAAATCACCAGCGCGTGGGGATTGGCCATCGCATAGCCATATTCGAAGCCCAGCACACCATACTCCGACAGGTGCGAGTTGTAAATCTGTAATTTCGTCTGCCCATCCGAAATATGATCGAGTGACGAGTACGTTTCGTTTGTATCGGCATCGTGCAACACAGCGTGCCGGTGCGAGAACGTTCCGCGTTGTACGTCCTGACCACTCAGCCGAACCGGTTTGTTTTCCAGCAGCAGCGAACCGTAAGCCAGCAGTTCAGCCGTGCCCCAGTTCACCATTTTACTGTCGGTCAGCATCGTCTGCCGGTCTTTCAGCAGTTTATCGATCTGCTTCAGCGGCTTGAATCCATCGGGTAGCGTCGACAGGGCTTTCCCAATCAGGTCAAGCGTTTCAGCCGGCACACCAGTTTCGGGTGATTTTTCGAAATCGACGGGTTCGGCAAAACGTAGTTCGGCCCAGTCGAGGTCGAGTCGCAGGGGTTTGTACGGAATTTCCGCTTTCTGCTTCACCTTGTCGAGCCGCTCCTGTAGCTGCTTTTTGAACTCGGTGTCCATGCCCTTTGCCAGTTCGGCATCCACGTCGCCCCGTTCGATCAGCGTTTTGTTGTATAACTCACGCGGGTTCTCGTGCTTGTCGATGATACCGTACATCGTCGGCTGCGTGAATTTCGGCTCGTCGGACTCGTTATGCCCATAGCGCCGGTAGCAGACCATGTCGATAAACACGTCACGCTTGAACTTCTCGCGGAATTCAACGGCCAGCTTGGCGCAGAAGATCACTGCTTCCGGATCATCGCCATTGACGTGAAAAATGGGGGCGTCAATAATTTTGGCAACGTCTGAACAGTAAATCGACGAACGAGCGTCGTCGAAGTCGGTCGTAAAACCAACCTGGTTATTGATGACAAAATGGACCGTACCACCGGTTGTGTAGCCCGGTAGTTTGGCCATCTGAATTACTTCGTATACGACACCCTGCCCCGCTACAGCTGCGTCGCCGTGAATCAGGATCGGCATGATGCGGGTAAAGTCGCCGTTGTACTCCTCATCGGCCTGCGCGCGCACAAACCCTTCAACTACCGGGTCCACGGTTTCGAGGTGCGACGGGTTGGGAGCCAGTTTTACGCTAATTTCCTTACCAGCCGGGGTACGTAGCAGACTGGCGTAACCGAGGTGATATTTCACGTCGCCGTCGCCGTAGGCATGCTCAGGAACGTTTCCCTCGAAGCCATCGAAAATCGCTTCATACGACTTTCCCATGATATTCGACAGCACGTTGAGCCGACCCCGGTGCGCCATACCGATCATTACTTCTTCGACACCCAGCTCGGCTGCCTGACTGATGATCGTGTCGAGCGCGGGAATGGTCGACTCCCCGCCTTCGAGCGAAAACCGCTTCTGCCCCAGGTATTTCGTCGCCAGGAAGTTTTCGAAAACGGTGGCTTCGTTGAGTTTTTCGAGAATACGCTTTTTCTCGTCGAGTGCCGGGCTAAATTCCAGGGCTTCTTTCTCGATTTTGTTGCGCAACCAGTTCTTCACGTCCATCTCACGGATGTACATGTACTCAAAACCAATATTGCCCGCGTAAATCTTGCGCAGCGATTCCATGATCGTGCGGAGCGTGGCGGGTCCGATACCGAGCAGTTTACCCGAGTCAAATACCGTATCGAGATCAGCGTCCGATAGGGCGTAGTCGGGCAGGTCGACGCGGGGTTGCCGGTCTTTGCGCGCTTTGAGTGGGTTGGTTTTCGCCAGCAAATGCCCCCGCGAACGGTAGGCTTTGATCAGGCTGGCTACTGATACTTCCTTCTCGGCATGGGTTGCATCAACCGGTTTGGTCGCCGTAGCAGAACCGTTTGAGGCAGAACCGTTTACAGCCGCCCCATTCGATTTACCGTTGGGTTTATCGGCGTAGGCGGAGGAAAAATCGAAGCCTTTGAAAAACTGCTGCCAGCTTTCATCGACCGACTGCGGGTCTTTTTTATAAGACTGATATAGCTGATCGATGTAAGCTACGTCAGAATTGGCAATGTATGAATACTGGTCCATGACGGTGGCGCGTCGTTGTTTTGATGGGCAAAGGTAGCGTATCGTTCAGATACTTAACCGCAAAATTTATGGATTTTATCCTATAAAACCCCGCCTGCGACGCCCCTACACGCATAACCGCGTTGGCTACCGTTTAGTTGACTTTTGCGGAGCTGGCCGATAGTCGGGCTTACGGACGTCAGCCGCGAATTTCCTGACACAGTTCGATCAGAACGCTGTTGGTGGTTTTGGGGTGCAGGAAGCAAACCAGTTTATTGTCGGCACCGGGTTTGGGTTGTTCGCTGAGCAGGGTAAATCCTTCGTTTTTGAGCCGTTCCATTTCCGCCTGAATATCATCGACTTCAATGGCCAGGTGGTGAATGCCTTCACCCCGCTTGTCCAGGAAACGGGCAATGGCACTGTCGGGATGAGTTGCTTCGAGCAGTTCGAGTTTGGTCTGGTTAACCCGAAAAAACGAGGTCGTCACCCCTTCCGATTCAACAGTTTCCTGCTTGTAGGGCGGCACGTTGAGCAGCCGGGCAAACAAATCATTGGCCTGCGCCAGATCGCGAACGGCAATGCCGACATGTTCGATATTGGTAAGCATAACGGGTCTAAGAACTTTTCTGAATACGGGTAAGTTAAGAACGTAACGACGAATCAACCGTCAGCAGACGCACAATCTACCATGGTTACGGTTTCAGACATAGCAAAAGATAAGATTATCGAACTTCGCCAGAAAGAAGGCTACACCGACAACTATTCGATTCGGGTGGCCGTGCAGGGCGGAGGCTGTTCGGGGCTGATGTACGACCTGCAATTCGACACGGCGCAGCAGCCAACCGATCACATCGTTGAAGATAAAGGCATCAAAATTCTGGTCGACCGGAAGAGCCTGCTCTATCTGGCCGGTACCGAACTCGACTTTTCGGACGGTCTGAACGGCAAAGGCTTTCAGTTCAAGAATCCCAACGCCAGTCGCACCTGCGGCTGTGGCGAAAGCTTCGCCGTATAACACGATTTGTCCCGAACAGCATCTTGCTGTTTGATTGAGATTATACCAAACAGCAAGATGCTGTTTGAGACAAAAAAGCACCGTCATCAGCGGTGCTTTTTTCGTTTGGCACATATGAGCACATTTCAACCAATTACGGGTTTTAGCTCAATTGTGTAAACTAGGTAATCAACTCACAGATTTATCGATGGACAATATCACCAGGTTTTTCAGTATTGAGAAAGACGCCGTTTACATGGTTGGTTTTAATCAGGGAGAAACCAACGCTAAGGTAGCTTTAAAATCTACTGTGCAAAGTTTCGTTGACAACTGAGCAAATCGCCGATATTGCCGGGGTAACTGTTGAGTTCGTCAATAGTGTTCGACGGGACATTAATTCGGGCGAATAACGCCCTGTCGGCTTAGCCCGGGTACTCCCACCAGAGCATGTCCTCGAAGCGGTCGAACAGGTGGAAGCCGTTTTTTTCCAGTACGCGCTGCGACGCGACGTTTTCCACATTCGTGTCGGCCGTAACCCGTAGCACGCCCGGCTGCTGAAGCACCCAGCCGACCAGACCGGCAACCATTTCGGTCATGTAGCCCTGCCGCTGCCGGACCGGGTACGTGCCGTAGCCAATCTCCACGGTCCCGGTTTCGTCGGGCTCCCCCTTGAACTTAGCTTCGGACACAATCTGCTGCCGCTCCCGGTCGATAGCCACCCAGATCGTATGGTAAAGTGGATCGAAGCGCGAGTCGAGCAGGCGGGGAATGGTGTAAGCCCGGATAATGCTCAGCAATGGTTCCGTAACGGCGCGGGGGCCGGTTTTCAAATGCAATGCCTGCTCCAGCCGGTAACTGTCAGCAATGTGTAATCGCAGTTCGGGAAGCGTCAGCGGAATGAGCGTCAGGCGGGGGGTAGTCAGCATGGAAACGGGTCGGCAAAATCAGTATTGGCCCTCACTGACGCTCCAGCCACCATCGATGGTCAGGACCTGCCCGGTGGTGAAGCGTGATTGATCGGACATGAAGTAGACCGCTGCGCCCGACAAATCGTTGGGATGCCCGATACGACCACCGTCGAGCGGCTGTTTCGACGGAATGAAGGCCATGATCTTATCGTCGTTGACGGCCCGCTGCGACATCGGCGTTTCGACCAGCGATGGCACCAGCACGTTGATTCGGATATTCTGACTGGCGTAGTACGACGCCACCGACCGCGAAAAACCGATTACGGCGGATTTGGCTGCGGCATAGGCATGGGTGGCGAAGTAAGCCGGTGACGGTGATTGCCCCAGCACCGACCCCATATTCAGGATGGTACCGCCCGACTCCTGCGCCCGAAAGGCTCGCACAGCTGCCTGATTCGACAACATCATAGCCGTCAGGTTGGTATTCATCGTATACTGCCAGCCGTCGAGCGTCAGTTCGTGCAGGGGACCGTCGCCAAAGCGCCGACCGCTCCCCCCGGCCACGTGATACAGGCCGTCGAAACCGCCGAAAATCTGCTGACACAGGCCAATGGCTTTGGGTGCCGTCTGCGGGTCGGCCGCGTCGCCCGACATGGCAAGCCCGTTGCCGGTCAGTTGCTGTTCGGCTTTCGCCCCATTTTCCGGGTTACGTCCAACCACTACGACCTGCGCACCCTCGGCCACAAACGATAGGGCTGCTGCCAGTCCCATACCCGTCGTACCGCCAATAACTACGATTTTTTTATCTGCTAACCACATTTTGTTTGACTGCGCCGATTGGCCTTTGACCGCAAGAAACGAAATTGCCCTGTACGGCCCAAGTCGCCCACAAACCGCCTTTCGTCTATGCGTCTTATTACAACCTGTTTGACCAGTCTGTTTACCGTCGGTTCGCTGATTGCCCAGCCAGCACCGCCCCCCAGCTATGAAACCAGTGCGGTACATCACCTGCTGGTGCAGTTTGAAGCCGACCGGGGTAGCCTGAACCGGTTCTACGTGATCGACAATTCGCCCGAACGCCGGGAACGGTTCAAAAAACTGCGCACCGATTACCTCGCGCAGTTGCAGGCCCTGCCGTTCGACCAGATGAATACCGACAGCCGGGTCGATTACCTGCTCTTTCAGCGTAACCTGCGCAGCGACCTGACCAAATTGGAACAGGAGGAAACCGAGATGAAGCAGATTCAGCCGTGGTTTCCGTTTGCCGACAAACTCTACGCGCTCGAAAAGGAACGGCGACGCGGCAAGGTACTCGACGCCCGGCAGGTAGCCACCGATCTGACGGTGCTCGCTGGTCAGATCGAAACGGCACAACGACAGGTCGAGAAACTGGGACCCATCGACCCGGCGCTGGCCCGACGCGCCAACCGCACGGCCGTGGGTTTGAAAACGGCGCTCGAATCGGTGTTTGCCTTTTACAACGAATACGACCCGCAGTTTACGTGGTGGGTACCGCAACCCTACCAGCGGGCCGATAGTCTGCTGGCCAACTACGCCACCCTGTTTGGTCGGCGGGCGAAGCGCAGTTCGGGCGCCAAAACCGACAGCAGCGGCATCGTCGGAACAGCCGTTGGGCGCGATGAACTGGTGCGGCAGCTTCAGTATGAACTGATCCCGTACTCGCCCGACGAGTTGATTCAGATTGCCAACCGCGAATTTGCCTGGTGCGACAAAGAACTGCTGAAGGCGTCGCGCGAGATGGGCTTCGGCGACAACTGGAAAGCCGCGCAGGAGAAGGTCAAGAACAGCTACGTCGCACCCGGCCACCAGCCCGAACTGATTCTACGGCTCTACAACGAATCGATCGATTTTCTGAAAAAGAACGACCTCATCACCATCCCGCCGGTGGCCGAAGAAACGTGGCGCATGAGCATGATGTCGCCCGAACGGCAGCGAGTCAACCCGTTTTTTCTGGGTGGCGAAGAGATCATCATCTCCTACCCCACCAGCAGTATGAGCGAAGCCGACAAGCTGATGAGTATGCGCGGTAACAATCCCCATTTTTCGCGTTCGACGGTGCACCACGAACTCATCGCGGGGCACCATCTGGAGTTTTTCATGAACAACCGGTACAAGGGTTACCGCAATTTCGACACGCCGTTCTGGACCGAGGGGTGGTCGCTGTATTGGGAGATGCTGCTGTGGGACAAAGGCTTTCCGCAGTCGCCCGAAGACCGGATCGGGATGTTGTTCTGGCGGATGCACCGCTGCGCCCGGATCATTTTTTCGCTCAACTACCACCTCGGTCAGTGGTCGCCCCAGCAGTGCATCGACTTCCTGGTCGACCGGGTGGGGTTCGAGCGGGCCAATGCCGAAGGTGAAGTGCGCCGGTCGTTTGTGGGCGGCTACCCCCCGCTGTACCAGCTGGCGTACATGACGGGTGGTTTTCAATTTTACGCCCTGCAAAAAGAACTCGTCGGCAGTGGCAAAATGACGAATAAGCAGTTTCACGACACGATTATGCGGATGAACGCGCTGCCTGTCGAGATGATCCGCGCTATCCTGACCGACCAGCCGCTCCGTCGTGATTTCAAAACCAGCTGGCGTTTTTATTCGCTGGACGGCCCGAAAAAATAAAACCCGGCAAAGTTGCCGGGCTTATTCAGTAGCACTCTATCAACACGTGTGACCTTTCGGCCACAAAATCTAAAAGGTTGTTTGGGAAGACATTGTCCATCCCGAAGGCACTTTTTTTGTCATCCTGAGCCTGCGAAGGATCTTCGGAAATTGGTAATTGTTCTGCTGTTAGCGAAGATCCTTCGCAGGCTCAGGATGACAAAAATAATTCCCTAAATACCCTTTACTGGGTCATTCTATCTAGGCGGTCACGACGATGGCATGCGTCAGGGTATAGCCCCCCGAAATACTGCCTGAGACGGTGGCGAGTTCGTTGGTGTAGCCGTCGCCGAAGACGTTGTCCTTTTCATTGGTTGTATCCTGCGCACCTTTGGTATAGCCGTACGACTGCCCGGTGGTGTATACCGTACTCGAAATGTCGTACGGAAAAGCGATCTGTGTTACCAGCAGCGACTTACCCGCCGATGTATAAATATGGACGTGAACGTGTGGTGCCCGACCACCGTACCAACCGGGAAAAATCGATGTGAACGACGCCAGCCCGTTTGCGTCGGTCGTTTGCCGACCGCGCAGGAAGTTGACGCTGGTATAGTTGGTACTCTGCATACCGGTACCGCCGTATTCCGAATAATTGCCGTCTTTATCGCAGTGCCACACATCGACCAGGGCACCCGACAAAGCCGCACAGCTGGCGTTCGAGTTTTTGATCGTAATGTTCATCGTGAAGGCGACACCGGTACGGTCGTCATGAATGTCTTTGCGAACAAAATTCGCTGGCGACTTGGTCGGAAATGGGCCTTCGGTTTCGGAGTTCGTAATCGTACAGTTGCTGGCCGAACTACCATTTGTCGACCCACCCGATGTGGTCGTTGATCCTGTCGTCGTTGTTGAGGTTGGGTCAACTGAGGTCTGGCTACAGCTGCTGATGGCTGCGATACCCAGCAAACTACCAAACCCGCGCTTTAAAAAATCTTTCCGTTCCATGACTGGCGTTTTACACTAATGGTCTTACTTATGGTGGGATAACGCCCGTCCTGTACTCGTCCGTTGCCTCGCGAACTGACTAATCGGTCAATGACTTGAATGTGTCGGTAAACGAGGAGAAGCGTCCGGTTTAGACACTCATCAGGCAGTACGTCAGTCTAACGTAGAGCGTTGCAGGCAAGACTACTTATTTAGCCGATCCGTTCCCAGCTGACCGGCAGGCCGATTAACTACCGGTAACCCGTACTTTCGCAACCGAGACCAAACCAAACTCACTTTTTCCAGACGTGGCTACCTTCTTCGACATTCATACGATTCTGTTTACGGTCTGGGGCTACCCCATGAGTTACCTGGAGTTCTTTGGCGTCGTGTCGGGCGCGCTGGCAACCTGGCTGGCGGCCCGGGCCAATGTCTGGAGCTGGCCGATTGGGGCGGCTAGTGTCACGCTGTTCTTTTTCCTGTTTTATCAGATTCAGCTGTACCCCGACATGTTTTTGCAGGTCTTTTTTGTGATTACGAACCTCTACGGCTGGTGGCGCTGGACCCATCCCAGCGCAGACGAAGCCGACAGGCAAAACGAGCTTCGCATCACCCGCCTGACGGGTCGCCCGCTGGTCCTGACGCTGGCAGGTGGGCTGGTTGCTACGCTGGGTCTGGGTGCGCTGGCGCAGAACCTGCACCGGCTGTTTCCGGTACTGTTTAGTCAGCCCAGCGCCTTCCCCTACCTCGACTCGTTCACGACGACCATGAGTATTATCGGCACGTTTATGATGATTCAGAAGAAGCTGGAATGCTGGTGGGTCTGGCTCGTAATCGACCTCATCAGCACGTATATCTACTTCGTCAAGGGCGTGAAGCTGGTCGGCATCGAATACGCTGTTTTCTGTCTGATTGCTTTTCAGGGCGCCTGGCACTGGACCCGTGAATACCGCTCGTATGATAGCAACCAGCAACCTGCGCACTCGCTTTGACAGGCGCACAAACGTGGTCAATTAATGGCTATATAGCTGGTAATCAAACTGTATATACCGGGCGGATTGGCCGTGATCTGCTTACCAGAGCAAGTATAAAGCTAACTACATTAGATATAACTATATAAAGAATTTCAATCACTAACCTGCTGATAATTATGAACTTATTTTTTTAGTTATATAATTTTGCACGAAAACCAAACCAAAAACTCCTATGGCAGTGGCCAAACAATTTTTGAAAAGCAAGCCTATCGCCAAAGTAACATTCGAGTTGCCAGCCGAAGCTATCAACGGTGCTAAAACGGTAGCCGTAGCCGGCGAATTCAATGGCTGGGATGCAACCGCGCAAGTGTTGAAGAAGCAGAAAGACGGTTCGTACAAAACGACGGTTGAACTTCCGGTTGGGGGCGAATACCAGTACCGCTATATCCTCGATGGTACGACCTGGGCAAACGATTGGGCTGCCGACAAATATGTAGCCAGCGGTGTTTCGGACGACGAAAACTCAGTAGTTGTTCTGTAGTGACAAACTATAAGAAATGGGCGGATAAACAACTTAGTTTATCCGCCCATTTTTCATTGACTCTCTATAAGGCTGTACGTCTTCGTTAAATACGCTTGCTCTTTTATCACAATAAAACCCTACTAAATTCACCAATTTCGAATAACTGCACCAGTCGAGGTGAAAAGATATAAAGAGCACTAATTTGTGCATTTTCCAGACCCGTCGTATAATTCAGATTATGTGAAAAGATTATTCAAAGAATAACAGAGTAAGTATTTGTGTGAGAAATAGGTAAAAGACAAGATTATAACAGACCCAAAACAATAGGAAATTTTCCTTCAACAAAAGTGACTTTCCATCCACCGGCAGTTATTCGCTGATAAGAAGACTTGTTCTTGAATCGACTATAAATGTGTTTCTCCAAATAAGTTAAGTAGCCTAGTGAATATCCAAAAAATTGATCTGGATGCTGCCTAAAATAAATAACGATTGGGTAACCGTCCAATTCACTCACATAAGAAGGTATAAACTGCCGGAATTTCTTTTCCGTGGTTGAGGCTCCGTTTGTTGCTCCGATAAACCACTCTGCTTTATCAGGATTAGCTTGGTCAGAAGCCCTTAAAACCAAAATGGACTCATCTTTGCGAAGCCCCATTGACTCACCAATCTGTATAAATTGTCTAATGACTTTGACTAATGAGTCATTTTGAATGGTCACCTCTTGGCCTGACTTTATCTGTTGAGCAGAAGAGAAGCTACAGCTTACCAGCAACAGAAATATTACCCTCATTGTCATGTAGTCAGTGTTGTATAAGTGCACTTATATTAACCAAGTGATTCGTAGGATGAAAATATTGGCTTTTTTAACAAAGAAGAATGGCATGACGGCGCAAGCGTTTAAGGAATACTATGAACACAAACATGTACCGTTCATTTGTTCGCTAGCCACACCCCCGCCCGTCTATAAACGAAGTTACGTATTAAGAGGGGACTCGTTCAATCAGGGCGAAGAGACGCTTGATTTTGATGTGGTTACTGAGATGGTATTTGCAGATCGAGCTGCCTATGAGCGCTGGACGGCCCGCATTTTTGCTCCTGGTGTCGGTGAGCAAGTGATCGCTGATGAATCGAACTTTCTGGATCGCTCTCGCACAAGGGCTTATTTATTTGACGAATCTATCACAACAAAATGACTGGCTCAAGTCGCTGATTTTTTATATAACCAATGTTATATGAAGCACAGGAATAAAGGGGCACTTTATTCCTGTGCTTTATTACTATTCTACACCGTAAAATTATCCGACTCGACGTAGGCATTAATAACGGCCATCTCGCCTTCTTTCCCCGCCATTGAATTCCCGTGCTCCATACCAAATACAAAGTCTTTATTCTCAGCTTTGGCTTTTTTGTACACGTGCTGAAGCACTTTCTTGTAATTGATTTCACCCGTTGTTGGCTCCTTCCGGCCGGGGTTATCACCGATCTGGAAATACGCAATTTCAGACCACGTCCAGTCAATATTATTGATGACGTTACCTTCGTTTTTCTGCATGTGGTAAATGTCGTACAGCAGCTTACACGACGGGCTGTTGACACCCCGGCAGATTTCGTAGGTCTGATCGGAGGTTCGCAGAAACAGGTTGGGCGTATCGCTCAGGGGTTCGAGTACCATCGTCAGTCCGGCGGGTTCGAGGATTTCGGCACCCCGGCGCAGGGCATCAATTACGTTACCGGTCTGCACACCGATCGGTAGTCGACGTTCAAAATCACCCGGCACTACAGTCGTCCATTTCGCATTGACACGTTTCGCCGTTTCGACGGCTTTCCGGCATCCGTTCAGGAAAATATCGACATACTCAGGTTTACCAGCCGCCAATGTATTGGCACCGTTACCGCCTTTATCGAGGACAAACACGCCCATCGTAATGCCGAGCCGGGCCATTTCCTTGCCCATCTTCTCCTGCAACGCCACATCGCGCCCCACCATGCCATTGTCCTCGAACGCCGTAAAGCCCATATCAGCCATGAACTTCAGTTGATCAATAGGGTCTTTCCCCGCCAAGTTTTCAAACATGCCAATATGCGGTGCATACTTGAGCTTGAAACTGTGCTTTGCCAGCGGGGCGGATTCGGCGTACAGCTGATCGGCGAGGGCCACCCCCGCCAGCCCAGCCGTAGATTTTACAAAATGGCGTCGTTGCATATGTTGAACTATGATTTTCTTGAGTGATTCTTCCTGAACTATGATTCGTTTGATTATTATGATGGACTATGATTCAAGGAAAGAAAAATAATAGCCTATCCGTGTAATCAGATAAATCACAGTTCAAGATTATCTGAACTATGATTTATCTGATTATTTGATTTCGCTGCTATCAAGAAAGTAATCACAGCCTATCAGTACAATCAGGTGAATCACACGGGGCCGCCCGGCGGTTCAAAACTGTCTGAACTATGATTCACCTGATTGCATGATTTCGCTGATTGATGAGAAAGGAAAAATCATGGCCTATCCGTGTAATCAAAAAAATCACAGTTCAGACCAATCAGCGGTTCCGTTTCAGCGTACTCAGGTAATCGACCAGATCGACCAGTTCCTGTGTGCTCATGCTCTCCTGAATACCCGACGGCATCATCGACGTTTCAGTCGTTTTGATTGATTTTACGTCCGACGTTTTGTAATTCTGCACAGCCCCGCCCGGAAATTTCATTTGTAAATCTGTCTCAGTTTTACTCGAAATAATACCCGTCAGCATCGTGCCGTCTTTCAGTTTCACTTCCGACGTTTCGTAGCCGAAGCTAATCCCCGCGTCGGGGTGGAGAATGGCGAGGTACTCCCCCTCTTTCGACAGCTTGGAGCCAATCTCCGACAGTTTGGGGCCAAAATCCATACCTTCGCCGTTGATCTGATGGCAGATCGCGCAGTTGGCTTTAAAGACCGTCAGCCCACGCGACGCGTCGCCATTCATCGCCATCAGTTCCGGCAGGCCGGGCAGTTTTTTACCTTCACCTGTTTGTCCGCCGTCGAGGTAGCTGGCAGCCTGAACCCGGACGTTTTTGCGCCAGTCGCCACTGACGCCCTGCGCAGCCGCCTTTTTATAGTCACCTTTGATGTCGCCCGTTTTAAGCAGGGCAATCACCATGTCAGCTCCTTCCATACTACCACCCAGCGACCGCGTCGCGTTCATGCGCAGGCTGTTCGATCGCTTCTCGTCCAGGGCCACCGTTTTCAAAATGTCAATCGACTCTTTACTACCCACGTTTCGGAGGGCCGTAACCATGTGCATCGCGTCGTCGGCGTTGCTGCCATTGATCGACGCCCACACCAGATCGCTGCCTTTCTGCCGCAGCAGTTGCCGGGCAGCATCGCGACCCATCCCGACGTCATACTTAGCGAGCGCCAGCTTTTGCAGCCGCGCATTCTCCGACATAGGTTCGTAGCGGCCCACCAGTTCGAGGTATTCAGGTTTGCCATACGTCTGATCGAGCAGTTGGGCCAGTGCCTGTTGCGCGACCTGATTCTGCCGGACAAAGTCGGGGTCGAGGTGGCGCAGGGCTAGTCGAGACACGTCAGTCGAGCCACTGTTCGCCTTCAGGATGGCTAATAGCGCATTCGATTTTTCGGCGGCACCGGGATTGAAATCAAAAGCCCGGAAGTAGCGCAATCGTGTGTTCAGGTCCGTCCGGGAGTCGCCAGCCAGTTTGGCCAGCATCGGCACCGACTCTTTCGTACGTGCCCGCCAGATGATGTCGCGACCGGCGGCCGTCGTAGTCGGATCATTGGCTTGCTGCTTCATCCAGGCGGAGTAAAAGCGGTCCCAGTTACCGTCGGCACTGATACCCAGCGCTTCCAGGTACCAGCGGTCGGTCCCGTCGTGTTTGCTGGCCAGCTGCGCCCATAAGCCCGGAGCATCGGCCGATTGACTGTTGCGCAGCGCCAGAGCGCATTCTCGACGAACCTGCGGATTCGCATCGGCAACGAGTTGTTTTACAGCCGCAATCGCGGGATCAGCACCGAGTTGACGGGCTGCCCGGAGTGCGGTGATGCGCAGATCGGGATTGGTGTTTTTCAGCGCGGCCATTACGTATTTCGAGCCGTTTTCACCCTTGCTCAACAGCCATAACGCACGCGCCTGCATCCGAGGGTTCGGGTTGCTTTTGTACATCGACGCCAGAGCCTTTTCCGCCTTCTTACCCATGCCGTGCAGCGTCTGCCAGGCGGCATAGCGAACGTCCATGTTCGGGCTTTGCAGCGCGTCGACGGCCCCGTCGACCGTTGTCAGGTCAATTTTGGGCACCGTATAAGGCGAATTAGGCGGAGCGACGCGGTAGACACGACCTTTACTCTGATCGCCCGCCTGATGCCCACCCACACCGGGGTCGTACCAGTCGGCGATAATGAGCGAGCCGTCAGGAGCGACGCATACATCGGCCGGGCGAAACCACTGATCGCGGGTGCCTTCCAGCACGTTGACGATACTGGCTTTGTAGCCCGCCCCATCGTTCTGCACCGTGTACGACCGCACTACATTCGGCCCGGCATCGCAGTGAATGAGCTGATTCTGGAAGACCGGCGGCAGCAGCTTTCCTTCGTACACAAGGATACCTGTTGGCGAACCTGCACCCGTTTGCAGCAGATTGGGCACCGCGCCGGGGTCGTTGAGGTGCCAGTGTCGCTGCGGGGTTTCCTTCTCCAGATTTTCGCGGTTAGCCTGCCAGCCTGCGCCCGTCATTTCGTCGGTATAGCCGTAGTTGCCATACTCCATGACGTAGTTAATGCGCGTGCTTTTATTGCCGTCGTCGTCGTTGTCCGACTGCCAGAGCGTGCCGTACGAATCGACCGCCACTTCGTAATTGTTCCGGAAATTCTGCCCAAGCAGCTCAACGTTTTTGCCGCCCGGATCGCACCGGAAGACCAGCCCCTGCCGGAAATGTTCTTTGTCGATGGGCTTACCCGTCGCAATGTCAACGACCGGTTTTTTGTCTTTATCGAGTAGCTGATCGCCTTCATTACCGAAGTTGAAATACCATTTACCGTCGGGACCGGCCACGAACGTATGCATACCGTGGTCGTGTTGCTCACCGCCAATACCCGTAAAGAGAAGTTCCTTCCGGTCGGCTTTATCGTCGCCGTTATCATCGGTCAGGAGCCAGACGTTGGGGCTGTCGGAAACGATAACCTGATTGCCCTGCACCCAGATACCGAGCGGTGATTCGATTTCCGGGTCCTGAAAAAATACCGTGCTTTTGTCGGCCTTACCGTCGCGGTTCTCGTCATCGAGTATCACAATCCGGTCGCCTTCAGACCGGGTAGGATTCCCATTAACGGCTGGTCGGTAATTGTACGCTTCGCAGACCCAGACTCGCCCTTTCGCATCCACGTCGATGTTAGTCGGGTTAATCAGCATCGGTTCGGCGGCAAACAGCGTCGCTTCCAGCCCCGGTGCCACCGTCAGACTCCCCACGGCATACTTCGGGTCGTGTTTGTCATCGTCGGTCAGGGTGGCAAACAGTCGGTCGAGGTAGCCGGTCGACGCCAGGTTGAGGTTGCGATTCTGGTAGGCCCCGATCAGGAGCCCTCCCGCCAGCAGACCGACCGCCGATATGCGCAACACGTTCGTTTTCATAAGGTTTTTGTGTGTTTATGTAGAAACGCGATCGCACCGGCGACCCGGCCTTCGCGTCTCACCGCCGGATGTTCTTTACACCGGATGGTATTGCTGACGCATCCGGGCTGTCGCGTGCTGAGACGCGAGGTATCGCGTCTCAGCAAAAACAATCAGATGTTCCGCTTCTTCATTTCTTTCACAGCGAAATCGGCCGCGCGGGCGGTCAGGGCCATGTACGTCAGCGATGGGTTGACGCACGACGCCGACGTCATAAACGCGCCATCGGTCACGAACACGTTCTTCACACCGTGCACCTGATTGTTGCCGTTCAGGACCGATGTTTTCGGATCGCGACCCATGCGGGCGGTGCCCATCTCGTGAATCGCCATACCCGGATACGAGCCGTTGTCGTAGCCTTTCACGTTTTTCAATCCGGCTTTCTCCAGCATCTCGACCGCGTCGTTCTGCATATCCTTCCGCATCTTCTTCTCGTTTTCCTTGAACTCCGCGTCGAAGACAACCACCGGCATACCCCACTTGTCTTTCGTGGTCTTGTCGAGGTACATCCGGTTTTCGTGGTAGGGCAACGTTTCACCGAAACCACCCAGCCCCATCGTCCACGGACCGGGTTTGGTCATATCTTCCTTGTAATCAGCCCCAAAACTCATTTCAGCCACTTCACGCTGCCAGCCCTGCCGACTACCGCTGCCCTGATAGCCGAAGCCGCGCAGGTAGTCGCGCTTGTCGGTGCCGATGTTGCGGTAACGCGGTACGTAAATCCCATTAGCCCGCCGACCGACATAGTATTTGTCGAGGTCCCCTTCCCACATACCCGACGCGCCGGTGCGGAAGTGGTGATCCATCAGGTTGTGGCCCAGTTCGCCCGAATCGTTGCCGAAACCATTGGGGAACCGGTTCGAGGTCGAGTTGAGCAGGATAGCCGTTGAGCCCAGCGCACTGCCGCAGACGAAAATGATTTTGGCCTGGTACTGCCGCTCCTGCAACGTCTTGGCGTCGATCACGCGCACACCCGTCGCCCGCTTCTGATTCTCGTCGTACAGAATGTTCGTCACGACCGAATCCGGGCGCAGCGTCAGGCGGTTCGTCTTGCCCGCGTAAGGCAGCGTACACGACTGCGTGCTGAAATAGGCCCCGTACGGGCAACCCATAGCGCAGCGGTTACGGTACTGACACGGAGCCCGACCGATGCCCGTCTGTGCTTCGGTGGCTTTCGACAGGTTGGCTACCCGCCCGATGGTCATGGTACGGCCGGGAAAGTCTTTTTCGATGCGCTTACGAACTTCTTTCTCCACGCAGTACATCTCCATCGGCGGCAGAAAATCGCTGTCGGGTAGTTGCGGCAGGTTCAGCTTTTCGCCCGAAATCCCGACCACTTTCTCGACGTACGAATACCAGGGCGCGACGTCTTTGTACCGGATCGGCCAGTCGACGGCGATACCATCTTTCAGGTTGCCCTCGAAGTCGATGTCGCTGAGCCGGTACGATTGCCGCCCCCACATGATCGATTTCCCCCCAACGATATTGGGCCGGTACCAGTCGAACCGCTTCTCCTCCTTGTAGAGCGAGTCGGTATCTTTCATCCAGTACGTTTCGGTGTTTTCGTTGTAGGGGTAGTCGCGCATCAGCTTGGGGTGCGTTTCCTTCTGCTCCGTCGTCAGCCGCCCGTTGTACTTGAGTTCCCACGGATCTTTGGTCGCGTTGGGGTAGTCCGTAATGTGGTCGAGCTGATGCCCTTTTTCGAGCATCAGTACGCGTAATCCTTTTTCGGTCAGCTCTTTCGCTGCCCAGCCGCCCGATACACCCGACCCGATGACAATGGCATCGTAGGTCATCTCTTTTTGGGCATCTATGTTGAGATTCATCTGTTTTGACGTTGAAAAGTTGTAAAGTTGATCGGAGAATACCCCACCCCAACCCCTCCCCGTCCGGCGATCCGGTTGGGATGGGGTATTCCTAAAGTGCCCACGTTTTCTGACCGGGTTCCAGCGGTTTACAGCCGTCGAACTGACCGGGCACCGGTAGGTAAGCCAGGGCTTTGGTCGCGCCGATTTCCGAGGTGAAGTAGCCCGTTGTGGTCAGTTCTTTCATGCGCAGGAAAAAGGGCTTATCGGTGGTAGTCGTCTGCTTCACCATCTCGATTCGCTGGGCGTTGTCGAGCTTCATGAACCCATTACCGAACTTTGTTTTGCTGTCGGCGTCGAGTTTGGCCAGGCCATTGTAGAACGCTTCCTGATCGGCTTTGGGGTAGCAGTCGCGCATAACGCGGACGATGAATTTCTGCGCACCGGCGGCTTTGGCACCCGGTGTGCTGGTAGTCGGTATGATGACATCGGCTACCTCAGCCAGCAGGGCTTCCTGTTCGGGTGTTACGGCCAGGCCGGGTGCGGTGTTGAGTACCTGCCCCATTGCCCCGGCGATGGTCGGAGCGGCCAGCGCACTGCCCATTAACAGGGCCACGTGCTGTAATGCTTCTCTGCGTTTCATATAGAACGTTATGGAATCGTACAGTTATAGACTTGTGGAGTCGTAAAGTTGCAGCGTTACAAAGTTGCTGGCGCGTCAGCCCATCCGGCAGGTAGCCACGTGCGGTAGCAACCCTACAACTTTACAACGCTATAACTATCCAACTTCTATAAAGACAGTAGTCCGCTGTTTATCACCTAAGTTCACAAAAAATATACGTCGCCCCCGGCGTCTGCTTACCATATGCATGAACTTCCCCTTTTCGTGGGGCTATTGGCGCTCGTCACGGCCCTGGCTGCGGCCGCCGAACGTATCCGCATTGCCTCGCCGATTGTGCTGGTACTGGCCGGTATCGCCATCAGCCTGATTCCGGGTCTGCCCAGCGTAACATTGAGTCCTGAAGTCGTTATTCTGCTGTTTTTACCCCCCCTGATTTACGCGTCGGCCTGGAACACGTCGTGGGCCGATTTCAAAGCCAGTTTCGCGCCCATTTTTCTGCTGGCCTTCGGGCTGGTCATCTTCACGACGGTGGGTGTGGCTTGGGTGGCGCATACCTTCATTCCCGGCTTTTCATGGCCGCTGGCCTTTGTGCTGGGCGCAACCGTGTCGACCACCGACCCAATTGCGGGTACGGCTATCATCAAAAAAATGGGGCTGCCCCGACGGGTGGTTACGATTCTGGAGGGCGAAAGTCTGGTCAACGACGGCACAGGGCTGGTCGTGTATCGGTACGCGGTACTGGCCGTCACGACGGGGCAGTTTGTGCTGCTACAGGCGGGCGGGGATTTTCTGCTGAGTGTGGTGGAAGGCGTTGCCATTGGTCTGGGGCTGGCGTGGCTGGTCAAGCAGGTGCATAAGCTGACGACTGAAACGCCGGTTGTCGAAACCACCTTATCGTTCATCACCCCGTTTGCCGGGTATCTGCTGGCTGAACAATGGCACGTCTCGGGCGTACTGGCGGTGCTGGCGTCGGGCCTGTACCTGACGCTGCGGTCGTCGGAGTACATGTCGCGCCGGGGGCATCTGGAAACGATGGGCGTCTGGAACGTACTGACGTTTCTCCTCAACAGCACCGTATTTGTGCTGATGGGCCTTCAGCTGCGGGAGATTCTGTTCTCCAGCACCAGCGAGTATTCGCCCGGCCGACTGATTCTGTACGGGACGATCGTCAGTCTGGCCGTTATCATTGCCCGGTTCATCTGGGTATTTGTCGTTCACTACACACCGCGCCTGATTCTGAGCCGGCACAAGCACGTACTGGTACCATCGGTAAAACTGGTTGTGGTTATTGCCTGGACGGGGATGCGCGGTGTACTCTCACTGGCGACGGCACTGGCCCTGCCGCTTACGATGAGCAACGGAGCCCACTTTCCGCAGCGGGGGCTGATTATCTTTATCGTCTACTGCGTTATTTTCGTAACGCTTGTCTTACAGGGAGTTGCGTTGCCGTACCTGATTAGGATGCTGAACATCAAGCCTGATTTGCAGGCCGAGCAAAACGAGATCAAGTTGCGGATTCAACTGGCATCGCTGGCCATTGAGCATCTGGAAACGGAGCATTCGATGAGCGACGAGGTTTCCGACGAGGTACTGAGTGTGCTCAAGCACAAGTACGAAGCCCGCATCGACCGGCTGCGACTCCGGCAGGGGGGCAAAAAGCGCAAAAACATTAACGAATCCGAGCTACGCGAAACCCGCCGGATTCAACTGGAAATCATTCGGCTCGAACGCACCGAAGCCACCCGGCTTCGCCATACGGGCGAACACGACGACGAAGTTCTCCGCTCGATTCTCTTTGAACTCGATCTGGAAGAAGGGCGGCTGGAGCTGGAAGAGAAATAGTTTGTGTAGCCCAGACGTCCACGTCTGGTAGCCGATAGGCTAACGCTGTAAGTGGATGTTCCATTAGTCGCTATCGCGGCTACCAGACGTGGACGTCTGGGCTACACACTACCGGAAAAAGAACCGCGAGGGGGCAATTTCGGCACGGACCGAGTCGATCAGGGCACCGCTTTCCTGGTAACGAATCACGTAACCCGCCTGCGCATAGTTGACGGGGTTCTGACTACCGTAGAACATACCCGAATTTGGGTCGATACCGATGGCAGCAAACGAACGGTTTTGCACGGCCGTTGTCGGGACGCTGGTATCGGTGATGGCGAAGCGGTATGTACGGTTGCTGGTCGAGAAGTAGAAGCTGCGTTTGTCGCGGCTGATGGCTACGCTGGTCGGGATCGCGTTGAGTGGTACGCGTTTTTCGATGGTACGGGCAGCGGCATTGTAGCAAATCATCGTCTGGTCGACCAATACCCACAGTTTACCGGTCGCATCCACCGCAATGGGTTCGGGCGCACCGCCCATGTCCACTTTCTGCACCAGTTCATCAGTATTGACATTGATGATCGCCATCGTGTTATTACCCCCGTAGCTGACACTGCCGACGAACACTTCACTGCCGACCAACACCATACCTTCGGCGGCTTTCACGGCCGGTATTTTCTTCGTCACGGTACCCGCATTCACGTCGACGACAGCCACGTAACCGGGGTCTTTGAAGAATGTACCGTTGGCGAAGCTACCCGACACATCCCAGCAGCTGACATACGCTTTGTTGGGGGCGGCATAAATGGCCCGGCGGGGGTTTTCGATGTCGGGCGTTTTCAGCGTAGCCCGGCTTTTGAACGTACCGTCTTCCACGATCTCGACTTTATCCTGATCAGCCGCCGTGTTGTCGACCAGAATCAGGCCCTTGCCGTTCACATCGGTGAAATCCTGCACCCCACCGCTTAGCGTCAGTGTTGGATTGGCCGTTGCAAAAATGCTCGTTCGGGCCGCGTTACTCCCCGTTGGAATGTACGTTACTGACCCGTTATTCTGCGAGAAATTACCCTGATTGGAAATATATACTCCTGACTCATAAGGCGATGGCTCCGGATCGGTGGTTTTACAATTCCACAGGCTCAGCGCCAGTACGCTGGTGGCAATTCCGGTTGTAATGTGTTTGTTCATGGATTATTGGATGGTAAAGTAAAAAGTACGTTGATCGCGACGCTGCGGCCCGGCAGGGCATTCCGCCGGACGCTGATAACCAGCGCGTCGAATAGATTATTGACCTGCCCCTGCACCCGGAAGGCGGCTTTTCCGACCCGCACCTGCGTTTCGGCCAGCAGATTCGCCAGCAGCACCCCCCGAAAAAACTGCGTGTTGTCGGCCGTGATGTACCGGCGCGAACTGGTCTGCATTTGCACCGACAGCCGCGAACGACCACGCTGCACCCACGCGTTGAGCGTACCCGTATGCACCGGCACGTAGGGCAACTGCTTCCCGATCACGTCGCGGGCGTAGGCGTCGTAGGCCCGTTCCTGCGAGGTGCGCGTCAGGGCGTAACCCATCCGCAGACCGGCCTTCCAGCCCGACTGCGCGTAGGTAAGTGTGCTCGCCAGTTCGCCCCCCCGCGCCACCACCAGTTGCAGGTTCTCGACGTGGTAGTTGGTCGTGGGGTTCCAGAGTACCCAGTTATCGACGCGATTTCGATAGCCGGTCAGGTCGGTAGTTAGTTTCAGCGTGGGCGACAATGTGCTGACCAGCGACAGGCCACCTTCCAGATTGACGCCCGATTCGGGTTTCAGGTTCGGGTCGCCGAGTTCGATCCAGTAGCGTTCGTTCAGCGTCGGAACGCGGTAGCTGCGCCCGACGGATGCTTTCGCTGTCAGCGTTGTCTGGGTTCCCTGAAGCAGTTTGTACTCCGCCCCCAGCGAGGGCGTCAGCGGGGGGTTAAAGCGGGTCACGAACGCCTGCCGGACGTTGGCAGACACCAGTAATCTGGGCGTTTCCAGACGCAGCAGCGCGTACAGGTCCTGCCGATTTTCGGTGATGAGTTGCCCGCCGTAGCCGTCCGTTCGGGTGCGGTAATGCGACCATTCGCCCCCCGTTCGCAAATTTATCGCGACCCGACTTAGATTGGGAAACAGCCGAAACTCGCGCTCGACGCGCCCGATAAACCGGTCGGTTTCGGTATGGTCGGGGCGACTGAAATCGCTTTTGGCGTAGTCGAGTACATCGCGAATCCAGCCCAGCCGAACCGTCATGGTACCCGCTTCGTACGTCGTCAGCAGCCGCGCCGACTGCGTGCGGGTTCGTTCGCGGGCGATGCTATCCTGCGGGCTCAGGATCAGGTCGTTATCCGTCAGCCACGCATTGACCGATAGTTGCCTGCCGTTGCGGTGCCGTACGTAGACATCCTGCACCAGTCCCCGCTGCGCCGTGGTAGCCTGATCGACAAAGTAGTTGCGAAATTCGCGGTACGGATAGTCGTTGTTCAGCTTACTACGGTACAAGTACGTCCGGCCTGACACCTGCCAGCTGCCCCCCGGCACGCTGCCGTAGCGCAGGCCCAACTGTGTTTGATTATTACGAAAGGAGGCCAGTTGCTGCCCCACTGTAACGCCGAGTTTCGTTTGCCAGTCGGGTTGGCTACCCAGCAGAATACTTCCCCCCACGGCGTCGGAGCCGATGGCGCTCGCCCCCGACCCGTACTGCACGGCCAGCTTGTCGAAGCCCGCGACGGGGATAGTCGAGAAGTCGGTTTGGCCGAGGTTGGGCTGGTTGATGTTGATCCCGTTCCAGAGCACCGCCGTATGGTTGGCCGACGTACCGCGAAACGCGACGGTAACGAGTTGACCGGGGCCGTAGCTTTTGAAAGCCAGCGGGGTATTGTAGGTCAGCAGGTCGGTGATCGTACTGAAGCGAAACTGGAGCAGCGTCGTCGGGTCGATTCGCTGAAGCTTTTGCCCCGCCAGAAACCGTTCGGGCGCAATGGCCCGCACCGTCACTACCGACAGCGATACGGCTGTATCCGGCACATCCATGCCGGGCACATCCATACCGGATACCCTTGTTTGAGCCTGCGCATCAACAGCCCAACCAGCCATCAGCGAAAGACCAACAGCCCCCCAAAACCACCCTTGGGTTTTCAACGTCAGATTCAGTTCTCGTGCGTATTCCTATCAGCACGCGACCGGCCCGTTTCCTCCGAACGGCCTGGCAGCGGATGGTCATCGGCAGGTCTCCTGGCTCGTCGTTCCGGTTCGGGCCTTCCCGCCCGTGGGCAGTGACCATGCAGATTGAACCGGGTCAGTACAGACTTACAGTTGCGGGGACAGCGCCGGTATTGCACCGGTTTCCCTTTTAAGCCTTGAAAGTCACTGCGAAGCGACATCAGGCACCGATAACTCGCCACAAAGGTACAGTAATCGGCAAAAAAAACAGCCCCGATTTCTCGGGGCTGCACGGTTGAGCAGGTGGAATAGTAACGGAAAGTCTATCACTGCGTCCGGTCAGGTTTCAGCCGATAGCCTGCACCTGCCAGCCAGCCAAACGTATGTAGGCACATGAGTCCATCCTATGTTTATTGACTGGGCGGTGCAATCTGGTTCGTAAACGGTAAATACCGATTAGTTACTTGTCCGTTTAAAATTCCTCCGCCTTGATTTCCTTTTCGGTGACGGTGCCGTATTTTTTCACCTGATCCCGTATTGCGTCGGCTTTCCCGATCAGCACGAACTGTAGGTTTTTATCAGGAAAATACTGGTCGATAATTTGCCGCGTTTTAGCTACTGTTAGCTCATCGACATTCTTTTGAAAGTTGTTGATAAACGATTCATCATAGCCCAGGCTGAACATATCCGTCAGCAGATTGGCCAGTTCACCGGCCGATTCGTAGCGGGGTGGGAAGTCGGCTTTGACGTAGTTTTTGGCCGACGTCAACGTTTTCTCGTCGATGCCGGTGCGGTGCAGACTGTCGAGCACGTGTACGGCCAGATCAATCGCGGGAATCGTGCTGCTGTTTTTAGTGAACGTCGACACGACGAACGTACCGCTGTTTCGGTAGGTGGCAAACCGGCTGCTGGCCCCGTAGGTCAGGCCCGAATTGACCCGCAGCGCGTCGTTGAGCCACGACGTAAACCGCCCGCCCAGAATCGTGTTGACGACCGTGACCGGAATAAAATCGGGGTTGCTTTGTTTGATGCCCTTGCCGCCGATGATAAACGTCGTTTCGCGGGCGTCGTCCTTGTTGACCAGCAGCACGCGGGAGCCGCTGAAACTCAGGGCCGGTTCGGTCAGGCGGGGCGTGGTGGCAGCGGGCGTTTTCCAATTGCCGAACAGGTCGGTCATGCGCTTTTTCATGGCGGCCATGTTGAAGTCGCCCACGATGGCAATAGCCGCCCGGTCGGTGGTGTAGTTTTTCTGGTAAAACTGCCGAACATCGTTCGCCGAAATCGCCGACACCGACGTCGGTGTGCCCGAAATGGGGTTGGCGTAGGGGTTATCGCCGTAAACGAACCGCCCGAAATACGAACCGATCACCGAACGGGGGCTTTCTTTCTGCTGAGTCAGTTGCAGGAGCAGCCGCTGTTTGTACTTGTCGAACTCAGTCTGGTTGAAGGTCGGTTTGGTCAATACATCCTGAATGATATCGAACAGGATATCCTGATCTTTCACCGCGAACGAAGTCGTTAGTTTAGCCACTTCCTTACCGCCGTAGGTGTCGATACTAGCCCCGACGTATTCCGTTTTGGCTTCGAGTTGCTCCTTGGTGTAGCGCGAACTGCCGAACAGCAGGGCGTCGGCGGTCATGTTAGCCAGGCCGTAGCGCGTACCGTCGTCTACGGCCCCCGCGTCGAACACCGCCGACACGTTCACCAGCGGCACTTCGTGCTGCTCCATCAGGTAGACGGTCAGCCCGTTTTTGAGCTTGAATTTCTGAAACGGCGGCACTTTAAACGTCTGTGCCTGCGCCAGCCCCGCCATCAGCAGGGTGGTGATGAGTATGAGAATTTTCTTCATGTTGCTTGATGGATGGGTTAAACACGGAGCGCATGGAGCGTTGCACGGAGCAAACAGAGCTACCGGGTGTATACGTGGTGTCGGGTTCGTAACCCGATACGTTTCAGGTCGAAGCGGGTGGCTGACGCAAGCGTGTCGGGGACCCGACACCACTGTACTACTCCTCTGTGAACGCCGTGAAACCTCCGTACCTCCGTGTTTAAATACGCTCAGTTCGCGCCCGCTACTTTTTTGGTTTCCGGCAGCAGATAGCCGACGGTGCGGTTGCGCATGGTGAGGTAGGTTTTGGCCACGCGCTGCACGTCTTCCTTCGTCACCTTTTCGTAGAGCGACGGGGCTTCGTATAGCTTCTTGTAATCACCGAAATACAGCTCGTAGGTGCCGAGCGAATTGGCTTTGCCGTTGATCGTTTCCATCGTGTGGTAAAACTCCATCAGCTTCTGGTTCTTCAGCTTCTGCAACTCCTCGTCAGTAATACCGTTCGTAACGATCTTCTCGATCTGGTTCTCTACCGAGCGTTCGAGTTGTTCGGCCGATATGTTGCTGGCGGCAATGCCGTAAATCGTAAACAGCGTCGGGTCGAGGGCAATCTCCATGTTAGACGATACCCGCGAGGCAACCGTTGAATCGAGCACCAGCGATTTGATAAGCCGCGACGAATTACCCGAACTCAGCACACCGCTCAGCAGATCGAGCGCGTAGTAGTCGGGGTGGCGCGTAGCCGGGACGTGGTAAGCCAGCATGATGTTGGGTGTGGCAATGTCCTTATAGGTCGTTACGCGCCGTTCGCCGTTTTGCGGGGGTTCCACCGTCCGCAGACTGTCGGGGAGTTTCTGCGCCGGAATGGGTGCGATGTACTGTTCGGCCAGCTTTTTCACCTGCGCGGGCGTCACGTCGCCAACGATCACCGCGACGGCGTTGTTGGGCGAATAGTACGTCTTGAAGTACTTCTCCAGATCGGCCTGTGTCCAGCGTTTGATGTCGGATTCAAAGCCGATGACCGGAAACATATACGAGTGCTCGGTAAACGCCGTCGACTGCACGAGTTCACCCAGCAGCCGGTAGTTCGAGTTTTCCAGCCCCGTGCTCCGCTCCGACAACACCACACCCCGTTCGCTCTCGACCATTTTCGGATCGATAGACAAATCGCGGATGCGATCGGCTTCGAGGTCGAAAATCGTTTCGAGCGCACCGCTCTGGAACCAGTCGGTATAGACGGTGTTGTTCTCGGTCGTATAGGCGTTGTTGGAACCGCCGTTAGCTTCCATCGTCCGGTCGAACTGCTTGGGACCGTACTTTTTCGCACCGTTGAACATCATGTGCTCGAAGAAGTGCGACAGGCCCGTAATACCGTGCACCTCGTTGCGCGACCCGACTTTCCAGAAGGTGTAAAAGTTGGCGTTGGGGATCGAATGGTCTTCGAGAACCATGAACTTCATGCCGTTTTTCAGCGTGAAGGTGTGTACGTCTTCCGGTTTGGGCTTATTCTGCGCCAGCAACGCCCCCGCCGACAGGCAGAGTCCGGCCAGCAGCCCGATGGGTTTTCTCATTGGTGAGTCGTGTTAATGAACTTCGTAAACTACGAATGCCGGGTCAGAAAGGCAATCGGCATTTTTTTATTGGCGAAAACCGGACACTGAACGGCAAAACCGTGTTGACCCGGCATGAACCCACTTTCTCCTACTCCACCATCGCTCTGGTCGCTGAGCGGTCAGCGCGCCCTCGTGACGGGCGGCACCAAAGGTATCGGCGAAGCCATCGTCCGGCAGTTTCTCGACCTCGGCGCGTCGGTCTTTATCGTCGCCCGCGACAACGATTTACTCCAGCAACAACTTACTGACTACCGGCAGCAGGGCCACACCGTCGAGGGGTTGTCCGTCGATCTGGGGCAACCCGATGCGGCCCGGCGCATCATCGACGCCGTAACGACCGCCTGGAACGGGCTGGATATTCTGGTTAACAATACCGGTACGAACATTCGCAAACCGACCGTCGAATACAGCGCGGCCGAGTACGAACACATCCTGACGACCAACCTGCGATCGACCTACGAACTGTGTCAGGCGGCTTACCCACTCCTGAAAGCGTCGGGCAATGGGCGTATTGTGATGGTGTCATCGGTATCGGCGCTGACGCATACGAGCAGCGGATCGATTTACGGTATGAGCAAAGCCGCGATGCTGCAACTGACCCGCAACCTGTCCGTCGAATGGGCCGGCGACGGTATCCGGGTCAACGCCGTAGCCCCCTGGTACATCAACACCCCACTCGCCCAGCCCGTCCTGACTAATCCCGACAAGCTGGCCGGTATCCTGAGCCGCACGCCTATGAAGCGTGTCGGTGAAGCGGTCGAAGTAGCCTCGGCGGTGTCGTTTCTGAGTATGCCCGCGTCGTCGTACATCACCGGCCAGACGCTCTCCGTTGACGGCGGTATGCTGGCGTGGGGGTATTAGTTCGGTTTACAGTATACGGTTTACGGTTTACCGGTAATTTGTCCCAAACAGCATCCCTGCTGTTTGAGCTGCCAGGCTACCTAAGTCCGCGAAAGGCACAGCAAGGATGCTGTACCGGACGGTAAACCGTAAACTGAATACCGAAAACCGTCAATGCTCGTACGCCCTCTCCCCCGCTGCCACCGCTACCGGAAGCACGTTGCTTTTGGGCGGGATGGGGCAGGAATAGCCGTCGGCGTAGGCGCAGTAGGGATTGTAGGCTTTGTTGAAATCGAGCGTTAGCTGACCGTTCTGAATGTCGCCGAGCCGCAGGTCGAGGTAGCGGCCACCGCCGTAGGTTTCGTTGCCCGATGTCGCATCTTTGAACGGTACGAACAGATAGTCACGGTACTGGGGCATGCGCTGCAAGTCGAGGCTGCGCAAAACGGTAAGCTGCTGCGGCTGCCCGTGCAGCGTGAACGACAGCGTGGCGTAGGCGACGTACGGCTTCGTTTTGCCACTATAGGTCGGCATCTCGAACGGCTCGGCTTTTTCGATGCGCTGCACATCGGCCACGACCCGGTACGTAGAGTCGGGCGCGTAAAAGTCCAGTTTATCGACCGCTTCTTTCGACGGCAACGGACTGTTGCCGGGCGTTAAAAACTCATTTCGGTAAGCAGCGCGGTGCTTCGCGATCTGGTCTGCAAACGACGTTTGTGCCTTGACCAGACCCGCCCAAACCAGGCAACCGATGCTCAAAAAAATACGTGTATACATGCGTGAACGTTGTTCTGCCAGGTGTGTTCCGAACCGTTGCCGGCCGGCCGTTGTTTTATACAAAGAACCGCCAACAGTTCGTAAACGCAAACACTAATGAGCCAGTCAACTGAATCATTCAACGATATTATCCACGGCGACAAGCCCGTGCTGGTCGATTTTTACGCCGACTGGTGCGGTCCCTGCAAGCAGCAGGCTCCGATTCTGAAACAACTCACCGACCGCGCCGGTGACAAGGTACGCGTTGTAAAAATCAACGTCGATAAGGCGCAGAAAGCCGCTAACCAATACCAGATCCGCAGTATCCCGACCATGATTCTATTCAAGGGCGGCAAGATTGTCTGGCGGCAGTCGGGCGTACAACCGCTGCAAACGCTGGAAGGACTGGTCAAGCAGTTTGGGGGTTAATTTTCTGTCATTCCGACGACAGGAGGAATCTCCGGTAGCTGGCGGCTTCAGACCAGTTTCCGAAGATTCTTCCTGTCGTCGGAATGACAGCAGGTTAGCAGGCACTGGACGGCCGACACTGTGATGCCGAGGTCCAGCCTGGCATCTGATACAGTAAACCGTGTAGCAGACAAGCTTTTTAAAACAGATGGGTCAGTAACTGAATACCCGTCTCTTAACCTGCTGCTGTATGGAAAAACGTACCTTTCTCAAACTCTCGTCGGCGATGCTTGCCACTCCCTTTCTGAAACCGTTTGACGGTCTTGTACCCGGTGAAAAAATGAAAAACTGGGCCGGTAACCTGACCTACAGCACCGACAAACTAGCCGACTGCACGTCGGTCGCCAACGTGCAGGAACTGGTCAGAAAATACCCGAAGCTGAAAGTACTCGGCACCCGTCACTGCTTCAACACCATTGCCGACAGCACCGATCAGTTTATCTCGCTGATGCCCATGAGCGAGGTCGTTTCGCTCGACACCACGGCCAAAACCGTGACGGTCGACGGTAGCATGAAGTATGGACAACTGGCCCCATATCTCGATAGCAAAGGCTATGCCCTGCACAATCTGGCGTCGCTGCCGCATATCTCTGTAGCCGGGGCTATCGGTACGGCTACTCACGGATCGGGCATGAAAAACGGAAACCTGTCGACGGCGGTACGGGGCATTGAATTCATCACGGCCAACGGCGATAAACGCACACTCACCGCCGACCGCGACGGCGATGCATTCCGGGCGGCTGTGGTTCACCTCGGCGCGCTGGGCGTTGTGACGCGGGTGACGCTGGCCGTACAGCCGACCTTTCAGATGCGGCAGACGGTTTACGAAAACCTGCCGCTGGCGCAAATGAAAACCCATTTCGACGCCATTATGAGCAGCGGTTGCAGTGTCAGTCTGTTCACCAACTGGCTCAACGATACCGTCAGCGAGGTGTGGGTAAAGAGCCGTGCCGACGAAGCTCCGCCCAAAACCGATTTCTACGGCGCAACGCCCGCCACGAAGAATCTGCATCCAATTGTGGGTATATCGGCCGAAAACTGCACCGATCAGCTGGGCGTCGTTGGGCCGTGGTACGAGCGGATGCCGCACTTCAAAATGGGCTTTACGCCAAGCAGCGGGCAGGAATTGCAGTCGGAATATTTCGTTCCCCGCCAACAAGCCGTCGAGGCTATTCTGGCAGTGGAGAAATTAAAAGCCCGCATTAATCCCCACCTGCTGATCTCCGAAATCCGGGCCATCGACGGCGACGACATGTGGATGAGTCCGTGTTACAAACAGCCGAGCATTGCGATTCACTTTACGTGGAAACCGGAGTGGCACGCCGTGCGGCAGCTATTGCCCGTCATCGAGCAGGAACTGGCTCCGTTTCAGGCCCGTCCGCACTGGGGTAAGTTGTTCACGATGGCCCCCGCCCGCCTGCAGTCGCTGTACGAGAAGATGCCCGATTTCCGCAAGCTGGCCACACAACAAGACCCGACCGGCAAATTCCGCAACGCCTTCCTGAACACGAATCTGTTTGGTAACGCGTAACCCAGACGTCTACGTCCGGTGGCCGAAAAACTGTAGCCTGGACCTCTAGGTCCGGGTGGCCGTCAGGCCAAAAAAGCTACCGCCTAACATAGTTGGCCTGACGGCCACCCGGACCTGGAGGTCCAGGCTACAAAAAAGCCCCTCTCCCAAAACGGGAGAGGGGTTGGGGTGAGGGCATTGATAAAACGTAAACTTCCCTTGTCACTTCGATTGTGCCAGACTGAAGTCCTTTAGATTCGTCAGGGCTGTCACGTCGATAATCTTCCACTGCCCGTTCATCTTCTCCAGCACCCGCGACTCCTTCGATGTCGTTTTGCCGTGGCTGTCGAGCAGCGTCTGATCGTAGGCAACGTACGCCATATCGCCCTTTTGCCGGATCGTGTAGTTGGCGTTCTGCACGGTTACCTTGTCGCTTACTCTCGAACTTTTGAATTGGCTGGCGAAATGTTTTTCGAGTTTATCCCAGCCTTTTATCAGCATAAAATCGCCCCCGTACAGGTTAGCCGCGAAGTGAATGTAGGGCGCATGTGCCCAGGCACTGGCCCACTGTGTTTTGTCGCGTTTGAAAAACCCTTCCGTTTCGTTACGAAGCACTTGCTTGATGGCGTTGTCTTCCGACTGTGCCCACCCGACCGTCACTACTCCCAGCAGTAAAGCGGTCATTACCAGACGTATTTTCATAGTAATGTTTGAGATAGTACACGGGAAAGGTATTGTTTAAAACTAGATTAAACAACTAAATTTTTAAACTATTTTTAGTAAAATCGTCAACTTTGCTACCGCATCACCACATCAACGACAACGGGCAGGTGATCGGATGGGAAACGCTGATCGAGCCGGTCGGTCAGGGCTGCATAGGAACGTACGTCGATGCCTTTGCTGACAAACACATAGTCGATGCGGTCGTTGAGCGGGGCGTCTGATTTGAAACCGGTAAACGTACCGACGGGGCCGTAGGGCGGTTGCTTCGTTACCAGATACGCATCCCGAAGGAGCGTCTGAATGGTTTTTACCTGCTCGGTATCGGGCGTCGAGTTCAGGTCACCGACGAAGATGACGGGTTCGTTTTTAGCGATGGCGTTGATCTTTTCCACCATGAGCCGCCCCGACTGTCGCCGGGCTTCGACACCCTGATGATCGAAGTGGGCACTAAAGAAGTAAAACTCCTTTTTGGTCTGTTTATCGCGGAATCTGGCCCACGTACAGATGCGGTTGCAACAGGTCGCGTCCCAGCCCTTACCGGGTTTGTCGGGCGTTTCGCTCAGCCAGAAATCACCGGTGTCGAGCAGCGTGAAGCGGTCTTTTTTGTAGAAAATAGCCGAGTGCTCACCGGCTTCTTTTCCATCGTCGCGCCCTTTTCCGACAAACGCCCAGCCGGGCAGTTGTGCAATGTCGTTGAGTTGCCCGCGTAGTCCTTCCTGGGTTCCGAACAGGTCAATCTGATGGTAACGGATCAGGCTTTTCACCATCTCGCTCCGGTTGGGCCAGGCATTTTCGCCGTCGTTGGGCGTGTTGTAACGTAGGTTGTAGGAAGCAACACGCAGGCTATTGGCGGGCTGGGCCACGGCTATCTGCATCAGCAGGCAGGCTATCAGCAGCAGAGTAATTCGCATGACGATTGAGTTTGGTAGTGTCCAAAAGGGGCGGGCCAAAGATAGCCGGACGCCAATATAATACCGGCGATCAGTCCGGGCGTTTCAACCGACTTAACAAAACGATCATGCGGCTGCCCAATGCAATCAGGCCCCAACATTTATTCATCAGCACCAAACTAACTCGTCAGCAATACGGTTAATTTAGTAGTCACGACTACTAAATTAACCAGCCATGACAACGCCAACACAGCTCACTTTCGTCTCGCTACAGGTCAGCGATCTGGACGTTTCGACCCACTTTTACCGGGACACACTGGGTTTCCAGCCCGTGCCACAGTCGCCACCGGATGCCTGCATCTTCGCTACGCAGTCGGGGGCCATCTTTGCCATCCGTAAACCACTGGTTGACCTCGCCCTGACCGACCGGCTGGGCTGGGGTGTCGGGCTTTGGTTTGCAGTCAGCAACCTCGACGATTTTCTGCAACGCATTGACGGACAGGCTACGGTAGTACGGGGTGTGCAGGCTACTCCCTTCGGCAATACGGCGATCATTGCCGATCCTGACGGTTACTGGCTCACCATACAAGAAACGCCGAACCGATGAACCGGGAAACGCAGTACTGGGTCGTGGTGACAGCCCGTGACCATGCCCGTTCCGGCATTGAGCAGGGGATCGTACAGGCCAATCACGGCAAGGAAGCGCCCTTGCGCCAGATGCAGCCCGGCGACGGTTTACTGGTGTATGCGCCTAAGGTAGCGTTTGGCGGCAAAGAACCGCTGCAACGGTTTATCGCCGTCGGTATGGTGGTCGATGAACCGGTTTATCAGGTAACGGTGGCCGACGACTTCAAGCCGTTTCGGCGCCGGGTCATGTACGAAGAATCTGTTGCTGAGACGCCCATTCAGCCGCTGATCGAGCAGTTAAGCTTCATTCAGAACAAAGCCAGTTGGGGGTACGCTTTCCGGTTTGGCTGTTTCGCCATCCCAAAAGCCGATTTTGACCTGATTCGCTCGGCAATGACCAGCCACAGCCATGCCTGCTTTTCCAATTTTCACGTACAACCAGCCCGAAGAAAATAACGGCTACCTGCTCTGGCAGGTCAGTATGCGGTGGCATTTGCTGATGAACCAGCGGTTACGCGCAGTTGGTATTACGTTGACGCAGTTCTCGCTGATGGCGGGCCTGTACTGGCTCGACCGGCAGGGCGAACTGGTTACCCAGCAGCGGCTAGCCGACTACGCCAATACCGACAAGATGATGACCTCGAAGGTATTGCAGACGCTGGAAAGCAAGGGGTTTCTGCTCCGGTCCGACAATCCACAGGATGGCCGGGCGAAACGACTCCAGCTGACCCAGACAGGCGAAACAGTACTGCGCGACGCGTACGCACTGGTCGAGCAAGTCGACGCGGGATTTTTCCAGACTATTCAGCCAGACGCGGCCGTTTTCAATCAGCTACTGCGCCAGTTATTGGCAGCATCGGGCAGCTGAGTAGTGCACAGTACCCGTTATAAGGCCCGGTACGTAAACTCACTTTTTACCCCGGCTACTGGCTGTCCGGCAACTTCGGCGTAGGGGTACACGAAAAAGTTAAGCGGCTCGGCCTGCGCCGGGTACAGCTGCAGATCGCGGCCGACGCTGAATTCGATGCGGTTTTCGTCATGCGTGCCAAAGAAATACGCGCGTTTGTCGGGGTTCTTAGCCGCTTCCGACGCATCGACCGGCACCCAGCCAACGCCGTTCAGGTAAAACTCGGCCCAGCAGTGGTAGCCGCTAATCTGCCCGGCTGGCCGGTCGGTGGGGAGCGATACGCCGATGGCAAAGCGGGCCGGAATATTCACAGCCCGGCAATAGCCGATGAAAATGGCGTGGAAGTCGGTGCAGTTGCCGCGGCGGGCGTCGCAGGCGTAGTAAATGTCGCCCCGACCCCAACCCGTGCCTGTTTTGTCGTAATGAACCGTGCTGATGACGTGGTTATAGATAGCCCGCGCCTTTTCCAGATCGGTTCGGGCGTTGGCCTGCGTCACAACCTCGTTGGCCCACTGCTTTATTTTTCCGTCGATGGGTACCAGCCGGTCGGGTTGCAGCCACCGGGTACGCTCGGCCAAACTGATTGGTTTGCGCGCGGTCTGCTGCGTTGTGGGCTGGCTATGTTCAAGCCGCTGCGCGGTGAACGTGATGGTTATGGTACGGGCCGAGTCCGCTGCTGGCGGCAGACTGACGTGGGCAATCCGGTTGCCATACGCGACCGTGTCGATCTGGTACGGAACGGGCGAGTCGATCGTCAGTCGGCTGATGTGCTGAAACGGGCTGTCGTGCGGGATCGGCAACCAAAGATCGGTCGGGGTTGACCCGGCGGGGAGAATCGCCCTGTAGGTAAACGAAACCGTCCGTTGGCGCGGGGTCGTGTCCGACTGGAACGCTGTCAGCGAAACTATGGCTCCCATCAGCAGAAACCGGTACGAAATAAGGCGAGTGAACAAACGCATACATCCTTAACCACGACCCTGCCCCCCTGCGTTCAATACCACCCATCCTGAATGACCGTGTAGCGGCTTACCCCTTGCTTTCGGGGTACATCTTTTTGTGCTGCGCCAGCAGGATAGCATACTGCGGGGGTGTCAGAATCGCTTTGTAGGCCAGCAGTTTACCCGTTTCGACATCGACGGCCAGCGCCCGCAGCTTTTTCTGGTTCATACCCGACGCTTTCAACGTTTTGACGCCTTCGTTGAACTTCACCGTTGCATCGGTAATGATCTGCCGGGCCTTCGGTAGTTGCTGCTCCGTTAAGCTGAGCCGTTTCGTATCGGCTTTAATGACCGACTTGATGACCATTCCTACCGTTGCCCCGTTATCGAGCAGGGCGAATTTTTGCTTTTCGACAGCCGGGACAGGCGTTTGCGCGAAGCAGGCAGCCGTAGTGAGCAACAGGATGAATACAGGATAAAACAGACGCATATCGGTTGAGTTTGATCGCCCAAACCTACGATTTTATTCGGTTACGATGTGGCTGCGCTTCTCGGCCACACTGGTTTTAATCACCACCAGTTCGGCCTCCAGCGTAAGCAGGTACTGATCGACCAGCGACTGATCGAGGGCAGGTTCGCTACTGATCAGTATCGCTTCCATCGCCTTATTCTGATCTACCGTTTTTGTCAGCCCCAGCGTCTGTATCGGTCCTTTCTGCGCGTGCAGAATGTACTTTATCGTGCTCATGTCGCCCTGCGCCAGTGCCCGCCGAATCTGGTCCAGTTCGTCGGGGGTCTGCGTCAGAAACAGGTCGAGCAGCTCGATGGCAAACGGCAGGTCATCGTCCAGAGATTGCACCAGGTAATCAAACGAAAAATTGGTTGGCCGCGAGTGCGCTGCTACGACCGGTTGCGTCATTACCGGAACGGACTGCGCCGACGCAGGAGCGTACTTACGAATGATCCGCTGAAGTTCATTGATCTGGAACGGCTTGGGCAGGAAGTCGTTCATACCGGCCTGCAGGCAGCGTTCCCGTTCGCTAGCCAGGGCGTGGGCCGTCATGGCGATGATCGGCACCTTGTTGTGTAGTATTGACCGAATATGCTGCGTTGTCGTGTAGCCATCCATCACGGGCATCTGAATATCCATCAGCACCAGATCAAACGATTGCTGCTGGAGCAATTCGATAGCCTGTTGCCCATTTTCAGCCACCACCCCCGCATGACCCAGTCGCTTCAACACCTGTATGGCCAGCTTTTGATTCATCATGTTGTCTTCGGCAATCAGAATCATCAGTGGCTGCACATCGGCCAGTTGCGCGTCTTCAGTCCAATTTGCACTGGCAACTTTTTCATCGGTTTTCTGGTACGGAATCTCCAGTGTAAACGAGGACCCTTCGCCCGGTTTACTATCCGCACCGATCCAGCCTCCCTGCATCTCGATCAACGACCTGACGATGTTCAGTCCCAGCCCGGTACCACCGTAATAACGCGTCGTAAAATCACTGGCCTGGCGGAAGCGTTCAAAAATGTGCAGCAGCGCGTCGCTGCTGATACCGATACCCGTATCCTGTACCACAATACGCACCCGAACAGTATCGGCGGTTTCGCTGGCCAGCTGCATCGTCACAGTAACGCCCCCCTGCTTGGTAAACTTGATGGCATTGCTCAGCAGGTTCAGCATGATCTGAGTCAGCCGGGTAGGATCGCCCTGCACAACGTCGGGCAGCGCCGGATCGGTGTTAACGATCAGCTGCAGTCCTTTTTCACTGGCGATGGGGTTCATCATCGTCCGCAACGAATCGACCAGCCCGGTCAGACTAAACGGAATCAACTCCAGCGACAGCATGCCCGCTTCGATTTTTGAAATGTCGAGGATATCGTTGACGATAGTCAGCAAATTTCGACCTGCCGAACGAATAAAGCCCACCGCTTCCTGTTGCTCTTTGTCCAGCGGGGTTGTTTCAAGCATGGTTGAAAAGCCCAGAATCGCGTTGAGGGGGGTGCGGATTTCGTGGCTCATGTTGGCCAGAAACTGTTTTTCCGTGCGTCTCGCTTCGTTGATGATAAACCCGAACCGATACGAAAGCACCAGCGACTGGAAAAAGAAGAACATCATGTAGCCCGCCGTCAGCAGGAGCCGGGGGGCATCGAGCACGTGCAGGTAATTGCCCAGCAGCAGCGAGAAGACAACCATCAACACGATGGTACTCAGTAGTGAATAGGTTGCACCGGGCCGTCGCCGACGGGCAGCCAGCCAGTATACATACACGACATACGCAATGCACAGCACCGACAGCACCAGGAAAATCGACATAAGCCGCGTGAATAGCAGCGACGGCAGCGCCAGCGTGGCGGTAAAGACCAGACACCAGCCAAAAACGGTTCGAACAAACCAGCGATGGGTGTCTTTGGGATAGAGTGCCTGCGTATACAGGCCGAAGGTGGCTATCGACAAATAGAGCGATCCGTACTCCAGCCGGGTGGTAATCAACCAGGGTATGTTGGGAAACAGCACGTGCAGTGCGTAGGTATCGACGCCAATGACGCGGTAGTTGTACAGCAGGCAGAATAGCCCGAAATAAAGCATCGACCGGTCGTAACGGTTGAAGCTGAAGAGCCCCAGGAAGAACAGGCCACTCATAAACAGACAACCGGTCAGCAGAATATCCAGCGCCAGCGCCGTGTATCGCTGGCCACGGAGTGCGTTGAGCCCGCCCAGTCGTGGCGCTTCATTCGGCCCTCCTTTGCTGTGATCGAAGTTGGCAACCTGAAACAGCAGCTGTAGCGTATCCCCTTCCGGCAACAAAACCAGCTGTGTCGACCAGTAAGGAATGGTCGATGCAGGTGTGGTGCCCGGTTGGCCATCTTCCGTAATGTCCTGCCCATTAACGAACAGCTTGTAGGCAGTATATTGAGTACCTATCTCCAACCCCATCCGCTCCTCGTGCGGGGGCAACAGTACGGTGAGCGCATACGTGGCGTAGCCCTGACTCGGTACAGGTTGCCCATGCCACGCGCTGGCCGACCATAACTTGGGAAACGTGATATATTCAAACGATGATTCTGGCTGACCGGGGGTTCTGAGCTGATGCCAGTACCACTTCCATTGACCGTTCAGGATTACTTTCCGCTGGTCTACGTCGATACTCCGCAGGTCGAGTACACCCCGTTGGGCGGTCGGTACATCCGCAGCCAGCACGCGACCCAGCCCAGACGCGCACAGCAAGACGATGCTTAACCAGCACCGATACCAGCTGCTGCTCAATACGTAGCCTCTCCCGGACCGCCCCGCTCGATTATCCCAGCAATATCTTTTCATTCGTTGACCCAGTTCTTAGCCGGCACCTCCAACCAGGTTGCCTTTCTACAAACCGCTAGTTATCTATCAATAATGTAACCATATATAGCAGTATACCACCTTACATAGTCATGTAATGACCATTCGATTTATTTTAGCCTCTCTTCGTATTTATAAGCAGATTGTAGATGGCCTGCAACGTCTTGTCGACTTCGCGACTTCCCCAAAATTGACGGTACTTTTATCGTGCCAGCACCTTACAGTCCGGTAAACCGTTGAGTAATTTTTTTAGTCTGTCCCGGTCAATCGTCAACTGACCGTCGGCAAACCGTTCGTCTGGTTCGTCGGTTAGAGGTACATGGCCGATTCCGCGCAGTCCCACCACCAAACGATTCGTATCCCTATCGGTCAGTTCAGTACGCGCATGGACGCGCTTGTCCGGGCTGCCGGGTTGTCCGGTCAGGCATCCATGCATTCCCGGCTATCACTGATTCATCAGACGGCCAAACAGTTTGCCGTCGAAGCCGTGCAACGGGCTGACCAGGCCACTCCTACCATCGACATCGACGAACTTACCAACCCGCCCCTCCTCGACCTCCCCATCGACCCCGACGATGAGCAGCAGGTGATTATCCAGTTTACGTATCAGTACGACCAGACCCAATAAAAAAGCGGGTTTCGTGCCAATCACGAAACCCGCTTTCTACCGACGCAACCGCTACCTAACTCCCGCACATTTCGTAATCTTCGGGGTCGTCGAGCGAACAGGTCATCGCTGCCTACTCGCGCTTCAGATGATCGATATCGTCAATATCACGTGGTCGGCCAGCGGCTTGCTTTGCTTTCATCAGATCGTTGTAATGAATAAGTCTGATCGCCAATCCTTCTATATCGACATCGTTTGCCTGTTCGTATGCTGACCCAAATTCCAGCCCTTTAAGCGATGTAATAATGTCAATAGCTACGGGTTGCCTTCCAAACGTAAACACATCAAAATCAGAATTATAGAGAAAGTTGTCTGACGTCATATCAAACACCGACATACCAAACTCGTAAAACGCTTTTGTCAGCTTAGTGTAGTTTTCTAGCGTTTTCTCAACCCAGACGTCCATGTCGCCAGTCGTTCGACTGTATCCGTGCAGAATTACAGAATACCCGCCAACCAAAATATACCGGACCTGCTGATTGCGCAGTGCTTGTAAGAAATCTCGAAAATCCTGATTAAAAACGTTAGCCATTTCTGTTGCCGTGATGCCTTGCCGTGAAGGCCGTTTTATCTAAACGTGGCGGATTCGACTGATCGTAACTGAATGCAACGCTATTCAGGTAAGCAGCTGCCCTCAGCCGCTCAATGTACGTCGCAGGTTGGCATCGAATATGATACAGCTCGGTTTCGTCATGAGAACCAGCATGGAAAGCGGTACGGTCTAAACGTAGTTGCATAGCTTGTCTGGACTGTGTCTACAATTATTACTTCATCTCAGGCTTACCCATATCTCTAAGTTTCTGATTCAAAGCATCCCGTTTCTTTTGGGCAATTATGGGCTGGACAAAATAGAAGTCGAAAAGCAATTCTAAAATTTCTAAAGACCATTCGGCTTCACCCGGTTCCACATCAATAATTTCACCTGTTGACTGACTTTTTAGAGGATGAGCGGCATAGTTACCAATATTTCTCACGGCGTCGATCCCCTCTGCTATGTACGATGGCAGTTTGCCAGAATCTATGACTTCTTGTATCTCTTTCGCTAGATCTCCTCTCTTGACACCTGCCTTTTCCCGCAAAACATTTTGTAAGCAACGACGGCTCAAAGCAGCACTTGCCTTCGGACTAATTTTCAATATTTCCGCAGCCTCGTTGTAGTCATCAGCAAATGTAGCATTTACTTCTGCTGGTGCTTTACGCCTTCCTGCTATGTATCCCGATGGATACACTATTTCGCCGTAGCCAAAGAAACCCGGGTCACTACTCCGACCATTTAAGATAATGATAGGACTCAGACATTCGGCGCAGGTGTAGTATTCAACATTCCAAAAAATATCCTCAGTGTTATAGATTTTCCCCGCGACGAATCCTTTTTCGATTGCCTTCAAATGTTTATCCGAGAATGATACTTCACAATTTGGGCAACGCATACTGTTTATTTTACACAGGCTCTAAATGAGTACGCACCGCAACTATTTGTTAGCGGTGCGTACAAAAAAATTGTGATATACGGCATTAGCTCCCGCACATCTCGCAACCTTCGGGGTCGTCGAGGGAGCAGGTCATCGCTGCGTATTGCTGTTCGAGGTCGGTGACCATCGGTACCGGAGCAGGCTGCGCGTTGGTCGCGTGCTCCTTGGCGTATTGCACGTAGTCGAGCGGTTTCTCGACGGGAGCGGCTTCGGACATCACCGGCTCCAGCTGTGGCTCGGCCTGCGGCTGTACGACGGTGAACTTCACAGCATCGGTAGCCGCTTTCGTACGCAGGTAATACATTCCCGTTTTCAGCCCCGCCTTCCACGCGTAGAAGTGCATCGACGTCAGCTTGCCGAAGTTGGAATCCTGAATGTGAATGTTCAGCGACTGCGACTGGCAGATGTAGGCACCCCGGTCGGCGGCCATGTCGATTACGTGCTTCTGCTTGATCTCCCAGACCGTCTTGTACAGGTCTTTGATGTTCTGCGGGATACCCGGAATCGCCTGTACTGAGCCGTTGGCCAGAATCAGATTATTCTTCATCGTATCGTTCCACAGACCCAGCTTCACCAGATCGCGCAGCAGGTGCTTGTTCACCACGACAAACTCGCCCGACAGTACGCGCCGGGTGTAGATGTTGCTCGTGTAGGGCTCGAAACATTCGTTGTTGCCCAGAATCTGCGAGGTCGACGCGGTTGGCATCGGGGCCAGCAGCAGTGAGTTGCGGACGCCGTGTTCGACCACGTCTTTACGCAGGCCTTCCCAATCCCAGCGCTTCGACTGCGGTTTGAACGGAGCACCGTCCCGCTCCCACATATCGAACTGGAAAATACCCTGCGAAATGGGCGATCCTTTCCAGGTTTCGTAGGGACCTGATTCCTTCGCCTGCTCCATCGACGACGTCATAGCGCCGAAGTAGATCGTTTCGAAAATGTCTTCGTTCAACCGGCGCGCTTCGTCCGACTCAAACGGCATCCGCAGCATGATAAACGCATCGGCCAGCCCCTGCACACCCAGCCCGATCGGCCGGTGGCGCATATTGCTCCGCCGGGCTTCTTCCACCGGGTAGTAATTGAGGTCAATGATTTTGTTGAGGTTGCGCGTCGCCGTTTTCGTCACCTCATACAGTTTCTGGTGATCGAACCGCATTACGCCGTCGGTACCGCGCGTAATGAACTTCGGCAGCGCGAGCGACGCCAGGTTACAAACAGCCACCTCGTCGGGGGCCGTGTACTCGATGATTTCCGTGCAGAGGTTCGACGACCTGATCGTACCGAGATTTTTCTGGTTCGACTTCTTGTTGGCCGCGTCCTTGTACAGCATGTACGGCGTACCCGTTTCGGTCTGCGATTCCAGAATCTTGAACCACAACTCCTGCGCCTTCACCGTCCGGCGGGCGCGACCTTCGCGCTCGTAGCGGGTGTAGAGCGCTTCAAACTCGTCGCCGTAGCAATCGGCCAGGCCGGGGCACTCATGGGGGCAGAACAGCGACCAGACGTCGTTATCTTCGACCCGTTTCATAAACAGATCGGGTGTCCAGAGGGCGTAGAACAGGTCGCGGGCGCGGGATTCCTCCTTACCGGAGTTCTTCTTCATGTCGAGGAAATCGAACACGTCGGCGTGCCACGGCTCCAGATAAATTGCGAACGAGCCTTTGCGCTTGCCGCCCCCCTGATCGACGTACCGGGCCGTGTCGTTGAACACGCGCAGCATCGGGATGATGCCATTCGAGGTGCCGTTGGTGCCTTTGATATACGTACCCGTCGCCCGAACGTTGTGGATACTCAGACCGATACCACCCGCCGACTGCGAGATTTTGGCCGTTTGCTTCAGCGTGTCGTAGATGCCGTCGATGCTGTCGTCCTTCATCGTCAGCAGGAAGCAGCTCGACATCTGCGGCTTGGGCGTACCGGCGTTGAACAGCGTGGGCGTGGCGTGGGTAAACCACTTCTCACTGAGCAGGTTATACGTTTCGATGGCCGCGTCGATATCGTCCATATGGATACCGACGGCGACGCGCATCAGCATATGCTGGGGCCGCTCGGCGATCCGTCCGTCGAGTTTCAGCAGGTACGATTTTTCCAGCGTTTTGTAGCCGAAATAATCGTAGCCGTAGTCGCGGTCGTAGATAATGGTCGAGTCGAGCAGGGCCGCGTGGGTCCGCACGACGTCGTAGACTTCTTTAGCGATCAGCGACGCATTTTCGCCGGTCTTGGGGTCTTCGTAGAGGTACAGTTTTTTGATCGTACCCGAAAACGACTTGTTGGTTTCCTTGTGGAGGTTGGAAATGGCGATCCGGGCGGCCAGGATGGCGTAGTCGGGATGCCGGGTAGTCATCGACGCGGCTGTTTCGGCCGCCAGATTATCGAGTTCGGTGGTTTTTACGCCGTCGTACAGGCCACTGACGACCTTCATGGCGACGTCGACGGGCTGGACGTAGGCCGGGTCGAGACCGTAGCAGAGTTTTTCAATCCGGGCGGTAATCTTATCGAATTTGACCGACTCCCGGTGACCGTCTCGTTTGACTACAAACATGAGCGATTGGGGGTTAAAGCGTTGATTGTGACGTAGTAAACTATGTATTCAGTAGGCATTATTCGCTAGACCTGCGCCAGTTCAGGCCAAACTGCCCTGTGATGGCGCCGTGTTAAAGTTGCTTTGAATTGGACGAAAAAGCAAAGCCGATGGTTCGCCCTGAATCGCTTATCTGGAAAAGATCCAATCAGTAAAATGCGTTACCAAATTGTTAAGCCGTAATTCTTAGCGACTTACAATCTGACTGTGGATCACAAAAACCTGAATTAAAAACAGTGGAGTTACTAACCGGCAGGACAGGCATTGGCTGGGCCGGGCAACGGGGGTAAGTTGCAAAAAAGCGTGAATAGTAACAATTCTTCAGGTCATCTTTTTTAGTCTGAATTAGGCAACGGGTCCTGTTTAGCAGGCTGATTATCAAGCTAAAAAAGAACAGCAAAAAGAATTTGCCCTGCCCATCGGAATCCGCTATCTTTGCAATCCTTTTCGGTCGGAAACCGAGAAGACGACAAGAAACTGATACTGAGATTATGAAAAAGGGCATTCACCCGGACTACCGCGATGTGGTATTCCACGACCTGTCGAGCGACTACAAGTTCCTGACACGTTCGACTGTTCAAACCCGCGACACGATCGAGTTAGAAGGTAAAACCTACCCGCTCGTCAAGCTGGAAGTTAGTTCGCAGTCGCACCCGTTCTACACGGGCAAAAACGTACTGCTCGACACGGCTGGCCGCGTCGACAAGTTCCGCAAGCGCTACGGCACCAAATAAGCGACTTCGCTGCCAATGCACCAGAACGCCCCCGGAACGTCAGTCGTTTCGGGGGCGTTTTTCGTTATCTTTGACTAAATCACAAACGCTATGCTGGTATCGGTTGAAGGAGTATATCAGGACGGATTGGTTCATCTGAACGATGAGGTATCAGTTCAGAACCATACGAAAGTCATCGTTACGTTTCTGAAGGAGGAAAAGGTGGAATCGCCGGCCCCCAAACGGCTGACACTCGACGATTTTTCGTTTCGTAAATCGCAGGAAGCGTTAAAAGACTATAAGGGGTCGTTCAGCGATGCCGTCATTGAAGAGCGTAGAGAAGCGTTATGACCGTATTTCTGGACACATCTGTACTCTTTAAACTATATCACAGAGAAAGTGGTACCGACGAAGCGGAACGGCTGTTTGCTCAGAACCGGGTTGACTTAGTCTTTCTTTCATCTCTCTCCAGAGTTGAGTTCCGTTCGATTGTGTGGCGCAGGGTACGCATGAAAGAGCTTAGTCATGAGCAGGCTAACACGATTCTTACGCTGTTCGATGACGATTTTGGTCGTTATCAGTTTATCGAAATTGACGAACAGCTACTCCGGCTGGCCAGTCAGTTGATCGATACATACGGACTAAGCGGTTTACGCAGTCTCGACGCCCTCCAGCTGGCGTCGGCGGTAGCTGTCCGGACGCAGGTGACGCTGTATAAAACGGCGGACCGACTACTGAACGATCTGTTTCGGGCCGAAGGATTACCGGTTTGACCCGATCGACCAACACATCAAAACGTCCCGGACACCAGCCGTTTCAGGGGCGTTTTTTTGTGGGCTGTCTTACCTTTGCGGGATGACATTTATCCAGACGGATACGTACTTAGTACGCGGCTACGACTGCGACGCCACGGGGCGGCTCAGCATTCCAGCCCTGATGAATATGATGCAGGAGTCGGCCAACCGAAACGCGCTCGACTATGGTATTGGCATTGCTGACCTGGCAACGCACGGCGTGGGCTGGATGCTGATGCGGTTTTGCCTGCGCATGCACCACTACCCCACCTACGGGCAGACGATCCGGGTGGTGACGTACCCAACCAGCGTGGCGAAATATTTCATCTACCGCGATTTTCAGGTGCTGGCCGACGACGATACGTTGCTGGCCGATGCGTCGAGTACATGGCTGGTATTTTCGACCGAATCGCGTACGATGATTCCGCTGCCGCCGTTTATCCGCCAGCTTTCGCCACCAACCCACGTTCAGCCATTGCCCACGCTGCCAACAAAGCCCGATTTCCTAACGCACTCATTGCCTTATACGACCACCGGAGCGGTGACGGTAGGCTGGTTTAGCATCGACCAGAATCAGCACGTCAACAACGTATCGTACGTGCAGTGGCTGCTGGAAAATGTCGGCGAGCACTGGTTACGAACGCGGGAAATTGCCGAAATTGATTTAGTTTACCGTACGGAAAGCCACTGGCATGACCAGCTCCAGCTGAGCCACGCGACCGAAACCAGCGACCAGTTGCTCCACCGGATCGAACAGGCGGAATCGGGCAAAGAGGTGCTGCTGGCCCGGACTACGTGGCGATGAATACGGGAGCGTCTCCGACAGCTTTCAGCTGTCGAGCCGTCAGACTATTTATTCGGTAAACGACGTTAGCCACCAACGCGATTCGACAGCTGGAAGCTGTCAGAGACAGCACAAGCGAAACCCCTAAACCTACTCCCATGAACCCAACCCTCGACACTGTGCTGAATGGCCTCATGCGCCGATACAGCGAACGCGTTTCCGATGTGCAGCGGATCATCGACGCCATGCTGGCCGAAGGCATTATCAGCTCGGACGACGAGATCGAAAACGACCACATCGCGTTCCGGACGATGGGCGTACCGCACCTGGGACTGGCTTCGTTCGAGAAAATTTTCCAGCACTACGGCTATCAGAAGCGCGACTCGTACGACTTCGCCGGGAAGAAACTGTCGGCCTACTGGTACGCGCCCCCCGCCGACGGACGCAACCTGCCCCGCATCTTCGCCAGCGAACTGCGCGTACACGAGTTGTCGGCGCAGGCGCAGCAGATTATTCATCGCTATACCGACACCGTCACGAGCGACCCCGTTGATGCGCTCGATCTGGACGATGGCGCGGCCGTCGACCGATTTCTTCACCAGTCACTGTGGCCGCTGCCGACACTGGCCGACTACCAGACGCTGCTGGCCGAGAGTGAATACGCGGCCTGGGTCATCTACAACCGCTACTACCTCAATCACTTCACGATCAGCGTCCATAACCTGAAGCCGGGTTATAACACGATCGATGAATTCGTCACCTTTCTGGAACAGCAGGACATTCGGCTCAACTCAGCCGGGGGCGTCATCAAGGTTAGTCCCGACGGCGGGTTGCGGCAGGCGTCGACGGTAGCGCAGATGACCGACGCCGAATTTGCCGATGGGCAGACCTTCCGAATCGCCGGGTCATACGTCGAATTTGCCGAACGGCGCATCCTGCCCGAATTTACCGACCTACCCGCCGATCAGATTGGCCGGGCGCAGCGACGTGACGGGTTTGAAGCCGCCAACGCCGACAAAATTTTTGAAAGTACGTTTACAACCCAAACCAACCGGTAGACCGCGTACGATTTGTGGTTTTGTCGTAAGTAGTCCCGATACGCTCATTCTATTTTCCAGCCATGAAATTTCTTTCCCTCTTATTCGTCGGCTGGCTTATGGCTGGTCAGGTGTTTGCCCAAAAAGCCGCTCCGGTTGGTTTGCAGCTATACAGCTTCCGGGATGCGTTTGCCAAAGACGTACCGGGCACGATGGCGAAAGTCAGGCAGATGGGCTTCCGGGAGATCGAAACGGCGGGAACGTACGGGCTATCCCTGGCAGCTTACCGGCAACTGCTCGATCAGAACGGTCTGAAAGCCATCAGCACGGGGGCCAGCTTCGAGGATCTGGCGACCAACATTCCCAAGGTTGTGGCCGAAGCGAAAGCCTTCGGGGCGAAGTATGTCGTTTGCACCTGGATTCCGCACTACGGCGATCAGTTTACACCATTCGATGCCGAGAAGGCCGTTGACGTGTTCAACACGGCTGGTAGTCTGCTGGCCGAAAACGGACTGACGTTCTGCTATCACAATCACGGCTATGAGTTTCAGACCTACAAAGACGGCACCTTCTTCGATTACATGGCCGACAATCTGGACCCGAAGTTTGTCAATTTCGAGATGGACGTATTCTGGGTGAAAGAACCCGGCTATGACCCCGTCGCGCTGCTGCAAAAGTACCCGAAGCGGTTTCTACTCATGCACCTGAAAGATCGCAAACCCGGCACCCCCGACAGCAACACCGGCCACGCCGATGTCGAATCGAACGTGACGCTGGGGCAGGGCGACGTGGGTATCGCAGCCATCATGAAACAGGCCCGCAAGTCGGGGGTGAAGCACTTTTTTATCGAAGATGAGTCGTCACAGGCGATGCAGCAGGTACCCGCCAGCATCAGCTACCTGGAGAAACTGTAAGGTACAGCCCCCTGAAACATGGCTTACTTCTTTGCTTTGATCAGAAACTGAAGCATCTGGGTGCCAACCTGCGTACGACTATCGTACAGGAAACTGGTCGCGTCGACCGTTCCGACTTTGGCGTTGCCGTCGTACATCTCGAATTTGCCCCCGCCCGAACGAACCGTCAGGTTTAGTGAATCGCTCGGGGCAGTCCGTCCCTGAATACCAATGGTGTACACGATACCGATGCGGCTTTCTGTACCTCTGATTACTTTTACCGTGCCGGTGTACACCTGGTTATTTTGTGGATTGGTGTATGGGAACGTGTACGTAACCGTACCCGACCCACCTGCACCGGGCGTGACATAGTCGGTCATTTCGTAGGTACCGGCTATCTGGGGTTCGGGGTCTGCTCCCCCCCCGCAGGCCATCAACGCCAGCAGGGGCAGATAAACAAGAAGTCGCTTCATAATCATCTAGTTGGTTTGCGCTAGACGACTGTTGTCAAAATTCATTCCGATTGACCAAATGGCGGGGTCACAGCCTGCTTTTTTAATCCCGTTTCTGTATTAAGCGGTATGTACGTACTGGCTCACTTTCCCGGCAAGCTGCTGTATATCAGCAGCCTCGTGAAACGCACTGATAACGATTCGCGTATTGGGCCGGTCGGTGGGCGTCGGGTAGGCGAAGGAATAAATCAGGATATGTTGATCGAGCAGAAATGAATACAACGCATCGCGGTCGGTGTAAAAAACGGGGTAGTCAGCCGCCTGTTGAAACAAGCCCGTTGGCAGCAGTGACGCACTGGCGGCTTCGATACGCTGCCGGAGTTGCCGGTACTGCCGGGCGTACAGCGGAACCGCCTGCACAAACGCGGCCAGATAAGCGGGCGGGATGGGCGAACAGGCACCAAAGTAAGCCGTCTGCCGCAGCGCTGTCAGCGTGTTGGCATCACTCAGTACGACGCCCCCCGGCAGACCCATCGCTTTCGCCAGTGACCCCGTCACCACCACCCGCAGGTTATGTCGCCGGGGCAGTTGCGGCCAGATACTACGGCCACCATTCAGCAGGCCCAGCCCGTGTGAATCGTCGACGACCAGCGTAATCGGTCTGTCGTCGGGTAAGTTATGAACCCAGTCGAATGGGTACGCTTCAGACCGGACGGCATCCAGCGAATTGGTGAGGATGGCGATGGGCTGCGTCGTACCGATAGCCCGTATCTGCTCCCCAATCTGTCGGCTCCAGGCAGCGAATGTCAGCACAGGCAGGCTCGTAGCCGGGCCGTCCCAGAGGGCGGGGTGTGTACCCGGTGCGTAAAAAAGCCGGGCCGATTGCTGCCGAAGCCACTGCACCACGACCTGCCCGGCCAGCATTCCCGACGAGAGCGTCAGGGCCGCTTCGGGCTGGTTGCCGGGCGATCCGAACAGCGTGGCCAGTTGTGCTTCGGCCTGTTCGTAGATACCCAGTCGCAGATTCCCGTTGCGCGAACTGCCGAACACCGTACCGTACTGCCGCAGCGCATCGGCTACGTACTGCTGGAAAACCGGGTGCTGCTGCATACCCAAATACGCCGTTCCGCTGAAAAACAGGTAATCCTGGTCGTCGTGCCGAATCTGTCGGCCGGGCAACTGGTCGATGCTGATTAGTGACCTCATGCGTTGATAAGTCGGGCACCCGTACCGGCTTCGTGGGCGTACTGTATCCGCCCGTTGACAAACGTAACACCCGTAGCCGGGTCGTTGGCGATGAGCATCGCCCCGTCGAGGTCGGCATAGTCGAGCAGGGGCAGCAGTTGGGCAATGGCCGAAATACCCACGCTCGATTCGGTCATGCAGCCCACCATGACCTGCAAACCCAGTTCACGCGCCCGCCCGATCATGCGCCGGGCGGGGGTAAGCCCACCGCACTTGGTCAGTTTGATATTGACACCGTGAAACAGTCCAGCACACCGGTCGACGTCGCTTTCCACAATACAGCTTTCGTCGGCAATAATGGGTAGTTCGCTCTGCTCGAACACCCGCCGGGCTCCATCAATGTCGCTGGCCGGCAGCGGTTGCTCGATAAACTCGACACCCAGCCGGGCCAGTTCAGGCGCGAAGGCCAGCGTCTGGTCGACAGTCCAGCCACAGTTGGCATCGACCCGAAAGCGGGTTGGGCTGCGTTTAGCCAGGCTGCGTCCAGCCGGGCTGCGTTCAGCCGGGCTGCGTTCAGCGTCGGCCTGCTGGCGCAGGACACGCACCCGTTCGAGGTCTTCGTCGGGTCGGCCCAGCTTGATTTTGTAGAGCGGCCACGGCCATTCACGCAGTTTATCGACCATACGCTCCGGCGTGTCGAGCCCGATCGTGTAGTTGGTCAGCGGGGCGCGGGCAGGGTCCAGATTCCAGAGTTGGTAGAGAGGCTTACTCTGCCGTTTGGCCCACAAATCCCAGGCCGCCTGATCGAGCGCACAGGCCGCAAACGGCAGATCGGCCAGGTACAACTGCATCAGCGACCAGAACTGGGCAGGGTCGGTCAGGTCATGGGCTTCGATGATCGGGCGAAGCGCGTCGAGTGCCTGTGTCATCGACTCGATCGTAACCCCGTAGTACCGGGTTGCCGTCGCTTCACCCAACCCGACCGGGCCACCCGGTCCGTCGCTAAGGGCCACAATCAGCGTCGGTTGTACATCACGACTATCGTGGGCAATGGTAAACGTATGCCGCAGCCGCAGATCGACCGGATACAGGTGTAAACGCATAACCGAGTTCATTTGAAAACCAGCCGCAAGTTACCAACTGATCGGTGACTACCGATTTATTGAGACGTTAGCAGCCCGTTTGGCCTGACCAGGTCCAGAAGGTCAACCAGTACCCATCGGAAATCATTAAGCAATCAATTTGTCTTTTTAGTAACTACGTTCAGTCAATTAATTTATGTAACTCATTTTTAGTAAACGTATCAAATACCTGCTTATAATTCTATATCATGTTTATTCTGTATAAATAAGGGGCTGGCAGCGGCTGTACACGAACTATTACCACTTGGACGGAGGCTCAAAGTGGCATAAAAATTGGTCTTTAAACACTTAGAAATTTATACTATAAATTAACACTTTTAATATTTCGTAAACACAAAGCTCAATATCTTTGTCAAGATGGCATCCTGCAGCGACACGACAACTAGCTGAGCTACACGCAACGTTCCTATGTCTTCTTCACGCGATTCCTTCACATCTGCTTTATCTCCCGTTAATCAATTGCTACGTATGAACCGATTCACTACGCTGTCCCGCGTCACGCTGGTACTAGGTACTATCTGGTTACTAACTGGCTGCGCGTCAACCAAAGACCTGTCTTACTTTCAGAAAGGTACTGGCTCGCCGGATCAGGTGACGGCACTGGGTCGCTACACGCCAACCGTTCAGGCCGGCGATGTTCTCTCGATTCAGATCAGCAGTCTGAACCCGGAAGCGTCGACATTCTTCAATCCGTACACGTCATTTGCCGTCGCCGATCGGGCCAGCCAGCCCGTTACCCCTACGACAACGTCACCCCTGCAACCCGTCAGCGGCTACATGGTCGATTCAGACGGGGCCGTTGAACTGCCCGTAATCGGCAAGCTGTCGGTGAAAGGGCTAACCGTGGCCCAGATTCGGGAACGCGTACGGGAGCCCCTGCGCGAATACCTGAAGGAGCCAACCGTAAACGTGCGCAACCTCACCTTTCGCGTGTCGGTGATGGGTGAAGTAGCCCGGCCGTCGCTGCTCACCGTACCCAACGAGCAGATGACGCTCCTGGAAGCACTCAGCCTGGCCGGTGACGTCACGATCTACGGTCGACGGACTGACGTACTGGTGATCCGCGAGGAAAACGGGCAGCGCCGGTTTGGGCACGTCGACCTGACCCGCCGGGATCTGTTTGCCTCGCCCTACTACTACCTGCACCCCAACGACGTCGTCTACGTCGAGCCCAGCAAAGTACGGGCCGCCACCGCCGACCGGACGATGCAGCTGGCCCCCATCGCCATCAGCGCCCTGTCGTTTGTGGCCATTCTCGTCTCCCGCTTTTAGCCGAATACAACCAGTCACCCTATATTCAACGAACGACTATGTCGAATCAGAACTCGTATACTTCTTATACGTCGTACCAGCTTTACGAAGCTGAGAACAGCCCTAATATGCGGCTGCTGCTGATGCGCTACGTACGGCAGTGGAAATGGTTTGCACTGTCGTTACTGCTGGCGGGCATTGGCGCGTATGCGTACCTCCAGTTTCAGACGCCGATTTATAAAACGCAGACCAGCCTGCTGATAAAAGACGACAAGAAAGGGCTGAGCGAAGAAAGCATCCTGAAAGAAATCGACATTCTCTCGCCCAAGAAGGTGATCGAGAACGAGATGGAGATTTTGAAGTCGTACGCCCTGATGAACAAAGTCGTGGGCAGCATGGGGCTCGATGTGCAGTATTTTCATCCGACCAGCACCGGCGACCGTGAACTCTACGACAGCGTCCCGTTTCGACTGATTGTTGAGAAAGCCAATCCGTCCATTTACGATACGAAGCTGGAAGTGCTGGCGGTAGGCCCTAACCGTGTCCGTATCAACGACGAGCTGTTTGCCACCAATCAGAGCCTGAAAACGCCGTTTGGGCAGTTACGTGTTTTCACCCGCAAGCCGCTCAAAACAAACACCGACCCGATCCTGGTGCAGGTGTCGCCCCGCGCCGTGGCGGTTGATGAATACCTGAAAAACCTGACGGTTGAACCCAGCAGCAAAGCATCGACAGTGTTGCAGATGACGCTGCTCGATGCAGTCCCCCGCAAGGGTGAAGCTATCCTCGACAACCTGATCGGCGAGTACAACCGGGCCGCTATTGTCGACAAAAATGTGGTGGCATCCAACACGCTGAACTTCATCGATGACCGGCTCCGGCTGATCTCAGGGGAACTGACGACCGTGGAAAAAGGCGTCGAATCGTTTAAATCATCGGAGGGGATTACCGACCTGAGTTCGCAGGCGCAGCTGTTTCTGGAAACGGTTAAAGACAACGACACGCAGTTGAATCAGGCTACGTTGCAGCTAAACTCAATCAACGGTATTGAGTCCTACGTCGACAGCAAAAGCAACAGCCGGGGGGCGGCTCCGGCCACACTCGGCCTGAACGACCCCGTCCTGATCGGCCTGGTTGGCAAACTCAGCGAACTCGAATTGCAGCGCGATCAGCTGGCCCGGACAACGGCGACCAACAACCCGCTTATGCAAAGCCTCGACTCACAGATTCGGGCCACCAAAACCAGTTTGTCCGAAAACATCGCCAGCATCAAGCAGGGGCTACAGGGTACACAAAGCAAACTCAAGCAGACCAACCGGCGGCTGGAAAGTCAGATCAGAACGATTCCGGGCAAAGAGCGGGCGCTGGTCAACATCACCCGGCAGCAGTCGATCAAAAACAACCTCTACACCTATCTGCTCGAAAAGCGGGAAGAAACGGCCCTCTCATACGCATCGACGGTGGCAGATAGCCGCACCATCGACCCCCCCCGCACGGGTCGCAAGCCGGTAAAACCCGTCGAAAGTACCGTGTTCGTTTTATTCGGCCTGCTGGGGCTACTGTTGCCCGTGGGCGTGATTGCCGCTGCCGACGCGCTCAACGACCGGGTGAGCCGCCGGTCCGACGTTGAAACCGCATCGCAGGTGCCCATTATCGGTGAAGTAGCGGCCACGCGCAACGTTGATCCGCTGGTTATGGTATCGGGCAAACGGTCGGTCATTGCCGAGCAGATTCGTGCCCTGCGGACCAATCTGCAATTTCTGCGCAGCCATCCTACCGACAGTCAGGTGATTTTGTTCACGTCGAGCGTTGGGGGCGAGGGCAAGTCGTTTATGTCGCTCAATCTGGGCGCAAGCCTGGCGCTGGTCGACCGCCCGACGGTGATTTTGGAGATGGATCTGCGCAAGCCCAAACTGCATTCGGTCCTGAAGATGGGCAACACGGCTGGCATCAGCAATTACCTGATTCAGGAAGCGACACTGGACGATATTATCCAGGAGGTGCCGGGGTTTCCGAACTACCACATCATCACGAGTGGGCCAATTCCGCCCAACCCCTCGGAACTGCTCAGCAGCCCGATGCTGGAGCAGCTGATTACCGAACTGCGGGCGCGTTACGCCTATATCATTGTCGATTCACCCCCTATCGGGCTGGTCACCGACGCGCAGCTAATTGCCCCCCATGCCGACGCTACGATGTTTATGGTGCGCCAGGAGCACACCCCCAAATCGTACCTGAAAATGATCGACGTGCTGTACCGCGAGAACCGATTCCAGCGCCTGAATCTGGTACTCAACGCGGTGGGCACGGGTACGTCGTACCAATACGGTACCGGCTATGGGTACGGCGGCTACTACGGCGAAGCGGAGAAGCCCGACAAGCGCCCGACCCGGACCATTCGCTGATACGCCGGTTTGTAGCCCCCTAACTCACCACTTTATGATGGACATCTCACTACCTTCATTTACCGATGCGCCATACGGCCAGCTACCCGTCCGGGTGCCACTGGCTGACCGGACAGCCTGGCTCAAGCGCACATTCGACATTGTTGTATCCGCCCTGCTGCTACTGGTGATTCTCAGCTGGCTGCTGCCCCTGATTAGCCTGTTGGTGCGGCTTAGCTCGCCCGGTCCGTCGCTGTTTGTGCAGTTGCGGATGGGACGGGGCGGCATCCCGTTTCGCTGCCTGAAATTCCGAACGATGACCTACACACGGGATGCCGAATTCCGGCAGGCTGTTCGCAACGATTCACGCGTGACAAAACTGGGGGCGTTTCTGCGCCGGACCAGTCTGGACGAACTGCCCCAGCTTATCAACGTGCTGCTGGGGCAGATGAGCCTGGTCGGTCCCCGCCCACACCCGCTCCGGCTCGACGCCCAGCACTGGCACACGATGCCGAACTACATCGACCGCTACGCCATCCGACCCGGCCTGACCGGACTGGCCCAGTCGCGGGGGTGCCGGGGCGAAACCGGTCAGCTGATTCAGATGCAGCACCGGGTCCGTTACGACCTGCTCTATATCCGCAGGCAATCGTTTCGGCTCGACTTGCAGATCTGTCTCTGGACGTTGCTCAATATGGTTAAGGGCGACGAGAAAGCCTGGTAGTACACTCTTCATCTGCTTATGAAGCTGACCTACAAAAATTCGCTGAGTGGTATCGGTCAGTTGGTACTGACGGGCCTGTTAACGTTTGTCAGCATTCCGGTATTCATCCGGGTACTGGGCGAGGAAGCGTACGGTGCCTTTTCCATCGTCACGCTGGCGGGCAATCTCAATCTGCTGGCTAATCTGGGGCTCAACACGTCATTACTACGGCTACTATCCGAGCAGGGCAAAACCCGCGAATCGGACCACGATATTGTCGTAACGCTGGGTTTGCTGCTGGGTATTCTGGTACCGTTGAGTGCGCTGGCGATCAGTCAGGAGGAACGTATTCTGATGCAGTGGCTGGGCTTATCGGGGGCCATGTACGAACGGGTAGCTACGCTGTACAAGCTGGTGATTGCGGCCAATCTGATCCTGCTGGCCGGGCAGACTTTTACGACGGTACTCGACGCACAGGAACAGATTTATCGCACCAACGGCTACCAGTTTATTTACAGCGTGCTCTACTGGGGTGGCCTGATTACCGTCGTCAGTCTGGGCTACGACCTGACGATGATCGGTGGGGTCATTCTGCTGGCGGCTCTGGTCTGGTTTGGCCTGGTACTGGTAGCCGCCCGACGCTCGTGGGGGGCGCTCGACCTAACCGGACTGCGGGGCAACGTACGTCGGCTCGTCCGGAAACAGCTGGCGTTCAGCCTGAATCTGTACGCGGCCGGCCTGCTCAACATCCTGTTTGAACCGATGACAAAGATTCTGGTAGCCCGGCTGATCGGCGTACGGGAAGTGGGGTATCTGGAGATTGCCTACCGGGTGCGGGCGCAGCTCTGGACGCTGGCAACGAAAGCCATTTATCCCATCTATCCGCGTATTGCCCGCCAGCTCGACAATCAGTCGATCAGCCGGTTGATCAGCGGATACCAGAGCAGTATGCTCGTGCTGCTCGTGCCGTTTCTGGCCCTGTTCGCTGTGATCATGCCCGACCTGATGCCGCTCTGGATTCCGGGCGTAAACCGGCTGGTTGTCCTGGCGACGATAGCGATCTGCACGGCCCACGTGATTGGCTCACTGGCGCTTCCGTTCTACTACTACCTGCTCAGTCAGCACCACGTCCGCAAAACCGTCTGGCTCCAGCTGACCAACGTAGTCGTCAACGGACTCGTCATTCTGGCAACGTACAATACCCTGGGCTTCTACGGCATCGTGCTGGCCAACGTACTGGCCATTCTGGGGTCGCTTACGCTAAGCCTGCTGTATCAGCGCCGGTATCTGGGCTGGCTTTCCACGCCCGTCGACGGGCGTCACTGGCCGGTTTGGCTGGGAGTCATTCTTGTCGCCGGACTGACCCTTGCGGCCCTGCTGCACGTACCCATACCACAGGCCCGCATCGGGCTGGCCGTCGGCGGAGCCCTGCTTATTTATTCGTTGCTGCTGGTCCGGCTGCGCCACCGCTTCAAAGCCTGGCTTAGCTAACATCGTCCGGTAAACGACCCTTACGCTTTACTCCTCAATCTATGGGCTACCTACGTACTACCCTTCGTCGGCTGGGTCTTTCCAATGCGCAGATCGACACCTTTTACCCGATGCGGGAGATGAAGCTACGGGGGTTTCTCTACCGGTTCCGACTGGGCCGCTGCGGCTGGGGCACCACCATCGACCGGTACGTGACCGTGCTGGGCGGCAAGTCGGTACAGATCGGTGAATATTCGGCCATCAACGCCTACACACACATCTGGGGCCATAACGGGGTCCGGATCGGCGACCGGGTGATGATTGCGTCGCACACGGCCATTACCTCGCTGACCCACGATTACAGTCGCCCGGACATGCGCTTTGCCCCGGCCATCGGTGGTCCCGTCGTGATCGAAGACGATGTCTGGATCGGGTCGCACGTGGTGATCGTACCCGGCGTCACCATCGGCCGGGGGGCGGTGGTCGGTGCCGGAGCCGTCGTACGCGACAACGTTCCTCCCTATGCGATCGTCGCGGGGGTACCCGCCCGGGTCATCCGCTACCGCCCCGAATCAGCTTACTCCATCAGCAACCATTCCTATGAGACACCAGCAACAACGTAGTGTCCTGTTTCTGCTATTCCTGACCGCCCTACTGGCACAATTTGGTAAATGGCAGGGGCAGATCAACGAAGAGCAGGCCGCCGAAAGCGGGTCCAATTCGCAGTTTCTGCTGCTGTACGTACCGCTGCTGTTCGGCACCGTTTATTTCAGTGGGCTGATGGGCTACCTGAAGGTGTTTCGCCCGTTTAAGAAGGTGCTTATCAGTTTTCTGCTGGTCCTGACGGGGGTGGGTCTGTTTCGGGGCAACCTGAGTACGGCCGTCAATAACATGGCGTCGATCGCGCTGGCCTATAGCATTATTCTGGGGCTGACAGTGCTCGGCTTTTCGATGCCCTTCCGCCGGACAATCGCCCTGCTCGTGCTGTTCATCACGTTTATCTTCCTGCCCCTGACCACCTATATCCACCTGACCAAAGTAGGGCCGCTGGTGCTTTTTCCCGACCGGCTTCAGGATAACAACCTTCGGCTGGGCGGGCTTCTCTACTACGCCCACACGGCCATGATGCTGGGCATCGGGGCGCTGTTTGCCCTGGAGCAACTGATTGCGAGCCGGTCGAAAAGCGTGCGGGTGTATTACGGCGCTATCTTCCTGATCCTGAATGCATTTCTACTACTGACCGACTGCCGGAGTTCGTGGGGCGGGGTGGGCTTGTCGTATTCGCTACTGATTTTTCTGCACCTGTCACGGACGAGTCGCTGGAAGTTCGGTACGCTGGTGGGGCTGGCAGTACTTGGTTTTTACGTCAACGAAGGCTGGCAATCGGCCCATACGACCCGCGACTACCATACCAGCGACGATATGCTGTTTCGTATGGCGATCTGGGGATTTGCCGTGGAAGGCATCGGCGAACAGCCCCTGACGGGCTACGGCACGGAAAACTACTTTGCCCATAACCAGAAAGCCATGGCGACCGACGACCGACTGCATGATCCTCACTCGGCGACGCTCTCGCTGGCCCTGCAAAGCGGATTGCTGGCCGTGGTGCTGTTCTACTGGCTGTACGGCAAGATAGTCCGCCATTACAACCGGTTTGGGGCCGGTCCCAACCGACCGATGATGGCAGTGGGCTTGTACTGGCTGCTGGCTCCGCTTTTATGGGGTCTTGTTTACAACGGCGCGGCCGGGTTTATTCAGATTCTGTTTCCGCTAACCTTTTTTCTTGGCTTTCTCCATCCCGGCTGCTACGAGTCAAGACCCGAACCCCGCCGGCAACCCGTTCGGCCGCACCCCCTAACCACCGTTCCGCTGTCGTATGAGCACCTGCCTGCCTAAAGTATCCATCATAACGCCCTCTTACAATCAGGGTGCCTTCATCGGGGCGACGATCGAATCGGTGCTGGCGCAGACCTACCCCAACATCGAGTACATCCTGATCGACGGCGGGTCGACGGATGAGACAATGGCAGTAGTCGCGCAGTACCGGGACCGGATCGACATCGTCGTGCACGAGCGCGACCGGGGGCAGTCCGACGCCATCAACAAAGGCTTCCGGCTGGCAACGGGCGAGTTGGTCGGCTGGCTCAACTCCGACGATTTACTCTACCCCGATTGTGTCGCCCGCATCGTACAGCTGTACCAGCAGCATCCCGATGGCACGATTTTTTATGGAGCCACCAATGACTGGATCGACGCCGACGGGCAAATCACAGGGCACCGGTTCTTACCAATTCCCGACCGGTCGTTTCTGCTCAACCAATGCGCCGACATTGTGCAGCAGGGGTCGTTTTACGTAGCCCGGCAGGTGCACGACGTAGGCTACCTCGACGATACGATTCATTACTGCATGGACCTCGACCTGTGGCTACGGCTGCTGAGCAGGGGGCCAATTTATTACGACAACGGCCCCGCTATGGCAGCATTCAGACGGTGGGAAGCCTCCAAAACCAGTACAGGTGGCCGCCGATTTCTGCGCGACATCCGGCAGACGCTCCGTCGGCACGGGGCGGGGCCTTATGCGCCGACGGTATTGCGGACCCACTACGGGTCCCTGCGCGAAGCCCTGCGCTACACTCCTCTTTTTCGCTTCTTAACCGGGCTGCGCCCACTACTCAACCAACGCCATGCATATCGTTCATTGTCTGTTTACCCTGCGCACGGGCGGAGCGCAGATTCTGACGCTGAATCTACTTAACGAACTGGTCATCGACCATGACGTTTCCCTGATCGTGGTCAACGATCAGTACATGGCCTCGCTGCTGGTCGGGCTCAACCACCGCGTGCAGGTGCATTTTCTCGACCGGCAGGAAGGCAGTCGGAATCCGCTGCCAGTCGTGCGGCTCAACTGGCTGCTCTACCGGCTCCGGCCCGACATCATTCACTGCCACGAGCGCAAGATGGTGCAGTTGCTGAAAACCAGCCGCGCCAAAACCGTGTACACCATTCACGACGTCCGGATTCCGACCGATACGTTTGCCAGCTACGACGCGCTGGTAGCCATCTCCGACGCGGTTGCCGATGATGTGCAGCAACGGACCAACCTGCCTGTCCGGCTCATCCGCAACGGGGTACCGATTCACCGATTCAACCGCCGAACACAACTCAGTCTGCCTCCCGACGAACCGCTCCGGCTGGTTCAGATCGGGCGGCTGATGCACGACAAAAAAGGCCAGCATATTCTGCTCGAAGCCCTGTCGCTGCTGGTGCATCAGCACGGCGAAACCCAGCTACAGCTCGATTTTATCGGTGAAGGTCCTTCACTGAATCACCTCAAGGAACTGACCCGTTCGCTGCGGCTCGACAGTTACGTGCGCTTCCGGGGCCACCGGGACTGGACGTGGTTACAGAGCAACCTGTCGACCTATCATTTGCTGGTTCAGCCGTCGATATATGAAGGGTTTGGCCTGACTGTTGTTGAAGGACTGGCAGCGGGGTTGCCCGTGCTGGTATCCGACGCAGGTGGCCCGGCCGAGATCGTACGGTCACTGTCAGGCGGATTGCTGTTCACAACGGAAGATGCGGGGGCCTGTACGGATGGCTTATTGCGACTGATCCGGGCCTACCGAACCCAGACACTCTCGACACTGGTAGGCGAACTGGATCTACCCAACGATGGCATTTACTCCATCCGGGCGATGGCAGACCAATACGTCGGCCTGTACCGACAGTTGCTCACGGCCGATACGCTGGCGCCCCCACGGCCACTCGATTCGATTACTTATTCGTCTGCTGCATGAACATTATTTCGTTTGCTTTTCAGGATTGGTCGGCCAACGCCAGTAACTCAAAAGGGCGGTTACTGGGGGTGCTGTTCCGGCTGGCCAACTACCGACCGGCCAATGCGGTAGCCCGCCTGCTGCTAACCCCCGGCCGCGTGCTGTACCGGCTGCTGGTTGAGTGGACACTGGGCGTAGAACTGCCCTACGACACGGAAGTCGGGCCGGGCTTACGCATCTATCACGGGCAGGCGCTGGTAGTACACAAACACACCCGGATCGGCCGCAACTGCGTGCTGAGACAATCGACCACGATTGGTAATGCAGGTCGGGGCAGCGGCTGTCCCATCATCGGTAACCATGTCGATATCGGGGCCAACGTCTGTATCATCGGCCCGGTGCATATCGGCGATAATGTCGTGATCGGAGCGGGCAGCGTCGTTACCAAATCGATCCCGGCAGGCTGTACCGTCGTGGGTAACCCCGCCCGTATCCTGCGTCGCCATCCGGCCTACACCGACCCGACACCTTCCTTCAGCACCGTGTTTTAGCGACTTCCAACGCAATGCTCGACTCCCGCCCTTTGCCACCCGTATCCGCCCCCCCCAACTGGCTCATTCCGCTCGAAACGGCCGAGCGTGTCCTGACAGTCGGCCCCGACCACATCAATTACCGGGGCGGTATTGGCAGCGTAATGAACGTGTACGCCCGGCACTTCGCTACCTACAAATGCATTACGACCCACCGGGTCATGGGCAAAGGGCCGCTGATCCTGTTTTTTTTCGGGCAATACCTGCGTTTCATCCAGACACTGCTGCGCGACAAAGCCATCGACGTGGTACACATTCAGGCCTCATCGCACGGCAGTTTCTACCGTAAACTGCTCATTTTCCTGGCCGCGCGGTACGTTTTTCACAAACGGGTGATCTACCACATGCACGGTTCCCGCTTCGTGGAATTCTATGAGCAAAGCAACGCGATTACGCAGCGGCTGGTCCGGTTCTTAGTTGAGCAATCCGACATGGTCATTGTGCTGTCGACGTATTGGCGGGATTATTTCAACCGGACGTTCCGGGTACGTCGGCTGGAGATACTGAACAACACCATTCATCAGCGCGATGCATCGGTCGGTTTTCCGACCCGGCCTGCCGGTAAACTGCCCGTCCGGCTGTTGTTTCTGGGAGCGATCGGGCAGCGCAAGGGCATCTTCGATTTACTCGACGGCATCCGGCAATACCGCGATTCGTTTGAGGGGCGGCTACGGCTGTACGTAGGCGGCAATGGGGAAACAGAGCGCCTTCAACAGTACGTCGCGCAGCACCGGATGGAGTCGATGGTCCAGTTTGAGGGTTGGGTATCGGGCATCCGCAAGCACGAACTGCTCAGCATCTGCGATGTGTTTATCCTGCCTTCCTACAACGAGGGGCTCCCGCTGTCGATTCTGGAAGCGATGAACTACCATCTGCCCATCATTGCCACCCCCGTTGGTGGTACGGCCGAGGTTGTCCAGGATGGCGTCAATGGATTTCTGGTCGAGCCCGGCGACAAAAAAGCCATGTGTCAGCGGCTGATGCGCTTCATCGACAATCCCGACCAGATTACCCGTATGGGCAGCGAGTCGGCCCGGATCATTACCAGCTACCAGCCAGCGGCCGTACTGCCCCAGTTGCATCAACTTTACACGGATCTACTTACGGATAGACCCTAGAACGGGTACCGCTACCACTTGCCATGCTGATTATAGCCCTTATTCAGGCAAAGACGTTGACGTAAGCGGCCGTTTGCCACAAACCATCAAGCGACATGCATCCTCAAAAAAGTTATCTACCCGTGCTCGACGGACTGCGCGGTCTGGCCATTCTGGTCGTAGTCGTTAGTCATTACGGGTTTGGCCACTGGATTCCGGGCGGCTTCGGTGTTACGCTTTTTTTCTTCATCAGCGGGTTTCTCATCACCCGGTTGCTCATCGCTGAATGGAACAAAACCGGCCGGATCGATCTGACTGGCTTTTACCTGCGACGCCTGTTCCGGCTCTACCCGGCGTTGCTGTTTATGGTCGCGCTGGCCGTCGGTTTTGCGCTGGTCAATGGCTGTGGACTGATGACCGGTGATGTACTGTCGACGCTGTTTTACTACCGCAACTATTACATGATCTACGGCGACAGCCCGGCCTCTCACCTTTGCCGGCATGTACTCGACATAACCTGGTCGCTGGCGATCGAGGAACACTTCTACCTGTTTTTTCCCCTGCTGTTTATTGCTGCCTGGCGTCGTCCACGCCTGTTCATCGGCATCATGGTGCTGGTTGTCGGGGCCGTAGCGGCCTGGCGGCTATACCTGATCGGGGCCAATGGCCTGACGGACCTGACGGTCTACCGCATTTACCACCAGACCGATACCCGGCTCGACGCGATCATGTTTGGCTGTCTGGTCAGCGTACTCGTCAGTCAGGACCGGGCGAATCATTGGCTGCACCGAAGTACACAGCCCGCCATCGTAATCGGGGCAATGGTGGTGTTGCTGGCTACGTTTCTATTTCGCGATGGGGTATTTCGGGAAAGCTGGCGGTACACGATACAGGGGTTGTCGCTCAGTGTGCTGGTACCGGCCCTCGTCTACAACCCGGCCTACAAACGCCTGAACCTCAGTTTGAGTAGTCCCTGGCTGGTATTAACGGGCAAACTCAGCTACTCGCTTTACCTGTTTCACTGGTTTGGCGTGTCCGTTGCCAATCAACTGGTAGGCAGCACCCGACTGGACCCGACCTGGTTGCTGGTGGCTGTACCGCTGGGCCTGACCCTTACGGTGTTGAGTTATCAGTACGTCGAGAAACCCACCGCCGGGTTACGCCGACGCTTTGGCTCTACCGTCGACACGACGGTACCCATACCCGAACGCCCGGTACAGTCGCAGCCTTCCATCAGCTGACCGTACGGTTTCGTCTGCAAAACGCCCCCGGCAAGGATCGATCCTTACCGGGGGCGTTTTGCTTTTAGCCAGCCTCACCGGCCACACGCACGCCATCTATCGATGGCAACGGTACGGCGAGCAATCACAGTCCGCTATGCCTGTACCCGGCACAGCGGACTGTATGGAGCACCTGCTACTTGACACGAGCCTAGCCATGAGCCATACGCTTCGGATGCGACTAGCGGCTGCTTCGCTGTACTTTACCGAATACCCACAAGCGAAAACACTGAATTTACATTATTCCCAAAAACCGGACTTTCCTGCCGAAAAACCGGTGTTCCCCGTCGTTCATCGAATTGGGCCCATCCACCCCCTCCTGAGATGCCAACTTTGGTCAAGCAAACGCAGAAAAGACCAAAGTCATGCAAGTCAACACCATCATCCAAACCGCTCAAAACGCTACCTTCACCGCTGTAAAATCGGTTCGCGTAACGATCATGCTGGCTCTGATAACCTTGTTTGCCAACCTTAGCCTGACGAGCTGCTCGCAGTCAGACACGGTCGCTCCACAAAGCGAAGTAACCCAGTCGACCGCCCGCACCAACAGCCAGCTCATCAACGCCGACGGCTTCGAAGGCAGCTGGTTCTCTAACTTCTGGATTCCTGAACTGCGCACGGCTACCGCCGGTAAAATCAGCACCGATTTCGCCCGCTCGGGCAAGCAGTCGATGCGCTTCGGCTGGATGCCAAGCCAGTACGACGGCACCAACACATCGATGCACTCGGAACTGGGTACCGACGCGCTGAAAAATGGTGAAGTTGAGCGCTGGTACGGCTACAGCGTCTACATGCCAGCCAGCAAGATGGCCGACGACAACGAAACCATCGTATTCAGCCAGTGGCACGGTGTAGCCAACCCCGGCGAAGAAGATTCGTACCCCCCGCTGGCCTTCTACCTGGAGCCTAACAACCAGATCAAAGCCTACTACCGCTCGTCGGACGTGGCCATCACCAAAGCCCAGCAGACACCTACCGCCCAGAAGATTATCCGCCTGGGCACCGCCACCTACGACAAATGGGTTGACTATGTGGTTCACGTCAAATGGGATCCAAGCGGTAACACGGGTATCCTGGAGATCTGGCAGGATGGCAAGCAGGTCGCCAACGAACGGAACATCAACATCGGCTACCCACAGAAATACAAGCCTTACTGGAAAGCCGGTATCTACGCCTGGACGGGCAAGTCGAAATACGCTGAGCGCGTTCTGTACTACGACGACGTACAAATTGGCAACGCTACGGCTACTTACGACACCGTTAAACCAGGTCAGGCTAACTAAGCCACCATACGTCAGTACCCACCGTACTTAATAGCTAACCAAAGCGGCTGTAGCCAACTCTATCTCAGAGTTGGCTACAGCCGCTTTACACGTTTACCGGCCTATGGCCTGCTGGTTATTTCGTATGCCTGTTGCTGCCTGTCACCCTGACTTTTTACTGATGGCACAGTTTTTACTTATTAAAATATAGAAGACTAATTTCATTTATTAGTTTACCATACTAGATAAATGTAAATTAGTTATACTATTAGAGAAGCTAATTTTCTAATTTAGTGCCAACCCTATATAGCTATGCTCAACGTTTTACATTCACCTGTGTCCGTTGGTTGGTTGTCTCCCCCGGCAACTCCGGCCGGACCTGTCAGCAAAGAGCGATATACTGGCGGAGCCTCCCGACCGAGTTATCCACAGCTGCCCTGTCGCGGGTGGCTGATTAGTACGCATCTCGTTCGAAAAACGGCCCGTTGACATGACAACGCTACGCTGGTTTTACAACCGACTGCGCACTATGCCGCCCGCCGAACTGGTGTTCCGAGCGCAGCAGTCGATACAGAAGCGACAGGCCCGTAAACGTATGGGCTGGCTACCGGCTATCCGGCTAAACACGCTGCCGCACTCACTGCTTCCCTTCGATCCGGCGCAGACGCCCCCGGTGCCGTTTTCGCCGGAGCAACCTGTTTTCCGCCATACACAATCAATCGATCAGCCAATCGACTGGCACCTCGATATCAGCACCGGGCAGCGGTTCCCGATGATCTACGCCCACGACGTCAACGTCAGAACCGGGAGCAGCGGCAGTGCTAAATACGCCTGGGAAATCAACCGACTGTTGTTTTTGCCGCAACTGGCCGTACAGTACCGGCAAACCGGCGACCGCCGTTTTCTCGATCAGTTTGTGGCGACGACCGTGTCGTGGCAAGCTGAAAATCCGTATCTGACGGGATTGAACTGGTACAGCAATATCGAAGTCAATATCCGGCTCCTGAACTGGTTTGTCAGCTGGAATATTCTCGACGCGTCGACGCTGGCGCAAACCGACCCGGCGTTCGGCACGTTTGTCGATAGTTGCTGGGTTCCACTGATCTACCAGCACTGTGTCTACAGCCGGTCAAACCCGTCGTACTTCTCATCGGCCAACAACCATTTGATTGCTGAGTACGCGGGGCTATTCGTTGCGGCTACGTTCTGGCAATTTCCGGAATCGGCCGATTGGGAAGCGTACGCTCGTAAGGGGCTCGAAACGGAGATCGTACGGCAGCACAGCCCCCTCGGAGTTAACCGCGAAGAAGCGGCCGAATACATTCAGTTTATCACCGATTTTTTTCTGCTGGCGCAGGTGACTGCCGACCGGGCGGGCAAGCCATTATCGGCAACGTACCAGCATACGCTCCACCAGATCCTGACTTATATCGCGCAGTTTCTCGATGTGCGGGGTACGTTTCCGCGCTACGGCGACGAAGACGACGGCCGCGTGCTGCTGCTCGATGCGTATCGCCCGTTCAATAATTTCAGGTCGCTGCTGGCGTCGGGTGCCGTACTGTTTGGCGACCCGTTTCTGAAACAGCGGGCTGAAGAAGGCGAACACCCCGGTTTTGACCTGAAGAACTACGTGCTGTTCGGCCAAACGGGACGCGACCTGTACGACGCCGTACTGCCAACGACCGCGCTGCTGGGTAGTGTCCTGTATTCGCAGGAGGGTCATTTTATTTTCCGGAAACAGACCCGCAACCCGGCGAAGTCACAGCCTGACGAAATTTATATCCATGCCGACGCAGCTCCGCTGGGCTACCTGTCGATTGCAGCCCACGGTCACGCTGATGCGCTGTCGTTTCTGATGCACATCGACGGCTGTGTATTTCTGGCCGACCCCGGCACCTACAGCTACCAGACCGACCCGCTCTGGCGCAACTATTTTATCAGCACCCGCGCCCATAATACGGTTTGCTTCGATGGGCAGAATCAGGCGCGGCAGGCAGGGGCCATGCTCTGGCTCGATCAGTATCAGCCCCTGGTGCTTAACAGCCAATCGGATGAGCAAGTCGATGAACTCACGGCGACGCACAACGGCTACCAGTCGATTCGTTGCCAGCATACGCGTTCGCTGCGCTTCGAGAAAGACACCGATACGCTGCACATGATTGACTACGTATCGAATCTGGGGAAGCAGCCACGGGTAGTCGAGGTTATGTTCCACGGCGGGCCGGCCATTCAGATGAAGCCGGTGGGCCGGACGGTTGTCCTGGTGCACCCCGACACCCAGCGTCGACTGAGGCTCCTTGTCGATCCGGCACTACAAACTGAGTGTATCACCGGGCAGCTTGATCCCGTGCCACTGGGCTGGTACTCCGACGGGTTTTACCACCGCCAGCCCAGCCCAACCCTGCGCAGCTGGCTGACGCTGCTGCCGGGACAGTCAATGACCCTGCGTCACCGGCTCGTGGTTGGCCTTCCCTCACCAACCCCGTCTGCCAACAAAATCAATACCACTGAGGCACTCATCTGACAATCAGTTCAGTCAACTTTTTCAATCAATACAACCAGGTCCGGTATGAACATCAGCATTTTTGGTTTGGGCTACGTAGGTTGCGTCAGTCTGGGTTGTCTGGCGCAGAATGGCCATCAGGTCGTTGGGGTCGATGTCAACCAGACAAAGGTCGATCAGATCAATACGGGTCGCGCGACGATCATCGAAAAAGACATCGACGCCATCATTGCAACGCAGCATCTGCTGGGTCGGATTCGGGCGACAACCGACTTCCGGGAAGCGATTCTCAACACCGACCTGTCGATTATCGCAGTCGGTACGCCAACCACGGCGCAGGGCCACCTGAACCTGAGCTATATCATGGGGGTAGCCAATCACTTCGGCGACGTGCTGCGGGAGAAGATAGCGCAGCGACCAGATTCGTTTCACGTTATCGCCCTACGTTCGACGGTTATGCCCGGCACCTGCGCCAAGATCGCGGCCATGATCGAAACCCGCTCCGGCCTGATTCGCGACGTCGATTTTGCGGTGGTCAGCAATCCCGAATTTCTGCGTGAAGGCACCGCTGTTCATGACTATTACCACCCACCCCTTACGCTGATCGGTGCGGAGTCGGACCGGGCGGGCAACGTGGTGCGTCGGCTGTACAGTGAACTGCCCGCCGACGTAATCGTGGCCGAAACCAAGACGGCCGAGATTATGAAGTACGTCAACAATACGTACCATGCGCTGAAGATTTCGTTTGCCAATGAAGTCGGCAATATCTGCTCGTCGCTGGGTATCGACTCGCACGAGGTGATGGACATTTTCTGCAAAGACAAACAACTCAACATTTCGAACTACTACTTCAAACCGGGCTTTGCCTACGGCGGCTCGTGCCTGCCGAAAGACCTGAAAGGCCTGCAGACGCTGGCCCACGATCTGTATTTGCAGGTACCGGTCATCAGCAGCATCCACCGTACCAATGAGATTCAGATGCAGCGGGCCATCGCGTTGCTGATGCGCTACAGCCACCGCAACATCGGTTTCCTGGGCATTGGCTTCAAAGCGGGTACCGACGATCTGCGTAACAGCCCCGCCGTTGAGCTGGCAGAAACACTACTGGGCAAGGGCTTCTCGCTCAGGATTTACGACCGTAACGTTCATACGTCAAAACTGACGGGTACCAACAAGGAGTACATCGATCAGCACATTCCGCACCTCTCCCGCCTGATGGTGCAGGACGCCCGCGAGCTGCTCGACTGGGCCGACGTGCTGGTTATCAGTACAAAGGAAACCGAGTTTATCACCATCGCTGAAGAAGCCGTCGGCAAGATCGTCCTCGACCTCGTCCGGCTCCCTATCGACATCGACGCCAGTAGCCAGTATATCGGTATCAACTGGTCGCAGGAGGCCGCCGACGTACCGGTGCAGATGCTGTTCCGGTAGGATTTCCCCTCACCCCCGGCCCCTCTCCCAAAACAGGAGAGGGGTGACTAGTGGCAAACAACTTTTAGCCTATCCAGTGCAGTGTCTGTTCTCACAAGGAGTACTTAACAGAATACTGCCTGTCTGTGATGACACCCCTCTCCTGTTTTAGGCGGTCCGCCGTTGCGGGAGGGGACGGGGGTGAGGTCAACTCCCCCACTAAAGACCATACTCTTCCTCCCTATGCATACAACTCCCTACTCAAACATTACCGGAAAACATATCCTGATCATCGTGGAAAACCTGCCAGTTCCATTCGACCGGCGGGTCTGGCAGGAAGCCACGACGCTGCGCGAAGCCGGGGCTGACGTGAGCATCATCTGCCCCCGGATGAAGGGGTTTACCACACCCCGCGAAACCCTTGACGGCATCGAGATTTACCGACATCCGCTACCCGTCGAAGCATCCGGGCCGCTGGGGTATCTGATCGAGTACGGCACGTCGATTTTCTGGTGGTACTGGTACGCCATAAAAATTTTCGCCAAAAAGCGGTTTCAGGTAATTCACGGCTGCAACCCGCCCGACCTGATCTTTACCGTTGCACTCCCGTTTAAGCTGCTGGGCGTCAAATACCTGTTCGATCACCACGACATCAACCCGGAATTTTACATCGCCAAGTTCGAGCGCAAAGACTTTTTCTACCGGCTCATGTTGCTGTTCGAACGCATCACCTACCGCATAGCCGACGTCAGCATTGCCACAAACGAATCGTACCGGCAGATCGCCATTCAGCGGGGCGGGATGAACCCCGACGATGTAACGATCGTGCGAAGCGGCCCCAAACTCGACCGGCTGCGGATCATCCCCGGCGACGATGCCTGCAAAAAAGGGCGTCGCTATCTGGTCGGGTATCTGGGCGTGATCTGCGAAAGTGAGGGCATCGACCTGCTGCTCGAAGCGGTGCAACAAATCGTGGCGAAGCGGCAGGACGTGCAGTTTGCTATTGTCGGTGGCGGCACCAGTCTGGACGAGATGAAAAAGCTATCGGCCGAGATGCACCTGACCGACTACGTCGATTTCTACGGCCGGGTACCCGATGAGTTACTGCTGAACGTGCTCAACACGGCCGACATCTGCGTCAACCCCGACCGGCCGACCGAGATGAATAACCTCTCGACCATGAACAAGATCATGGAGTATATGGCCCTGAAAAAGCCGGTTGTCCAGTTCGATCTGAAGGAAGGCCGTTTCTCCGCGCAGCAGGCGTCGCTCTACGCCGAACCCCACAACATCACCGACTTCGCCGACAAGATCACGTACCTGCTCGACAACGAAACGATACGGCAGCAGATGGGCGAATTCGGCTACAACCGCGTCCTGACCGAACTGTCGTGGTCGCACGAACGGGGCAAGCTCCTGGGTGTGTACGATAAGTTGCTCAGCACCTTCCGGCAACCGCAATCCGTCAGCCAGCCGGTGTTATCGACAGGATTGCCGGAATAGATGGCACGCAGATCTCTGCGGATTTACACTGATTTTTTTTAGACAGGATTACAGGATTTATGGGATTTAAGAAGCATCAAAATCCTGTTCATCCTGTAATCCTGTCAAATAAACCTTACACGGTCAGCTTGCCGAGGTTTTTATAGCTCGTGGCGATAGCTTCCAGCGCAGGGCCTTTCGTCTGATCCTGCTCGACAAAGTAGTGCGTCATACCGGCCGTTTTCTTCGCGTCGAAGATTCGCTGAAAGTCGATCGAGCCGGTGCCGACCGGTGCGAACGTACGATCTCCGCCTTTCTCCATGTCTTTCACGTGCCAGAGTGGGTAGCGGCCGGGGCTTTTCTTGAACAGCGCCACGGGGTCCTGCCCGGCGAACGTCGCCCAGTACAGGTCCAGCTCCAGCTTCACCAGCTTCGGGTCGGTATTTTTCAGCAGCAGGTCGTACGGCAGTTGCCCGTCCATTTCCTTGAACTCAAAGTCGTGGTTGTGGTAGCAGAACTGAATACCGGCCGACTTGCACACTTCCGCCGACTTGTTGAATAGGTCAGCGTACTCCTTGTAATCGTCGAGCTTGGTCCGCTCGGCGGGGAACAGATACGCGCAGACCATATACTGCTGCCCCAGCGTAGCCGCGTCATCGACGGCCTGCTTCCAGCCGTCGAGCAGTGTACCCTTGCCCTTCATCGCTTTGCCAACCGTGTAGTGGCCGCTCGGCACCGACAGGTTCAGGCCCTTCAGTAACGTCTTCATCTCAGCAGCTGTCTTACCGAAGAATTTACCGCTATAGCCAAACAGTTCGACTTCTTTGTAGCCGATTTTAGCGACCTGCTGTAGCGTTCCCTCGACGTCTTTAGCCAGTTCGTTTCGCAGCGTATACAGTTGCAGACCAGCATGTTGCGTGGCTGGAGCGGCCAGCAGATTTGTGCGGGGCAGCAACGCAGCCGCCGTAGCCAGCGCACCGACCTTCAAAAAGTCGCGCCGGGTGTTTTTGTTGATAAGGGTCATCGGATTTGGTCGATTAATGATCGTAAACGAAACGTGCCGCTGTCCTTCGCTGGTATACCGGCCCGTTTCGGGCTGTAAATTAGATCATACGCGCCAACAATAGTTTACCGACTTATTTAAATTCATTCTGTATTAAATCACAGAATTACTGACAATCAACCAGTTGACCTGAATAATAGTCCCGTTTGCTAGACGTATAGCGATCGACCGTGACAAAGTCATTTCCCAGTAGTTTACTGGAGTATACTATAAACCTCTCCTGGCTATATGGAAACACTGGCTCCTATCAGCATCGACCGGGCACCGTCGGTGCCAACGCCCCAACCCGTCCGGCTGACCGTCAACGGCACGGAGCATACACTGATGCTGGCCCCCTGGACCAGCCTGCTCGACGCCCTGCGCGAACACCTGCACATGACCGGCACCAAAAAAGGCTGCGACCACGGCCAATGCGGTGCCTGCACGGTACTGGTCGACGGCGTTCGAATTAACTCGTGCCTGACGCTGGCCGTTATGAAAGAAGGCGCGTCGATCACAACCGTCGAAGGGCTGGCCGAAAACGGCGAGCTGCACCCCATTCAGCAGGCTTTTATCGACCACGATGCGTACCAGTGTGGCTACTGTACCCCCGGTCAGATCTGTTCGGCGGTGGGTATGATGAGCGAAGGACACGTGCGGACAACGGCCGACATCCGCGAACTGATGAGCGGCAACATCTGCCGGTGTGGAGCCTACACCAACATTGTCGATGCCATCACCGACGTCATGCACGTAACCGAAAAATCCTGACCTATGAACAGCTTCACCTACGCCCGGCCCCACGATGTTGCCGGGGCCATTGACGATCAGCAGCAATACACGGCGGCTAAATTCATTGCGGGCGGCACCAACCTCATCGATTTGATGAAGGAGAACGTCGAGCGGCCCGAACGGCTGATCGACATCAACAAACTGCCGCTGGCAGAAATTACCGATAACGAAGCCGGTGGCTTGCGGCTCGGCGCGCTGGCGACCAATGCCAATACGGCCTACGACGAACGGGTCATTCGACGGTACCCCCTGCTGTCGCAGACGATTCTGGCCGGGGCGTCGCCCCAGTTGCGGAACATGGCCACCAACGGCGGTAACCTGTTTCAGCGCACCCGCTGCTATTATTTCTACGACCTGGCGACGGCCTGCAACAAGCGCGAACCGGGTTCAGGCTGCGGGGCCCTCAACGGCTATAACCGTATCCACGCCATTCTCGGCACCAGCCATTCGTGCATCGCGACGAACCCGTCGGATATGTGCGTAGCGCTGGCGGCTCTCGACGCGACGGTACGGGTAAGCGGCCCGAACGGAGAACGGACTATACCAATGCTGGAGTTTCACCGGCTCCCCGGCGAAGACCCGCAGTACGACAATACACTCGGCCCCGACGAACTGGTAACGGCCATCGACCTGCCCGCCAAAGGATTTCCCGAGTACCATGCCTACCTGAAACTACGCGACCGGGCCTCGTATGCCTTTGCACTGGTGTCGGTAGCGGCTGCCCTCGAACTCGACGGCGACACCGTAACCGACGTCCGCGTGGCGATGGGCGGGGTGGCCCACAAGCCGTGGCGCAAGCCCGAAGCCGAAGCCCTGCTGATCGGGCAGCAAGCAACGAAAGAAAACTACGCCAAACTGGCCGACGCCCTGCTCGAAGGCGCACGCGGTTTCGAGTACAATAGCTTTAAAATCAAGCTGGCCCACCGCGCCATCGTGCGGGCACTGGGCATAGCCGCTAAACAGGAACCCTCCGAATAACCCGACCTATGAGCAGCCCAATCGGACAACCCCTGAGCCGCGTCGACGGCCGGGCCAAAGTAACCGGTGATGCCAAGTACGCGGCCGAATTCAGTGCCCCCGACCTGACGTATGCGTACGTCGTCTCGGGCACTATCGCCAAGGGCACCATCACCCATATCGACACCCGCGCAGCCAAAGGTCTGCCCGGCGTGCTGGAGGTGTTTACCTACGAAAACCGGCCCAAAGTGGCCTGGTTCGACATCTCGTACAACGATCAGGACGCCCCACCCGGCTCGCCCTTCCGCCCTCTGTACGACAACAAGATCAAGTACAGCGGTCAGCCGATTGCGCTGGTCGTGGCCGACACGTTTGAACTGGCCCGCTATGCCGCGTCGCTGGTCGAGGTGACGTACGACGTCGAAGCGCACGACACCGATCTGGCGAAAAATGCCGGGCGGGGTCATAAGCCGTCAAGCGGAATAGCATCGCTGCTGAAGCCGCCACCACCGAAACCACTGGGCGATTTCGACAAAGTATACAACGAATCGCCGGTAAAAACGCATGGCACGTACGTACACGCCGTGGAGCACCACAACCCGATGGAGATGTTTGCCACAACGGTAAAGTACGAGAAGAACGGCAAGCTGACCATCTACGACAAAACCCAGGGCGTTACGAACAGTAAGATGTACGTGACGCAGATTTTCGGGATGTCGAACGACGACGTGCGCGTCATCTCGCCCTATATGGGTGGCGGTTTTGGGTCAGGGCTACGGCCACAGTACCAGCTTTTTCTGGCGGTCATGGCGGCCCGCGAACTCAAACGCTCGGTACGGCTCGTGCTGACACGCCCGCAGATGTTCACGTTCGGCCACCGACCGGCCACCATTCAGCATGTTTCACTGGCCGGCACAACCGACGGCACGCTGAGCGCGCTGTCGCACGAAGCGGTAGCCGAAACGTCGCGCTTCGAAGACTATACGGAAGTGGTCGTGAACTGGGGCGGCATGCTGTATCCGGTCACCAACACGAAGTACGATTATAAGATCGTCGATCTAGACAACTACACCCCGCTCGATATGCGGGCACCGGGGGGCGTTACGGGTGTATCAGCGCTGGAAGTTGCCGTCGATGAATTGGCGTACAGCATGAAAATCGACCCGCTTACCTTTCGATTGAAAAACTATTCGGATCGCAATACCGCCGACGATCTGCCGTATTCGAGCAAGGAACTGAAAGCCTGTTTCGAACAGGGGGCCGACCGGTTTGGCTGGTCGAACCGACCGCTTGAGCCGCGTTCGATGCAGAAAGGACACAATCTGATCGGCTGGGGCATGGCAACGGGCATCTGGGACGCCAATCAGATGTTCTCGTCAGCCGAGGCCGTTCTGACCGTCAACGGCAAACTACGCGTCAGCAGTGCCACCGCCGACATCGGCACCGGCACGTACACGATCATGACGCAGATCGCGGCCGAAACGATGGGTATGCCCGTCGAGGATGTGATCTTCAAACTCGGCGACTCGGATATGCCGTTCTCGCTGATTTCCGGCGGCTCCTGGACAGCCGCGACGGTTGGTTCGGCGGTAAAGCTGGTCTGTCAGGATCTGGGCAAAAAGCTGTTCAAACTGGCGCAGCAGATGCCCGATTCACCTTTGAAAAAGGCAAAACTGGAGGATGTCGAATTTGCCGATTCGCGCATCCGGCTGAAGAGCAATCCGGGCGCGGGTGTTTCGTACATCGATATCGTAGCGACCAACGGCGGGCGGGCCATTTCCGAAAGCTCGACCGCGCTGCCCGATATGCTCGAACAGCGTAAATACGCCCGCAGTACACACTCGGCGGTATTTGTTGAGGTGATGGTCGATGAAGATTTGGGCACTGTAAAGGTAACGCGGGCCGTTACGGCGGTCGCGGCCGGACGCATCATCAACCCGAAAACGGCCCGGTCGCAGATTCTGGGCGGCATGGTCTGGGGTATCAGCATGGCATTGGAAGAAGAAACGGCTATGGACGACGTCTACGGCCGGTTTATGAACCACAACCTGGCCGAATACCACGTGGCTGTCAACGCCGACGTTCACGACCTCGACGTTATTTTCGTGGAAGAAGTCGACCACATTGTCAACCCACTGGGCGTAAAAGGGCTGGGCGAAATCGGTATCGTCGGCATGCCGGCCGCCATCGCCAATGCCATTTTCCACGCGACCGGCAAACGCGTCCGCGACCTGCCGATTACACTGGATAAGCTGCTGTAAAGCAGTTTATGGTTTACAGTATACGGTTTACGGTGATCCGCCACATGGTGGTTCTTTATACGGGAATCCCCCGGTTGCTCAGTAGAGTGGCCGGGGGATCGTTGTTTTTACGTTGACATAGACCATTAGGCGGTTGAATAATTGTGTTTTACCGCCCGCCTGAGAGGTTGTTTTGGGAAACGTTTCAGTGCCTTGAAACCACCTTTTTTGTCATCCCGACGCAGGAGGGATCTTCGGTAAAAGCAAATAAAACTGCCCACTAGCGAAGATCCCTCCTGCGTCGGGATGACAAAAATGTTTCCCCAAACAACCCCTGAAGGGGGGAGCGGTTCATTTGCGGAATGCTCCCCCTTTCAGGGGCACGGGGGCAAACCGCCGGTATTTCCTCCGTGCTGGTAGGATCAGGCAAAACGGTGCTTTACTTTGGCGAATCGATACAACCGCCATGATCCGTTATTACCTGCCGTTCTGCTTTTTCGCGCTGCTTTTCGCACACGTTACCGCCGTTGCCCAGCGTACACCCGTCTCCTACGTCAACCCGCTGATCGGGTCGGCACCGAGCCGGACGCCCACTGCCCTGCGCCACAGTGAAGCGGGCAGCGAACTCAAAGGACAGACGATTCCAATGGTGGGTCGGCCGCACGCGATGACCAACTGGACCCCGCAGACGCAGGCCACCGAGGTAAAATGCATCCCGCCGTATTACTACAACGACACGCGCATCAGCGGCTTTCGCGGATCGCACTGGATGAACGGCAGTTGCGTGCAGGACTACGGCAGCGTCACGATCATGCCCCTGTCGGGACCGCTCAAAACCCGCCCCGCCGACCGTGCATCGACCTACGCACACGCCGACGAACAGGCGACCCCCGTCTACTACCGCACCCGCCTTGCCGACTACGCCATCCGGGCCGAGCTGTCGGGCCACACGCGGGCGGGGTTGATGCAGTTTACCTTCGAGCGCGGGGGCGACAACTACGTACTAGTCGAGCCGAACAGCGACGAGGGGCAGGGCTTTGTCTCCATCGACCCCGCCCGGCGCGAGATCGTGGGCTACAATCCCGTGCATCGCATCTATCAGGGTGCGGGGCAACCGGCCGGGTTCAGCGGTTACTTCGTCGTGCAGTTCGACACGCCCTTTACCACGTTCGGCACCTGGCAGCAGAACACGCCGACGCCTGGTCAACGCACGGCGCGGGGGATGGCCAAAAACGAGTCGATGGGCGGCTACGTGGGCTGGAAAGGGAAACCGGGGCAGGTCGTGCGGGTGCGCGTCGGTACGTCGTTCGTCAGTCTGGACGGTGCCCGACAGAACCTCCGCGCTGAAATTCCCGACTGGAACCTGCCCAGGCTCCGGCAGCAGACCGAAGCCGCCTGGAATCACGAACTCGGTAAAATGACCGTCGAGGGGCGCGACGAGGCCAAAACCCTGTTTTACTCGGCCCTTTACCGCACCCGCCTGACACCCCGCATCTTTTCCGACGTCGACGGCCGCTACCCCGGTTTTGCCGACGACAGCACCATCCACAAAGCCGATGGGTTTGCCTACTACTGCGATTTCAACCTGTGGGACACGTTCCGGGCCGTTCATCCGTTGCTGAACCTGATCGACCCAACGCGCAACGGCGAAATGATGCAGTCGCTGGTGAAGAAGGCGGAGCAGGGCGGCTGGATGCCTATTTTCCCTTGCTGGAACTCGTACACGGCGGCCATGGTCGGCGACCACGCGCTGTCGGCGGTGGCCGATGCCTACGCGAAAGGCGTCCGTAATTTCGACGTGCCCACGGCTTATACATACCTCCGCAAAAACGCCTTCGACGTCAACACCGACCCGCAGAGTTACGCCAACGGACAGGGTCGACGGGCACTGGCGTCGTACGAAAAATATCACTATATCCCGCTGGAGGATTCGGTCTGGCAGGCGTATCACAAGCGGGAACAGGTGTCGCGCACGCTCGAATACGCCTACGACGATTTCTGTCTGGGCCAACTGGCTACCGCGCTGGGCCATGCCGCCGATGCACAACAGCTTCAGCAGCGCAGCCAATACTACCGCAACGTGTTCGACCCGGCGGTGACCTACGTGCGGGGCCGCTATGCCGACGGTCGCTGGATCGCTGATTTCAACCCGTTTGCCCAGCGGTCGTCGTTCATCACGGAAGGTTCACCGGCGCAGTACACCTTCTTCGTACCGCAGGACGTGCCGGGTCTGATCGGGCTAATGGGCGGCAAACCGCAATTCGTCGCCAAACTCGACACGCTCTTCGACGGGGGGCACTACTGGCACGGCAACGAACCCAACAATCAGATCGCGTACCTCTACGCGCTGGCGGGTGCCGCTCCCAAAACGCAGGCCCGTGTGCGGCAGCTTATCACCGACGAGTACGACACCAGCCCCGGCGGACTGAGCGGTAACGAAGACGGCGGACAGATGTCGGCCTGGCTGGTGTTCAGCATGGCGGGGCTGTACCCCGTTTGCCCCGGCACCACCGACTACGTACTCGGCAGCCCCGCCCTCGACCGCGTCACAATCCGGTCGGGCACGACCCCATTCGTGGTCGAAGCGCGGAACAACAGCCCAACGAACGTCTACATTCAGTCGGCCACGCTCAACGGCAACCCGCTTACGCAGCCCACCCTCGACCACGCGACAATTCAGCGGGGCGGCACCCTGATAATAACCATGGGATCAACGCCAAATTTCGGGTGGGGAAGCGGTAAATAATGGGTAAATTTGGGTTTATATAGGTGTGAGTGACCCCACGGCCGGGGGGTCCTCGCCGTATAAACCGTAAACCCTCAATGCACATACAACCGAATGGATTCAGGCGGCTCTTACTCGCCGGCCTGATCATTACCGGAGCGGTGGCCCGCAGCCAATCGACCGATGAATCAATCACCCGCATTACACCCGATAAACTGACCGGCACACCGGCTAACTGGAAAACGGCCGGTAACGTCCGTATCGGGCTGGAGTCGGGCGTTAAAAGCGAGTCGGGTAACGCCGTACTCGTCGGCACACCCGGCCAACCCATCACGCTGCTGACAGGTAGCAAGGACGTTCACCTGCTGATGGACGTGATGCTGGCTCCCGGCACCGATGCCAGCCTGACTGTCAGCGGAGCCACAATCCGACTGGCCGACAACTGGGGCACGAACGCCATCAACGACCACACGACGGGTGCCGTACTGGCACCCCGCGCGGAGTTACCCAGTCATAGTGCCGGTAAAGCACCGGGCCTGTGGCAACGCATCGACCTGTCGATGGAAGCGGGAAAAAGTCCGGCGGTGCTGGCGCAGCTACTAATTAACGGCGTACTCGTGCAGGAGAATCTGGTGCTGCCCGGTCTGCCCGCAGCAGCGTCCGGTTCAGTCGTGCTGGACGTCAAGGCGGGAACGGTGGCCGTGCGCAACGTCGGCTATCAGCTTATCTCCGACCGCCGGGTGGCGCGGCTGGCGAATCTGCGGTACCAGTTCTACGAAGCCAAAACCGAAACGACCGAACCCGCAGCGATCAAAAACCTGAAGCTGGTTAAGGAAGACACGACGAACGCGCTGACGTACGAAGTGTCGTACGGGCAACCCCGCTGGCACGCGATCATTTACACCGGCAACCTGATTGTCGATAAAACCGGTATGTATACGCTTACGCTGCAACACGGCGGCTTTGGTTCGCTGGAAATCGACCAGAAACCTGTTCTGGCCAACTCCCGGATGGATCTGGGCGAACTCAAACGGGCACGGATAAACCTGACGGCGGGTTCGCACCCGTTCACGCTGTTCTTCGGCCGCTCGTGGCCCCGCCCCGGCTTCGGCCTGTTCATTGCCGCCCCCGACACCAAACCGCAGGCCCTGCACACGCCCACGTCGCTGCCCGAACCCGATCCGGTGGGCGCTATCGACGTAGCCGTGCAGAACGAACCGGTGCTGATCCGCTCGTTTGTCCAGCTGCCCGACGAGACGCATAAACGCACGCACTGCCTGTCGGTCGGAACGCCGTCGGGACTGAACTACACCGTCGATCTGAATCAGGACGCGCTGGTGCAGGTGTGGAAAGGCGACTTTGCCGACGCTACGCAGATGTGGTACGAACGGGGTGAACCGCAATTGCTTGAACCGCTGGGCGCGCCCGTCCGCACGGCCCCGCAGCCGGTGGTAGCGCAGCTGAGCAGCGCCCAGCAGGCGTGGCCCGACAGCCTGCCGGATACCGATCTGCGCTACGGCGGTTACAAACTCGACAAACAGGGCAACCCCACGATGCGATACACCTACCGGGGCACGGCCGTCACCGACGCGCTCATGCCCGACACCGATGGCAAATCGCTGACCCGTACCGTAACCGTCAATGGTACTGGTAATGACCCGCTTTACTGCCGGCTAGCGGCTGGTAAAACCATCGATGACCTCGGCAAAGGGCTGTACGCCGTCAACGACCATAGCTACTACGTCCGGCTCGACCCGAAGCAGAAAGCAAGCGTCCGCACCGTCAATGGCAAACAGGAACTGGTTATGCCCCTGAAAGGCAACACCACCATCAATTACGCACTTATCTGGTAACGTGTAGCCCAGACGTCCACGTCTGGTGGCCGTCAGGCCAACTTGCGCATGCGGTAGCCTTGTTGGTCGCTACGCGCCCTCCAGACCTGGAGGTCTGGGCTACACCGTAAACTGTAAAACAATGTCCCGACTACGCATACTCTGTCTGTTGCTGCTTGGCGGTAGCAGCCTCATGGCCCAGCCCAAAGGCGGTCGGCCCATGACCGAAGACGATTATTACCACATGGTCACCCTGCCCATCCCCGAAGGCGTATTGCTGGAAGTGGGCGGCATGGCTGTACTGCCTGACGGGCGACTGGGCGTATCGACCCGCCGGGGCGACGTCTGGATGATTAGCAACCCCTACATGCAGGGGTCGCGGCAACCGCAGTTTAAGCGGTACGCCACCGGTCTGCACGAACCGCTGGGCTTGGCCTACCGCCGGGGTGAAATTCTGGCGACGCAGCGGGGCGAAGTCACCAAGCTGATCGACACCGACGGCGACGGCGTGGCCGACGATTACCAGTCGCTGGTGAAGTGGCCGCTGGCGGGCAACTACCACGAATACAGCTACGGCCCCGTCCCCCTGCCCGATGGCGACATGCTCGTAACGCTGAACCTCGGCTGGATCGGCTACGGTGCCAGCCTGTCGAAGTGGCGGGGCTGGATGCTCAAGCTCAACGACAAGGGCGAACTAACCCCCTGGGCAACGGGCCTGCGGTCGCCGTCGGGCTTTACGCAGCTTCGCAGCGGAGCTATTCTCTACTCCGAAAATCAGGGCGACTGGGTTGGATCGGGCCGGATTACGCAGCTCGACAAGGGTACGTTTGCCGGGAATCCCGCCGGGTTGAAATGGACGGGCGAGCCGGGGTCTCCCCTTACGCTCAAACCGGAAGACGTTCCCAGCACCGACAAACCGCTCTACGAAGTCGCCAAAACAATTCCCGCGCTGAAAAATCCGGTCGTCTGGTTCCCGCATACGCTTATGGGTATCTCAACGGCCGACATAGTGGAGGACACTACGGCCAACCGCTTCGGGCCGTTTGCCGGGCAGCTGTTCGTCGGCGATCAGGGGCACAGCAAGGTGATGCGCGTGTTCACCGAAACGGTGGGCGGCAAATTGCAGGGCGTGTGTTTCCCGTTCCGCGAAGGCTTTCAGTCGGGTATTCTGCGCATGGCGTGGGGTGTCGACGGGTCGATGTTCGTAGGCATGACGAGCCGGGGCTGGTCGGCAACGGGCAAAGCGCCCTACGGGGTGCAGCGGCTGGTCTGGACGGGGCAGATGCCGTTCGAGATGAAGGCCATCCGGTCGATGCCCGACGGCTTTGAAGTCGAGTTCACGATGCCCGTCGACAAAAAAACGGCGGCTGATCCGGCGTCCTACGGGCTGAACAGCTTTACGTATCAGTATCACCGCGCCTACGGAAGTCCCATCGAAGACCCCAAAGCTATCCCCATCCGGGGTATAGTCGTGTCGGACGATGGGATGAAAGCCCGGATCGTGGCCGATACCACACTGCGGCTGGGGTACATCCACGAACTGAAAGCGGAAGGCGTTAAGTCGGCGTCGGGGTTGCCGCTGCTGCACACGGTCGGGTATTACACGCTGAACAACATTGCGCCGGGCGAGAAACTGGCCATTGCCGCTCCCGCGAAACACCAGCACGACATGGGCGCGATGGCGTCAACCAAAGCCGGTCCTGGCACGACCAACAAAGGTGGTAAAGGGATCATCTCCACTAAAACGGCGAAGGCTGCGGCCAGTGCCAAGCGCATCACCGACCAACCCGCCGATTGGACCAACGGCCCCGATCAGACCGTAACCATCGGTACCAAACCGGGCCTGAAATTCGACATCGAGAGTGTGGAAGTGAAAGCGGGTAGCCGCGTGAAGTGGGTGTTCAACAACAACGACGACATGCTGCACAACTGCGTCATCACCAAACCCGGCATGGCCGACGCGGTGGGCGACGCAGCCCTCAAACTGAACCTGAACGGCCCCAAACTCAACTACGTCCCGATAACGGGCAACGTGGTTTATCATACCAACATCCTGCAACCTGAATCGTCGGAAGCGATCTATTTCGTCGCCCCGTCGGAACCCGGCGACTACCAATACATCTGTAGTTTCCCCGGCCACGCATCGCTCATGCGCGGCACGATTAAGGTAGTGAAGTAGGGGGTGGCCTGGTAGCTATGTAGCCTGGACCTCCAGGTCCGGGTGGCCGCTAGGCCAATTACGTAAGGCGGCAGCTTTGGTCGCTTCGCGCCCACCCGGACGTGGACGTCCAGGCTACGTAGCTACCAGGCTACACCAACACAATTTTTTCCCACGTCCGGCATTAGCTAGTACATAGTGCCGGACGTTTTTATTTCCTCGTTTATGACCCGATACCTGCTCCTCTTTAGTTGCCTCCTTACAACACACATCATCTACGGTCAGTCCGACAGCCTTCGCCTGAACCAGCTTGGCTATTACCCCAACGCCGTTAAACAGGTCGCCGTCCTGAGCGACTCGGCCAAAACGTTTAAAATCATGACGACCGACCGGAAGCAGGTCGTGTTTTCCGGCAAATTCAACGACGCCCGAAAAGACTCATTGTCAGGAAAATCGGTGCAGATCGCTGATTTTTCAACTTTCGCCCGACCCGGTAAGTACGTGTTCGTACTGAGCAAACAGACCCAGTCTGAGCCGTTCGCGATCAAAGCCAGCGTCTACCGCCCCGTAGCCATTGGCAGTCTGAAAGGCTTTTACTACCAGCGGGCGTCGACGGCCCTGTCGGCCGAATTTGCCGGAGACTGGGCACGGCCCGCCGGTCACCCCGATACACAGGTACAGATTCACCCCTCGGCGGCTTCCGACAAGCGTCCCAAAGGCACCGTCATATCGTCGCCCGGCGGCTGGTACGACGCGGGCGACTACAACAAATACATCGTCAATTCAGGGATTACCGTCGGCACGCTGCTGTCGTTGCTGGAAGATTTCCCGACGACAGCCAAAGCCCTGAAAACGAGTATTCCCGAAAGCGACAATGCCCTGCCCGATCTGCTCGACGAAACACTCTGGAACCTGCGCTGGATGCTGACCATGCAGGACCCCAACGACGGGGGGGTTTACCACAAGCTGACCAATGCCAAATTCGACGGGATGATTATGCCCGACAAAGCCACCTCAACGCGTTACGTGGTGCAGAAAAGCGTCACGGCTACGCTCGACTTTACGGCCGTGATGGCGCAGGCCAGCCGGGTGCTGAAACCTTACGAGCGGCACCTGCCCGGTCTGGCGGATTCGTGTTTGCAGGCGGCTAAACTGGCGTGGCAATGGGCCGAAGCCAACCCCAGCGCACTGTACGATCAGGATGCGATGAACAAGCGGTTCAAGCCTGACGTCGTGACTGGTGCGTACGGCGACAAAGACGCCACCGACGAACGAACATGGGCCGCCATCGAACTCTACGTGACGACCAAAGACGATACGTATTACAAAGCCGTCAAACTGTTTCCCGACGACAAAACCCCCTTACCGTCGTGGGCGCAGGTGCGTACACTGGCCTACTACGCGCTGGTGCGCAATGCGTCGTCACTGACGCAACTGGGTAAGCGCGACCTGCCGATGGTGAAACGGCACCTGATGGAACTCGCCGACCGAATCAGCAACGGCCTCGACCGGCAGCCATACGGCACGGCAATGGGGCAGTCGGCGGGCGACTTCATCTGGGGCAGCAGTGCCGAAGCCGCCAATCAGGGCATTGCGATGCTCGTTGCCTACAAATACACCAGCGGCCCCAACAAAAAGCAGTACCTGCGCTCGGCCCTGAGCAACCTCGATTACCTGCTGGGCCGCAACGCTGTGGGCTATTCGTTCGTGACGGGCTTCGGCACGAAAACCCCGCTTCACCCCCACCACCGCCCGTCCATCGCCGATGGCGTCGATGCGCCTGTGCCGGGACTACTGTCGGGGGGCACCAACGCCAAAGCTGCGCAGCAGGACAAGTGCACAGGCTATACCAGCACCGCCCCTGATGAAGTTTACCTCGATGCCGACTGCTCGTACGCGTCCAACGAAATTGCCATCAACTGGAACGCCCCGCTCGTCTACCTGGCCACCGCCCTCGAAGCCCTTCAGGATGACCAAACGACCGGCAGCAAGACCACCACAAGCCGATCACGACGCCGATAACACCACTCATTACAAGCTCAATAGTAGTTCCTGTTGTGCTGACGCAGCCGGGCGGGTACGCTGATGAGCAATGACAATTCAGCCAGTAGCCGGGAACCAATACCGGCGGCTGGTTTATTACCGTATCATGCGTATCAAATCTCTGGACCTACTTCGGCAGGAAGCCTCGCAAAGTGGCGAGAACTCATTAAAACGATCGTTAGGTGCCTTCAACCTCGTCGCTATTGGCGTTGGTGTTATCATCGGAGCGGGTCTGTTTTCCCTCACCGGCATTGCAGCCGCCAACCACGCCGGGCCCGCCGTTACGCTGTCGTTTGTCATAGCAGCCGTCGGCTGCGCCTTCAGTGCGCTCTGCTACGCGGAGTTTGCGGCTATGGTCCCTGTGTCGGGCAGCGCGTACACCTATGCGTATGCTACCCTCGGCGAGTTGTTTGCCTGGATCATCGGCTGGGACCTCGTGCTGGAATACTCCGTCGGAGCGGCAACGGTGGCCATCAGCTGGTCGCAGTATCTGAACCGGTTCCTGAGTAATTACGGCCTGCACCTACCGCCCCAGCTGATGCTGTCGCCCTTCGAGACGGCAACGGCGGCTAATGGCGACGTCGTATCGGGGTTCATCAATCTCCCTGCCGTGCTGATTGTGGTCGCGGTTACGGCAGTCATCATCCGGGGTACGTCGGGCTCGGCCCTGTTCAACGCCATCGTAGTTGCCCTGAAAGTGCTGGTCGTGCTGGTCTTTATCGCGCTGGGCTGGCAGTACATCGACCCGGCCAACTATCAGCCGTACATTCCGGCCAATACCGGCACGTTTGGCGAATTCGGCTGGAGCGGGGTACTGCGCGGGGCCGGGGTCGTTTTCTTCGTCTTTATCGGCTTCGATATCGTAGCGACGATGGCGCAGGAAGCCAAACAGCCGCAACGCGACATGCCCATCGGTATTCTGGGGTCGCTGATCGTCTGCACGATTCTGTTTGTGCTGTTCGGTTATGTGATGACGGGCATGGCCAACTACACCGAGTTTAAAAACAGCGCGGCCCCGGTGGCTATCGCCATCGAGAAAACGCCCTATCGCTGGCTGGGGCAACTCATTATCGGGGCTATCCTGATCGGGTATACGTCCGTGATTCTGGTCGATTTACTGGGGCAGTCGCGCGTATTTTTCTCGATGAGCCGCGACGGTCTGCTGCCGGGTGCCTTCTCCGAAGTTCATCCGCGCTTCCGCACCCCCTGGAAATCGAACCTGCTGCTGTGTGCATTTATCGGCCTGTTTGCGGGCTTCGTCCCGATCAACGTCGTCGGGGAAATGACCAGCATCGGCACCCTGCTCGCTTTCGTGATGGTGTGTCTGGGCGTACTGATTCTGCGCCGGAAGCAACCCGATGCGCCCCGCTCGTTCCGCACTCCCTGGGTACCCGTTGTGCCAATCCTGGGGATTCTGACCTGTCTGGTGATGATGGTGTCACTGCCTGGCGAAACATGGCTGCGGCTGGTGATCTGGCTGGGGCTTGGCCTGATTATCTACTACACCTACGGCCGCAAAAAGAGCAAGCTGGGTAACGCGTAGTCTGTAGCCTGGACCTCCAGGTCCGGGTGCCCGTCAGGGCAATTACGTCAGGCGGCAGCTTTGTTGGTCGCTTTACGCCCACCCGGACATAGAGGTCCAGGCTACACTCCTCCAATCTCTACAGTCAATACTAGTACAAAAAACGTTATTTGTAATTAATCTAAATATGCAATAGGTTTGCGCCGAAGTAACCATTCATGCACAACCTGTTCATAATGAAGTGTTTTTTTACTGCCTATCTTCTCTCCTGTTGCACCACCTTATTTGCCCAGACGGGTACTATTACCGGGCACGTCGCTGACGACTCCGGCAAAGCCATCGAATCAGCGCACGTACAGATCGGCGGCACCGACAAAGGAACGGCCACCTCGGCGACGGGCGATTTCCAACTGAGTAATCTGCAACCCGGTTCGTATCAGCTCGTTGTTACGGGCGTTGGCTACCAATCGATCAAACACAACGTGTCTGTCAGTGACGGCAAAGAAACCACAGTCAGGCTGGTTCTGCGTGAGTCGATGCAGCAGTTGCAGACAGTCGAAATCGTCGGGCGCAAGGAAACGACCTACAAAAATGACGTGTCGTTTATTGCCAGCAAAACGGCCACACCGCTCAAAGATATTCCGCAGTCCATCGCTTATGTGACCAAAGAAGTCATGCGTGATCAGGGCGCATTCACGATGGGCGACGCGGTGAAAAACATGAGTGGAGTCAACCAGTTTACGTTTTACGACGACCTGACGATCCGGGGTTTTCGCATGAACGGCGGCAGCACCACCCAGCTTTTCAACGGCCTGCGTACGTTTTCGGGTTTCTGGAAACAGTCGCCGGTCAATTACCTGGAGCGGGTGGAGGTGGTGAAAGGGGCCGCTTCGGCGCTGTACGGCAACTCGTCGCCCGGTGGTACGATCAACCGCGTGACGAAAAAGCCGCTGACGACCCCGCAGAAGTCGCTGATGTTTACCACCGGCAGCTTCAACACCACCCGCGTACTGGCCGATTTTACGGGGCCGATGAACGACGCCAAAACGCTGCTCTACCGCCTGAACATCGGTTACGTCGATGCGCAGTCGTTCCGCAATTTACAGTTCGACAAAAACCTCGTCATCGCGCCGTCGGTATCGTTCCTGCCCACCGACCGGACTCGTATCAACGTCGATCTGGTCTACAACAAGTCGAACAGCCGACTAGACCGGGGCCAATCGGTGCGGGGCAACGATCTGTATTCCAGCCCAATCGCCACGTCGCTCAACACCGTCAACGACTACCTGAATCAGGACACGTACCTGATTACAACCTCGCTGAATCATCAGTTTTCGCCCAGCACCTCGATCAATATAGCCCACCTGCGAACGGGCTATTCGGAGGATTTGCTCGAGCACCGCAGCAGCAACGTCAACGCCATCGATTCAGCCGGACGGTCCATCGACAATCTGGTGGCCCGGCAGGTTTTTGTCCGGCAAACGAAGTCGTTTATGGACAATCTATCGGTGTTTTTCAACCATAATGCCACGCTGGGTAAAACCGAACATAAGCTGGTGGTGGGCTACGATTATATTCAGTCGACAACGCCAAAGGGAGCCGGACAGCAAACGGCAAGCGGGTATCTGCTCAAGGCGGGGGGCGCAGCGCCTTACAACACCAGACGGCCCGATCTGTACCAGTTTTACACCTACACCAGCAACGGGGTTAGCCGCAGTATTCCACGGCCCAACGTACCATCGTACGACCTGACGCTGCAAAACAACATTCTCGAAGACCCGACCAAATATACCTACGCGGCTGTCGCCAACAGTGCGACGTCGGCGACGTTTTATTCGTTGCACGGCATTTACGTACATGAGCAGCTGAAAATAAGTCGCCTGCAACTGCTTCTCGGGCTGCGGGTCGATACGTACATCGACAAAAGAGGCTACACGACAACCGACGAAACGAACGTAACGCAGCACGCTCTGCTGCCCCGCATCGGCGCGGTCTATACGCTGACGCCCAACGTGAACGTGTATGGCACCTACACAAAAGGCTACAATCCGCAGGACGCCACGACGCAAAGCGACCCTCTGTCGGGTGGGCCGTTTGACCCGATTCGCAGCAGCCTGATGGAAGCCGGTCTGAAAACCGAGTGGCTCGATGGGCGACTGGTGGCGAACCTGGCCCTGTATGACATCACGCAGAACAACACGCTCTACTCGGCCAACGCGACCGATAACCCAAACCTGTTACTCCAGATTGGTAAAGAGCGGGCGCGGGGCGTTGAGTTCGATGTGACGGGCAGTATCCGTCCCAACTGGAACCTGATTGCGACCTACAGCTACAACGACGCCAGAATCACCGACGCCGGTACGCGGGAAGCCGATCAGGCACTGGTCAATCTGCAAAAGCCCAACGCACCGAAGCATCAGGGCAGCCTATGGACGAAATACACGTTTGTCGCCCCGGCACTGCGTGGACTGGGCTTTGGCTTCGGCACTAACTTCGTCGATCAGCGGAACCTGTCGCTCAACAACACCCAGACGATTCCGGCCTACACCCTGCTCAACGCGGCTGCGTATTATCGCATCGACAAGTTTCAGCTTCAGCTCAACGTCAACAACCTGACCAACGCGACCTATTGGGTCGGCGGGTACGATTACCTGCGCCTGTTTCCCGGTGCCCCCCGTAACCTGATGGCTACCGTATCGTATACATTCTAATGTTAGGTTTACGATGTAGCCTGAACGTCCACGTCCGGGTGCCCGTCAGGGCAACTACGTAAGGCGGCAGCTTCTTTGGTCGCTTTGCGCCCACCCGGACGTGGACCCGCGCCGGCGGACCGGTCCAGGCTACACCGTAAACCGTAAACCCGATTCCTGTGAAAAAGCTCGCTATACGACTGCACCTGTGGCTGGGACTGGCGTCCGGGCTGGTCGTGTTTATCGTGGCCCTGACGGGTTCGCTGCTCGTCTTTCGCGACGAACTTGAACCGCTGACCGATCCGGCTTTTTTCACCGTATCACCCGTGACAGATGGTCGTAGACAACCGCTCGATCAGGTAGTGGCGACGGCGACAGCGCAGTTTCCGGGCAAGCCAGTCGGTAAGGTAATCGTGGACGATCAGCCCGACCGGACGGTGATTGTGGAGCTGAAACAAAGCAAAAAAGCGAAAGACATTCTGGCCGTTGCGCTCAACCCGTACACCGGCCGGGTGGTGGCGACGCGGGTGGAGGAAGCGGCTTTTTTCCCGACCGTATTACGGCTGCACCGGTACTTGTGTCTGGGCGAAACGGGCAAGGTCATCACTGGCATCTCGTGCAGCCTGTTTCTGGTTATCATGCTATCGGGGCTGGCACTGTGGTGGCCCAATCGGAAGAACCGGTCGCAACGGTTTCGCATCAAATGGAACGCATCATTTAAACGGCGCAACTGGGATTTGCACGCTGTACTGGGCTTCTACGCGTTGCCGTTCATTTTTCTGATTGCGTCGACGGGGCTGATCTGGAGTTACAAATGGGTCAACAACCTGCTCTTTCTGGCCCTCGACGGCAAGCCGCAAGTCAAGCGCGAAGCACCGGCCAACACGTCGACTCAGGGCAAAGCAAACGCCGGGCAGTTGGCATACGTGTATGCGCAGACGAACCAACGATTCCCCTACCCCGGCCGCATCACGCTGACGTTTCCCGACACCGACAGCCTGTCGCTGACCGTCACGAAAGTGAACGAAACGGCTGCCGTCAGCAACATCGTCGATTTTCTCTATTTCGATCTGCAAACGGGAAAACCTACCGGGCAACGGCTCTACGACGCCGAAACGCGGGGGTTCAAAGCGCGCCGACTCGTCTTCCCGGTTCATACGGGCAGTCTGCTCGGCTGGCCTACTAAACTAATTGCGCTGGTAGCCGCTCTCCTAACGACTACCCTACCCCTGACGGGTTTTTACATCTGGTGGGGCAAACGCAATCGAAAAAATAAGCCAGGTCCCCTTCGGATACGCCCACAACAGACGGCACAGGCCTGACTGCCAGGGCTCGCAGGAAAGAATCTTTCTAAATAGCTTGTTTAGAATTGATCTAACCTGTTACTTTGAGATCTGGTCAGTATTCACCCGTAATCGTTTGCCATTGTGTCTGTCGTTGCCACGCCACTAACCGACTGGATCGAGATTTTTCGCACCGAGAAAGGGGCTGTTTATCAATGTGATCGCACCAGTCGGCTGATACTCGATTTCTGGGATACGCACACAACGTTTTCCGCCCGTGACTTCACGCAGTTCCGGCGCCTGGTCGACACCGTCGATGTGCGGCAGATGGCACTAAGCACCGATTCGGAATATGACGTAGAGATTCTGACGCCCCCCCGGTCAGAGCGCTGCTACGTGCTGACACTCTGCGAAGTGATCCACCTGCGCGAACTGCTCGACGGGGCTCAGCTTATGCTGGAACTGAACAGTATGCTCCGCGAATGCGGCTGTTCGCCAGCCTGATAGCTACGAATAGACTATTTCCAAATTTCTCATAATCAGCCAATCACGCTCATCCGATTGGCTTTTCATCATTTCTTTGCAGCACGAAAAGACAGTTACCCACTAAGCAAATAACAGCATGAAAGATCTGGTAAGACTCCGTTCGTCGGTGAAAGAAAGCGTCGAACTAGCCCTGAATCAGCAGATTCAGATGGAGATGGTTTCATCGTCAAAATACCTCGCTATGGCCGGCTGGTGCGACCGCAACGGCTTCGACTACAGCGCGGGCTTCTTTTATAAGCAATCGGAGGAAGAGCGCAACCATGCCATGAAGATCTTCCACTACCTCTGCGATCAGGGCGGCACGGCACATTCGCCCGAAGTACAGGCCGTTGAGCAGGAATTCGACTCACTCCGGACCGTATTTGAAGGAGCGCTGGAGCAGGAAGTGGCCGTAACGGATTCGATCAACCGCATCATTATGGTCTGCCGCCGAGAAAACGACTTCGCCACCGACGAGTTGATGAAGTGGTATGTGAAGGAGCAGATGGAAGAGGAATACATCGCCCGTCGCTGCCTCGACCTGTTCGACCAGATCCCGGCCGACCAGATTTTCGAACTCGACAAGCAACTCGCCAGCGTTACCTACGACGGTAGCCCGTTTGAATAGCCAATCAGATTAATTAGCATCCGAGGCCGATGAAACCCAGTTTCATCGGCCTTTTTTGTTGATACAAGTGCCTATGAAAACGTATTCATTTACTAAGCGAATACAAGAAAAAACAGGCAGAATCAGTAAATATACTCAGACGAAGTTAATAATACTTTACCAATACGAGTAGCCATAAGTATACCAACAAATTACCATTTGTATACTTATGTATCATTTTTATAGCAAACTGAGTATATCAGTAAAAAAATTTAAAAATTCATCTTTATTCATTGATAATCAGATTATTACACATACAAGTAACCTATCATATATCGCAGATTACTACTACTGCATGGGCGTTTTTATAATTGATTTTACTGATTTTACCATTCTTATTGAACGGCTTCATTATATAATTTTTCCGTTACTCGCTACAACAGACGTGGCGTTGTAGATACCTCCGTATTTACGTATGATAGTATAGGTTACTATCTGCTCTTATTCGGGTAAGCCGGACAATTAAATTTTTCCCATTCACCAATTATCCATATTCGTTTATTTATCTATTCTGAAAAAAGTATACAAAAAACCCTCCTTCCTCCTCATCGTATATATAAAAGTATCAGCTGCTACTATTGATAAATATTCGTCTCACACTTGTTAAAGAAATCCACATTGTATGACAACAAAAATTACTTAATCCACAAGTAGAAAAATCAGTAAGTAGGTAAGATGATTTACCTCACGTGGTTTTCAATAGTATGAAACCAGTGTGCTGATTTACGACCGGGTGTAGCGATTGTCGCCAGACACCCTTCCCGACTTACTAGCTATCCAGGTAACGCCACCCTTTGCTTCGCCGATAAAGCTGGTGGGATAGCAAGTCGTCCATGCGTCGGCTTATCGAATGGAGCAGCCCCGATTATACTGACACGGTTTCATCTGACGTCTGCGAATGACCATCGGGTGCAGGTACAGTTTACGGCTTCGGGCAATATCATACCCGACTGTGGCTCCAGGGTTCAGCACTACCAATTCTTTCTGTTTTGGCTAATCTGTTTTACCTCACATGTTATGATTGAGTTCTTACTTCTGCTGGTGGACCAGCTGCGAAGCTATATGCATAGGCTTCTATGGCCTGCTGCCAGTCCAATTTATCCGCCAACACCACTGCGGATGTGGCACCAGTTACTCTATGTGCCAATAGCCACCAAAAGTCGGGTCTATGCACTCGGTTTCGCGCTTTTACTCCTTCTTCCGATGGTGGCCAGAGCGCAGCTTATCAGTGTCACTACGCCGACATCGATCTGCGCCGGTCAAACTGCGACGCTCAATGTTGCGATCAATCTTCCGTTAAACGTGCCGCTCAGTGCGTTGACAATCACGGCCACAGCCCCAGCCGGGCTAACCGCTACAGTTGACGCGCTGACAAGCAGCACCAACGCGACGGTGAGTGTTACTACATCGCCCACAATTACAACGGGTGTCAGATCTGTAACAGTCACCGCAACCACTGCGACAGTCACGCTTCCACCCGTTTTCCCCCTGCCTGCAGTTGTAATTCCCGGAATAAGCCTCAGTGTACCGGTAGATATCTCTATCACAGGCTTACCCATAGTAGCAGCCAGTACGCTCCCGCTCTCAGTTTCGGCCGGGTCGTTGCTGACACTCGGTACCTGCGCAACGGGTAACGTGTTAAGCTACACGCTGGCTGACGGTACACTGGGCACAGGCTCTTTGGCACTGACACCCGCTATTGCAGGCCAATCTGTCCGTATTGCCTGTAACGGTACCTGCGCCGGCCTGCCAACCACGCTGGCTTTGCCTAACATTGCTGGCTTATCGCTCAATGCTCCGCTAGCGGTCTGCGTGGGTGCCCCCCTCTCGCTGACCCTGCTGCCAACGGGCCTCAACCTGACTCAGGCCGGTATCAGTGTCTCAGCCGCCACCCCCACCGGTGCGCTTGTGGTCAGTGCCCTCGGCCCCGACGGTGTGCTGACTGTTAGTGGGGGTAACCTCACCGTAGGCAACCCCACCTCGGTCACCGTCACGGTCAATTTGTTTAACCAGCCCCTGGTTAGTGCGTCGGTCAACGTCAACGTGCTGGCCCAGCCCGCAGCCCCCACCCAGCCTGCTACCCTGACGACCACGGTCGGCAGTGTACTCTCACTGACGGGTCTGTGTCCGCTGGGTACCACCCTGACGACGGGACCGCTCACCGGCAACGGCATCATTCCTGTGCCCACTGTAACGGCAGGGGTCCAGAGTCTGACGGTGCTCTGCTCCAACGGCACCTGCCTTAGCCTCCCGACCATCGTCAACGTGCTGGTCAACCAGCCCCTGCTGAATCTCAGCGCACCGCTGGCCGTCTGTGTGGGTGCTCCTCTCTCGCTGACCCTGCTGCCAACGGGCCTCAACCTGACTCAGGCTGGTATCAGTGTCTCAGCCGCCACCCCCACCGGTGCGCTTGTCGTCAGTGCCCTCGGTCCCGACGGTGTGCTGACTGTTAGTGGAGGCAACCTCACGGTAGGCAACCCCACCTCGGTCACCGTCACGGTCAATTTGTTTAACCAGCCCCTGGTCAGTGCGTCGGTCAATGTCAATGTGCTGGCCCAGCCCGCAGCCCCCACCCAGCCCGCTACCCTGACCGCTACAGTCGGCAGTGTGCTCTCGCTAACGGGCCTCTGCCCGGTAGGTACTGTGCTGACCACGGGACCGCTCACCGGCAACGGTATCATCCCTGTGCCCACTGTTAGCGCGGGGGTACAGAGCCTGACGGTCCTTTGCTCGAATGGCACCTGCCTTAGCCTGCCGACCATCGTCAACGTAAACGTTGTTACACCGATCATTTCGGTATCGGCCAGCGCGGCTATCTGCCTTGGTCAGCCGTTATCACTGACGGTATTACCGGGCAATTTCAACCTGGCCGACGGTATCGTGTCGATTTCCGTTAGCGGACCGGTTGGCCTGTCGGTCGGTGCGATCAACAGCAATGGCGTCATTACGATCACTGGCCTGCCAGCTGGCAACCAGAACCTGACCGTTACAGCCAGTGTCGCCGGTACGCCATTGGCATCAGTTCAGGTTCCGGTAAGCGTCAACAGCGTACAACCCCCAACGGTCGTAACGGCTACCGGCGGTTCCTATCCGGCTGGCGTAAGTTCGCTGTCAGTTACTCAAAATACGGGTAATGTATTGTTCACGGTAAGCTGCACGAGTGGCGCGTCGAGTTACACGGGCACGGGAGGCATCACCGGCTCTGGCGATTTCTCGGTGTCGACTACAGCGACTGGCGTATATAACTACTCGGTCGTCTGCACCAACGCGCCCTGCGTCAGCACAGCCACAGTCGTTAGTGTGTCTGTCGTTTCACCAGCCAACCAGCCACCGGTGCTGACGGGTACGCCCATCACCAGCCCCCAGACGGCCACGGTGGGTGTGGGCTTCTCCACCCCAACCGCCTACGCCTTCAACGATCCTGATGGTGGACCGCTGACCTACACCGCCAGTCCCCTGCCAGCCGGTATCGCCATCAACCCACAAACGGGGGTGATCTCGGGTACAGCTTCGACAACGGTTGGTTCGCCCTTCACGGTCATCGTCACGGCGACGGATCCCCAGTCAGCCAGCGTCAGCACCAGCTTCGTGCTCAACGTGGTCAACCCTGCGGCTGTCAACCCGGGTGCTCCATTTAGCATCACGAGCGTGACAACGAACAACTGTCAGGTAATATCGGCTGGCGAGCGTCAGGTAACGTTCACACCGAATTATGCTGGGCTCAATGGGCAGACGGTTACCTTCCGGGTGGTCAATGAGACTATGCCGACCACCGCTGCCGGTCCATACACGTTGCGACTATACACCGATAACCCGACCATTCAGTTGCGGGCTACGCAGGCTGGTAGTTCGAATGAGGCTAGCTTCAGTTACAACTGGCTGGCGGCCTGTGGCAACACAACGCCTACGAATCAGCCACCAGTGCTGACGGCAACGGGCATCACCAGTCCGCAGACGGCTACCGTCGGTGTGGGCTTCTCGACGCCAACGGCACAGGCCTTCAACGATCCCGATGGTGGACCGCTGACCTACACCGCATTGCCCCTGCCAGCCGGTATCGCTATCAACCCACAGACGGGGGTGATCTCGGGTACGGCTTCGACAACGGTTGGTTCGCCCTTCACCGTGATCGTGACGGCGACCGATCCCCAGTCAGCCAGCGTCAGCACCAGCTTCGTGCTCAACGTGGTCAACCCTGCGGCTGTCAACCAGCCACCGGTGCTGACGGGTACGCCCATCACCAGCCCCCAGACGGCTACGGTGGGTGTGGGCTTCTCGACGCCAACGGCGCAGGCTTTCAACGATCCCGACGGTGGACCATTGACCTACACCGCATCGCCCCTGCCGACCGGTATCGCTATCAATCCACAGACGGGAGTGATCTCGGGTAC
>CAZOQC010000005.1:293848-330732 GCA_964581865.1 uncultured Spirosoma sp.
CGCCCCTGCCGACCGGTATCGCTATCAATCCACAGACGGGAGTGATCTCGGGTACACCGTCCACGACGGTTGGTTCGCCCTTCACGGTGATCGTCACGGCAACGGATCCGCAACAGGCTAGTGTCAGCACCAGCTTCGTGCTCAACGTGGTCAACCCGACGACACCGACGACGGCTTGCGGCAGCACGAACCTGAATGGCTCCGCCCTACAGGCTACCAGGCCGAACTTCACCTGTGATCAGATCAAAGCCTCGGGCAACATCCAGTTTACGGTTACCGGTGGTAGCGCAAGCGGAGGAGTCATCGAGTTCAAAGCGATCGGCGTCACTGACTGGACCACCAACTGCCAGCAGATCATCGACCGCGAAACCCGCACCGCCTGCGATGCCGCGCCGATTGAAATTCAGGTACGTCAGCTGGTCAACGGTAGCTACGTCTACGGTACCTCGTATATCTTCGACATCCGCAGAGAATGTCCGATAGCCGGCTGCGGTGGCCTGCCAGCGCCAAACCGCGCACCAGTTGTCAGCGCAGGTATCCCAAATCAGGTGGCAACCGTTGGTCAGATATTCAAATACAATATCCCGGCTAACGCGTTTGTTGATCCTGATGGCGACGAATTACTGTACATGTCGAGCCGTCTGCCCGACAGCTTTACGTTCAGTAGTGGTTTCTTCGGGGCGTACCCAACCACGGCGGAAGTGCTTTCGGTAACGGTAACGGCCTATGACAACAGTGGCGGCATGGTTTCGACCACCTTCACGATCACGGTCAATCCGAATCCGTCGACACAGCCACCGACGACGCCCCAGCCGCCAGCACCAACCTGCGGCAGCACGAACCTGAATGGGTCAACCCTACAGGCTACGGCACCGAACGTCAACTGTGAGCAGCTCAAAAGTTCGGGCAACATCCAGTTTACCGCAACTGGTGGTAATCCAAACGGCGGGGCCATCGAGTTCAGAGCGATCGGCGTCACCGACTGGACCACCAACTGCCAGCAGATCATCGACCGCGAAACCCGCACCGCCTGCGATGCCGCGCCGATTCAGATTCAGGTTCGTCAGCTGGTCAATGGCAGCTACGTCTACGGCACCTCGTATACGTTCAATATTCGCCAGGTCTGCCCTGTAGCCGGTTGCGGTGCTGCGCGTGTTGCGGCTGAAGTGAAAGCGCCACTCGACGTTCGGGTGTTGGGTAACCCAACCCGTGAAGAGTCTGTGTCGGTCGACATCCGGGGTGCTGAAGGCCAACGCCTACAGCTGATGGTTGTCGATACGCAGGGCTTCCCGGTAAGCGAGCACACGGTCGACAGTGCCGGTACGGTTGAGCACCAAACGGTGAAACTCGGCCGCACAGCGGGTATCTACCTGCTGCGCGTGTACAGCAGCGATCACCAGATGCAAACGGTGAAAGTGTTGAAGCAGTAATGTAGTCTGCTCATAAAACAGGCGGGCCCGACTCAGTATTGAGTCGGGCCCGCCTGTTTTATATAGTACCGTATCCGGCTATTGATAGCCCCGCGCCTGCAACCCGAACAGTTCGGCGTAACGACCGTCCTTTTCAAGAAGCTCGTAATGACTACCGATTTCGAGCAGCGTCCCGTTTTCCAATACCAGAATCCGGTCGGCCATCCGGACGGTGCTGAACCGGTGCGAAATAATCACCGATGACCGCCCTTCGGTCAGCTGGCCGAACCGCTGAAACACCTCATATTCAGCACGGGCATCGAGGGCAGCCGTGGGTTCGTCCAGAATAATCAGCTGGGCGTCGCGCATGTAGGCCCGGCCCAGTGCTACCTTCTGCCACTCGCCCCCCGATAGTTCGACACCTTTACCAAACGACCGGCCCAGCTGCTGATCGTACCCCCCCGCCAGTTTGGCAATGACGGTATCGGCCAGGCTTCGCTGCGCCGACGTTTCGATACGCGGCTGATTGGTCCGTTCGTCGATATCACCCACCGCGATGTTGACGCCCGCCGACATTTTAAACCGGGTGTAATCCTGAAAAATAACGCCGATGTTGTGCCGCAGTTCGTCCAGATCGTACTCGCGCAGATCGTGGCCGTCGAGCAGAATCCGCCCTTCCGATGGGTCGTAGAGTCGGGCCAGCAACTTGACAAGCGTAGTTTTTCCCGCACCGTTTTCCCCGACCAGGGCCAGCTTTTCACCGGCTTGCAGCGTAAAACTCAGGTTACGCAGCGCCCAGCGTTCGGAGTTGGTGTATTTAAACCCGACGTTCTCGAAGACAAACCCTTCCCGGATTGGACTGGGAAACGGCCGCGTCGTTTGGGGCGAATGAATCAGCGGTCTGATTGCCAGATAGTCGAACAGATCCTGTAGGTAGATCGCTTCCTGGGTCAGGCTGCTGAACTGGAGCAGAATACCTTCGAGCGACGACCGCACCTGCCGAAACGAACCCGCCAGAAACGTCAGATCGCCCAGCGTAATCTGCCCGGTCACGGCCCGTAGTACAATCCAGACGTAAGCCCCGTAATAACCCGCCGTACCAAGCCCGGTCAGTAGCACCCCCCAACTGGCCCGGCCAATCGCCAGCGCTTTGTTTTTCTGGAAAAACTCGTTCGACAGCGTTCGGAACCGGTCGATCAGGAAATTCGACAAACCGAAAATCTTGACTTCCTTCGCTGTCTCATCACTGGCCCCCACGTAACGCAGGTAATCGAGTTCGCGCCGTTCGGGGGTCCAGGACCGGGTAAGGGAATAACTTCGCTGATTAAAGTAATTGTCGCCGATAAACGAGGGCGTTACGGCCAGCAGAATCAGCAGCAGCAGCCACGGATTGTACACCGCCAGACCGGCCGCCAGAAACCCAATCGAAATCAGTTCCTGCACCTGACCGAATACCCCGGCCAGCAGCACCGTCCGACCGGATGTTTGCCGCCGGGCGCGTTCGAGTTTGTCGTAGAACGTAGCGTCTTCAAACTGTTCCAGATCGAGCGTGGCCGCGTGCTCCATCAGTTGCACCGAGATGCGGTTGGCCAGCAGATCGCCCAGTAGCCCGTCGAGCAGTGACACGGCCCGACCTATCGCCATCGACAGAATGGCCAGCCCAAACTCAGCCCCCACCAGCCACCAGAGTTGCGTCGTATCATCGGGGCCGGGTTGCCGACTCAGCAGCACCACCTGATCGATAATCAGCTTACCGACGTACAGCGTCGTGGCGGGTACGGCCGCCCGAATCAGTCTCAGTAGTGCATTGCCCAGAAAAAGGCCCGGCGATGTTTGCCAGACCAGCCGAAAAAAGGCGGGTAAATTACCCAGGGCAGCGAACCGTTCGCGCCAGCTAACATCTTCTTTTTCAGTTGTATTATTTGCTTTATTTTGTCTTGCCATATACTAGAAAGACAAGCCCCATTCGGGATTAGTTCGGGAGTAGGAAAGCCATGTAATTATCGGGCGAAACGATGTTCATGGCCGTTCCCGGATAGGCTTGCTGTATCAACCGCCTACTCGTAAAATATGCCTTATTTTTACGAGTATAGTCTGAAAAATAAGCTATAATTTACGAGTAGACACTATTCTGGCGCATCGGCCGATGCTGACCTGGCCGGTTTTGGAACCCGTTCAGGCTGCTGGTCAGACGCTGGCTGGTATGCCTTAACACTGGCACAAGGGGCTTCAACTACGTATATTCCCGCAAGGCAACCTGTTCACTACCAGAGGCTATGGTTTTCTCATCCCTGTATACTCCGCACCCGTCGTTGCAATCCTTCATCCGGTACTACCACATGCTTCATGTCCGGCTCGATGCACACACGGCACGCAGCGCGCTACCGGTGAAACCCTACCCCCCGGCGACGGAGCAGTGTTTGTATTTCTACCCCTACGACCGGCCACATAGTGTTAAGGCAGGGCATACGTCGCCCGAAGGGGCAACCCCAGCCATTATCGTGGGGCAACCGCTTACCCGGATGAATATCACCATCAACCCAAATTACCTGATGCTGAAAGTCAGTTTTCAGCCGGGTGGTTTGTTTCGGCTGCTGGGCGTCCCCATGCACCTGCTGACCGACGGACACGCTGATCTGGAAGCGGTTACGGGTAACGCAGTACGGGAAATCCACGAACGTTTGCTGGAGGCCGACAGCTATCCGGCTATGATCCGGCTCGTCGATACGTTTCTTCGACAAAAAGCGGCTCAGTGCCGTCAGCCAGAATTACCAATCGATATCGTGGCCCGGCAGATGCTCCAGCCAACAGGGCACCATCAGCTCGATCAGCTTGCCGATGACGCCTGTCTGAGTGTCCGTCAGTTTGAGCGTAAGTTTCGCGAACGACTGGGGATCAGCCCGAAATTATTCCTCCGGATTACCCGCTTCCGCGAAGCCTACCGACTCCGGGAGCTAAATCCGGCCCGCTCCTGGCTCAACATCGCCTACGACTGCCAGTACTACGATCCCAATCACCTGATTAAAGACTTTCAGCAATTTGCGGGTACCAGTCCAACCCAGCTGTTCGACGACGAACTGGCCCATCGGGCGTTCTTCGCGCCATCGGCCCTGCACCCACCCCCGCGCTGAAGTCGTCGTTTTTTTACTATGCACCCCATACGTGCGTTGCTCAATTTTGCCCGACAATCGCACAACTATGGAAAAATCGGCTATGTATCTCCGCCGGGCGGCAATCGGCTATCTGCTGGCCGGGTCTGGCTTTCTACTCTTTGGCTTTCCATTCTGGTTTTTACACGCCGTCGACAAAATGCCCGCCGGTCGGTTCATTCTGCCCTTCTTCTTTGTCCTCGACGATCCACTGGCGGCTTTTCAGGCGAGCTGGATGCAGGTGCTGACGAGCCTGGGTTTGCTGGTTGGTGCCGTCTCGTTCTGGCAGGCCGGCGAGCCAATTGGCCCGAAACGAACGCTCCTTATCGTACCGATGGCGGGTGCTTTGTCGTATCTGCTGGCCGTATGGATTCTGCTTCCTTTTGCGCCAATGGGTGCTTTTCTGAACGGGCTGGGCATGATTCTGGTCGGGTATGCGAGCATCAAAGCCGCGATCTGGACGGACTGGAAACGCTACACGCCACTCATCGCGGGCCTTTTCCCCTTCGTGTTCATGTTTCCGCTCCGATTCCTGACGGGTGCCCGGCCAGCCGCCGTCATCGGTTTATGGGGGTTTGCCTGGATACTACTCGGCATTGCTTCGTGGCTACGATCAAGGGAAATCAAAGCGGTTCAACTCGCCTGAACTACCGCCAGATTATCAATTAACTGTCTGATAATGCGCTATGATTTCCACAGAATCCGTACCTTTTGCAACCGTACTGGTAGCACAATATCCTCACATCAAACCGACTCATTACCGTGAAAATCATGTTGCTCTCGCTTGGCCTGTGCCTTGCCCTGACCGTAGCCCGGTCGGCCGTTCCCCGCACCGACGAACCATCGGGTATCAAGTTCTTTACCGGCTCGTGGAAGGCCGTGCTGGCCGAGGCCAAACGGCAGAATAAGCCCGTCTTCGTCGACATCTACACGACCTGGTGCGGCCCCTGCAAGCTGATGGCGAAGGAAGCCTTCCCCAACCCGGCGGTGGGCGAAAAATTCAACAGCAGTTTTGTCAGCTACCAGATCGACGCGGAAAAAGGCGAAGGGATCGAGGTCGCTAAAAAGTACGCCGTCGATGCGTATCCGACGGCTCTGTACGTATCGGCCAGTGGCGATCTGATTCACCGGGCGGTCGGTTACGGGGGTATCACAGGCATGCTGGAAGAAGCCGACAGGGCGTTGACGGGCAAAAGGGATACGTATACACTGGCTATGATGGAGTAGGACTATGCTGCGGGCAAACGTGATACCGCTTTCCTGGCTACTTATCTGGCAAAACGAGCTTCGGAAGAGAAGCCGAACAACGACGCGCTGACGGTATATCTCAAAGCGATTCCGCAAGCTAACTGGACATCCAACACTACTCTGTATATCATTGCCGGTAATGTGGAACGATACAGCGAACGGTTGATGGCTATACTATTTCCCAAAATGCTTCAGCTGGTAACCGCTACTGATGGCGAAACGGTATCGCTGCACAGCACAATCGGCCGTGGTGTACATGCCATGAACGAGGACCATTTCAAACAGGCGATCAGCAAGAAAGATGAAACAATACTGGCTGAGGTGATTAGGGTAAACGAAGCTTACCTGGAAGCCATGCGTGGTAAGCCAATACCACCGGATCGGGCGGAGCAAATTGCCAACGGCTACCGAAATCACTTCCGCCAGCAAACAACAGGGAGTGATAAATGAAATGACCACTCGGAAAATGCTTCGGTACCGGCCACCCGGCTTCGGGCTACTTAACGAGCGAGTAATAAAGCAGAAACGCCCGCTGACGAATCAGCGGGCGTTTTTTGTGGACTACTGCGTCGGCGTATCGACGTTGAACATGTTAGTGCGCTCTTCCCGCTTTCGGGTACCGAAATTGTAGCGAAGGGTCAGCCCAAACCGGCGCGTATCGTTTCGGCGCAGACCGTCAGCCGAAACGCTGCCCTGCTGCAGTGTAAACTGGTAGTAATTGGTGAATAGCAGATCGTTGGCCGTCAGCGTAACCAGTAGCTTATCCTGCATGAATTTTCGGTTTACGCTCAGGTTCAATGCGCCAAAGTTGCTGAGTTCGTAGAATTGAAGCTGTCCTCTGGTTCGGAAAAAAGCGTTCAGCGTCGCCGTCGATCGTTTGTCGATTTTATACGAGTGAAACGTAAAAAACGACCAGCTACCCCGCTGAAAACGTAGGGGTCTGTTTTCGTAGGTACCCATGTAGTCGTTGTAATTGTACTGCGCACTCGCCAGAAAAAAGTAACGACCCACCGGCGGAATGACGCCCAGCACCCGGAAATACGTTTCGCGGTTGGTGCCCAGATTGTCGTACGTGCGGTAGGCAATACTTCGGTTGGCCGGGTCCTGGTAGACGACGCTGGTAAAAATATCGCGGGTGTAGTTGCGGCCGATGGCAAACAGGGGCCGGTCTTCTACGCTGATGTTGGCCTCAAAGTTTTCGGTAAACTGGGGCCTCAGGCTGGGGTTGCCAGCCTGATACAGATACTGATCGACGTACTGCGCGAAGGGGTTCAGGTATTCGTAGGCTGGCCGGGTAATCGACCGGCGGTACACGAGGTAACTACGCAGCTCGTAGCCCGCAATCTCAACCAGTTTCCGACTCAGGAATACGTACGGGAACAGGTCGACCCGCCGAATTTTGAACGCTGTATCCGACGGTACGTACTGCCGCCCGTCCATGTTGGTGCTCTCCAGCCGGACGCCCCCTTTGAGCAGAAAGGCACCGAACGGTTTGGACATCTGCACGTAAGCCGCGTTGATGTTTTCGTGGTAATCGTACTGGTTGGTGCGGGCGCGGCTAGGCAACCGGGTCTGGCCCACGACGTTGAAATAAGCCGCGTCGCTGGTGAACAGCTGCACAGTCGTTTTGGCCCCCGTTTCGAGCGTCAGGCTGGGAGTCAGTTTGTACTTCAGGTCAGCCTGCGCCGATACGAGGTGCCGCTGATTGGTAAACGAGCCATCACCAACGGTCGTCTGGCCTTCGGGCTGGATGTAGCGCGTCGAAAAATCCTGCAGCCCGCGCGTACCGATGAAGCTATACGACACATCGGTGGTCAATTCCGAACCAACGGTATCCAGTTTGAAACGCGTCGTAACCCCCTGACTGAACGACAGAATGCGATTGCGATTGTCGACGGTGTTGAGGTTGTCAGAAATCAGCCGTCCCGTACTGATCCGGCTGATCAGGTTATCGTTGGCCGCTTCTGAATTGGCCTGATTCCACGAAAACCGACCGTCGAAGCTAATGTCCCACCGGCGCGACAGATCGAACCCCAGCCCGTAGCCCGCGTACAGCACCTGACCGGGGGTCGTCGTGTACGCATCCTGCCGCAGCACCGAGTCGGGCGAGAAACGCCGGTTGGTCTGAATCTGCTCGTAGCTGTTGCGGTTGGTGAAATTGAGGTTCAGGTAAGCGGTGCGCCCGTTTTTTGTGCTGTTGATGTTGACCCCGGCAAACTGATTCCCGAACCGCCCCTGATTGACGCCCGCATTGACCGAGCCCGTCAGCCCGATGTTGACGCCTTTTTTAAGCACGATATTGACGATACCCCCGCTCCCGCTGGCATCGTACCGGGCGGAGGGGGTTCGCAGAATTTCGATCCGGCTGATACTGTTCGGCGGCAGGCTTTTCAGAATCGACGCCATATCGGATGCGCTCAGTTTCTGCTCCCGCCCGTTGATGTAGATCGTGGCGGGGGTGGTGCTGCTGAGGTACACGTTTCCATCGGGGTCGAGAAACACACCCGGCGTTTTCTCCATAATCTCGTAGGCACTCGTACTGGTAGCCGCAATCGGCTCCGGGTCAACGATGGTTTTGTCGTCTTCCTGCTTCACGAGCGGTTTGGCCGCCGTTACCGATACCCCCTGGAGCATGATGTTCTCCGCATCCATTCGGAATGTCAGCGTTTTTTGCCCGGCCTGCACAACCTTCTGCAGCGGGGTGAAGCCGACCGACGTGGCCCGGAGCCAGTACGTCTTTCCGGTCGTTGCCTGAAACGTGGCCCGGCCCAGCGTATCGGTGATTTCGTATAGATGGCGCGTTGTGTCGGTGGGATCGGTCAGGCGAAGCGTAGCGGCCACAACGGGCTGTGCCTGCCTGTCCTGTAGCCGAATACGGAGCGGAATCGACTGTGCTAACGACCAGGAAACAGAAACAGATAAACTTGTGATTGATAGAAGTGTGGTACGCAATAACATAGACGTGTAATTTCTAAAAAAAGGCGACAAGTAATAGAGTGGAGTGGCAATATCGACAAGAATAACTTACTAGTGTACATATTTCCAACAAACGGTGACGTACTTGGATAACTGGCGGCTGATGGGTAGTATTAGGCACAAACCATCATCGTCACCATGAAGAACAAGTTTCTCTCGCTCCTGCTGCTGGCTACGACAATCACCCTGCTGGCCGGCAAATCGACAACCACCGCCGACCGTACTGCCGGCATGGCCGATTTTCCACTGGCCACAGCAACACCCCCGGACTACCCATTCTCGCGGGCCGTACGAGCGGGTGACTTCGTGTACATTTCCGGGCAAATCGGCGCGACACCCGACGGCAAACTAGCCGGGGATTTCGACGCGCAGGCCAAACAGACGATGGATAATATTGTCGCTGCGCTGAAGGAGCAGAACCTGACGGCAGCCGACATCGTGAAGTGTACCGTGATGATCGACGATATGGCGAAGTGGCCCGCCTTCAACACGATCTACCGCACTTATTTTCCGGGCGGCAAATTCCCAGCCCGCAGCGCCTTTGGTGCCGACGGTCTGGCGCTGGGTGCGGCCCTCGAAGTTGATTGTATTGCCTACGCGCCGTTGAAGAAGTAAGTGTCCGGTATTCCGTTTTCGGTACTCAGTTTACAGTTTACCGTCCGGCAGACAAGGGGCGTTCGCCTGCGGTCAATAGTATCCGACAACAATGGATATGAACCCTGTACCGAATACTGTAAACCGGATTACCTTACAGGCGAAAGCCGGGGCAGTTCGCTTTACAGCCACACGAGCATCACCTGCCGAATCTCATGCATCAAACCGCGTTTCCCGCTTTTTTGAGTCGTTTGCCCAGCGCGCGACGAAGGTAACGGGCTCATCAACCGCCTTTCTGCTGGCACTGGCTACCGTACTCATCTGGATCGTAACCGGGCCGATTTTTCACGACTCCGACACCTGGCAGCTGGTCATCAATACGGGCACAACCATCGTGACCTTTCTGATGGCGTTTCTGATTCAGAACCGGGCCGACGCTTCGGGCGCAGAACAAAGATTCGCTGGCGATGCCGATCAAGCTCAACGAACTGATCGCGGTTAATCGGAAAGCCAGTAACCGGCTGCTGAATCTGGAAGACCTCAGCGAAGATGAACTGCGTGCGCTTCACGAATTCTTCGGCCGGCTGGCCGACAAGTCGAGGCAGGAAGACAGTCTCTCCGAATCGCACTCGCTGGAAGAAGCCGAAGAGATCCGCGTCGAAAAACTGGAGGAAAGACACAGACGACAGCAGTCGAAAAAAAACGCCCGCACCGCGTAACGACCAGCGCTCAGTCGATCAGTTGCTCGCGGAGGGCTTTGGCGACGGCTTCGGTACCGCACTGCACGTGGAGTTTCTGGTAAATGTTTTTCAGGTGTCGCCGGACGGTTTCGACCGAGATAGTACACCGCTGCCCGATCATGCGGTAGGTGTATCCCTGAGTAAGCAGGTGCAGAATTTCTTTCTCGCGTTCGGTGATGCCGTAGGGCTGTTGCCGGGGCGGAGCTACCTGCGAAAACGTTTTCAGCACGCGCCGGGCAATACCAGGCGACATAGGGCCACCGCCTTCCACCACATCGGTCAGGGCAGTGAGCAAGTGGGTGGCAGTGTGTTTTTTCAGCAGGTACCCGTCGGCCCCATTGCTCAGGCAGGCAAACAGCCGGTCGTCGTCTTCAAACACGGTATGCATAAGCACCCGGATCTGGACGTTGGTTTCCTTCAGCAACCGCACACAGTCGATTCCGCTGCGGCCCGGCATGTCGATGTCCATCAGCACCACATTGGGCCGGTCCTGCTTCACCTGCTCCACCACCTGCTGGCCGTTGGCGTAAGCGCCCACCACCAGAAAATCGTCGGTACCCTCGATTAGCCCACGCAGCAGCGACCGTAGTTCATCGTTGTCTTCGTAAATAGAAACGGCGGTCATGTCGGGGTCGCGTTTGCGGGTGAATAGACGGATAAACAAAGGACTCATATTCAGCCCGGCTTGTCAATAACCCTTTTCGGTCAGGCTGATACCGGGAAGGTCAGCCGGAGCGTGGTACCCTGCGCCGGAGCGGAACTGACGTGCAGCCGCCCGCCCAGCTGCTGCGCCCGTGCGTGCATATTGCGGAGGCCGTTGCGGTCGGTCTGCGTGCTCGTGTCGAACCCCCGGCCGTTGTCCCACACGATCAGATGAAGCTGGGCCTGCTCGTGGCGGATCGTCAGGCGGGCCTGCGTGGCGTGGGCGTGTTTGACCAGGTTGTTGACCGCTTCTTTAGCGATCAGGTAAAAATCCTGCCGCTTTTCCATCGACAGATTCAGCCGCTCCAGCCCGTCGGACATCGTGATTTCGTACTGAATCCCCGACGCTTCAAACAGCTCGGCCGCGTAGCGATTGATCCGGGGGATCAGGTTGCCCATGCCGTCGTTGGTTGGGTTGATACTCCACACAATGTCGTCCAGCGCGCTGCTTACCTGCCGGGCTTCGCTCACAATCCGCGCGACCATCGACTCCGACGGATGATCGGCGGGCAGGTTGCGCCGGATCATCGTTCCCAGAATATCGATCCCGCTGATAGACGAGCCGATTTCGTCGTGCAGGTCGGCCGAGATCCGGTTACGGATGCGCTGAACCCGGAGCAGCTGGTTGATCCGGTACCGATACAGCCCGTACAACAGCCCCGCAATCAGCAACCCGATCAGCAGCCGGAACCACCACGTCTGATAGTAAGCCGGTAGCACGGCGATGGTAAGCCGGGTTTGGGACTGGCTCCAGGTACCACTGGCATCGGCGGCTTTTAGGTGCAGCGTGTACTGACCTGGCCCCAAATTGGTGTAGTAAGCGCGGTGGTGCGTACCGCTGTAATTCCAGCCGGTATCGAAGCCTTCCAGCCAGTACGCATACAAGTTAGCAGGTACCCGGTTGTAGGTCAGCACATCGAACCCGACGCTGAACGCATTGTCGGCGGGACTGAGCCGGATGGGCTGTGCCGGGTCGAACACCCGTTCCTGCTCATGCACCCGAAACGAGCTGACTACGACCGGTGGTAAGGGCTTATGCCGCCCGAACTGGTTCAGGTCGACCACATCCAGCCCGTTCTGCTGGCCGACAAACAGTTCCGCTCCCCGGTGTACGTAGAGAGCCGCCGTGATGCTGTTGCGGCTCAAACCGTCGCTGCTGGTAAACCGCCGAATCTGCCGGGTGCGGGGATCGTAAGCCTGCAATCCATCGGCGGTACCGATCCAGATCGTACCCGATCCGTCTTCGGCCAGCCGCCGGGTTTCGCGGTCGTACAGGCCCGTGCGCGTGGTCAGCCGCGTCAGCAGCTTCCCATCGGGTGTGCGCTCGGTGACACTGCCCCAGCGGGCCGCCCAGATATGCCCGTTGCGGGCGATGAGCAGGGCATTGGTCGCCGGATCGTCGGGGTTGCGGGCCGGGCGGTTCAACTGATCGACCGGCACGAAGCGATGATTCGGTCCGGTTACGCGGTATGCCCCCCGGTAGGTGGCCAGCCAGACCTGTCCTGCCCGGTCGGTTTCGATGTCGGTCAGAAAATTGTTGTTGGCGTGCAGGGCCCGTACCGTCGCATCCGACCAGTAGCGCATCGGCTCACCGGTCGGTATATCCAGCACCCGCAGCCCTTCGTCGTTGTTGCCCACCCACAGTCGCTGCTGCCGGTCGATCAGGCCGTGGTCGACAAACGGTACCGAAAACAGCCGCCCCGCCCGCCGGGCTGCCGGTTCGGCAACGAAACGGTCGGTCGCCGGATCGTAGACCAGCACCCCGTCGCCCCGGTAGCTCCAGACCCGCAGCCCGATCCAGAGCCGACCATCGGCGGCTGGCTGCATCCACATGGTTTCGCCCGTCGTGTCGGGGTAGCGAACAAGCCGGAACTGATTGGTGGGGCGGTGCCAGCGGAGCAACCCCGTATGCGATAAGCCCAGCCAGACCGTTTGCCCGGTCGTGTCGCGCGGGTCGGGCCGGATCACGTTGACCTGTACGGGCTGACGAACCAGCGATGGGGGCAGCGTCACCGTTTGAATTCGATTATCCAGCGGGTTGTATTTCAACACCCCATCCGACGTGCCGACCCACAGCATATCACTGGCCGGATCGTGGTAGAGTGCGTGAACGGTAAACGGGCCGGGCCGACCGCCGGGCACCGCTGTAAACCGTTGCTGATCGGGGCGAAACACAAACAGACCGCTTTCGTCGCCCACCCACAGCAGCCGACGCCCGGTTTCAGCGGTCCCTTCGGCCGTGCAGGTGATGCGATTGGGTCGGCCGGGGACCGTAAAAAACGCGAAGGCACCCGTTTTGGGGTCAACGCGCAGCAGCCCGTGGTTGTACGCCCCGATCCAGAGCGTACCCTCCGCATCGACGCAGCCCCGGCTCAGGTACAGTGGTAACCGCCGGGCCGGGTCGGGACAGTCGGAACCAAGTACACAAACGAACCGGTTGGCCCGGCGGTCGAACCGAAACAGGCCGTTGTCGCTGCCGACGACCCACAACGTATGCTGCCGGTCTTCCAGAAAATCCTGCACCTTGATACCCCGGTACGTCGTCGATCGCAGCGAATAATGCCGGACAGCGCCCGTTTGCAGGTTGATTCGGCCAATGCCGCTGGTATCGCCAAACCAGCCTTCACCCACCGAACTCAGGTAGAACCGGCCCGTTGCGGTGGGCGTGTTGGGTATAGGCGTCAGGTGCAGCGCGTTGGGATCGATCCGGCAGATACCCCGTCGGTCGCTGGATAGCCACATCCGATTGGCGGAGTCGGCCGCCATGCCCGAAACAAGGTAGGTTTCGGGGAGCAGAAACGGCCGGAACGACGAGCCGTCGTAGCGCACCGGGCACCGGCGCGTACCGAACCAGATAAATCCCTGCCGGTCTTTGGTGATGCTGTAAACGGCCCCACCGGGCAAGCCATTTTCCTCCGTCAGCAGATCGAAACGCACGTTGGGCACCTGCGCCCGGAGCCGACTGGCCAGCCCCATGTGCAGCATTAGTACTACGACAAGTATAGATAGCCGTTTTCCCATAATCCCGCCCTGATTTACGCGTAACGCTGTCGGTCAGCAAGTTAGATTCTTTTGCATAAATCCCGACAGGCCATTTACCACTTCCTCAATGGGTGTAAAGGGTTATTGTGCTCCGTAGCGTATCGGAGGAATTTTACGGCCATAATATCCTCTCACCCAATGCCATGAACGTCATCAATCAGGCAGCCCCCCGCACGGGCTACATCCTACTTATCGGGCTTTTTATGCTGGTTGGCTGTAAGACCAAAGCCCCCGTACCACTCCTGCCCAAAGCCAGCTTCCGGCTGGCCAACCCGACCTGCACGGCGCCCTGCGATCCGGGCATTACCAACCTCTCGCAGTACGCTGTCAGCTACCGCTGGGACTTCGGCGACGGCGGCACCTCGACGTTTGAAACGCCCCAGCATACCTACACCAAAGGCGGCAGTTTCGCCATCAAATTAACCGTCACGGGCGAGGAAAATCAGCAGTCCGACACGACAATTACGATCTCGCTCCAGAGTCCGACGCCGGTAGCGGCCTTCACGGTGCAGAACAACAACTGCACGGCGGCCTGCGAAATCGGCTTCACCAACCAATCGACCTACGGCAATACCTACGCCTGGGACTTTGGCGACGGCGGTACGGCTACCGATGCGAACCCAAAACATACCTACGCCAAGGGTGGCAGCTACACAGTAAAACTCACCGCAAATGGCGATCAGGGCAAAAGTGGCTCGGCCACCCAGACCGTTACGATCAAAACCCCACCTCCGGTGGCCAACTTCCTGGTGCAGAACGACAACTGTATTGCACCCTGCACGGTTGGGCTGCAAAACCAGTCGACCAACGCGACAAGCTATTCCTGGCGAATACTGACCAGCTATTCAGGCACAACTCCGCTCTACCGGACAGCCACGGACGTTAGCCCCAGTCAGTTGTATTCCGTTGTATCTCCGCTCATCAACGGTGGTCGGCTGGGGTATACAGCTGAGCTAACGGCGACCGGGCCGGGCGGTACGGCGACGGTTCGAAAAGCAGTCACCATTCGCCCCCCCGCACCGACAGCCATCTTCACGTACCAGTTTATATCCCGCACCGATGGCACGTACGTACAGCTTATCAACCAGTCCAGCAACGCTACTTCTTACAAGTGGTACTACGGAACGAACCAGACGTCGACGCTGGAGACGCCACCCGCTTACAAATATATTGGAGCACAGGGGGTTACGCTTGACGCCTTCAACGAGACATCGACCAGTCGGCGGCAGATCGTAGTTGAAGTACCTCTACCTATCATTAAATGATGCGGCCCGTTCGTCACCGTTACCTGATAAGCCGCATCGGATGTGTGCTGTCTGGGCTGCTGCTGAGTGCGGTCGCGGGCTACGCGCAGGACCTCGGCAGTCTAGGTAAGCAGAAACCGTTTGCCATTTCGGGCGCGCTGAACATCACCGTCGACGGGTACAACAACGTGCAGGGCCGCGAACGGCTCGACCCGCTGGCCTGGACGATCAGCGGGTCGCCCACGCTCTCGATCTACGGCATCAGCCTGCCGATCTACGTGCTGATCAACAACCAGTCGCGGTCGCTGACGGGGCCGTATCAGCAGTTCGGTATGAGTCCGACTTACAAATGGGTAAAAGTCCACGCGGGCTACCGGAACCTGTCGTTTTCACCCTACACCCTAGCGGGACGGCTGTTTCTGGGCGGGGGCATCGAACTGACGCCGGGCAAGCTGCGGCTGGCGGCCATGTACGGGCAGTTCGAGAAAGCGCAGCCCGCCGACTCGCTCCGGTTCGTACTGGCCGACGTGCCCCCGCCCGCCCCCCGGTTCCAGCGGACGGGCTACGCGGTGAAAGTCGGGTACGGCACAGCCGACAGCTACATCGACCTGATTTACTTCCGGGCGAAAGACAATGTCGGTTCGATCCGGTTTCCGGCCAGTACGCGCATCGCTCCCGACGAAAATGCGGTCGTGGGGCTATCGTCGCAGCTTACGTTTCTGAAGCATTTCACCTGGACGACCAGCCTGGGCATCAGTGCCTACACCCGCGACATCCGGCGGTCGGAGAATACCGACGTGCTCGATCAGGCCCCCTGGCTGCGGACATTCATCGTGCCGCGCACCGGTACGCAGGTGGGCTACGCCGGAGAAAGCAGCCTCAACTATTCGTCGGCCCTGCTGACAATGCAGCTACAGGTGCGGCAGATTTCGGCGGAATATCAGTCGATGGGCGCGTATTTTTTCAACAACGACCTGCGCGAAATCACCGTCAGCCCGTCGCTCGTATTGCTCGACGGCAAGATACAGGTCAGCGGGAGTTACGGCTACCAGCAGGATAACGTCAGCAACCTGCGCCCAACCACCACCACGCGGCAGATCGGATCGGCCAACGTCACAATTCAGCCTAGTCAGGTGTTCAGTACGCTGCTCAGTTATTCGGACTACGGCACCTCGCAGCGCGGCACCGAACGCATCATCGACACGCTCAGAATTCAGCAGGTCAATCAGAGTCTGGTTATCGCTCCGCGTCTGTTTTTCAACGGCGAAACGGTGCAGCACACGCTGTCGGCCTTCGTCAGTTACCAGAATGCCAACGACGTGAACACCGTCTCGCAGGTCCGTACGGATTTCAACAATATTCTGGCGAACCTGAACTACGCCTACACCCGCCCCAAGGAACGGCTGTCGATCACGCCGGGGCTGTCGGCGATTCGGAATTTCGTACCGGGCTACAACACGCAGTCGTTCGGGGCAACGGTACAGGCCAGCAAGGGCTTCGACAAGGGCAAAGTCAACACGTCGCTGAGCGGCAATTACTACCAGAATTTCTACGAGGGCGCGGCCAACGGCTACACCCTGCGCGCCCGGGCATCGGTTCGGTACCGGCCCGTGGGTACGCACGAACTCAGCCTGAGCGTTGCCAGCACTATCAACCAGGACAAGGTCGTGCTGAGCCGCAACTTCACCGAACTCTTCGGGCAAATCGGCTACGGCCTGTCGTTTTAAGGCACTAGACCCCACCCCAACCGGGAGGGCGGTCCGGCGTTCCGGTTGGGGTGGGGTCTACCTCCATTCTCTGTCCGCTTCCATCTCTATACACTCTCCGACCCTCCGCCCATGAAACCGCTACTCCTCCTCTTATTCTCCCTGTTCACGCTGCAACTGACCTACGCGCAGGTGACCGTACAGACGCTGATTCCGCCCCCCTACAGCCCCTACCTATACGACTATCAGGAACAGTTTGCCGACCGGAACGCCATCGTCCTGACCAACACAACGCGGCAACCCATTACGGTCATGCTGCGGGGTGAACTCAGGGGCCGTACCAACGGAATCCGGGTCTATACCACGCCCAGCTACCGCCCCGCCCGCCCCATCGAACTCCCGGCCGGTCAGTCGCAGCGCTTCACGCTGGCCGAAGGCAATCAGGATTATCTGGACCGGAAAAACCTCGAAGTTGCCGGGGTCGACAATGCGACGCAGACGCAGATTCTGACGACGGGCCTGCTGCCGCCGGGCAGCTACGACCTCTGTGTTCTGGCGTATCGCTACGACAACGGCCAGCCCGTCGGGACGCCCTTCCAGGGATGCGCCGTACTGACTGTTACGTACCTCGAACCGCCCCGGCTCATTCAGCCGACCTGCGCCCGCGATCTGCTCATCCGCCCCAACGAACCCAATCAGACGCTGTTTAGCTGGACCCCGCCCGTGGGTAACATCGGCGGAGCGCGGCTGACGTATGACTTTTATCTGGTGAAAGTGCCGCCCGGCCAGAATCCCAACGACGCCATCAACAACGCCATCGACCGGCGCGTGGGCAACCCCTTTATCGAGCGCGACCTGACCACGACCTCGTTCAACTACGGCGTGGCCGAACCGCCCCTGACCGAAGGCGACTATGCCTGGCGGGTCATCGCCCACGACCCCGACGGCCGAACCGTCTTTCAGAATCAGGGCCGCAGCAACTACTGCACGTTCACAACCCGCAACGCGGCCACGCCCCCCGTCATCGACCGCACCCCGGCCCTGGTACAGACACCCGCCAAACCCAAACTGCCCACCGGACCGATGCGGACGATGATGGCCGTTGCGCCGGGCGTCAGCCCCTGCACCGACGTGACCGCCCCCGCCGACAACGTTCCGGTGGCGGGTAATTACCAAAATCAGACCGTCAAAATCGGCAAGTTCGACCTGACCATCGATGACATCGCGGCCGATGGGGGCGGCTATACCGGCAAAGGGCGCATCCGCTGGAACGGGGTGCCGGTACGCGTGTCGTTCACCACGATTCAGGTCAACGCGGCTAAACAGGTGATTGCAGGATCGGCCAATGGCATCGATGACGCTTTTCGTGAACCGGGTGTTGATCTAACGTCGGGCAACCTAAGCGATTTGAGTAACCTGACTGGTCCGGCTGTCCAAACCTACGTCGACCACCTGAAAAATAACCTGTACGATCAGGCCAAAGCGTCGGTGGCCGTGCCGCTACCGCTGGGCTACGACGCGGGCAGCGGACTGATCGGCATCAACTACATGCGGTTTACGCCCACCGGCGCGGACATGGGGCTGGTGTTCAACCTGGAGATGCCCGAAGCCAATTCGTACCTCGCGCTGGCGGGTGTCGGTATCTGCATGGACCCCGACCGGCTTATCCCGAATAATGCGCTGCTCTACCTGCTCAAAGACTTTACCGTGCCGCTTACCCCGCTGACGTTCAAAGCGGGCAACCTCGCTCCCGCCAACCCCACTGGTACGTTTGCCGAACTGACCGCTATCGATGGGCTCAAACGCATCCACGGCGAACTGGCCCTGAACCTCGGCAGCAGTATGCTCCAGCTGGACGACGGCAACGGCAACGTGCTCCCCGGCGACGTGACGGCAACGCTCACCACCGACTTTACGAAATGGGCCGACTGGGTAGCCGACGTCAAGCTGCCGCCCGCCTTTACGCTGGCTCCGCTGGCGGGGTTCACGCTCAAGGGTGTCAGCGTCCAGTACGACCACTCCGACCTGCGCAACCCGCCCGCGTTCGCCCCACCCGCCGAATACACCGGCGAACGCGGCCTGACGTTTCAGGGGCTGTACCTCAACGACTTGCAGGTACTCCTCCCCAAAACCTTCGCCGGACAAAACGGCAACCGGTCGGGCTTTGCAGCTAAAAACTGCCTGTTTGCCAGCGGTGAGTTTACGGGCCGGCTGGCTCCGGCAACCAATCCGCTGCTCGACTACAACGTGGGTTCGATGGGCAACTGGGGCTTCTCGATTGACGATTTCGAGATTCTGTTCGTGCAGAACCGTTTCGAGCGGGGCAGCATGAACGGCAAAATTCAGTTTCCGATCAGCACCGATTATTTCACGTATACGACCACCCTGCGCGACAACCTGAAAAACCTTCAGTTCGTGGTGCAGCCGAAACAGGGCGGCTACACCATTCCACTCTGGGCCGCCAATATGAAGCTGGAAGAGACTTCGCATATCCTGGTCGGTTTGCAAAACAGCAATCCGGTGATGGATATGCAGCTCAACGGCAACATTCTGATTAATACAAACAACGTACCTACCCCGGTAACGCTGGTGTTGCCTAACCTGTACTTCGAGAAGTTCACGGTGTCGAACATCGCCAAACCGGGCGCGGCCAGTGGCGGGGGCGTTTACGTCAATCCGGGTAGCTGGAAACTGGTCGGCGGTATTTTCAGAGATACGCCCTCAGCCGCCCCCGCGCCGGGTGCGCGGAGTGGTGGCCCGTTTGCACCCGACGCACCCGAACCGGGCTGGGCACCGGGTAACGACGGCGGACTAGCGGGTTTCCCCATCGAGATTGCCCCGCCCAAAGCCGTGGCCAACGCCGACGGAATGGGCGTCGAGCTGGGGGCGTACGTGTCGCTGGGCGAAGCATCGGCCAACATCATGCAGGCCAGCGGCTTCGTACAGATTCTGGGCAAGATCACGCTCGACGGCAAGCGGCCAAAACCGGCTTTCGGTGGCGTATATCCCACCCGTTTCGGCATCAAAGGCAGCTTCGGCGGGGGTGAAGTGAGCGCGGCTATCGACCTGTATCACGATGACGCCACTTACGGCAACGGCTTCCGGGGTGTGGGGCAGGTGAAAGTACCGGCACTGGTGACGGTCGAAGCGACGGTCCAGTTCGGCAAGGTCAGCGGGTTTTACTATGCCTATGCCGATGCCAGTGTTAACCTAGATAAGGGGGGCATTCCGGTTGCGCCACCGACTCCGCTGGTACTGAGCGGTTTCAAAGGTGGCTTTTACTACAACATGGCCCCGGCCAACTGGGTTACGCCGACTATAATCAGCACCAGAACGGCGACCCTGAACGCCCCGCCTGGTACGTCTAATTCGGGCGTAAGTTACCGGCCGCAGCGGGGTGGCTGGGGCATTAAAGCGGGCGTGTATCTGGCCCTCGCCGACCGACACCTGCTAACCTCGCTGGTTGAAGTGGAAGCCAGTTTCAACGGCACAGCACTGAGTATGTTTAGCCTGATAGGCAAGGCCAACGTGCTCGACTCCGACGGCGACCTGAACACGCCCGATAACGCGATGGTACGGGCCGATGCTATGTTCAAGCACGACGTGGCCCAGAAAAGCTACGTATTCGGGGCCGACGTCAGCGGAAAATTCCTGAGTACCACCTTCAACATTCCAATCGAAGCTTATTTCGACCCGCAGCACTGGCACGTCAAGGTCGGGTTCCCGGAAAACCCTCGTATGCGTGCGACGCTCCTCGACGTGAACACGAGTCCACTGACGGCGAAACTGACGGCCGATGCGTACGTCGCTTTTGGCAATGATCTGTCGGGGCTTCCTGCCTTACCCGGTGACTTGGAAAAATTTCTGGCGACGGCGGAAGACCCCCTGACCGCCGACGCGATTCAGCAGCAGCGGCAGAGTGAGTTTGAGACGGTTAACGCATCGGGCCAAAGCAACGTGCCCGGTGCTGCCAAATTTCGGGTTTTGCTCGGGGCCCGGCTCGACGGAAATCTGCGCGTCAACGTACTGGTACTGGCGGTTCGTGCCAGCGCAATAGCCGGCTTCGATGCGGCTATATCTATGGATCAGACGTGCGGGGGTAGCGGCCTGCCCCCCGCCGGTTTGAACGGCTGGTACGGCACGGCACAGCTATACGCTTACCTGAGCGGCAGCATCGATATCCACGTCGACCTGTTCGGCATTGCCGACGGCGACTTTCAACTCTGCAAGCTATCCGCTGGTGCGCTGTTTCAGGGTGGTGTACCCAACCCGACCTGGGGCGACGGGCGTGTGCGGGCCAAAGGCGAGGTACTGGGCGGGCTGGTCGATTTCGACGCCAGCGCCCATGTGGCGTTCGGCGACAAATGCCAGCCCGTCTACACCGGCGATCCGCTATCGCTGACAATCATTCAGGAACTGCGCCCAACGGCGGGGGCGACGAACGTGGCCACCGATCAGACGCTGTCAGCGGTGTTCAACGTCAGCATGAATCAGGAATACACCGTTCACCTGCCCGACAAATCGACGCGCACGTACCGGTTCGGGCTGGGTTCGTATAGCCTGACATACGTCGACGCAGCGGGAAAACGGCAACCGTTTTACGGGTTGGCAGCCCCGGTCTGGGCCAATAGCAGTCAGCTACTGCTGCTGAAGATGAACAGCGGGCAACTCCCCAGTCGGCGTCCGCACACGTTCAGCGTGACGGCTACCATCGACCAGCAGCAGCCCAACGGCAGCTTTGCCCCGGTCACCGATGGCGCGGGCAACCGGCGTACTGAAACCAAAACAGTTTCGTTTACCACCGGCGATCAGCCCGACGAAATCCGGTTTCAGGACATCGCTTATCAGTACCCGCTCAATGGGCAGCTCTATTGCCTGAAAGGGCCGTTCCTGCGCGGGCTGGTAGCTGGTCCGTTGCCCAACGAAGCGCTCACCAAACCGGGCTACCGCTACGAAGCGGTGTTCGTTCCGAAAGAGGGTGGAACATCGCTCCGCGTGCCGTTCAGCTACCAGGCGGGCAACGAACGCTACCCCAGCCGGGTCGTCTTCGCCCTGCCGGCGGGCTTACAGAACGACAAAACGTACCGGCTCGAATTCCACCGCATCAGCCCGATCTCGACCATGCTGCTGACCCGCATGGCCAGTTCAGCCGGTATCCTGGCCGGAACCCGGCACGCGGTATCGAATCAGAACGCGATTCAGGGTCGGGCCGTTGTCCGGCAGAACACGATGGTGGGGCAGCTCAGTGGCAACAGCCTGACAGCCGACAAGATCCTATACGCTTTCCCGTTCCGCCTGAGCCATTACAACACCTTTGTCGAGAAAATGGCCGCGTTCCAGTTTGCCCCGACCGCCTACGCCACTAATGCCGGCAGTATCTACGCAGGCAGCTACCTCACGTTTGACCTGACCCCGAACGGACGGGTCGAAAATTTCGAGGACAGCGAACTGACTGGGTACCGCTCGGCAAAGGGCTGGGTGCCGGCCATGCTCAACCCGCAGCCGTTGCCGCCCCTCAGCAACGAGTATCCGCACGAAGCCTGGGTAGCCCGGAATGTGTATGAACCGCTTTTCAAATTCGTCATCGGTGGTGTCAGCCGAACGTTCAACTGGCTCCCTGAACGAGAATATGGCGGCTGGCTGACATCCTACCCGGCCGTAGCCGTGCAGGCGCAGCGGGGTCAGTATGTGTTGCCGTTCGCCCAGCGACCCATCACGTCGGTGCTGGGTCGAAATCCGATTCTGGTAGCGAACGCTAAAACAACCATACAGGCCGTAACGGCGCTGCCCTCGATTGGCAAACGGCTTATCATTCCTACGGCGTCCGTATTTGTATCGGCCCGGCTCCTGGACCCATTTGCGCTGAATGCCGAACCCACGCGGGGCTACAAGTTTTTCGTGCAGCGCGACCGCATCAGCTTCTACGACTGGCAGGCCGTCGATCAGTTTGGTACGCTGCTATACACAGCGCGGTCGCACGAACTGGATATGCGGGAAGCCCTCCAAAAAAAGCTGCCGTTCACGATTAAGTTTAAAAAACTCCTGAAAGATATCGACGTATGGGCCAACAGCCCGACGCTGACGCTGGAGGCCAGATACGACCATCTGCGCGATATGCCCAACGACTTAATCAACAACTATCCGGTGCCGACAGGGCTGTCTTTCGGCACGGGCCGCGACTTCGTGCCTCGGGCGGGTGGATCGACCGGAGCCGTCGTGCTGAACTACACGCCTTACCCCGGCGCGCCCTATGAGTACAGCCGCAAGCCGTTTACATTCAAAGCCGCTTCGCCATCCAGCATCTACCTAAAGTAACCCGCCATGAACCCTGTCAACGCTATTTTTCGGTTTATCCTCCTGACGTCGTTGCTGGCACCAGCGGGCCTGTACGCCCAGCGCAGCCGGGTGCAGCCCCAGCCCACCCCCGCGCAACCGTCGACCCCGCCCCGCGACACGACGCAGGCCCCCGCCCGGCTCGTGCTGCTGGCCCGCAACTACGGCGACTCGGTGGTGCTGCGATGGTCGCCCAACCGGGCGGGGCATTTTCTGGCCGGTAGTCAGACAGGCTACTGGGTCGAGCGGATCGAGCTGAGTCCGCGCTTTCCCGACGGGAAGGTCACCCTGCTCAGCACCAGCCCCGTCCGGCCGTGGGCACTCGATGAAGCTAGGCAGCGTATCAAACCCGGCGACCGCTTCCCGGCTATGGGGCTGCAAATGCTGTACGGAAAGGGGTACACCAAAACGTTTTCGCCCGATGCCGCGTCGATCATCAACCTCAGTGAGGAGCAAAACAACCGCTTCGCCGTGGCGCTGATGGCCGCCGATTATTCGCCCCGTGCCGCCGACGCGCTGGGTCTGCGCTGGGTCGACCGGCAAGCCCGGCAGGCCGACGCCATGTATGTCTACCGCATCTACCCGGCGCGGTCGTCGGCCGGTACGGGTAACCTGACCGATACGGCGGCTGTGCTGATCGATCCAAACAAGCGGTTTCGGGGGGTTGCGCCGTTGGTCGAAGCCATTCAGCCCGGCGACAGTGCCATTTCCCTGACCTGGCATCGGCACAGCACACAGGGCGCTTTTTCGGGCTTCTACGTCGAGCGGAGCACCGACGGCAAAACGTTCCGGCGCCTGACCGAGCAGCCCTACATTCAGTCGCAGCCCAACGCCGATATTCAGAAGCGCGACACCGTCCGGTTCCAGACCGATAGCCTGGGCCGGTCGCTGATTTCGTACAGCGATTCGGTGGTCAACTACCGCCGGTTCTACTACCGCATCATCGGCATCGACGCTTTTGGCGACCTGAGTCCGGCGTCGGAAATCGTGTCGGCGATGGCCCATGACCTGACGCCCCCCCCGCCCCCCGCCAACCTCCGCACGCAGGTCATCGACAACAAACAGATCCGAGTGCAGTGGAATCGCGCCCGGCTGACCGCGCCCGACATGGCCGGGTTCGTCATCGGGCGGGGCGTAGCGGTCAACGGACCGTTTGAATCAATTTCACCCACGGTACTGTCTGCCGGAACGCTGGAGTTTCTCGACACCAAACCCGGCACGTACAGCAATTTCTACACCGTGGGTGCGGTCGATACGGCGGGCAACATCGCCTACGCCCCCGCCGTCGTCGGCATCATCGCCGATCTGCTCCCGCCCGACAAACCCACCGGCCTGACCGCGCAAACGGATACCGGCGGCATCGTCCGGCTGACGTGGCCGCTGGGCCCGAACGACGACATTGTGGCCTACAAAGTGTACCGGTCCTACGAGCAGCAGAACGATTTCTACCGGCAGCTTACCCCGCTGGGCATCGCCGACACGACCTTCGCCGATACGCTGCCCCACCCGATGCTGAACAAACAGGTATTTTACAAACTCGTCGCCATCGACCGCACGGGCAACCATTCGCTGTTCTCGGCCCCGCTCACCGTTGCCGTTCCCGACCGGATGCCACCCACGCCCCCCGTCATCCGGTCGGTGGTGGTCGATGCCGGGGGGGTTACGCTGACGGTCATTCCCAGCTCGAGCGTCGACGTGACCGGGCACCGGCTCTACCGGCGCGAGGATGAAGGCAGCTGGACACTATTGCGCCAACTATCAGCCCCGAACTCAACGACCCTGACCGTGCGCGACACGACGTTTCGGACGCAGCCGGGGTTTGCCCAGAAAACGTACACCTACGCCCTGACGGCCATTGACGACGCGAAACTGGAATCGGAGAAATCGTTTGCGGTGCCGGTACAGCCCGGCGCGGGAGTGGCCCAGCCGGTTCGCAACGTGCAGGCTACCTACGACCCCAATCAGCGGGCCGTCCTGTTGACGTGGGACTTTCCAACCGTTTCCGAATCCTACCATTTTGTCGTATATCGTGCTCAGAACGGCGACGGGTTAAGCATGTACCGGGCCGTCGACGGGCAGCAGCGCAGCTTTCAGGACAGCGCCACGGTATCGACCGGCCGCTACCAGTACGCCGTCCGGGTGCAGTATCACCAACGCAGCGGCTCGGCACTCAGCCCAACCGTACGCATTTCACGATAACCCCGTTCTCTCTATGAAGCCGTTACTGACCCCCTCGCTTTTCTGCCTGCTCCTCCTGACCGGCGGGTTGTTTTATTGCCAGTCCTCCACAACCGATACCCCCATGAACACCCCCACCAGCAAACCCGGCTTCTACGTCGACGGACGCTTTCTCCACGATCCCTGCGGCAACAAGATTACGTTGCGGGGCATCAACAAAATGAACGTCTGGACCGACCGGGCGGGGGATTCGTTCGCCGAAATCGCCCGGACCGGGGCCAACTGCGTCCGCATCGTCTGGCTGGCCACCGACGACGTCACGAAACAGCCCACCAAAGCCGCCGAGCTGGACAACCTGATCACGAAGTGCGTGGCCCAGCAGATGATTCCGATAGTCGAAGTCCACGACGCGACTGGCGACTGGAGTAAACTCGGCGCGATGGTCGACTACTGGAAACGGCCCGATATACTGGCTATTATCAAGAAGCACGAACGGTACCTGCTGATCAACATCGCCAACGAATGCGGTAACGATCAGGTCAAAGACGACCAGTTTATCGCAGGTTACAGTCAGGCCGTGCAGCAGCTTCGGCAGGCGGGTATCCACACCCCGCTGGTGATCGACGGCACCGATTTCGGCAAGAATCTGGACCAGCTGGTGCAGGTTGGGCCGTCAATGACGCAGGCCGATCCCGACCGGAATTTGTTGTTTTCGGTACACACCTACTGGCCTGCTACGGACGGGGCCACCCCCGACTTTATCCGAAATCAGTTTCAGACGGCCGTCGATGCCGGACTGCCGTTTATCGTGGGTGAATTTGCCGCCTATGGGGCTTATGCTGGTGAGCACCAGAGCCTGTGCGGACCCAACGGCCGGGTCGACTACCAGACCATTGTGTCGGAAGCGCAGCGGCTCGACATCGGCTGGCTGGCTTGGGAATGGGGGCCGGGCAACGCCGTTAATGACTCCCTCTGCGCCGTGATGGACATGACCACTAACAGCACCTTTGCCACGCTGAAAGGCTGGGGTAAGGAAATAGCGCTGACCAGCCCCGGCAGTATCCAGAAAACGGCCGTCCGTTCGCCCTTCCTGCTCAACGGCATGACGTGCAAATAGACCGACAACGTAGCTGAACGGGATAGCCCCCCCATAACAGCCAGTTTTCATCAGATCGTACACCGTGAACTGTAAATCGTGAACTGTACACCGTAAACCGTTGGCTCAGTGGGTGTAATGGGTTATAGACAAGGGTGAAGCGATTCCGGAGATTTGATCGGTCAAGTCAACATACTTGCTTCACCCTTATCCACGTACTACCCATGTTTATCCACACAGTACGCCATACATTGCTCCTGCTGGCTTTCGTAGCGGGGGTCAGTAGTTGCAAAAAAGACGACTCCGGGCCTGACGGCGGTGCATCGACCGGCAATCTCAAAGTAACCCAGAATGGCGCAGTAATCACCCAGTTCTCCGTCGACGAGGTAACGGTCGTGGGCGGTGGTGGCTACGAAATTGTGATCGCCAGTGCCGACACCCGGCATTCCATCGTGCTGAGCGTACAGGGTCAGTCGGCTGGTACGTACCCGTTCATCAAACCCCACGAAACATTGACCAGCGGCCGTGCCAATTTTCTTTACCAGAGCTACGACCTGCCCCCCACCTATGCGGGTACCGATGGCGTGCTGATCCCCAACGCTGGTCAGGTTCAGCTGACAACGGCCACCGCGACACGGTGCGCGGGTTCGTTTTCGGGGGCGGGCCAGAACGATAAAGACGGCAAAACCTACGCCATCGAAGGCACCTTCGACGCCCCCGTGCGCTGACCAGCCACCGCGAGCAACTTAGCTGCACATCATCGTACTGTCCACACCGTTCAACCTTGCTCATGTTTCACTCTTTTTTCCAGCTACTCCGACGGCTGTATCACGGCTTCTGGCTGCTCGTCATTATCGTCATACTGGGCTTCGCTACGGTTTTCATGGGGCATCTGTACCAGCAGGAACGGTTTCAGACCCAGCTTCAGACGGAAGGTCGGCCGGTGACGGTGCGGGTTCAGCACACCGACCGCCACGACCGTGTGATCTGGGATAAGCTGAACGACGTCGTGTATGCGGGCTTCACGTACCGCAACCGCCCCTACGATGTGCGGTGCCTGACCACGACCGGCTGGCTCTCGCACGGCGATACCCTCTCGCTGCTGTACCATGCCCCAACCGATACCTTCGGGCAGCGGTACACCACATTACGGTCCGTCCCGCTACAGGGGGCGTCCCGGCTGATCGGCTGGACCTCCGCCCGCGATGTCAGCCCGGAGTGGCTGGCACTGGGTGCTTTCATCACAACAGCCCTGGTGCTGTTCGTCGTCATCATGGGCCTTATCGTGCGGCTAACCGGGTTTACCGGCGCGCAGACGCTGGCCCAGATTGTACTGACGTTGTTCCTGGGCGCGATGGCCCTGTTTTTCAGCTACGATACCTGGCAGTATTATCAGTATGCCGACCAGGTGAGCGACCACGGGCAACCCACAACCGTCCGGGTTACGGGCGTCGACCGGCACCGCGCCCGTGGATCGACGCACAAACGCAGTCTCTGGGAACGCTATCATTACGAAGCTACTTTTCTATTTCGCGGACAGCCCCGGCGCATCGCTATCGACGCCGACGATTACGACCGGCTGGCTGCGGGCGATACCCGGCTGGACGTTCGCTACGACTCCACCGTCGATGATTTTATCGCCGTCAATTATTCGCCGGACAGCAGCAAGCTGATCGTAGTGCTGGTGCTGTGGGTGCTGTTTGCCGGATTTCTGGGCACAACGGTCAAATCGGTATCGGCCACCCAACAGCCCGCGCCCCCGGTGCAGTAGACGACCCGCCGTATAGGGATACCGTACGCCATTTGCCTACTTTTACGGGATGAACCGTTTTGTACTCGTTTGTTTATTGGTGCTGTCGCGGCCGGGGGTGCAGGCCAGTCAGTCGGGCGGTATTCAGTTTTTGACGGGCTCCTGGCAGCAGGCACTGACCGAAGCCCGGCGGCAGCACAAACCTGTTTTTCTGGATGTATACGCCCACTGGTGCCCGCCCTGCCAGCGGATGGCCCGCGAAGCCCTGCCCAGCCCGGTTGTGGGTGCCGCTTACAACGAACGATTCATCAACTACCAGCTCGATGCCGAAATCGGAGAAGGCCCTGCACTGGCCCGGCAGTACGGCATTGTTAGCTACCCGACCGCTCTGTTCCTGACGCCCGACGGACAGGTAGTTCACCGGGGGGTGGGCTACAGTGGTGTCAACGGTATGGTGCAGCAGGCCGATCTGGTATTGCGGATGCCAGCCATGCGCCGGGCACTGCGCAAACGCCCGGCCGTTACGCCCCTGCCTGATACGCTGCGTACCTCACCCTGACCCCTTACCCACCGCGCGAAATCGCTAACTTGCCCCCATGATTCAATCTGTTTTAACCAGGGGGCTCCCCTTTATGCTCGCGGGGGCTCTGCTGATGGGTTGCGGCTCGGCCAGCAATCAACCCTGCGACCCGACGCCGGTGGCGGTATCGGCGCTGCCGGAAGAAATAACGACCCTCAGGCAGTATATCACCAGCAAAGGCATTAAGGCTACGGCCGACGAGCGCGGCTTTTACTACACCGTTCAGTCGCCCGGTACCGGTGCCAAACCAACGATCTGCTCGGAGGTTACGGTCAATTACGTCGGTAAGCTGACCAACAACGAAACGTTCGACAGCGGTAACGATGTGAGTTTCGGCCTGAATCAGCTGGTGCTGGGGTGGCAGGAAGGCATTCCGCTAATTGCCCCCGGCGGCAAAATTACGCTGTACCTGCCGCCCAGTCTGGCCTACGGTTCGCAGGAGCAGCCGGGCATTCCGGCCAACTCAATTCTGGTATTCGAAATCGAGTTGAAAACGGTTCGGTAATCGTCATCAACAGCCACTTCTGCCGGGCTAATTCATCCCGATTTATGGCGCATCGTTCGGGTCAGGGCTACCACCGTTATACGGGCTGGTGGCCCTGACCCTGTTTTTTGGGTCAGTTTACGGCGAAAACCGGGAAAGTGCGCAGCTACCATCTACTAAATACTATTTTCTAAACAGATTTTCATATGTAGTTTTACTCAGTAAAATTACCATTACCCCATCATGCCTCTCCTGCCTGCCCCGTTTTCTGCTCCGCTTTGCCGCGCATCCAGTCACGTAGCATTGTCTGTCGCAACAACGTTCGGCGGCTGACGTCACGACTACGTACCTTTTTGGCGCACTCCTTACCAGGTAGCCATCGGCGCGTCGGCCAACGGTACCGGAGCTGGCACCAGCAAACCCTCGGCTTCTGGCTTTCTCAGGCTACTCAACGCCCCTTTAATCTGCCTGTCAGGCAGACACGTCAGGTATCTCTTTAACAACTAGTCTTGTTTCGTATGCAACGTACGTTTATTTGTAGAGCCGTCCTACTGCTGGCGGTACTATGTTCTAATGTGGTTAGTAGCTGGGGACAGAATCCCTTTTTCGAGCCCCTTTCGTCGGCGCAGGCACGCGTAGCTGCGCCGGTAATTTCGGGGTTGAATGCCTATGTTCCTTACCAGCTCAAAACAACTGACCTGCGCAGTTATCTGGCCAAAGCCCCGCTCGAATTCCAGCGTGGGGGCAACCCGCTGCCCGTAACAATTCCACTGCCCGACGGGACTACGGAAACGTTTTCGCTGTACGAATCGCCCATTCTGGCCCCGGCAGTAGCAGCCAGGCACCCGGAAATCAAAACGTATACGGGGAAAGGCACCAGCCACCCGACTTACACGATCCGGCTTAGCTTTACCAGCAGCGGTTTCGACGCGATCATTCTCGGCGTGAGCAACGACGCCGTCTATTACACGAAAGCATCGAACGATCCGGCCAGTCAGGTCTATGTGACCTACTTTGCCCGCGACGCCAGGAAGAGCGAAACCGCCCAGCCGTTTGGAACCGTTGGCACCGGCAAATGCGGCACGGTATCCCCGGCAATCGATACCAAAACCGGAAACAACGGTGCCCGGGTAGGCGCTGATAACAATACCGGTACAACCCTGCGGACCTTCCGGCTGGCCCTGGCCGCAACGAAGGAGTTTACCAACAAGCGGGGCGGTGGCGACGTTACAGCCGCTTACAACGCACTGGTTGGCTACGTAAACCGGATGAACGCCGTGTATCGCGTTGAACTGAGCGTTGCGTTTACACTCGTCACCGACCAGTCGACCGTTTTCACGACGGCCAACGATGGTGGTTATAACAACGGCGACCTGGGTACGATGCTGGCCAAAAATCAGTCGGTACTCGACGCAGCCGTGGGCGACAGCAAGTATGACATTGGCCACGTACTGGGTAATTCGGGCGGTTCGGGTGAAGGGCTGGCCGCTGCCCCCTCGGCCTGCATCTCCGGCAGTAAGGCCATGGGTGCCAGCAGCTTCGGCGACGGGTCATTCGCGCCGATCTTCGACGACCAGACGTTCAGCCACGAAGTTGGTCACCAGTTCAGCATGAGCCACACCTTCAACAGCAGCATCCCCGTCTGCACGACCCGCGAAGCCAAAACGTCGGTGGAGCCCGGTGCCGGTACGACCATCATGAGCTACGGGTATACCTATTCGGGATCGGCTGGAAACGACGACTACGAAACGCCCGCCTACCAGCCTATTCTGAACTTTCACACCGTCAGCTACGCCCAGGCGGCCAAATACATCAGCACGCTAAGCTGCTTTACATCGACCGCGCTCGACAACGCCGTGCCGTCAATTACGAAGTTTCCGGCTAACGTAACGATCCCCAAATCGACACCGTTTACCCTGTCGGGCGAAGCGACTGACGCCAACACGGCTGACGTGCTGAGCTATTCGTGGGAAGGTACCGACATTGGCCAGGTTACGCCCGATGGCACGACGCTGGCCAACACCGCACAGCCGCCGTTCTTCCGCAGCTACGCCCCGGCCAGTACCGGTACCCGTATGTTCCCCCGCCTGTCGGCCATCCTGAACGGCACCAACTACGCCAAAGGCGACAAACTGCCGTCGGTCGGTGTAGCTACCAACCTCCGCCTGACAGTTCGCGACAATGTCGGTGGCCTGACGTACCAGCTGGTCACGGTAACGGTGGATGGCAATTCGGGACCATTTCTGGAGACGACCAACCTGGCTGGTTCATACGCCGGTGGTTCGTCGCAGACCATTACCTGGAGCGTTAACAATACCGACGTAGCGCCAGTCAATAGCGCCACGGTCGATATTCTGCTCTCGACCGACGGCGGACAGACGTTTCCGACAACGCTGCTGAGCGCCACCCCCAACGATGGCACTGAACCGATCGTGCTGCCTTCCGTACTGACCGAAAAAGCCCGGATCAAGATCGTCAGCAGCAACGGCGTATTCTTCGACATCTCGAACGCCAATTTTACCATTACGGCCCCGGCGCCACCCATCGTAAAAATCACCGCGCCTGATCCCATCGCATCGGAAGGACCAAAAAGTGGTGGCCGTAAAGCGGCTACGGGTGCCCGCGTGGGTGCCGTTGATCCGGGTATGCTTAAATTCGAGCGTAGTAACTCGGTTGGTACGCTGGTCGTCAATTATAAAATCGGTGGTACGGCAACGCCCGGCGAAGACTTCGCCACCCTGCCAACGTCGGTCACGTTCACCGATGGCCAGTCGGTCGTGATGGAAGAACTCGACCCCATCGACAACAACGAAGATGGCGAAGGCGACGAAACGGCGGTGTTCTCGCTGATCGATGAGGCCGATTACGACCTCGACCCAACGGAGGAAGTGGCTACGATTGTAATCAAGGAAAACAACAGCAACACGACCTTCTCGATCGTTGGCGTTACCAAACCGTCCTGCACAACGCTGTCGGCCACCCAGCGGCAGCTGACGTTCAGCCCGCGCTACGAAGGACTGACCGGCAAAACAGTTTCCTTCCGGGTTGTCAACGAAATGCCGGCCACCACCGCATCCGGCCCCTTCACGCTGACCCTGTTTACCGACAATCCGGCTATTACGCTGAAAGCCATGCAGCAGGGCACCGACAACGAAGCCAGCTTCGTCTACAACTGGCTGTCGGCCTGTACCAGCAGTACCACCGTTACACCGACAACGCCCCTGCCAGCTATAATCCTGTCAATTAAGGGCGTTACGCTGGTTAGTTGTCAGGCCACATCAGCCACACAGCGGCAGCTTCAGTTCACCCCGCAGTACAGCGGAGGAACAACTGAGACTATTCGCTTCTCGGTCGTCAATGAGATGATGCCGACAACGGCCGCCGGTCCGTATACGCTGAACCTGTTCACCGATAACCCATCTGTTACGTTACAGGCTGTCCAGGGTGTTACCACGGCCAGCTACGTCTACAACTGGCTGGCTGCCTGCACCGCCACCACGACACCAACGTCGCCAACAACGTCGTTTGCCATTACCGGTGTCGTTATGAACAACTGCCAGACCACATCGGCCACGAAGCGAGACATCAGTATTACACCCCAGTACAGCGGCACGACGGGGCAACCCATCACGTTCCGCGTCGTCAACGAGACGAACCCGACAACCAGCGCAGGTCCGTACATGCTGAGCCTGTACACCGATAATCCGGTGATTACGCTCAAAGCAACGCAACAGGGTAATACCGTGGAAACCAGTTTCGTCTATAACTGGCTGGCGAATTGCCAGACCACCATGCCTACCCGCATCGGCACGGGCGAATCGAGCGCAGACTTACAGCTTCAGGTGCTGGGCAATCCGGCTCGTAATGGCCGGTTGAGCGTACAGGTACTAGGTGCCGCCGGGCAATCGCTGAACCTGAATCTGCTCGACGCACAGGGTCAGCAGGTCGACACGCACCGGGTTGAGCAGGCTGGTACACAGGAGCAGCACACCTTCGAAATCAGTCGCTATTCGACCGGTGTACTCCTGCTGCGCGCCACTACTCCTACCCAGTCGCAGACCCTCCGCGTCATCAAATCGGAGTAGCGCGATTGTTACTAAAACCAATCGGGCCCCAAAATACGCTAGTCTCGTATTTTGGGGCCCGACTGGTTCATTATCTTCAGACTCTATTCTCTTTACATTTCAGGCTATTATGACTGACAAACCACTCACACAGGTATTGCCCGAACACAAGGGGCTGGCGTTTTTATTGACCAAATCATACAAGGAAGGTATGTCGGCGGAGGCTCTTTACGAAGCAACGCGTGGCGTCTGGATAGGTGTACCGAAACAGGATGCCTCTTTTCTGTACGCCTTCGCTGTTCACAAAAAGGTTGTGAAAGAAGTCTATGAGATTGAAAAATGGGTCAAAGCTGGTACGCAACCTTACAAGACCCGCTCATTAACGCCCGAGAACATGGCAAACCGGTGGGAATTCGTTGGCCATGTGGCCCCGGATTCAGTGCGGGATTTGTACGTCGGTAAAGAGATTGACCGGCCCAAAGGACAAGGCCGACCAATTGTGAAAGTTGGCGGGTGATCGATTCGGCCTGACCTTGTCGCGAAGGTCAACTGGAACGCGACGACCAAAGACCGTAATGGTATCTAAGATGGTGTTTAGGAAGACGCTTTTTTTGTCATCCCGAGCCTGCGAGGGATCTTCGGTAACAGGCAGTTTTTAATGCGTTTACCGAAGATCCCTCGCAGGCTCGGGATGACAAAAACACTTTCCTGAATAACCACTAAGGTTGTAGTATAAGCGCCCAGAACGTCCTTTTTATCATCCCTCGGCACCGGCCGTCAGGATGACAGAAACGTTTCTTAAAACATCCCCTAAAACCCAACCTTTTTAAACTCCTGCCGTTCGCCGGATATGGTTTGCTCGTCGATGTTGAAGATGTCGGCGAGGGTCATGGGTTCCGGCGTCCGGTAGTCCATGCCCAGCTGGGTGAGCAACGCGTTGGCTTTGTCGGGAGTCAGTTTTCCGAAGGCGTAGTCGACCATCAAACGTCCCTTTCGCATCAGCGCCTTGTCGAGCAGGTGTTTGCTGGCGTTGAAGGTCGCAATGACCTGAATGTGCATACAGTCGGCCAGCAGCCCGTCGGTCAGGTTCAGGATGTTCGACACGCTGTTGGTATCGCCCCCGGCTTCGCGCGATTGAAGAATTCGCTCGGCATCCTCGATAATCAGCACCGAGTCTTTGTTTTCGAGCAGAAACGGAATGATCTCGGGCGAGGTCAGGTAGTTGGTCATGTAGGGCGGCAGGATCAGCATATCCTTTTTGACCAGCGAACTCAGGTGCTTGATGTACGTGGTTTTGCCGGTACCGGGTTCGCCGTGAAGCAGAATCAACCCCTTGCTTTTTGGTTGCCCCAGCAACGCGACCAGCCGCTCGTGGACGGGCGCAAAATCGTCGTTATAGTGCAGCTCCAGGTTGATGTCGGGCGGAGTTATCTCGACTCGTTCGGTGTGCAGCCCACCCAGGCCACTCTGGATCAGGTAGATGTTTGTCTGATTGTCTTCGTGGGCGTATTTGTGTTCGTGCAGTCCGTCGAGCAGCGTTTTTACCGATGGCTCATCGTGGTACAGCCCATAAAGCCGAAAAAAACGATCACCCACAAATTCGGCTTTCAGCAGAATACCGTCGTCGTGCTGGTATACCCGCTCAACCGACTGCCAGCCCTCGACGGTCACGCGCATCGACTGGTTGATGAGCTGAAACCCCCGACTGGCAAACAACTCCCGGGCCGACGGCTTGAAATCTTCGCTGAAATGCAGGTAGTTGGGATACGACCCGAACGCCTGTACAAAATGGGGAGCCAGCGGAAACTCCCGGTCGAGGTCGCTGGGAATGTGTAGATTTTGAATGATCGGCGAATTCGGCATATAGCGGTCGGCCCTCAGCTGGCGAAGCCGGTTAGTCATCGCCCTTCGTGCGGCATCCATCAGGTCAGTCCTGGTTTAGTATCCCGAAGGTAAGAAACAATTGCGTGTTTGTGCCGGGCCGCCGGGCGGTTTGTGGTTTGTCGTTTGTGGTTGGCTGTCGCAGCGTACTGCCGATGACCGACAACCACAAACGACAAACCACAAACCGCCCGGCACAAACTCAGTACGTAAAGCGAAGGGCACCGGGCGAAAAGCGAAGCATGATTTCATGGACGCTGTTTTCGTTGTACTGCATGGCGTTGGGACTCTCGGGCGTCCGGGAGTAGAACAGGTAACCGAGCCGAATGGCTGGACTGATCTGGTACTCGGCCAGCAACTGGAGGTAGTTGGTTGAAATCAGACCAGGACTATTTTGCCGATACGACACACCCAGGCCCAGCTGCTCGGCAAACCAGATCCGTGCATTCAGGTCGACACCCAGCGGGCGGTCCGCGATTTTCGATAGCAACACCGACGGGATCAACACGGCGGTTTCGCTAACGGGGAATCGGTAACCGGCCTGCACCATGAGCGGACGAACGGCGGGGTAAAGCGTCAGACCGGCCACACTGGGCTCACGCGAAATCAGCTCGGGTAGCGAGATCCCGGCAAAGAACCGATCGGCCTGGTAGTACACGCCCAGACCAAGACTGCCTATCGGTCGGTTGATGTTGGCGGCACTTGCCTGATCGTAAATGGGCAGTACGTTGACCCCACCGGATAAACCAATCGACAGGTGCGACAGGGCGGGCAGGTTGAATCGGTACGCGACACTACCCAGCACGCCTGTAGCCGCAAACAGGCCCATACGGTCGTTGAAGGCCTGAAACCCCAGCCCGACGCGCCCGTTGCTGACAGCACCATCCATCGACACGGCCTGCGACACCGGTGCGTTGCGGATGCCGAACCATTTCCGGCGCAGAAACGCCGACAGTTGAAAGCTTTCCCGGCTACCCGCGTAGGCCGGATTGATGCTCAGGTTGTTGACCAGATACTGCGAATACAGCATCTCCCGCTGTGCGCGTACCGGCCCCGCCAGTGCACACAGACCACAAATCACAACCAGCCAGCCATTCCGCATATAGTTCACACGCTTCTACCAATCGATTTAAGCCGGGGTCTGCGTCTTTACAAACCCATTTTCCGGGAGGCCACCACGTACGAATCCAGCGATTTGTGAAGACACGAACCCAGGGGATTGTAAACGGTGTACTCAAACGCGAAGGTACGCGATTGACGCTAGTTCAGTTCGAGAATCTTGATCTCCGTCCGGCGGTTCTGCTGATGCTCTTCCTCGGTGCAGGTAACCCCGTCGGCGCACTTGTTGACCAGTTCGGTTTCGCCGTATCCTTTGGCTTCCATCCGTTTGGCGGCAACCCCTTTCATCCGGAGGTAACGAACGACCCCTTTGGCCCGCTTATCCGACAGGCTCAAATTATAGTTTGCTTTGGCGCGGCTGTCGGTGTGCGAACGCAGTTCGATACGCATGGCCGGGTAGCGGTTCATCAGCTCGACCAGCTTGTTGAGTTCGATGGCTGCGTCGGGCCGGATCGTGGCTTTGTTAAGGTTGTAATAAATGTTGTCGATCCGCACAACATCGCCTTTACGGAACATCAGCAGGTCGGTGCTGCCGGTGCCTTCTTTCGTAATCAGGTTCCCCGCCGTACCCATGCCTTCCTTCCGCGCT
>CAZOQC010000006.1:0-60160 GCA_964581865.1 uncultured Spirosoma sp.
TCTAAGACCATTCACAAAGATACTCTATTCAACGCAGTTAGGCCACTACCAAAAAACCAATACGATACGGGCCTATAAGCCGGGTTCTGTCGACCGGCCCGAAGGCCAGCCGTCTTATCATTTATCTGGGATGCCGGTCACCCGGACACCTCGTTCGACCTACCCGCGTCGGTTTTCACCCGGCCGAAACCGGGCTGCTGGCGACGAGCAGCCGCGCGTCCGACGCTTATTTGGTCTTTCAGCCCCTAAGGGTTACCGTGCCCCGTCGGTCGCCCGCCGGGCGGTGGGCTCTTACCCCACCGGTTCGCCCTTACCGGATTAAAGAGCGAAAGAGTGAAAGAGCGAAAGAGCGAATAGGCTGGCGCAGTTACTGCTACCGGATGGTATTCGCTCTTTCACTCTTTCGTTCTTTCACTCTTTAATACCGGCGGTATATTTTCTGTTGCCCTGTCTGTCAGCACACCGTCGCCAGTGGGCTGCCTTCCCGTTAGGAAGTAGGGTGCTCTGTGCTGCCCGGACTTTCCTCACCCGCCCGAAGGCTGGCGCGATAAGACGACCCGCATCGTATTGGCGGGGTAAAGGTACGCCTTTGGCGGGTTCAACGTCTGTCGTTTCACGTTTAATGTTTGGCTGGTGCTCAGACCGTTCCCTTAGGACCACCAGCCGTTACTAATTTCTTAACAGACCAATCCGAAAAATCGCCGTAATCTTCGGCTGATTTTAACGTAATCCTCCCGCCCGATGGCACTCGACAATTATCACCTGTTTGCTGGCCGTTACGACCGTGGCCTGATGGCACCCGACGCCAACCATTTTGAAATAAAACTCAACGCCGGGGGCGACTTTTTCCGGGTGGCGGTCAACGTCCGGTCGCAGGACGGGTCGATGCTGCTGACGTACGTCAACGATGATTATCAGCATGAACTGTGCGCTCGTCTGTTGGCCTCGTTTCCCGATGATGGTACGTACGCTCTCACCGATCCGGCTAAACGACAGCAGTTCGGGCTGGATTTTCTCCGGCGCAACATGGTTGGCGATTTCAGCCGGATGGTGCTGCTACCCAACAACGCGCCCGGCCTCGACAACGACCTACAGGATAAGCTGACGCAGGCACTAGACAAATCAAAAGCCGACCCTAACGCACGTATTTTCGTGTTTGGCGAACAGTGGCCCGGCACCAGCAATCGCGACACCTATTTTCCCGAAATCAAGGATCAGGGTATTCACGACATTCACATGAACCAGGGCAATCCGCCGGGTAAATTCGAGAAAGACAACGGCGTTTTTCAGGATGGCGGGATTCTGATTCATTACCCGGCCCTCAACCGCTGGACAGCCATTCTGCTGGCGTTCCAAACCCAGTTCAATACGCTCAACCCGCCAACGCTGCACACCGACGATCAGACCGGCAACCGCATTTCGGGCACCGAACCGGGCGGCAATACACCCGTCGATGGCGAGGTGGTCATTACGGCGGCTCTGGTCAATCCGAAAGGCAACGAAATCGGCAACGAAAAAGTGATCTTGCTCAACACAACAGATTCCCCTATTACGCTCACCGGCTGGAAACTAATCGACCGGCAGCAGCAGGCGTTCGTCATCGGCAACGTCACCATTCCGGCAACGGGCACGGTCGAAGTACGGATTCCGGCCAGTAGTCCGTTCCGACTGTCGAACAACGGCGGAACGATCACGCTGCTGACCAGTGCAGGGCTGAAAACCAGCGGTGTACGCTATACCAGGCAGCAGGCCAGCACCGAAGGCCGACTGGTGCGGTTTTAGAGTATGGGTTTAAAGTTTGTAGTTTAAGGTTTGAGGTTGGCTGACGCGTAATCATCGTCCGGCATAATGCGATGTCTCCGGCAGCATCCTGCTGTCGAGCCGCAGGCTAACCAGGTAGCTACCCGGTTAGCCTGCGGCTCGACAGCAGGATGCTGCCGGAGACAAACTACGAACTACTAACCACGAACCACAAACCCTACTGCAACCCATCCACCTTCACATCAATCCGGCCGGTGGCGTTGACGACGGCGAGCATACCGGTGGGCGTCAGGTAGACCTGATCGGGCTGGATGTGCTCGATGGTACCGTTGATCGTGACGCCCTTCGCCAGCGCGTTGTTGCGGAGCCGGGCCTGTAGCTGCTGCTGCACGTCGGTAATCTGCGAACCGACGGGAATGGTCAGCTGCTGCTGGAGCGTTTTGGCGAACGTACCCTGCAACAGCCAGCTTGCCGACCGTTGCAGGATGTTGCGCGTGTCGAGGTCGTAGGCCAGGTTTTGTAGCGAAATCGTCTGGGTCTGCGGGTCGTAATACGGTTTGCCACGCAGGTAAATGTCGCCCTTGATCGTACCCGACAGCCCGGCTTTGATAATCAGGTTGTCGTTCTGCCCGTAGAGGTCGATACTGGTCAGGGTGATGCTGTAGCCGCCCGTCAGCGGGAAGGTTTTGCCGACGAAATTTTCCGACGCCAGCCGGGCCGCTTCGGGGTAACTGACCTCGCTGAGCAGCCCAATCCGGAAGTCATCTTTCACCTGCTTCACCACCGTCAGGTCGGGCAGCGATACAGCCGGGCGCACGTCGGGGCGATTGCCGGTGGTGGTCAGCGTAAACCCTTCGATGCCGATGGTCGAGCGAATCACGTTGTTGTCGAAACGCAGGGGCGTTATCAGCACACGCTTCGGCACGACCTGCAAATACGTCCGGTAGGCGTCGGAAATCAGGTACGGCTCGCGCAGCAGATTCCACGCCCGCAGCACCGGCGTTTTGAGGTCGACGTTTTTGCGCACCTGCTGATCGATGGCCTGTGTGATCGTCCCTAAGTTCTTGTCGATCATTCGGCTGACAAGGTTGGTAATCGGAATATTCAGGCCAATGACGCTGATCGTGGGTCGACGCACCCAGGCGTAGCCGTCGGGCTGGGTCTGGGTGTGTACCGACCAGTCGGGGTCGAGGTCGAACTTGCTGTTGAACCGCAGATCGAGTTCAAACTCCGTCTCTTTGTACTGCGTAAAACCCAGCACCGACACGCCCGCCCGCACCCAGATCCGCAACGGCACGGTAAACTGAAACAGGCTGTCGTGCGCCGACACGAGGATCGTTCCGCGCTTCCAGACTTTGGTCAGAAACTTGTCGCCGTTGTTATCGTCGGGGCTATTGTCTTCGTAAATCAACCCGTTGACCTGCGCGTTGATCTGCCGCTGCACGTCGTTAAGCGAAATCGAGACGGGTACATGAACGGTGGATAGATGACGCTCGCTGCGAATGTCCATTTCGGTGAATTTGTACGCTTCTTTGGGGGCTTTAGGGTCCAGCTGACTGATCGACTGGCAACCGGCCAGCCAGGCAGTAAGCAGCAGGCAGAGCAACCCGACCCTGTATTTATTTGAGGCTGACCTTCGTGGCGCCATAGCCGAATTTCTGTTTCTGAGCGTCTTCAAAAAACCGGACGTTCGGGTGTTGTCCCAGCCGCTTGTGCAGTTCCGTCCGCAGGGCCCCGCTGCCCACACCGTGAATAAACGTAATCTCGCTCATACCGCTCGCAATGGCATTTTCCAGCGATTTTTCAAACGTGTCGAGTTGGAGTTTTAGCAGATCGGCAGGCCCTCGATTGCCGGTTCCTTTGGGCAACAGCGCTTCGGTATGCAGATCGACCACCGACTCCGGCCGGTCGACCGACAGCGTATCGGGTTCGTTTTTCGGCTTCAGCATTTCGGCTTTCAACTCGTCGGGCCGGATGGTGTGCGGGCGGGGCCGGTTGCTCGACGGGGCGGAAGGCTGCGTCGGTTCGGTGCCCTCGGCGTCAAGCTGCGTAATGAACCCGGACTGGTTCAGGACCGGCACGGTCGTCTTATTCTTGAAAAACGTAGTGGCCCGCGCTTTGAACCGCTTTACGAACGGCGGGCGCAGCGTCGATTTACCCGCCCGGAACCACAGCCCCTGCACCACGAAGGTCGGCCAGGTTTCGAATGTCGCGTGGGTGTAGAGGTCGTTCATTTTCTGCTGCGACCGCGCCTTGAGTGTACCGGCAAAGATCCCGCGAAACTGCACGCCACCCGTTGGCGCGGCCGATTCCTCACCCAGTGAATACGGAAAATCCCAGTCGGTATTGTTGACTAGGTAGAGCGAATACTCCCGGTCGTTGACGGCGACGAACGCCAGATAGATTCCCTGATTCGCCAGTATGGCCGGGGCGGAAGGCGTAACCTGTTTTTGTGGCTCGAAGGTGCTGGGGCGGAGCAGTTTCTCCGCTTCCATCGGCGACACCGCCACCAGTTCAGAGCGCATTACCGGAATACGGAAGCCATCTTCGATCTCGATCTCGATCATGTTGCCCGGCAAAAACCGCGACACGATGCCCTCTCCTTTCGCCCGCAGCAGCCGGACTTTATCACCAATATTCATTTCTTGTCAGGGTTTTCAGTATCTGGTTCTGGGTATCCCGTTTAGTTGCCAAACAAACGGACAAAAAACGGAATACCGTAAACTGTAAACCAAAAACCGTATCGAACGTTCCGGTTTTATACGCTGCCGACGTAACACCCGATCAGGACCGCTCGTTTTACAGGTGACCGGCACTCCGCTTTCGCTCTTTCCTTCTTTCGCTCTTTCGCCTTTACTTTATGTGGATTGTTTTCGCCCTGCTGGCGGCTGTAGCCTCGGCCATTGTTGTGACGCTGACTAAAGCCGGGGTCAAAAACGTCGACTCCAATCTGGCGTTTGCGGTACAGGCACTTATGATTCTGCTGGTGTCGTGGGGCGTAATTATCGGACAGGGCAAACTCCCCGACCTTGCCAGTATCGACCGGCGCAGCTGGGCGTTTCTGCTGATTGCGGGCGTCGTCACCTGCGGGTCGTCGCTGCTGTCGTTCCGGGCGCTCAAGCTGGGCAACGCGTCGCAGGTATCGCCCCTGACCAACCTGACGCTGGTTTTTGCCGTCATTCTGGCGGGTGTCTTCCTGAAGGAAAAAATCAGCTGGCAGGTGATTGCCGGAACTGCTCTTATGGCCATCGGTGCCATCGTCATCGCCCTCTCGCGGGAGTAATGGCACGCGGATAACGCGAATTTTGCTGATTTCCAGCGATAAATAAACGATCTGCGATGATCCGCAATATCTGCGTTATCCGCGTGCCATCATTTGGAACCGGCGGGGCTACGGAAACCGTTAATCATATCCACCGACAAGCCTGCCCCCGTGAACGAGAAGCTCGACCTTGCCCATAATTTTGTGATGCACACCAGCCGCAACGTCTTTCTGACGGGGAAGGCCGGTACGGGAAAAACGACGTTTCTGCGGCAGATTCGGCAGACCATTACCAAACGAATGGTCGTGGTGGCACCTACGGGCGTAGCGGCTATCAATGCCGGGGGCGTCACCATTCACTCACTTTTTCAGCTGCCGTTTGGCCCGCTGGTGCCGGGTAGTGCGGCCCGCGAGAACAACATCAACCGCGAAAAAATCAAGATTTTCCGTACGCTCGATCTGCTGGTGATCGACGAAATCAGTATGGTCAGGGCCGACGTGCTCGACGGGATCGATGCGGTGCTGCGCCGGTACCGCCACCGGACGGAGCCGTTTGGTGGTGTGCAGTTGCTGCTCATCGGCGACATGCAGCAGCTCCCGCCCGTAATCCGCGACGAAGACTGGCAGTTGCTGAGTCCACACTACGACACGGGTTATTTTTTCGGTAGCCGCGCCCTGCAACAAACGCCCTACGTGTCGATTGAGCTGACGCACATCTACCGGCAGTCGGATCAGCGGTTTATCGATCTGCTGAATGGTATTCGTGAAAAAACCATTACGCGCAATCAGCTGGCCGACCTGAACCAACGCTACATTCCCGATTTTACGCCCGATGAGCAGGAGGGTTATATCACGCTTTCGACGCACAACAACAGTGCCCAACGGATCAACGGCGAAAAGCTGAAGGCCCTGAAGGGCAAACTGCATTCGTTCGAAGCGGAGATCGACAAAGACTTCCCGGCCCACGCTTTCCCCACCGACGCTGATCTGGAGCTGAAAATCGGGGCGCAGGTGATGTTTATCAAAAACGACATCTCCCGCGACAAACGCTACTACAACGGTAAAATCGGACGCGTAACGGATTTCGATGACGACCTGATTTACGTGGAATGTCCGGGCGAGAGCGACACACTGGCCGTCGAGCGGATGAGTTGGGAAAACATCCGCTACAGCCTCGACCCGACGACGAAGGAGATTCAGAGCGAAGTGATCGGTACCTTTACGCAATACCCGCTGAAGCTGGCGTGGGCCATCACGATCCACAAAAGTCAGGGACTCACCTTCGAGCGGGCCATCATCGACGCGTCGGGGGCTTTCGCGCATGGGCAGGTCTATGTGGCGCTGAGCCGCTGCAAAACGCTGGACGGGCTGGTGCTGCGGGCCGCCATTCCGATGCATAGCATCAAGAGCGAACACACGCTGGACGATTTTCACGAGCAGGTGCAGCAGCAGACGCCCACCGAACAGCACCTGACCGATGCCAAACGCGCCTATCAGGAACAGCTACTCGACGAGCTGTTTTCGTTTGAAAACGTGCATTCGCTGCTGTACCGGTCGCGCAAGGTCATTCACGATTACAGCGGTGCCTTTTCGGGCGATTTGATGCAGAAACTGCTCGAACTGACTGAACTGCTGACCGGCAAAGGCCGCGATGTATCGCGCCGGTTCGTGCGGCAGCTACCCGACTATTTCTCACCCGACAGCCTGCCCGAAGCCAACGCTCCCCTGTGCGACCGACTTCAGAAAGCGGGCGGCTATTTCCACGCCCTGCTCACCGACGAAGCCCTGCCCCTGCTCTACCGCTTCGACACCGCAACCGACAACAAGCAGGCCCGCGAAGGCCTGTTCGAAAGCCTTGATGAGCTGGAAAAAGAACTGCTGAGCAAGCAGGCCTGCTTCGCTACACTATCGACTTCGTTCGACACGACCGCCTGTCAGCAGGCCCGCCACAACGTTGAACTGAATTTTGTACCAAGCCGGAAGAAAAACGCATCCGGCGTGGGAACGTCCGCCGACAAAGCGGCAGGTTCGGGAAAAGGCGATCTGTACAGCGCGCTGATGAAGTGGCGCAACGAACTGGCGGCCGAACACGGCACGACAGGATTCATGGTACTGCCCCATAAAACCGTTTCCGAACTCGTCAGTCAGCGCCCCGCGAACATGGACGAGCTGATGGCGATCAAAGGCTTCGGCAAGACCCGTGCCCGCCAAATCGGTGCCGACGTACTGCGCATCATCGACGCCTTCAGCGGCAAACCCGCGCGGGGTTCGCGGAAAAAGGCGGTGTAGCATGTAACCCAGACCTCCAGGTCTGGAGGCCGTCAGGCCAACCTATGCAGGCGGCAGCTTTGCTGGGCGCTGTCGAAGTATGTAGCCTAGACCAGTCCGCTGGCGCGGGTACCCGTCAGGGCAATTACGCAAAGCGGTAGCTTTGTTGGGTGCTGTCGCGCCCTCCAGACCTGGAGGTCTGGGTTACAGCTCCGCGACAATTGCTCGCCAGGGTTCCAGTTCGGGTTTGCCGGGTTTGCGTTCGCCGAAGATCAGGCAGACGTTCTGACCGCTGGTGTCGAACAGTTCCAGACTCGTGACGATGCCATCGGCGGTGGGTTTTTTCGTCAGCCAGACCTGCCCGATCAGCGTTTCGTTGAGGTGCAGGTTAAACAGCGGGTCGAGCACGTTGTACCACGGCCCCATCTGCGCGAGTTTTTTCACCGGGCCAGTATGAATCTGAATACAGCCGGGGTTCGAGACAAACACCATGATCGGCACATCGCGCTCCGACGCCAGCGCCATAGCCTGCTTTATACTCGCCATCGACAACTGCTGCGCGTGACCGTCGGGAGCCAGTCGAAGGCCCTGCTGCCGCCCGACGCCGTATTTACCAAGCAGGCCAAAGAATTCGTGCGTGTCCTGCATCCCCAGCCACCCAGCCTGAAAGCCAGCCCTATCAATAGCCTCGTCGGGTTGATCGGTGGTGCGGTCGGGGGTTGGCTCGACAAGCAGTTCGTCGGATTGCTCATCAGCCCGAAACTGGTCGACCAGCGTATCATACGCCACCCGGTTCGACTGCTTGGTGAGGTATATTTTGTGAATAGCCTGTCCCTGTGCATCGAAAAACTGCAGGCTTTGCCGCCCGTTTTCGTCGACGGCAAAGCCGAACTGCCAGCGACCGATAAACAGCCGCAGGTCAATATCGGGACCGAGCACCAGCCCCATGTGTCCACTGAACGACACTTTTTCGTAGGTGCCTTTACGTTCATGCACCAGCGCGTCGTTGCGGGTCAGGGCCATCACGTGCCCCAGCGTCGTCACCTGTTTGAGCAGATCGCGGAAGTCGCCCGATAGCCGAACGACCGTTTTACCGGTGCCCGTTACGAGCAGTTCGGCTTCGCTCACACCCAGTTGCCGGGCGGCATCGCGAATGCGCAGGTTGGGTTGCTGCTGCCGTAGTTCGGCCCAGCGGGAAGTCAGGGTTTCAGTCGTGGTCATGTCAGTTTGTAGTTTATGGTTTGTGGTTTGTGGTTTGTGGTTTTGCCTAGCGAGTCGTAGTCTATTATCGATAACCATAAACTACGAACTACAAACCACAAACGTCACCCACCACCACCATCGGGCAGTGGGTGACGGGGTTGTCGATTAGTTGAACTGGTAGATTGAAGACACGTTCGATCAGTGGGGGCGTCAGCACGTCGCGGGGTGGGCCAATCGCTTCGACCCGACCCGAACGCAGCATTAACAACTGGTCGGCGTATTGCGCGGCTATGTTCAGGTCGTGCAACACGGCAACGACCGTATAGCCGCGCCGGGCCATCTGCTGGGCGATACTGAGCAACTGGTGCTGGTGCAACAGATCGAGCCCGGTGGTCGGTTCATCGAGCAACAGCAGTCCCTCGTTTACGTCCCACAATTGAGCCAGCACCCGCGCCAGCTGCACCCGTTGCTGTTCGCCCCCCGACAGCGTTGTCACGATCCGGTCGGCAAAGGCGCTCATGTCGACCATGTGCAGGGCTTCTTCAGCGATGGCATAGTCCGTCGCAGCCGGGTGCGATCCGTAGTGTGGGTAACGGCCCATCAGCACCAGTTCATCGACCCGAAAGGGAAAGGCCAGTGTATTTTGCTGGTGCAGAAACCCCCGAATCCGGGCCAGGTCTGCTCCCGAATAAGTTTGGAGCGGTTGCCCCGCCCACGTCACGGCGCCCAACGCGGGTTTCAGTTCGCCCGCGCAGAGCCGCAGCAACGTAGATTTACCCGCTCCGTTCGGCCCGACGACCGCCAGCAGTTCGCCCGCCCGTGCCCGCGCCGACACACTGTTGATGAGCGTTCGGTTGCCGATTCGATAGGTTAGTTGGTTGGTTTGCAGCATTGGTTGTTAGTGATTTACTCTCACCCCAACCCCTCTCCCAAAACGGGCGAGGGGCTCTAAGCAGGAGAGAAGCTACCGCTTAACTGTAACTATTTGTTGTAATCACATCTAGTCACCCCTCTCCTGTTTTAGGCGGTCCGCCGTTGCGGGAGGGGCCGGGGACGGTCGGCCGCTGCCGTGAGGTAAATTCTACCCTAGATTTCGCTGGCGAACCAGCATCCAGAGAAAAACGGGCGTACCGAGCAGGGCCGTCAGGATACCAATGGGCAGTTCCGCCGGGGCCACAATCGTCCGTGACAGCGCATCGGCACCGGTCAGAACGATAGCCCCACCTAGCGCCGACCCAATCAGCACGCGCCGGTGGTCGGAGCCAGCCGCCAGCCGGATCAGGTGCGGAATGACCAGCCCGACGAACCCAATAACGCCCGCGACAGCTACCGACGTACCCACCGCCAGCGTCGACAAGAAGATAACCTGCCGTTTCAGACTCGTCAGATTCACCCCCAGCATAACCGCCTGACTTTCGCCCAGCGCCAGCAGATTCAGCGACTTGGCCAGGCGGGGCATCCCGATCAGCACCACCGCCATAAACGGCAGCAACACCAGCACCGTCGTCCACGACGCACCGCCCAGGCTACCCAGTGCCCAGAACGTAATCGTCCGCAATTGATCGTCGGTCGCCATGTAGGTCAGCAGACCCGTCAGCGCACCGGCCAGCGCGTTGATCGCGATACCGGCCAGCAGCATCGTCGTAACGACCGACCGACCCGACACCCGCGCCAGTCGGTAGACCAGCAACGTGGTACCACAGGCTCCGGCAAACGCCACCAGCGACAGGGCGTAGTAGCCCGCCAGCCCCGCCAGCTTCTCGAACAGCGTCACCTCCAGCACGATCATCAGCACAGCCGCCAGCGACGCGCCCGACGAAATACCAACCAAACCGGGGTCGGCCAGCGGGTTTCGAAACAAACCCTGCATAGCCGCGCCCGCCACGGCTAACCCCGATCCAATCAGTATACCCAAACACACTCTTGGTAAGCGAATCGTCGTCAGAATAACAGCCTTCGTCTCGTTGACATCGGTAGCAACACCCAGCCATCGACCCAGAATCCGCAGCACTTCCCCCGGCGCAATGGCCACGGCTCCCACGCCCACCGACACAAGCACGGTCAACACCAGTAGCCCCGTCAGTGTGGGCAGCAGCCAGTTTCGCCGGGGTGTTGAGCGAAGAGTCGAAGCACGAGGTATTGCGGGTATGGGTGGGGTTTGGGTGAGCATAGATTTAACTGGTTGAAGAATCCCACCCCAATCGAACCGTCTCCCTAACGGGGAGGACGGTCCGGCGATCCGGTTGGGGTGGGGTACATACCGCTTTACAACGCCTTATTCGTTGGGGAAATGGCTTTCGATAATTCGCTCAGGGCTTTGCCGAGCCGGGGAGTGAAGCCCGTCAGCAGGTGGCCGTCCATCGTGACAAATCTGCGGTTCTTACCCGCCTTCGTTTGTGCAACACCCTGTACGCTGAGCAGACCCGATGCACCACCCAGACTTTCCAATCCACTGTCAAACAGCAGAATTACGTCGGGATCGGCGGCAACGAGAGCTTCGGTCGTGAGGGGTTTAAAATCGGCAAACTGGGGCGTTGCATTCTGTCCACCCGCCAGTTCGATCATCTTCTCGACCGGCGTCCCCTTGCCCGCTACCAGCATCGTGCCGGTACCACGCGCATAGATGAACAGCACCGTGGGCTTACCCGTCGCCTTTTGCACGGTCGCTACGTCCGCATCGACCCGGCGGGTCAGGGCTTTGGCTTTGCTCGGTACGCGGCAGGCAGCGGCTACGTCGTTGATGAGTTTTTTGGTACCCTCAACCGAAAATTCCTGTTTGAACGATACGACCGTGACGCCCGCCGACCGGATCTGATCGAGTACATCGGCTTTCGTACCAGCCTTTTCGGTCGTCAACACCAGCGTTGGTTGCTGCGCCAGGACGCCCTCGGCCGAGATCGTCCGATTGTGGCCCACCTTCGGCAGTTTCTTCAGCGACTCCGGATACGTGCTCGTCACGTCGACGCCCACCAGCCGGTTTTCCAGGCCCAGGTCACTCAGTATTTCGCTGACCGTACCGTCGAGCGACACGATACGGGGTGGACTGTTCTGCGCCCGAACCAGGCCGGACGCCAGCAGTGCCATCACGAGCAGAATGTGTTTCATAGTTGGGTTTGAGGTTTGTCGTTTAAGGGTTAATGTTGTTTCGACCAGCAACAAGCCGGTCGACACTCCGATGATTGAGACAGAACAACGGCTAATTCAACGGTAACTGACGCCGGTTGAGCAGGTCCGTGTCGAGTTGAAGGCAGGCGTAATGCAGGGCAATCAGGAGCCGTTCACGCTCAGCGCCCGTCAGGTGCAGGCCAATCGACTGAAAACCGACCCGTACGGTCGTGTCATGCACATCGAGCAGACCCACTAGGTACAGGGCCGACAACGGCAATCGGTCGAGCCGGTCGATCAGCCCGTAGAGATCGGCCATAGTCAACGCCATCGCCAGCCCCTTGAACCGCAGTTCGACTTCACCACAGCACAGGCACTGACCCAGATACAGGTCAGTCTCGTTAATCAGCACGTATTTCGGGGACGTTTCCATACGGTAGTCGGTTTACGGTTTTCAGTGGTATACCGTTTATCGCCCATCAATTCGCCCGGCTCAGGTCAAGAACTTGTTCGGCGGCAAGCACGGGAGCCGCTTCACGCAATAGGGCGCTCAGGCTGTTCAGATCGTCGTCGCTAAACAGCAGAAAGTAGTTCGGCATGGGCGTCGGCAGGAGCAGTTCCTTACCGTGCGTCGTGCGGAACGGGCGCATGGCCAGCCGCTCAAAAATCATATCCGAAAACGTGTCGAACTGATCGAGCGTCAGGCAGAACAATGAATTCTGAAACGCGACATTAACGGTGCGGCACCCTTCGCAGATACCCACATACCCAACCGTATTTTCGGCCAGCGTTCGGAAATTGTGGTTGTGTTTCATACGCAAAAACGGTGAGTCGATTTAGTTGAGGTCGTTCCAGATTCGGTTGAGGGCCGTGACCAGCAGAGCCGCCCGACCCAGCAACTCTTTCAGTTCCAGCAGATCACTTTGCGTCAGGCGACCAAATAGCGTCACCACGGGCGCTTCACCGGCCGATGGCGGGGTCAGCATGGTTCGGGCCGCATCGGGCAACGTATTCAGGTCGAAATTCATGGCCGACTCGTGAAGCCGGTGAAACTCATCGGCGGTCAAATACCGTTGCAGCGCCCCGAAGCGAAAAGAATACCACAGATCCATGTCGGCGTATAGTATCACTTCGCCCCGGGAGCTGCGGGCTAGCTGGATGGGCGTATTGGGCGCATTTGTCATAACGGGAACGTTGACGGTGATTTGTGCCTTAGCGGGTGGCCGGCGGGTATGGTTGCGGGTTCCGACCCCACATCACCGACCACCTCGGCTAAGGGCTTAAGGGTTTATAGTTGGTGGTTTGTGGTTGTCCCCGACAGCATCCTGCTGTCGGAGCCGCACCAGCGGCTAACCGGGATACGGCCAGATGCTGTCGGAGACAACCACGAACTACAAACCACAAACCACCAACTAGTTGAGTGTCGTTGACCCGCTGGGCTGATACGTGTAGCGGAAGGTGTAGTAGCGGCTGGGCGTCGTGCCGGTCGGGCTGGCGGGCGCGTCGAGGTAATAGCTCAAGATCTCCAGTTTGGCGTATTTGGTCCCGTCGCCGGTGCGAATCAGCAACACCCGGCCCGGTATGGCCGACACGACATTGGTGGTGCTGCTATAGTTGTACCAGCCATTGCCCGACCCGCCCGGCACGGCCAGTTGGGTTGCGGTCTGATCCTGCGCAAAGGTGGTTGAGGTCGGGATGGCGGTCAGCGCGTCGAACGTACCCGTATACACGTTAGCCCCGCCCTGCCCCGACCGGATGGCTCCGCCGTTGATGATGATGGCCGTACTGCGGAAGCCAATGTCCCACTTGTTGGTCGCCGAGTCGGTGTTGGCGATGATTTTGTTTTCGCGCAGGCTGTACAGCGTAAACTTCCCGGTAGCCGCTACAGGCTGCACAGCCGTGCCGCTGCCTGCCGTGGTCGATATCGGGTCGGCAGACAGGTTTTTCACCGTCAGCGACTGTACCGGCTGGGTCGTTACGGCATTGTCGTCTTTGGAACAGGCCGTCAGCGTAGCGACCGATATAGTGAGCAGAAGAAGGTTGGGAAGTACGTTCATGGAATGATGCATTAAAATTACAAGTTGATTTATAGGGAGTTAAACTAGATTGATGCGCGTTGCTGCCAGTTCCAGCGCAGGCTGACGTACCAGAGCCGACCGGCCAGCGTCGGGATGTATTGCGGATCGGTGTAGCCGGTCAGGTTGTCGATACCCGCCTGCACGGTCAATTGCCGGATCGTCTTGGCGGCCGCTACGTGCCAAGTGATATAGCCGGGTACGTATTCGCTGTCGGTATCGAGAATCAGGTTGCCGTTGCGGTCGGCAAATCCGTAGCGGCTCCGGTAGATGCCCCGCAGCGACGCCGACAGCCCCTGCTTCGGCAGTTCATAGAAAAATTTCAGGTTTGCCATGTGCCGCGACCGGTTGAGCAGTCCGCCATAGTCGGCCAGTTTCACCTGTTCTGTCACCAGCGTTTCGGGGTTGCGCCGGAATACCTGCCCCGCCCGAATCGCATCGACCACACTTTTATCGCGGGCGTCGAGATACTGGTAGCCCGCGCTCACGGTCAGCCGCCCCGCGCCCAGCGTCAGCCGGTAGCTCGCGTCGACTTCGGCCCCCTGCGTAAAAACCCGGTTGAGGTTGGTGTAGCTGAACACGTTCTGCCCGTTGGTTTTCTGCGCCACCACCTGCGTTTCGATCAGATCACGCACGTCATTGCGAAACAGATTGACCGACAGTTGCAGCGGCAAGTCGTATGTCTGCTGAAAATTGGCCGACAGGCCCAGATTGAACGCGACCGAACTCTCGGCCCGGATGGCCCCGAACCGCGCCGGGTCGATCAGGACTTCGGCAATCTGCCCCCGCTGTTGCAGCCGGGCGATACCGGCGGCTACTTCCTGCGTGCCGAAGACGCTGTAGCCCACCACGCCGTTGTCGAAATTGAGGTACAACTGCCGGAAGTCGGGGGCTTTAAAACCCACCCCACCGCTACCCCGCAGTGCCAGGGTCGGGCTTAGTTCGTACCGCGCCGACAACTTGGGACTGACCTGCGACGCGTACTGACTGTGGTCGTCGTAACGCCCCCCGGCAATGACCGTCAGCCGCCGGGTTGGTACCCACTCAAACTGCGCGAAGCCGTAGCGGGTCGAAAACACCTGCCGACCGGGGTAACGCGTCGCTTCGACACTCTCGCCGATATAGCCCACTCCCACCGTCAGGAAATGGCGGTTGCGGATCGTGCGTTCGACAACCAGTTCGGGTCGGTTGAACGTCTGCCGGAAATAGCTGGCGTCGTACTCAGCACCCGTAGTCTGGTAGCGCAGATCCGTCGCCGTGTTGTAGCCGGATCGGTAGTAGCGATACATCAGCTTCCACACGTCCGACACCTGATGCGTCACGACCGGATTGATGGTGTATTCATTCACCTTCCCCGCTCCCAGTACAATCTGCTGATCCGTGAGTTGGGCGTCGGTGTTCTGGTTTTCGGTAAAATACCGGCCCGTCAGCGTCAGCTTTAGCCGGTTCGCTAATTGGCTTGTCAACCGGCCGCTGCCGGTGTAATTGGTGAAGGGCGACACCGTGTTGCCGAATGTTTCGGGTGTCAGGTCGTACCCCGCCGATGCGTAGCGATTGCCAAATAGATACAGGTTCGTTTTCCCCGCCCGCAGCGACACGTCGCCGGTCAGGTCGCTTGTCCGGTTGGCCCCGTACCGCGCCGACAGACTGCCCTGCGTGCGGGTTGGGCTTTCAGTGATGATGTTGACCACCCCCGCGAGGGCTTCCGACCCGTACAGACTCGACGATGGCCCTTTCACAATCTCGATCTGTTTGATATTGCCCACCGTCAGCCGGTTCAGATCGAGCGTACCGGCCGTACGGCCAATCAGCGGCTCCCCGTCAACCAGAATCAGGGTATAGTCGGGCGAAAACCCTTGTATCTGAAGCCCCTGACCGTGGTCGCTGACGATGGTCAGGCCGGTCTGTTCGCGCAGAATATCGTTGAGCCGCAGACTACCCGACTGCTGAATCTGATTCTTTCCCACCACCGTCACCGGCATCGGCAACGACCCGACCTGCCGCTCAGTGCGCGTCGCCGTCACGACAACCGCGTCGAGCGACCGGCTCCGCATCGTATCAGCGGGTGGCGTGACCGGCGTTTGCTGGAGAAGCAGGCAGACAAGTAGTGATGCAGACATGGGGCGGCTTAATTGACAGACTCGTTGAGAATACGCGCCCACTGCCGCTGGAAATCAGTCACGCTCGCCACCGCTTCCGACAGCAAGGCGCGCAATTCGACCAGCTCGCCGGGCAAAAAGCTGAAGCAGAGGTAGGGTGATGGCGTCGAGAGATGAACGCGGCTATCATACGGATGGACCTCGAAATATGCGTCGGGGTCGATGTGGCGCACGTTCCATTCCAGCTGTACGAGTTCGTCGTAGGCCAGCCACTGCGTGATGTTCCCGTACTCAAACACGACGTTATGCTGCGCGTCGGGCGACTCAAGGCAGGTAGCGATTTCACCATATAGACCGATACGGCCATTGGGTGAATCAGCGAGGGTTCGGTAGGTGCAGCGCATAGCGTTTACCAGAAGGTTCGCTGCAAACATCGACCTTGTTTGTAATCAATCCAAATAAAAACAGAGTTTATTTAGAAAATTTCTAAATAGATAAATGGGTTGTATGCGTGTAGCCTAGACCGGCCCGCCGGCGCGGGTCCACGTCCGGGCGGGCGCGATAGCGGCCGAGAAGCTACCGCCTGAATCAATTGCCCTGACGGGCACCCGGACCTGGAGGTCCAGGCTACACCGTACACCGCTACAGCTTGTAGTTCAGGAAATGATAGTTGTTGAGGTATCGCAGCGTTTGCATAAACTGTCGGCGGTCGGCTTCGCTCAGGTCGGCCAGTACGCTGTGTGGTATCTGCTCCAACTGCCTGCCGACAATCTGAACCATTGTTCGACCGCTGTCTGTCAGCGACAACCGCTTCGATCGGGCGTCGCGTTCGTCAATAGCCTCTTCGATCAGACCGCGCTTCATGAGCCGACGCAGGATGTCGACACCAGTCGTTAATTCGACGGCATTAGCCCGGCACACGTCTTTTTTAGTAGGTCGATCCATGTGGTGAATCATCGACAGAAACAGAAATTCGTCGGGTCCCGAAAAGCCATGTTCGGTCATAATCGACTTGGAGTAGGCCCGGACAAAGCGGTTGAGCCGCCCCATGTAAAACCACGACAGAAAATCGTCGTCCTGCTGAAAGGCGTCCGGCAGCGACATATCGGTTGTCGTTGGTGACTCGGGTACGGATACGGCTGGCGTTTCCTGCAGTGGGTCGAGCGTGCTGAGCAGCCAACTGCCAAACTCACGCAGGTTGGCCTGTGGGTGTTCGTCGCAATACCGCTCCCATTCGATCATCAGGGGAACCGCCGATACTTTACTCATGTTGATAAAACGTTTTCGTAGTGTTAAAACAAAATAAATACGATATAGTATTTATAATTGGGCAGTTTTTTACCAACACAGTCGGAAGTGACTGGATAGAGCCTCATCGAAAGGCGATATTACCTTATTCATCCATTGATCCATGCAGACTAATTCACGAAAAATTCTTATTTCAGGGGCCAGTATCGCGGGGCCCATGCTGGCCTACTGGCTGGGCAGGTACGGTTTCGACGTAACGGTGATCGAACGGTCGGCGTCGCTTCGCCTGGGCGGACAAAACATCGACGTCAACGGCCCGGCCCGGAAAATCATCCGGATGATGGGTCTGGAAGACGAAGTCCGGGCGGCTAACACAACCGAAATCGGTACGCAGTTCGTCAATGCAGACAACGAGGCCGAGGCTACCTTCTCGAAAGACGATCCAAACGGACTAACGCAGGAACTGGAGATTCTGCGGGGCGATCTGGTCAGTATTCTTTACGAAGCCAGCCGGAACACCGCCGATTACCGGTTCAGCGATTACATAACGGAGCTGACGCAGGACGATGAAGGCGTCGACGTTACCTTCAACAGCGGCAAAACGGAGCGGTTCGATCTGGTGATTGCCGCCGACGGCATCCGGTCGAAAACTCGTAAGCTGATGGTTGGCGATGAGCCGGTGTTCAACTACCTCGGCATGTGTACGGCCTACCTGACCATACCCAAAGGACCAACGGACACCAACTGGGCCCGCTGGTACACGGCCGATGATAGCCGGGTGATTCTGCTGCGCCCCGATAACAAAGGAACAACCCGGGCTTCGTTCAACTTTCTGCTGCCCCAGGACGCATTCGATAAGCTTTCCCCCGCCGATCATAAGCCGCTGCTGAAGCAGCGAATCAACGGCGCAGGCTGGGAAGCACCCCGACTGGCCAAGGAATTTGACACCAACGACGATATTTATTTTGATGGCGTGGGGCAGATCAAAGCGCCCCGCTGGTCGGTTGGCCGACTGGCGATGGTCGGTGATGCGGCTTATTGCCCGGCCCCCGTGACGGGGAAAGGCACTACCTTGGCGATGGTGGGTGCGTACGTGTTGGCGGGCGAACTGGCCACGCATGAGCGGTATCAGGACGCCTTCACCAGCTACGAAAAACGGCTGCGGCCCTATGTCGAATCGGTGCAGAAGCTGCCGCCCGGTGTTCCCTGGATTGTCTACCCAAAATCTAAAATCGGGGTATTTGTGCTGAATAAAGCGTTTGCGCTGGCTGCCAGCGACGCGGCTAAAAAAATCATGAGCTTCTTCAGCAAAAAAGACGACAAGCACGCCGACGAAGAAGCCGAATTCGACCTACCAGATTACGCAGGGCAAGCCGTGTAGTCTGGAGGTACTTTGTAGCCTGGACCGGTCCGCCGGCGCGGGTCCACGTCCGGGTGGGCGCGGAGCGACCAAAAAGCTGCCGCCTGGTGTAGTTGGCCTAATGGCCTCCAGACGTGGACCCGCGCCGGCGGACCGGTCCAGGCTACGACTGTCCAGGCTATTAGTAACCCAGACGTCTACGTCTGGTGGGCGCGAAGCGACCAAGAAAGCGGCCGCCTAGTGTAGTTGGCCTAGCGGCCGCCAGACCTGGAGGTCTGGGTTACAGGGCGATTTGCCAACATGCCTTCGGGGTACGCGACTTCGACCAGGTACAGGCCATTGGCGGGGGCGGCCCGGCCCGCGACGGTGCGGTCGCGGGCTTGCAGGATCTGGTCGAACGCGTCGAGACTAAGCCGGTCCTGCCCGATTTCCAGCATCATCCCGACGATGGTACGGACCATACCCCACAGAAATCGGTTGGCTTTGATGTGGAACGTAAGCTGATCGCCGGGGCCGGTTGTCCAGTAGGCAAAGGCCAGTTCGCAGCGAAAATGGGCTACGTTGGCGCGGGCTTTACTCACGCTTTTGAAGTCGGTGTAGCGCAGCAGAATCTGGCAGGCTTCGTTCATCCGGTCGACGTTCAGGTGCGGTCGAAAATGGAGCGTCAGGCCGGGGGCAAACACGTTTTTCTCGCGGGTAATCCGGTACTGGTAATAGCGCGACACCGCCGAGAACCGGGCGTGAACTGACTCATCGACGGGAAAAATGGCGTGAATGGCGATATCGTCCGGCAGGATGCAGTTGAGCGAATACAGCAGATCATCGGTCTGGGGAAGCGACTGGTCAGTATCAACGTGGGCAAACTGCTGTTCGGCATGAACACCGGCATCGGTACGGCCGCTACCCAGTATGTACACCGGCCAGCCCAGCCGCTTCGACAGGGTCTGCTCCAGCGTCGACTGTATACTGACGCCGTTGGCCTGTGTCTGCCAGCCCCGGTAGGCCGTTCCCCGGTACGACAACTCAATAAAATAACGCATCCGGCAAAAGTACGCAGTTGGCCAGCCTCCGCCCGATCGCGACCCAACAAAAAAAGGCCAGCGTCGTTTCCGACACTGGCCCATCACGGTGAGCTTGGATAAAGCAAAAGTGTAGTGATGGTGAAATGCTTTTCCAGACTAGCGCGGTCCGCGACCGCCCCGCTGCTCACCGCCGGGACTGCTTTCGCGGCCCCCGCCCTGCGGCTGACTTTGCCCGTTTTGCGGCTGCTCAGCACGTGGCTGTGGCTGCATCTGGGGTTGTTCTGTTCGTTGGTTTGGCTGGCTGAAACCACCCCGACCACCCGGTGCGAAGCCGCCATCGCCCCGCGACTGACCGGGTTGCGCCTGCGGTTGACCACCCGCCATGCCGCCGTTGTACTGGCGGTCGGGCTGGGTTTGCGGCTGGGTCGGTTGCGGACTGGGCTGGTTCATCGATGGGTTGTTATAGCTGCCCCGATTGCCGTAATCAGGGCGGTTGCCATTGCCGAATCCACCGTTGCCCCGGCCGCTTCCACCGTTGTTGTAGCGACCATTGGTCGGGTTACCTGCTCCCGGTGTTGATGGATTGCCCGGATTGGTATAGTCGCGGTTGTTGCCGTTGTAGCCCCCGTTCGGGTTGCTGCTATAGCCGCCATTCGGGTTGTTGTCACGACCGTTGGGATAGGCATTGCCCGGCTGACGACCGTTGTCGTACCCACGATTGCCGGGGCTATTGGTTCCGTACCGACCTTCACTGTAGCCACCATTTCCGCGACTGCCGTAGTTGTTATTGTCGTAACGGCCATTCGGCGCGTTGTTGTAGCCATAGTTGCCCCGGTTGTCGTATCGGCCACCGCCGGGGCGGTAGAAGCCAACCGAGTTACCCGAAATCACCGAGCGGCCCGGCCGGTCGATCTGATCGATACGGTATACCTGGACCGGCCGACGCGTTACCCGTTCGATTTCGCCCCGATAGGGCCCGTACGCATACGCCTGATTACCATATCGATACACATTGTTGATGATCGTCGTGTTCTGGTAAATGGACACCCCCCGTGGGCGCGGTGCCCGGTAGCCGTACCACTGCGGACTGTTGATGTACACCTGCGGTACAAACGTCCAGTAGGGTGCGGGAATATTGATGTTGACGTTCACGCCCGGTCCCAGCGGAGCCCAGCCGTAGTAGCCCCCACCCGACCGCCACGACACCCAGGCTGGCCCCCAGTCGGAGCCGGGAATCCAGGCCCAGCCGCCGTACTGATCGTCGAAGATCCAGCGGCCGTAGTGAAACGGTGCCCAGCCCCAGGCGTAATCAGACACCCAGGTGTTACCGTATTCCGTTACGATCCAGTGACCGGCGCTGACGTACGGCTGAAAATCGGGGCCGACGCCCGGTATCCAGACCGTGCCGTAATAGGGGTTCTGTACCCACTGCCCATACGGTGCCAGCTCATCGTAAAACGCCTGAACCGGTACGGTAACGCCCGGCTGCGCCGACGTCGTTTGTATGACTGTCGGCCCGATGCTGAACACAGCCATCAGGCAAACCAATGCTATCTTTTTGAGTCTGTTCATCGTCGGAGCCAGTGGGGGCGGTTACCGTATTTGTCTGTTGGATGTGTAAACTGCGTGAGCGTTTAATCAGCCGTACTGATTTTATTTCACTTTACTACCCAGCCCGGCGAATTAGCCAAACCTCATCCCTGCACGTTCGGTTAGCTTAACACAGACGTTTATCGAATTACCCGTATGGCTACCCCTACCCCATTTCAACGACACGACGAAACCGACGACGCCCGATTTTACGAACAGCCCCGGCTGGTTGTACACATCGACGACCGCGCGATTGCCGCTACGACGCAATTATTTAAAGAGTACCTGCCCGCCGACGGTCGTATTCTCGATCTAATGAGTAGCTGGCGCAGTCACCTGCCGACCGACGTTACGTATGAACAGGTGGTGGGGCTGGGTATGAATGCGGTCGAACTGGAACGAAACCCGCAACTGTCCAGCTACGTCGTGCAGAATCTGAATCAGCAGCCGCAGCTTCCCTTTGACGACGCCCATTTTGACGGGGGCATGGTTACCGTGTCCGTCCAGTACCTGACTGACCCGACGGCCGTGTACCAGGAAGTCGCACGGGTACTGAAGCCGGACGCGCCCTTCATCACGGTCTTTTCCAACCGTATGTTCCCCACCAAAGCGGTGATGATCTGGCAATCGCTGGACGACAAAGGGCACCAGCAACTGGTCCGCAGCTACTACGAACAGAGCACTTTATTTGACCAGATCGAGGTATTGGATCGTAGCCCACGCGGGTGGAGCGACCCACTTTATGCGGTCGTCGGTCGGCGGAAACGTTCGTAAACGGCCCCGGCCACCAGCCCGCCAAACAGATACCAACCGATAGTCATGACGACAGTGGCGGGGGTACGTTCGGTTGGTCCTTCGCCCAGCCCCATCGGGCCCGGCAACGTTACGGCCCCAACGCCCGCCAGGGCACCGATAGCCGCGCCCGTCAGCACCGGCCGGGTATCGCTCAGGCCAATGGCACTGTAATACAAGGCGTTCGAGAGCACGTCGCCCGCCATAGCCGACGCGTAAAGTGCGTTGCCGGTTGGCGGTTCGGCCCCGGCAGCTTTGAATCCTTTGACGATGCTGCGCTCGCCCAACAGATCGGCACGGGGAGCCTGCGGCACAAACTGCCGGACCGTTTCGTGCAGTATATTCAGGGCAACGGCACCGACAAGGCCGCTCAGCAGGGCGTGGGGTAGTTTCTCCGTCTGCATATTCATAACGTAAGCTGGTTTATAGAGCTAACCCCTCCTGCCAACGGTTGTTCGGTTCTGCTACAGCCATTTTTTACGCCGAAAAATCAAAATCGTCAGCAGCGACGACAGCAGCATCGACCCGATAGCAACCGGATAGCCAAACGCCCAGTTCAGTTCGGGCATTCCATCGAAGTTCATTCCCCAGATACTCGCCAACAGCGTCGGCGGCAGGAACACCAGCGACACGACGGTAAAGATTTTCACGACCCGGTTCTGCTCCAGATCGATCAGACCGAGGTAGGTATTTTGCAGGAATTCGAGCCGCTCGAAGATAAAATTCGTGTGGTCGATCAGCGAGTTGATGTCTTTGATGAGCGTCCGCAACCGCTGCTGCTCGTCGTCGGTAAACCAGCCGTCGGAGCGAATCATGGCCGAAATCACGCGCTGTTTATCGACCACGTTTTCCCGGATCGACATCGTCAGTTCCTGGTAATCGTTGATGTTCAGCAGCATCTCGCGGTCGAGGTTCGCGTCGAGATCGAGCAGGCGGTTGATGGCCTTGATCTCGCCCGACACCAGTTCGACCAAATCGGCGTCGTAGTCGATGCGCGACTCGAAGATGTAAATCAGAATCTGCGCGCCGTCTTTAAACATCGCCCTCCGCGACTTGATGCGCTTGACCGTGTCGGCAAACGATTTCAGATCGGCATTGCGGTAGGTAAAGAGCGTATCGTCTTTGAGGATAAAGCTGACCGGCACTGTCACGTACCGCTGCTCGGCGTCGGGCACCAGAAAATTGGAGTTGGCAATCAGAAAGTCGTCTTCTTCGATGTAGCGCGAACTGCTCTCAATTTCCAGCTGCTCCTGCTGACTCAGAAAATCGACGTCGAACTTCTCCTCGACGCTCTTGATTTCGGCGGGCGTTGGATTTTGCAGATCGACCCACAGTGTCCGTTCGGTATCGGAAAACGAATCGATGTCGCGGATTTTACGGACGAAGGTTTCATCCTCCTGAAAAATACGAATCATGCGTTGACGAAAGTAGCGGTGGTTTTGCGGCCGCAAAGTTCACAAAAAAACCGGAGCAAGTCCGGTTTTTTAGGGTTCAAGGTTTATTGTTTAAGGTTTAACGTAGTCTAGTCTGGCAACTTTAAACGTTGAACAAAAAACGTTAAACTTACTTAGCAAACTTCTCTTTGTACGTTTTGTACAGGCGCTTGTGGCGGTCGTCGAGGTTGACTTTGCGCCCCTGAATAAAGACCTGCTCGACTACGTTGGACCGCATATCCAGTGCGTCCCCCGCCGAGACGAACAGGGTGGCGTGTTTGCCCTTTTCCAGCGTCCCGACCATACCGTCGATACCCAGTATTTTAGCGTTGTTGGCCGTAATCATTTTCAGGGCTTCTTCGTGGTCGGCGACGCCGAAGCCAGCGGCTGTTCCGGCCTGAAACGCCAGATTACGGGTCCGCCACCACTCATCAGCGTAACTCAGTCCCACCAGCACCCCCGCTTTTTGCAGGATACCCGGCAGGCGGTACGGCAAGTCGACGGCTTCGTCTTCGCGGTTGGGCAGGCGGTGCAGGGCACCCAGGATCACCGGCACGTTGTTTTCTTTCAGGAAGCCCGTCACCCGGTGGCTTTCCTCCCCACCCACGATCACCGGTTTCTGCACGCCCATCGCTTTGGCCCACTGAATCGCTTCCACGATGTCTTTGGCGTAGTCGGCGCGGATGTACAGGTTCTGCGTCCCCGTAAACAGTCCCTTCATCGATTCGAGCCGCAGGTTCATCGGCATCGGGTTCGACACGGCCGCGTAGGCTTTGGCGTCGCCGAAGGTTGCGCGCAGGGCACTGATGGCTTCGTCGCGCTTGTCGTTTTTCTTGACCACGCGGGTAAAGGTTTCCAGGTCGAAGTCGGCCGCGTAGTAGCCTGGCCAGTTGAGCCATAGGCCGTCATCTTTTTTCAGGACGGCGTCTTCCCAGTTCCAGCCGTCGGTCATCATCACGCTTGAACTGCCCGACACCGTACCGCCCTGCGGCATGGCCTGCGTCAGCAATACGCCGTTGTTACGAATGGTCGGGATGATTTCCGAGTCAGTGTTGTAGGCGATCAGAGCACGAACGTTCGGATTCAGGATGCCCACTTCCTGCTTATCGACCGTCGATCGAACGGCTTCGATTTCTTCCAGCCCCACCGTCGATGCGGGCGAAATCAGGCCGGGGTAAATGTGCTTGCCGCTTACGTCGATCACTTCGGTACCGCTCGCCAGATTAAGCTTAACGATGGTGCCGTCGACTACGTTGGTCAATACACCCTTATCGAACAGGATAATGGCATTCTGAATCACCTGCCCGTTGCCGAGGTGGGCCGTACCGCCCGTCAGCGCAATGACGTGATCCTGCGGTTTCGCCGGGGCGGGATTCTGGGCCACGCTCGTAAGCGACACCAAGGAGAGTATGGGTATAAATAGTTTTTTCATGATATAGATTTTTAAACACGGAGATAACAGAGAATTACACAGAGACAAGGGAGACTTTGTGACCTCTGTGAGTCCTCCGTTATCTCCGTGTTTTATTTCACTTTTCCTCTCCTTCCGCCATGACGCCTTCCACGTCTTCGCAATGCCACATCCGCATCCGGCGGAACGTGGGCCGGACGGTTGGACTACCCCCCGCTTTAGCCGCCAGATTCTTCTGAATCAACCGGGCGCGTTCGGCCTGCATAGCGTCGCGTTTGGCGTCTTCATCTTTCAGGCTGAAATACACCGCGCCGTCGATGATCGTGTACTCGGGACGGGCGTAGATCGACAGCGGGCTGGCGTTCCAGACCACCAGATCAGCGTCTTTACCTGCTTTCACACTGCCCAGCCGGTTGTCGAGGTGCAGCAGTTTGGCGGGGTTGAGCGTCACCATTTTCCAGGCGTCTTCTTCCTTCACCCCCCCGTATTCGACGGTTTTGGCCGCTTCCTGATTCAGACGGCGGGCCATCTCGGCATCGTCGGAGTTGATCGACACCGTTACGCCCTGACTCTGCATCAGAGCCGCATTGTACGGAATGGCGTCGTGTACTTCCATTTTGTAGGCCCACCAGTCGGCAAACGACGAGCCGCCCGCGCCGTGTTTCGCCATCTTGTCGGCCAGTTTGTAGCCTTCCAGAATGTGCGTGAACGTGTTGACTTTGAAGCCCAGCGAATCGGCCACTTTCATGAGCATGTTGATCTCCGACTGCACGTAGGAGTGGCAGGTGATGAACCGTTTTTTGGCCAGAATTTCAGCCAGTGCGTCGAGTTCGATATCCCGGCGGGGAGCGGTGGCTTTGGCTTTTTCTTTCGCGCCCAGCTTGTTGTACGCGTCCCAGCCTTTGGCGTATTCTTTAGCGCGGGTGAAGTGGTCCATGTACACCTGCTCGACGCCCATCCGGGTCTGCGGGAATCGTACGCGGGCCGCATCCCCCCAGTTCGACTGCTTCACGTTTTCGCCCAGCGCAAATTTGATAAAGCCGTCGGCCCCTTTAATCAGCAGGTTTTCGGGCGTTTCACCCCATTTCAACTTCACAATCGCCGACTGCCCGCCGATGGCATTGGCCGAGCCGTGGAGCAGCTGTGAGGTCGTGACACCCCCGGCCAGTTGGCGGTAAATATTGACGTCTTCCGAGTTGACGACATCGGCCATGCGAACCTCCGCCGTACTCGACTGCGACCCTTCGTTGACCGACAGCAGGGCAATGTGCGAGTGCTCGTCGATGATACCGTTGGTCAGGTGCTTACCCGTCCCGTCGATCACGCGGGCACCGGCGGGGGCGGTCAGGCTCTTACCCACCTGCGCAATTTTACCATTGGTGACCAGCACGTCGGCGTTTTGCAGGATACCGTCTTTTTCGTTGGTCCAGACCGTCGCGTTACGGATCAGCATCGTCTCGGCCTGTGGTTTTTTGGCGTTGCCCAGCCCCACGAACGGATATAGTACCGCCGTCGCACTGGCCGGTAGTGTCGTCGCCATCTGGCCCGGCGTGGCTGTGCTGCTGGTGGCTGTAGTTGAGGTAGCCGTAGTCGAAGTAGCCGTGGTCGACATAGGCGAATCCACGCGGGGCGAATCACCGGTACGGGTGGCGGTCCAGCTTACAGTTTTGCCGTCGGGGGTTTCGCCGTCGCCTTTGATGGTGTTGCCCGTGCGGTAGCCCGTCAGGCGGGTGGTGCCGGGCTTCTTCTTGTCCATCTGCACCTGAATCGTCACGAAATCACCGTTGACAGCCACTTTCGGCGACAGCTTCGTCGTGTCGGCCATCAATTGAAAATCCGGCTTCTCAGCGGATTTGCCGTTGATAGTCAGCTTCATCGGCGGCTGGTTGCCGACCGTCAGGGTCCAGATGCCGCGCGGATCAGCCGTAACCTGCTGTCCGACGATGTATTGCTTGCCGCGCACCCAGTTTTCATAGATCACGTTATCGGCCGAAAACAGGTTGGCGGAGGTGATGATGAAGTTGGCGATGCTGCCTTTTTTCAGCGTACCGACCATGTCATCAGCGCCGATAAGGCGGGCCGGAACGGTGGTCAGCGCGGCCAGGGCCTGCTCTTCGGTCAGACCGTTTTCGATGGCTTTGCGCAGGTTGGCCCAGAACTCGGTTTTGTTGCGCAGCCCGGCGGTAGTGATGGCAAACGGGATGTTGGCAGCCGCCAGCTTACCGGCGTTCATAGGGGCCATTTCCCAGTGTTTCAGTTCGGCAAACGATACGTTGTCGGCATCCCAGGGGTCTTCCACGTCGTACGGCTGCGGGAAGTTCATCGGGATTATCAGTGTCGCGCCCGTTGCCTTGATCTCATCGATGCGCTGATAGTCGTCGCCACCGCTGCGGATGATGTATTGCTTACCAAACTCATCACCGATTTTATCGGCCCGGAATACGCCCAGTTTGTCGCCCGCTTCAAAGATGACGGGTAGGTTCTGGTTGCGGTTCAGAGCCGCCAGCGACAGGTTTTCCTGCTGATTGCTGCCGCCCCGTTTGTACCAGTCGGCATCGTAGAGTGCCTGCCGGATTAGCGCCACCGACCCCATCATGGAGTTGGGATAGGTCTGGTTCGACGTACCCCGGTTAAACGAATAGTGCATGGTTGCGCCGGGCTTCAGCACCACCATATTCTCCCGGTCGTCGGCCAGCGTTACGAGGGTTCCCGTACCGCGGATGATGCCGTCGTGCGGGTGGGTCAGAGCCGCGCCGTAGCCCAGTTTGCGCAGTTCGTCGGCTTTGGCGGACGTAGCGGTGAAGAGCTGACTCGCGTCGTTTTCGGGTTGTACGGCCTGATTCCAGTAGTAGGCCCCCTTCTTGTTCGATTCAAGCTGCGGGTTGCCCCGTCCGCCACCGGGTTGCCGCTTCACTTCGGGCATCCCGTAATCGGAATCCAGCTCGACCAGCGCTGGGTAAATACGCTTGCCGTTCAGGTCGGTCGCGACGACACCGGCGGGTAGTTTGACATCGCTGCCAATGGCTTCGATCCGGCCATCGCGAACCAGCAGGGTTGCCTTTTGCAGGGTCGTTTTCGGGTCGACGACGATGGTGGCGTTGGTGAAGGCGTAGAGCCCCATCCGCTGGTCGTGCACCCCATTCTGAGGGAAGGTTGTCTGGGCAATAGCACTGGAAGCGAGCGCCATCGCAAACAGTCCCGAAAGGACATGTTTTCTCATAAAAGACGGTTGATGATTGGGTTGTAACAGGCAAAAATAGCGAAACATACCCTGCCTGTGCGCGCCTTACCCAAACAAAATTTCGTCTACTCAGGAATCCGGTTGCAGAAAATACCTAGCCTGCGCCTATCGCCCAATCGTCATTTGTGGGAACAGCGGTCTGGGATACGGACGGGCGGCTGGCGAAAGCCTAATCGGGGGCGTACCTTGCTTTTACTATTTCCCAGCGCCGGTATGGTACAATCAATCGATCCACTTCGCCAGCAAGCCATTCAGAAAGCACAGCGCACCTGGCCGTTCTGGTTTCACTTTGGCTTTGCCCTGCTGTTCTGGTCGGCCGCGCTACTCGTTTCAGTCGGTATCGCGCGAGCCGGGATACCTTATCCCAACCTCAATTTCGTAACCGCCCTCGTTGCCGTATGCCTGGTTTTTGGCCTGATGCTTTTCTGGGCGACTGTCGGCGAAACGGTTTCAATCCGGATGGGGGCTGAGTTCTGTACCATCAGAAAACGCTGGCAACGTGCCGTCGACCAGCCGTACCAGTCAGTTACCGGCCACAACGTTCGCCCGGTCGTTGATCGGTATATAAGCTGGACCGAACTGACTGTCTATCTGACCGACGACTGGTTTGCCCTGCGCTCCGTCGACTTTCCAAATTTTGATGAACTGGTTACTCATTTTGCATCCGTCAGCCCGGAAGTACCCTACCGGCCGGTGCTGTCGCCCACCGAGCAGCGACTGGCCCAGTGGTTTCTGATTAGTGCATTGGTAATCGGATTGGTGCCCGTCTGGTTTGGCTTTGCCGCGCATCAGCCCGTCGATAAGCAACCGGCCCGACTGGTGAGCGTGGTCGGTTATGTGTTCGATATTCGGCAGACAGCCAACCGGAACAATGCCTTCATGGGGTACGACTTGACCCTAATCAACTACCCTGACTTCACCTTTCACGTCCGCAAAACCAGCTTCAGCGACTCACTGCGTACCATGCCCGGTTGGTTCGCAAAGAGTGGTATCATCACGCTGCTTGTTCGTGAACACGATTTGCTGACCAAAATCAGCCATAAGCAACCGCTCACGTTTGGCGACAAATACGATGGGTACCGATCTATCGCCGTTTACGGCATTGGGGATCAGTCGGGTATTCGACTAAGGGCGAACCAACCGGCTTACGACGATTCGCACACAAAGCCATACCTCCGGCTAGCCGCATTTTTGTTGTATGCTATAGTCCTGTGGTCGTGCTGGCTGGCTGTCGACAAACAAACAATTTAACCGACGATTCAACAAACAATCAGCGATACAGCCGGTTTATAATACAACTAACATATATAGAGTATGAAAATCGCAGTTGAAGCCGGACAAGATAAGTCGCTACTACCCGACGGACCCCAGCAGGTTACGATAACCCACATCGACGAAGGCAGCAGCGAACACAAAGGCATCCCTTTCTTCGCGGTTCGGTTCGAGAACGACAATGGCTACGTATCCCACCGATTCTACCAGTCGCCCGCCGGTATGCCCGCTATCGTCGGCCTGTTTGACATGGCCGGTATCGAAGCGAAAGAAGGCAAAGACCTTGACACCAAGCAACTGATCGGCAAAACGATGACCATCGAAGTAGGTGACCGCTCGTACAACGACCCCGAAACGGGCAACGAACGTACGCTCAAGCAGGCCCTCAATTTCCTGGTCAGCTAGTTCAGCCCGCCGGATACCACGTCGGCAAACCCATAACTACGACAACGGCGAAGCCGCTTTCCTGCCGGGAAGCGGCTTTTGCTTTGATCCCATACGTGCGCCGGAAAGCGGTAGCGGCACCCGGCAACAGCACGAATATCCATATTTGCGTACCTTCGCACCTGCCTGTTCAGCAGAGAATTTTGTAGAAATGGCTGGTACGCGTGGTCTGTACGTTGGTCGACACGAACCGGACACCCACCACTGAACCACCAGCTACGAACCACAAACCAATACTATGTCCCGCATTTTAACCGGCATTCAGAGCAGCGGCCGACCGCATCTGGGTAATATTCTGGGCGCAATCAAGCCCGCTATTGATCTATCGAAAGTGGACGGCAACGAGTCGTTTCTGTTTATAGCCGACCTGCATTCGCTGACGACCATTAAAGACGGTTCGCAGCGTCGGGAGTTTACGAAAGCCGTAGCCGCTACCTGGCTGGCGTTTGGGCTCGATACCGCGAAAAACACGTTCTGGCGGCAGTCGCGGGTGGCCGAGCATACGGAACTGTGCTGGTATCTGGACTGCTTCACGCCGATGCCGATGCTCCACAACGCGACGTCGTTCAAGGAGAAATCGGACAAATTTAGCCAGGTCAATGCAGGGCTGTTTGTGTACCCTGTGTTGCAGGCGGCCGACATTCTGCTCTACGACGCCGAGATTATTCCGGTTGGGAAAGACCAGCGGCAGCACATCGAAATGACCCGCGACATTGCCGGTGCCTTCAACCGCGAATACAACGACGACGTGTTTGTACTGCCCGAACCCCGCATCGACGAGCGGCTGATGACCATCCCCGGCCTCGACGGGCAGAAGATGAGCAAGTCGTACAATAACTACATCGACATTTTCCTGCCCGACAACGAACTCTGGAAAGTCATCAAGAAGATCAAATCAGACTCGACGCCGATGGAGGAGCCGAAAAAACCGGATACCGATATTACGTTTCAGCTGTATTCGCTACTGGCAACCGACGAGCAGAGTGCCGGTATGCGGGCTAATTATGAAGGCGGCAACTACGGCTACGGCACAGCGAAAAAAGCACTGTACGAACTGATTGTCGACAAGTTTTCTGCGGAACGGAAGCGGTTCAATTATTATTACCACGAAAACCCCGACGCACTGGAAGCCGAGTTGCAGGCTGGCGAAGAAAAAGCCCGCACTATAGCCAGGGCGAAAATCCGGCGGGTGCGGGAAAAGCTGGGCTTCAACTGATAACGGATTCGTTCCTGACCCTTACTCCTTATGCTTGATGTTGGTTTTGTATCAGCAATTCTGGCCGACGATGATCTGAACGGCGTGCTGACATTTGCGTCGAAAAACCGCTTTACATGCGTTGAAGTGATGTGCTGGCCCACCGGCAACGCCGACGCGCGACGCTACGCGGGTGTCACCCACATCGACGTCGACAACCTGAACGTCGAGCACGTACAGTCGCTGACGGAGCAGCACGGCGTCTATATTTCGGGGCTCGGCTACTACCCCAACCCGCTCGACCCTAACCCGGAACAGGCCGAATTTTACCGGGAACACATCAAAAAAATCATCCGGGCGGCAGCCAGGCTGGTGCGGCCCGACGGTACGGTACCCGTCGTCAACACGTTTATCGGGCGAAATCCGTCGCTGAGCGTAAGCGATAATCTGAAGCTGGTAGCCGAACACTGGCCCGCCATCATCCGCGAAGCCGAAGCCTGCAACGTGAAGATCGGCATCGAGAACTGCCCGATGTGGTTTACCGATGATGAATGGCCCGGCGGCAAGAACCTAATGACGACCCCCGCCATCTGGGACCGCGTGTTCGAGCTGCTGCCCTCCCCCATCCTGGGCCTCAACTACGACCCCAGCCACCTGATCTGGCAAATGATGGACGAGGTGAAACCGATCTACGACTACCGCGACCGGCTGCACCACGTCCACCTGAAAGACGTGAAACTGTACCGCGACAAGCTGAACCGGGTCGGTAGTATGGCGAATCCGCTGGAGTACCATTCGCCCAAACTACCGGGGCTGGGCGACGTGCGCTGGCGCGACTTCTTCGCGGCCCTGACCGACGTTCGCTATCGGGGGCCTATCTGCATCGAGGTTGAAGACAAAGCCTACGAAAGCACCCCCGCCGACGTACACACCGCCATCCTGACCGCCCGTAACTACCTGAGTCAGTTTTTGAATTTAGTCTAGAATTAAGCGTATAGGTAGCCTGCTGCTTGTGTAGCCTGGACCTCCAGGTCCGGGTGGCCGTCAGGCCAACTACGCAAGGCGGCAGCTTACTGGTCCGTCGGCGCGGGTCCACGTCCGGGTGGGCGCACCAGCGACCACGAAAGCTGCCGCCTTGCGTAGTTGGCCTGACGGCCACCCGGACGTAGACGTCCAGGCTACACAACCGGCAGGCTACACAATCGTAACCCACCAGCATGATCGACACGCTTAACGAACTGGATACCCGGCTGTTTGTCTGGCTCAACAACCAAAGTGCGCCCTGGCTCGACCCGGTGATGATTGCGTTTACGGAACGGAATACCTGGCTGCCGTTTTACGCCCTGCTGGTCGGCTGGCTGGTGTACCGGTTTCGGCGGCAGGTGCTGGGTTTACTGGTGACGATTGCAGGGTCGGTCGGTATCGCCGATCAGGTCGCGTCGTCGGTGCTAAAACCGCTGACCCACCGCCTGCGACCCTGCCACACGCCCACCCTCGACCGGCTGATTCACCCCGTTATGGAGTGCGGGGGGCTGTACAGTTTCGTATCGTCGCACGCGGCTACGACGTTTGCGCTGGCCACATCACTCTGGCTCCTGCTCGGTCGGCGGTATCCGGCCTTCAGGCTGACGTTTGTGTGGGCCGCGCTGGTGTCGTACAGCCGTATCTACGTAGCCGCCCACTACCCCCTCGACGTGTTGGCGGGTACGGGGGTCGGCATACTATCGGCACTACTCACGGTCGGCATCTACCATCGGACGACCGTCGGGCAAAAGCTGCTAGCACTGGGTCGCTAAGAGAAAGTTTATCGATACCACCCTCGCCACGCCTTTTTTCGTACCTTTGCGGAAAATTTGGGCGGTATCAATGGCGGCATTTAATCCGGTTAAGATCTTTTCAGGCTCACAGTCGACCTATCTGGCCGAGAAGATTGCGCACTATTACGGTAAGGATCTCGGCGGCTATACCTGTCGTCGGTTCAGCGACGGGGAGATGTCGCCCAGCTTTGAAGAATCGATTCGCGGATGCGACGTTTTTCTGATTCAGTCGACACCACCGCCAACCGAAAACTTAATGGAGTTACTGCTGATGGTCGACGCGGCCCGACGAGCATCAGCGCACTACGTCACCGTTGTGATTCCGTACTTCGGTTACGCCCGTCAGGATCGAAAAGACAAACCCCGCGTCGCCATTGCAGCCAAGCTGATCGCCAACATGCTAACGGCCGCCGGGGCTGACCGACTGATGACGATTGACCTGCACGCCGGGCAGATTCAGGGCTTCTTCGACATCCCGGTCGACCATCTGGAAGGCACCTCGGTATTTGTTCCGTATATCCGCAGCCTGGGCCTGGATAACCTGGTGATTGCGTCACCAGACGTAGGTGGTGCCAACCGCGCCCGGACGTTCGCCAAGCATTTCAACGCCGACATCGTACTCTGCGACAAACACCGCAAACGGGCCAACGAAATCGCGTCGATGCAGGTAATCGGCGACGTAGAAGGGGCCAACGTTGTGCTCGTCGACGATTTGATCGACACCGGCGGCACGATGGCAAAAGCCGCCCAGATCATTCTGGATAAAGGAGCGAAGTCGGTACGGGCCATTTGTACGCACCCGGTCATGTCGGGTAAGGCGCACGAGAATATTGCCAACTCGGTGCTCGACGAACTGGTCGTTGCCGATACGCTGCCCATGAGCCAGACCAACGAAAAAATACGCGTACTATCGGTAGCGGAGTTATTTGCCAAAGCCATTGGCCGTATCCGCGACCACGAATCGATCAGTTCGCTGTTTATACGAAATTAGGTTCGTGGTTTGTCGTTTGTGGTTCGTAGCTCCTTCGGTAGCAACCAACTACGAACCACAAACGACAAACCACGAACCAAAAGACCTGCCGGATGCCCACGTCCGGTTTATCAACTCAAGCAAACGCTGGCGGTGGGCCGTCGGCACCCGTTTTTATGAAATCAATCGAGATTGTAGGGTATCAACGAGCGAATCTCGGCCGCACAGAATCACAAGGGATTCGGGCCGAAGGCAACGTACCATGCGTGCTATACGGTGGTGAATCGCAGGTGCATTTCTATGCTCCCGCCATCCTGTTCCGGGATCTGGTGTACTCGCCTAACGTGTACGAAGTAAACCTGAACATCGAAGGCACAGAGTACCGCGCTGTTTTGCAGGAAACCCAGTTTCACCCCGTTAGCGACACGCTGCTACACGCCGACTTCCTGCAGGTACAGGATGGTAAAGACGTGAAAGTATCGGTTCCGGTTCGGCTGGTTGGTACGGCTCCCGGCGTTCAGAAAGGTGGTAAGCTGGTAACGCGCGTTCGGAAACTGCGCGTAAAAGGAGCTATCGAAAACATCCCTGAGTTTATCGACGTCAACGTATCGGAGCTGGATCTCGGTAAGTCGGTTCGGGTTGGTCAGATTCCTGTCGAGAACATCAAGATGCTGGAAGATGCATCGAACCCGGTGGCCAGCATCGAAATTCCCCGCGCACTGCGTGGTACGGTTTCGGCCAAGTAAGCAGACTATTTTTATCCGTTCTGCGGATACCCTGTCAACCCCGCTCAGCCCTGCTGAGCGGGGTTGCTTGTTTTTCGGGCCTGCCCGCAAAAGCCGCCTGCTCAATTTCCACGGCTTTTTTACTGGCCAATCGGCATCGGCCCGTTGTAGAGAAAACGCGTTCCTATGGATCAGACACGTACAAAAATTGGGTTACTCTGCCTGTCGGTCATGCTGATCATCGCCCTTTCCTGCTCGCGCGAAAATTTGCTGACACTGCCTGCTCCCGCGCCCGATATTGCCGGTACGTATGCAGGCACGGCTCGCTATTTTCCGTTGCCAATTCAGGGCGACTCCGTCAGGATAACCCTGACCAGCATAACCAACGACTCCGTCATGGTAGCGATGCAGGCCAGTACCAAGGGAAAACGGGGGCCGGTCGTCCAGTACGGTAAACGGCCAGTCGTGCAGGATTTTTCGGTGGGTGCCTGCGTAAGCTATGTTGTTCCGTTGAATCCGGGACAGGACTCAACCATTCTGTACATGACCTGCTCGGCATACAAGGTGTTGCAGTACGCCAAATCGCAACGGCCTTATTTCAGTGGCGGAGCGGCCAAATTTTACAAGCTTTAACTTATGGGTGGTTAGCCTCCGGCGGGCTGTCGGCGGACGTCGGCGGGGTAGCCTGCCGCTGTTCCAACTGTTCGATTTTTTCGCGCAGTTGCCGCACCTCTTTGATAAGCAGTTGCAGGTCATCTTCGTTCTGTTGCTGCTCTTCGCCGACAAAAAAATTGGCGATAAACCCGGTGAACGTACCAAACAGCCCAACCCCGGCAATCATCAGCACGGCCGCTACCAGCCGACCCGCATTCGTAACCGGATACCGGTCGCCGTAGCCAACCGTCGTGATCGTGACAAAGGCCCACCAGAGGGCATCGCCGAAAGTTTTGATGTTGGCATCGGGCACCCGTTCTATGTATAACATGGCGATGGCTCCGCAGAACATGAGCAGTACCGAACTGAGCAGCACAATGGCCAGCGTTCCGTTGGCGCGATGCCGGAAGCGAAAGGTCAGGTACTCCCGGACGGCCCGGAACACCCGCACCATGCGCAAAATCCGTACGATGCGTACCAGCTGACCCAGCCGCAGCCAGCCGACCGCCGGAATACTGGCCAGCAAATCGATCCAGGCCCAGCGCATGAATCGCCATTTGTCGGGTGCCTGCCAGAGCCGTAGTCCGAAATCGTACAGGAAATACAGGCAGATTACGGTATCGATCCGGTCGAGTAATTGCTGGGTAGGGAGCGCTATCGTGACCAGTTCACGCACCAGCAGGGCCAGCACCACGTAGATCGACAGAACCAGCATAACAACCTGATGCCGGGTCAGGCGGGGCCGGGGTGGTGAAGGCGTTGGCATCGATTTACCACGAACTGCTAGTGAGCGGGAGCCGGTTGAGTCGTCGTTTCAGTACGGGGCCGGGGCGGATGAACAGGCGAAATTCGGTCTTTATGCCGAATAAACCGCCAGATGTCGGTCGCCAGCGCCGGATAAATCGTAGCCCCGACACTGTAGTACGACCCGTTGAAGTTCTGGTCGATAGCCGTCTGAAACACCGATACCCGATAGCCAATCTGCACGCTCAATCCCACCCAGCGCGTGGCTCTCCACTGCGCGTAGCCCCCCGCCTGCGCGGGCACGAAAAAGTCGCGCCGGGTTCGGTCGATGGGCTGGTCCTGCCTCAGATCACGGGGTAGTGCGTAGGCGACTCCACCGCCCAGTTCGACCGGCACACTAATCATCCAGCGCCGGTTGTTGGTCAGATTCCACCAGTAGAGCAGGCTCACGTACCACATGTCGGTGCGCGTATAATAGCCCAGATTGATACGCCGGGCGGCATCGCGTCGCCAGTCGATCAGTTTCAGGTAAGTCGCGTAACTGATCCAGTAATAGCCGAGCGTAAGCTGGTGTTTTTTCAGACCAAACTCAATCCCGGCGTTGACCCCCAGGACATTTACATGCTGCTTTTCCAGGAATGAATCGCGAAAGTCGAGGTTGAAGGCGGGGGCCAGATATGGTTTTAGCCGCCGGGTGGTGTCTGAAATAACCGTATCCGCCCAGACCGTACCGACCGGTAAGGGCACAGGTATAACGGCCGCCCGAACGGGGGTTATGTGAGCCGAATAAACAGGATCGACCGGCAGAACGAGCATCAGCCAGGTCAGTAACAACGTCATGTAGGCAAAACCAGAAAACGGGCCAATCGGTTATTCACCCCCCTTCGGTGCGAAAAAAATAGCTGGCAGTACAGACCGTTTTTAAAATTCTACGTGCGTACGCAGCGCGAACAGATGCACCGGCCCACGGTCGGCGTTGTAACCGGGGTTCTGCACGAACTGGTAATCGGCGGTCAGGTACAGCGTACGCGCAACGCGGGCACTGTAGTAGGCCTCCAGACTATTTTCCGTGCTGTAGTCGGGCAGGCTGCCGTCGCCCAGCATGAATCCGTACCCACCCGCATTCAGAAACGCGCGGTGGTCGGGCGAGATACCGTTGACGGCCACCGACAACCCGATACCGTCGTTGGGCCGGTGCCACTGCCGGCCACCAATCAGCCCGCCCACGGTCAGGCTCCGGTCGATTTCGGTAAACGCCCAGGTAGCCGTGCGGCCATCGTTCCAGCTCAGCCGGGCAAATAAGCCACCTGTTTCGCCCAACGGCTGCTCCAGATTCAGCCCGACGCCGTACTTGACACCCCCGTATTGATCACCGGTCAGAATATACGGCGGATCACCCACCGAGCCAGTCTGTTCCAGCAACCGGGTTGCTACGGTATAGACGGGTGCTTTTGTCACGTTGCGGAAGCCAAGTACCCGCACGATACCCGGCCGACGCAGCAGGGTGTACTGCTTTTCCAGTTCGACCGTCAGCGCACCGGCCCGGCTAATGTTCCAGTCGAGCACGTTACCATTAGCGGTTTTAGGCATCAGATTGGCAGCCGCCCGGATGGCGTAAGTCGGGCGGATGTATTCGACGGCCAGCCCCCACGTATAGCCCCGCGTATTGGCCGGATAATCCCAGGCCCCCAGGCTCATCAGCGACCAGTTGAGAAACTGCGAACGGGGGTCGTGGGCGTAGCGGTTGTTGTCGAACATATCGGCAACGGAGAATTTACCCGCCGTCAGCACAATGCGTGACGCCGGTACCGCGCCTTTCATCTGATTCGTGCCCGATTCAACTTCCTGTTCCTTGCTGTTGCCAATCGGAAAAATCTGCTCCAGATAGATACGGGCGATGTACAGGGCTGGCCGGGCACTACCGATGCGGAACGTTTCACCGTTCGGAAAACCGGCAATACCCACGGCCGGTGCGTACAGGCTTTCGTCGTAGGGCGACTGACTATTGCGGTGCCCGACTCCCCGCCCACCGGCAATCTCCGGGTTGAAATACAGACCAGCTCCGCGCCAGAGCCGACGCCCGATAAAGAGCGTTGTGGTGACCGATAAAGCCGTGTCGGCTTCTGCACTCAGCGTGTTGCGACCATCGTAATTACCTCCGTGAAAACCCGCGTGCCCCTGAACAATGGTAGTAAACTGATAGTGCAGACTCCAGTTTTTGAGCGAATCGAGGTAGTTATTATTGTTGTCCTGCTGCGCCTGCACGGCACCCGTCAGCAGCAGCAAAAAGCCACATAACCCGTTTTTTATCAGACGGTGGCGCTGAGCTGGTAGCCTACCCCCATCGTGGTCTGAATTAGTTTCTGGTCGAAGCCATGATCGATCTTCTTGCGTAAAAAGTTGATGTATACTTCTACTTTGTTTGTTCGTACGTCCTCGCTGGAATCCCATACTTTCTCTAAAATCTGCGTCTTCGTGACGACACGGCCTGCGTTTTCAACCAGGAACGAAAGTAGTTGAAATTCGCGGGCCGTCAATCGAATTCGTTTGCTTGCCCGGTAGGCCACCTTCTCGGCAACGTTGAGTTCGAGGTTGGCCACACTGATGATGGTGGGCGCGTGCATCCCGCCCATTCGCCGACGATTCAGCGCGTGAATCCGTGCCAGCAACTCATTGGATTCGCCGGGCGCGGATGAGCCCGGTGCGGATACGACCGGCGCGAGCGTTTGCATCGTAGGCGTACTGTCCCCGGATTTATCTGTTGTGTCTGTAATGACTGCGTTCACGCCCAGCCGGTCCGCCGGTGCGGTGGATTCGCCCAGCGTGGATTCGCCCAGCGTGGATTCGCCCGGTGAATCCACCGCACCGGCGGACCGGCTGGGCCACTCCATATAATCGTCGGCACCGGCGTAAAGACCACGCGCTTTATCAGCCGACGATGCCATCGTTGACAGCATCAGTACGGGCGTAATATCGCCTTCCTGCCGCAGTCGCCGGACCAGTTCAAAGCCGTTCAGGTCGGGCAGTTCAGCACCCAACAGCAGCATATCGTAGCGCGCATGAAGGGCCGATGCAATACCGGTTCGGCCTGAACTGGCTATGTCAACCCGATATGTAGACCGGTTCAATATACTTTGCAGAAAGGCCCGGTAGGCTGGATCATGTACAATCAATAGAATCTTCATAAGGCCACAGCAAAAATCCGGTTCGTCCGTAGTGTCCGGTCAGCCTTTATAGCGGCTGGTGGCAAAAATGCGGGTGGCACCTTAAATCGGCTTTAAAGGCTGATTAAATTCAGATGAGTAATTTTATAATGGGTATCCTATAAACTCCCTGTAGCAAGGAATCACTTGTTTGTTAACTATCTATCTATCAAATATTTATCTAAATACAATTTATTAATACCCCTTTAATACATGGCCTGTCCCTGTTGATTCTACTCAAAAAAATACCCGGTATCGATAGTCGATCACCGGGTATTTTTTGACTAAGTACGCCTGCACTACTTTCAGGCCCGACCGGGATCGACCCGTATCGACGTATACGAAGCAGCGTGTTTGCAGGTGACTTCGTCCCGAAATCAGTTTTTTTATTAAAAGAGGAAGGTCTGAACGAATATAAGGGGCGTCGGCTGCGGCACCAATTTATGATGACAAACGACGTCCTTTTGTGTACAAACACAGCCGCGACGGAATTAATACTGTTTTTTTCAGTCAGGACGGTATGAATGGCGCAGCGCCCTGCTGATTATTTCAGGCGGACAAACTGGGCCTGTTTGTGAGCGCACTACCTAAAAACCGCACAAACACACCATTCATCGAAATTTCCCGTCTGCTGCGCAAAAAGGTAAGAGTTTTGTCGTCGGAATAAAGGAGATGTACCTTATCCGATACTGTAGGTGTTCTGATTCACCGGCCAGTATATGACCGCCTTCCTCGCTAGCGTCCCCTAGTCCCCTATATAATGAACGATCGTTTACATCCATTACTTCAGCAGCAAATCAGCCGGCATCTACCCACCGACTATTTGAAGCAGCCCGATCTAAACCGGTTCATCGAGGAAGTAAACAAATCCTGCTACTCTCCGCTGGCCACTCCAGCCCTGCCAACACCAACAACGGATACGGAATCGACTTTCCTGTCGATTATCAACCACGAAACGCGCACCCCCCTGAACGGTATTGTCGGCCTGCTTGACCTGTTGCAGCATGAGCCGATGCCCCCCGCCTGGCAGGAGCATTATCAGACACTGCGGGTATCGGTCGACGCCATGCAGCTCGCCGTCAACAATATCCTGGACTACCGTCATATCACCATAGGTCAGCTTAGCCTGCACATGGTGCCACACCGAATCCGCCAGCTGCTCGACTCACTGCTTACCATCAATCAGCACAAGGTGCAGGGCACCGATGTCTCCATTGCCTTGTCGATTGACGACGCCGTTCCGACCGAAGTACACTGCGACCCAATCCGGCTTGGCCAGGTTATCAACAACGTACTCATAAACGCCATCACTTTTGTCCGGAGTGGCCTCATCAGTATTCGGGTGGGGATGCAGCACGGCCCGGCCGACGACGCATCGATTACGATTGCCTTCGATATTCCCAGCGAAGATCCGGATCAGTACGCTATGCTGACCAGCCCGGCCATGCGGGGCGAGTCGGTGCTGCCCCAGCCCTTCAATGGTCTGGGACTGGCCATGCTGGTCAGCCAGCGTCTTCTCCAGCTGTGTGGCAGTTCGATACAGGTCGATCGGCAGGCTGGCTATGGGTTCGTTCTCTCGTTTGCCATACCAGCGCTTACAGGTCAGCGGCCCAGTCTGACGCTGGTTCAGCCCAACGCCGAGACCCTGTCGGGATTGCGGGTGCTGATGGTGGAAGATTACCCGATCAACATACGAATCGCCAGCCGATTTCTGGAACGGTGGCAGGTAGCGGTCGATGTAGCGGAGAATGGTCAGATTGCACTCGACAAGTACGAAATCGGGCGGTATGACCTGATTTTGATGGATATGCAAATGCCGGTAATGGATGGGCTCAATGCCACGCGGGCTATTCGACGACTCGACACCCAGATCCCGATCGTAGCCCTGACGGCTTCGGCTACGCCAACCGACCAGGCCAATGCCTACGCTGCGGGCATGAACTCGTTTTTAACCAAGCCCTTCAACTCTGGCGAATTATTCCAGACGCTGCTGCGCTTCGGTCGCCCGGCTGCATAACGGCAGGCGTTGGCACAAATAGAAAACGGTCGGCCGGTAAGTGATTTACCGGCCGACCGTTTTGGTAAACACCCGGACTGGCTTACAGCATATTCAACCGGTTCATCAGCTCAGGCTTGTTGGCCCGGCTGATGGGAATGACTTTATTCGCGATAACCAAATTGTTTTCCTCAATGTCCACGATTCGGTCGAGGTGGACGATAAACGACCGGTGAACGCGCAAAAACGCACTGCCCAGCTTTTCTTCCAGGTATTTCATCGTCGTATGTACCACGTGCGACTGCGTTTTTGTGTTTATCTTCACGTAATCGCCCACGTTCTCCACGTACATGATGTCGGTGTAGGGCAGGCGGATGTAGCGACCATCGGTTTTGATGTAAATCTCCTGTCGCTCGGGCGACGCACTGGTTTTTTTGGTAGACAGCTCCAACACCTTGCCAACGGCACTTTTGAAGCGCGGCATCGTGACGGGCTTCTGGAGATAGTCCGTTACCTGGTACTGGAACGCGTTGAAGGCATATTCTGTCTTCGTGGTCGTCATAACCACCTGCGGCATCGACGTCAGGTTTTCCAGCAGATCGAAGCCCGACAGACCCGGCATCTCCACGTCGAGCCAGATCAGATCGACGGTTTCGTTGGCCAGAAATTCCAGTGCCTTTTCCGCATTTTCAAACGCATCGACCAGTTCCAGCGATTCATGCTGTTCGCACAGCCGCTGGAGCGATTTACGCGCCATAATTTCGTCGTCGACAATAATACACCGTTGTTTCATTCGCTTAATCTAACTAATTCCTGTCGTACAATCGGGACACTCCGGTCCAGTTCGGCCTGCACACTACTCCACTGGGCCTGAAGTTCCTGCTGATCCGGAGCCTCATTAGCCTGTTTTTCAATACTATGCAATTTCTTCTCCAATATTGTCAATCCAACCATACCCAGCGTCGGTTTAAGCTTATGGGCCAGTTTGCCGAGGGCAGGCCAGTCCTGTTCCAGGATAAGATCCTGAATGTGGGTAAATTCCGGCAGCACTTCAGACAGGAACACGTCGAACATATCGGCTGCGTACGACCGGTCTGAACCATAGATTTCGTCGAGCCGGTGCTGGTCCAGTTCGGTCGCTACCGGTGGCAGTACATCGGCAGGCTCAGCCTTTGCTTTGGTGCGTGTGTGCCGCTGAATAGCTTCCAGCAGGCTGTTGGGTGAGAATGGTTTCGTCACGAAATCGTTCATACCGGCCTGACTGGCTTTGGCTTTCTGATCTGTCATGGCCGAGGCCGTCAGTGCCACGATCGGCGTTTGCTGATTGACGTTCTGCGTACTGCGAATGGTAATCGTAGCTTCGTAGCCGTCCATCACCGGCATCTGAATATCCATCAGAATCAGGTCGAAATGCTGCTGCTGCGCCATCTCCACCGCCCGCTTCCCATCCGATGCTATCACAAAAGAAATGGCCCATTTGTCGAGCAGGCTGCTGATGTACTTCTGGTTCATGATATTATCCTCCGCAACCAGCAGGCGGCAATCGGTCAGGTTAGTGGGTACGGGCTGTATCTGCCGCGAATGGCCAATCGGGTCCACATCCGACCGCTGAAATGGCAGCGTAACCGTGAAGGTTGTTCCCTGTCCTTCGGTACTGTCGACGGCAATCGTTCCGCCCTGCAAATCAACCAGCTGGTGCGTGATAGCCAGCCCCAGCCCAGTTCCTTTCTGCTTGTGTCCGTTGGCATTTACCTGCCTGAATTTCTGGAAAATCAGGTCGATTTTTTCAGCGGCAATGCCGATGCCGGTGTCCTGCACCGAAAACTCGATCCAGGACACGCCTTCCTCTTCCTTCCGCAGCCGGACCCGCACGTCGATATGCCCTTCCTCGGTAAACTTTTCGGCATTCCCGATCAGGTTGAGCAGAATCTGATTGAGCAGCAGTTCGTCGCCGATATAGTTACCCCCAATCTGCGCGTCGATCATCATATCGAGATTGACGGGGCGCTGTTCCAGCTTGATCTGAAACACCCGCTGAATGGTGCGCAACAAGCCGACCAGATCGAACGGCTGTTTGTGAACATCAATCCGCCCGGCTTCGATTTTGGCCATATCGAGCAGGTCAGAGATCAGGCTGTAGAGGAAGTCAGACGACGTTTTGAGAATTTCGAGGTACTCCAGCTGCTGCCGGCTGGGCCGCGTGTCGAACAGCAGGTGCGCCATGCCGATAATGGCGTTGAGTGGCGTGCGAATTTCGTGACTCATGTTGGCCAGAAACTGCTTCTCGGCCTGCCGGGCCTCCTCGGCGACCTCCTGCGCCTGCCCCAGTTCCTGCTCCAGCAGCTTGCGCTGTGTAATATCATAATGCACAGCGATGGTCCCGATGACCTCGCTGTTTTCATTGAGCTGCGGCACTTCGCTCACAATTACCCAGATCCGGTCGTTGCCCCGGCGAATCATTTGCTGCTCGCCGGAGTGCGGCATACTGGTCGGCGGCTCCGACTCATCATTCGCATACGACACGATCAATTCACCGATGGGCCGGCCAATAAGTTCGGCTTCGGTATAGCCGAGCATCGTGCAGAATCGGTCGTAAGCGCGCTGTATGGTCCGGTCACGATTCAGTTCGATCAGTCCGAGGTCCATGTTATTCAGGATACCCCGGTATTTTTCCTCGTTCTTGCGGGTAACCTCGCTCGATCGATACTGCTCGGTCACGTCGCTGTACTTCCAGAGGTGCCCCTCGTAGCGACCTTCCTGCACAATGGGGATAAAGTCGCGCGTCAGCACCCGCCCGTTGGTCCGGTACAGGGTTTGGTCGAGCACCATCTGCTGATTGGTCTGGATCTGCCGGGTACTGTGTTCGAACTGGTCAGGGTTTGGAAAATGGCACTTCATTCGGCTGATAATCAGCGATGAATCCATATTCAGCAGATCGTCGGGCGTCAGTGGAATGCTGAAGAGATCGCAAAACAACTGGTTGACCAGCGTGATACGCCCGTCGCCATCTTCGACCAGTACGCCCTTTTGCAGGTTGATGATCAGACTCGATAGCCGGTTCTGCGTAGCCCGCAACGCTTCGCGCACGTCGCGCTCGCTGGTGATATCACGGGCAACGGCCACCAGTTCGGTACCGGTTTTAACGTCCAGCCGCCGGACGGTCTGCCCAATCCAGACAGTCTGCCCGGCTTTCGTCAGCACCGGAAATTCAACGTATGAACTGTCCTGCCCGTCGGCCAGCATTTGCTGATAAAAATCGATAACGAGCGTGCGAAAGTCGGGGCGGATAAGCCGAATAAAGTGCTGCCCGATAATTTCACTGGGGGTATAACCGAGTTTGGCCTCGATCATGGTGTTCATGAACGTGAAAAACCCCTCGGGCGAAATACGGTAAATAATATCCTGTACTGAATCGATCAGTTCGCGGAACCGGGCATCTTTCTCCTGTAGTTCGGCAATGCCCTGCTCAACCTGTTGAGCCAGGTTTTCATTCAGAAACGTAAGCTGCTGATTAGTGGTGTATAATTCCCACGCTTTCTTTTCCAGTACACGCTCGGCTTCCTGCCGGGCTTTATGCTCCCGGTCAAATCGCCGTTTAAGCAGGTCAAAATTTTCCATTCCTTCTCAAGCAATCAGTCCGTAGTACAAGTCATAGCGGTAGTTAGTTAGATACGACGACAGGTTGCCAGCAACGAACGACCTGTGAATCACCTCTGAATTTACTGGCATATCCAACAAAAATAGAACCTATTTGCAACCTTTACAGCGAATTATAAATATTATATGTATCAACGTCAGTAATAAGTGGGTCAACAGGTAACAAGAAACTTCACGCGTGTATCCACTCGCTGAGTTCTGCCTAACGACTTATTCTCAACAAGAACGTCCGATACCAGCCAGTCGGACCGGTATCGGACGTTGATTTGACCCATTGGCGGCTTACTTTTTCGTTACTCTGATCGAAATTCGGCGATTTCTGGCTCGCCCTTCTTCCGTATCGTTACCGGCAACGGGGTAAGCCTGCCCATACCCCTCGGCCGTAAGCCGGTCTTTGCCAATACCCCTATTTTCCAGTTCGGCCCGCACCGAGTTGGCCCGGTCCTGCGAGAGTTTCAGGTTACTGGCCGCGTTGCCGGTATTGTCGGTGTACCCACCAAGTTTGACGGTTACAGCCGGGTATGCTTTCATAATCTCAGCTACGTTTTTCAACTGCTCCTGCGAACTGGCCTGCAACGTAGCCTTGCCCGTATCGAACGTCAGCCGGTCGAAATCGAACCAGGTGGTTTTGTCGACGGGCTGATCGCTGCGGATAAACGTCAGCAGTTTACGCTCGATACCGTTATCGGGAATGTTCAGTTCGACCCCACTCGTCAGTTTTTCGGGCCGGAACGTGCCTAACCCCGTATTTGGGGTGCTGACGTCCTGATTATCAGCCGCCGTCGATTTGTCGAGCGGTACACTGGTACCGGCGGCTTTTTCGCCCCGGCGCTCGAAACCCGGCTGCTCCGACGACTGGATGGCGATATACGGCGCAATCACCAGCGATACAATCGACATGAGCTTGATGAGAATGTTCATCGACGGGCCGGACGTATCCTTGAAGGGGTCGCCGACGGTATCGCCCGTCACCGATGCTTTGTGCGGCTCTGACTTTTTGTAGAACATTTCGCCATTGATGAGCACGCCCTTCTCGAATGATTTTTTGGCGTTGTCCCAGGCCCCCCCGGCGTTGTTCATAAAAATACCCATCAGTACGCCCGACACCGTAACGCCCGCCAGCAGGCCACCCAATACTTCAGGGCCGAAAATAAAGCCCACGATCACCGGCACCGACAACGCAATGGCCCCCGGCAGCACCATTTCGCGGATGGATGCCTGCGTCGAAATGGCCACGCACTTCTCGTATTCGGGCTTACCGGTACCTTCCATAATGCCCGGAATCTCGCGAAACTGCCGCCGTACTTCCTCCACCATACTCATAGCCGCCCGCCCCACGGCCGCAATCGCCAGCGAGGAAAAAATAAACGGAATCATGGCCCCGACGAATAGTCCCGATAGCACGTCGGCCTTATAGATGTCGATGGCTGAAATGCCCGAAATACCCACGAAAGCGGCAAACAGGGCCAGGGCCGTCAGGGCGGCCGACGCGATAGCAAAGCCTTTGCCGGTAGCAGCCGTGGTGTTGCCCACCGCGTCGAGGATGTCGGTACGGCTGCGCACTTCTTCGGGCAGGTAACTCATCTCGGCAATGCCACCCGCGTTGTCGGCGATGGGGCCAAACGCGTCGATAGCGAGCTGCATGGCGGTAGTCGCCATCATGCCAGCGGCCGAGATCGCCACGCCATACAGACCGGCAAAGTGGTACGAGGTAAAAATACCAGCCGCCAGTACCAGAATCGGCAACACCGTCGATTCCATCCCGACCGATAACCCACCAATGATATTGGTAGCCGCCCCCGTCGCCGACTGCCGGATGATCGACAGTACCGGCCGACGACCCATCGCCGTATAATATTCAGTGATGATCGACATCAGTGCGCCCACCACCAGACCCGTCACGATGGCGTAGAAAACATCCATCCGGGTGAAGCTAACGCCCCGAATTTCCATCGGTACGGCGGGCAGGTACGCATTGACCAGAAAATACGACGCCACCAGCGTCATAGCGACTGACGCCCAGTTACCGAAGTTGAGCGCCCCCTGTACGTTGCCGTTATCATCTTTTACGCGTACAAAGTAGGTCGCGATGATGGAAAAGATCAGCCCCAGCCCCGCAATGACCATCGGCAGCACGATGGGCGCGTGCCCGATGATGTTATCCGCTACGGGAATGCGAATTTCGCGACCCAGTACCATCGTCGCCAGAATCGTCGCGACGTACGAGCCAAACAAATCGGCCCCCATCCCGGCCACGTCGCCCACATTGTCGCCCACGTTATCAGCGATGGTGGCCGGGTTACGTGGATCGTCTTCGGGAATACCGGCTTCGACCTTACCCACCAGATCGGCCCCAACGTCGGCGGCTTTGGTGTAGATACCGCCCCCCACCCGGGCGAAAAGGGCAATCGATTCGGCACCGAGCGAGAAGCCCGCCAGTACCTCAAGCGCCCGTTCCATCGGCAACCCGTTGACATCGCCATCGGCCCCGACGTACAGATTATACAATACGATAAATAAACTGCCCAGGCCCAGCACAGCAATACCGGCCACGCCGATCCCCATGACCGAGCCGCCCGTAAACGATACGTCCAGCGCGCGGGTCAGGCTGGTGCGGGCCGCATGCGCCGTACGGACGTTGGCCTTGGTGGCTATGTTCATACCAATGTAGCCCGCCAGCGCCGACAGAAACGCGCCCAGCAGAAACGACAGGCCAATCACGAAACTGGAGTTGGGCACCAGACTGCCCATGTAGGCCAGCACGATGGCGACGATGATACCGAAATAGGTCAGCACCCGCCACTCCGCTTTGAGGAAGGCAATAGCCCCGTCGGCAATGTATCCGGCGATCTCCTGCATGCGGTCGTCACCGGCAGCCTGCTTCGATACCCACATAAACTTGGTGAACATCACCACCAGGCCCACGAGGCCCAGCACTGGAACCAAATAGATACTGTAATTCATGCGATTAGGTCTAGGAATGAACTGAAAAGGACTAGGCACAAATATAGAATTTGCCATTGCACATCATAGTGAAGCGGCTCGTAAAATTGACTTTTTCGACTATTTATTTCGGTTTTACCTAGAAAAACACCCAGCAGTGGATTTCGGCTCGTCAATCAGCCGCAACGGCTATCTTTGCTGAGTTGCTAACTCCCAAAATTCCCCCTCTGTGCGTCGTATTAGCCACTTGTTTTTAGCCGCATTCGCGCTTTTCGCTGCCCGTTCCTCCTTCGCTCAGGTGCCTTACGGCCCCGTCCGGCAGAAGCCGCCGGGTGAGATTCTGTCAGATCTGAAAAAACTGAACGTGCTGGGTTCGGTACTGTACGTAGCCGCCCACCCCGACGACGAAAACACGCTGCTGCTGGCGTACATGGCCAAAGACCGGCTCGTTAGGACGGCCTATCTGTCGCTGACACGGGGCGACGGGGGGCAGAACCTGATCGGCCCGGAACAGGGCGAAAACATCGGCATTATCCGTACGCAGGAATTACTCGCGGCCCGGCGCGTCGACGGCCCCGATCAGTACTTCAGCCGGGCCTACGACTTCGGCTTTTCCAAATCGACCAGCGAAGCCGTGCGGACGTGGGGGCAGGACAAAGTGCTGGCCGACGTGGTCTGGATGATCCGGCAGCGACAACCCGACGTCATTATCACCCGCTTTCCACCCGATCCCCGCGCGGGTCACGGTCACCACAGCGCGTCGGGCTTTCTGGCCGAAGAAGCGTTCAAGCAGGCGGGCGACCCGACCAAATTTCCCGAACAACTGGCCTACGTAAAACCGTGGCAGGCGAAGCGCATTCTATGGAACGTATTCATTCCCAACGCGTTTCAAAGCACCAAACGCCCCGATGAAGCCGGCAATCTGATCGGGATCGAAACGGGGCTGTACAACCCGCTGCTGGGCCGGTCGTACGGTGAAATTGCCGCCGAGAGCCGAAGTCAGCACAAAAGTCAGGGCTTTGGCGTACCGGCCAGCCGCAGCGCCCGCATCGACTACCTGCTGCTGAAAGGGGGAGACCCCGTGCAGAACGACCCCTTCGACGGTGTTGATTTAACCTGGAAGCGGGTGCCCAACGGCGGGGCCGCGCAAACGCTGGTCAATCAGGTGATTGGTAGTTATCAGCCCGCACAACCAGCCGCTTCCGTTCCGGCCCTGGTGAAACTGTACCAGGCCATTAGCAAGCTCGACACCACCAACCTGTACGTGCGCAGCAAACGGCAGGACGTGCAGAACCTGATTCAGCAGTGTCTGGGCCTGTGGCTCGAAACCAACCCCACGACTTACGCGGCTACGCCCGGCGAAACGGTAACGCTGAACACCAACGTCATCAGTCGGGCCGATGTACCCGTGACGCTGGTCGGGGTGCGCTACTCCGTCAACAAGGATAGTACGCTGAATCTGGCACTGAAACCCAACGATCAGCTTACCCTGTCGACACGGGTCACGATTCCGAAAAACGCCCCGATTTCGCAACCGTACTGGCTCGTCAAACCCATCGAAAAAGGAGTATTTCAGGTCGATAATCAGCAGTTGATCGGCCTGCCCGAAAATCCGCCCGCCCTGACAACCAGCTTCATCATCGACATTGCCGGCCAGCGATTTGTGTACACCCGCCCGGTCGTCTACAAATCCGCCGACCCGGTCGATGGCGAAGTGTACCGGCCCTTCATTATTCAGCCGGCCGTCATGGCCAACCTCACCGAGCGCGTATTCACCTTCGCCAACAATAGCCCCAAAACGGCCGAAGTCGTGCTGATTGCGGGGCGGGCCAACGTATCGGGGACACTCAAACTGACAGCGCCGGCGGGCTGGCGCATTGAACCGGCTTCATTGCCGTTCGATATCAAAACCAAAGGCGATGAGCAACGCCTGTCGTTCCAGCTGACGCCCCTCGCCGATGCGCAGAACGGGCAGCTTCAGGCGCAGATGACCACCGGCGACGGCACGTTTACCAGCGGCCTGCGGGTGATCGCCTACAAACATATCCCGACGCAGACGCTGTTTCCGCCCGCCGAAGCCAAACTGGTGAAACTGAACGTGGCGGTAACGGCTAAAAACATCGGTTACATTGTCGGTGCGGGCGACGAAGTACCGGCGGCTTTGCAGCAGATGGGTTGCCGCGTGACGCTGCTCGGGGCCACCGACCTCAGCCGCGATCTGTCTGCTTACGATGCCATCATAACGGGTGTCCGCGCTTACAACACCGACGACTGGCTGGCCCGCTACCAGCCGAACCTGATGAACTACGTGAAGAACGGCGGGACGATGATTGTGCAATACGTAACGCCCCCCAGCGGCTTCCTGCGCAGCGAACCGCCCCTGCCACAGCTGGGCCCCTACCCGTTCAGTATCAGCCGCGAACGGGTCACGGAAGAGGATGCCAGCATGACGTTCATCGACCCGAACCACCCGCTGCTGAACAAGCCCAACAAAATCACGGATGCCGACTTTACCGGCTGGATTCAGGAGCGCGGTATCTACTTCGCGCAGGACTGGGACAAAGCCTACCAGCCCATTTTCTCGGCTCACGACACGGGCGAAGCCGCCAAAGAAGGGAGTCTGCTCTATGCCACCTACGGCAAAGGCCATTTTATGTACACAGGGCTGGTCTTCTTCCGCGAACTGCCCGCCGGGGTGCCGGGTGCATACCGCCTGTTCGCCAACATGATCTCGGCGGGGAAATAGTTTTTTCAACACGAAGGCACGGAATACACGGCGCAAAAGAACGTCTGTGTGCTCCGTGTCTCTGTGTTGAAAACCTTATTTTTATGTAGCTTCACAACAGACAATTCGCCGGTAGCACAATCGGTCTATTCTGTAATCCTGTCAGCTGGTAATGGTAACTGCCGAGAAGACATATACGCTCAACGACTATCTGCTCCGGGAATCCCGGTCACGGAACAAGCATGAATTTTACAACGGCAAAATCATTCGTATGGCCGGTGCCAAAGCCCGATATAACCAGATCGCGGCCAATCTGATCGGTTCGCTTAAATACGCATTACGACCATTAGCCCGTAGGTTCATCGTATACAACAGCGACCAGAAAATTTACATCGAATCGGAGAACGTTGGTGTTTATCCTGATGCGCTGGTCATCTGTGATGAGCCACAATTCTGGCAGGGACGGGAAGATCTGATCGTTAATCCACTGCTGGTTATCGAAGTACTATCGCGCAGTACCGCTTCATTCGATCGCTCCGGTAAGTTTCTGCTTTACGAACAGATCCCTTCGTTTCAGGAGTATGTCCTGGTCGAGCAAAATTACGCGCGTGTCGAATCGTGGTTTCGCACGACGGAACATAGCTGGGATAAAACGGTACAGACCGATCTCAACAGTACAATCCAGCTGCGGTCGGCAGGCGTGTCGTTACCATTAGCAGAAATCTACGAGCACGTCCGTTTCGCGACTTCGCCCTAGTTCATTAACTGGCGCAGTTGCAGATGTTGCAGCAGCATGATCGTTTTGCCATCCATAATCTCGCCCGTCCTGACCAGTTGCATTGCCTGTGCCAGCGGCATCTCCAGCAGATCGATTTCTTCGTCATCGACACCACCGCCCAGCGTTCGCTCGGTATCGGCGGAGTATTCGGCCAGGTAGAAAAACAGCTTTTCGGTGACCGATCCCGGACTCATATAGGCTTCCATGATTTTCTCAACCGACTTGATCCGAAAGCCGGTTTCTTCTTCCGTTTCGCGCCGGATTGCATCGTCGGGGTGCTCGTTGTCGAGCAGGCCCGCACAGGCTTCAATGAGCATCCCCGAGGGATTCCCGTTGACGTACGTCGGCAGGCGAAATTGCCGGGTCAGGATCACGGTATTAGTTTGCGGGTTGTGCAGCAGGATTGTTGCGCCATTGCCCCGGTCGTAGGCTTCGCGCTGCTGCGTCGTCCACCGGCCATCCCGCCCCAGGTAGTCATACGTGTACCGGCGCAGCACGTACCAGTTGTCGGAGAGCAGTTTGTTTTCCGTAATGGTTACCCGACCACTGCCAATTATGTTCATTTCTGTTATTATTTGTTTATTTTTGAACAAATCAACAGCATTCGTATGAATTTCCAACAGCGCAAGCAACTTATTTTGCAAACGGTCGAGGAGAAGGGGGCGGTAGATGTACCAGAACTGGCTGAACTGCTGCAGACGTCGACCATGACCGTCCGGCGCGACCTGGGGCAACTGGCGGATGCGGGCCTGCTCTATCGTACGCACGGCGGTGCGATGCGCCTGCGCGACACGATAACGGTACCGTTTGCCAGTAAGTCAGCGGTAAACGTAGCGCACAAGGAAGCCATTGCTCAACGCGCTGCGCAGGACATTCAGGAAGGTGAAGTCATTTTTATGGACTGCGGCAGCACGGTGGCGCACCTGTGCCCGTTTATTCGCCACAAACGCATTACGGTGATCACCAACTCATTACCCGTTATCAGCGAACTGCTCAACGCGTCGGTAACGCTCAATCTGATTGGTGGTGAAGTCGATAAGGATCGGCAGGCTGTTCACGGGAGTATGGCCGGTGAACATATCGCCCGCTACCACGCTGACCGGGCGTTCATCGGCGTCGACGGCATCTCGCTGGCCAATGGTCTGAGTGCCAACGGCGAACAGGAAGCGCACCTGACGACGGCCATCGCCCGGCAGGCCAGCCGGGTCTATCTGCTCTGCGACTCATCGAAGCTGGAGACAGACAAATACCTGTTCTTCGCCCCGCTGAGTTTAGTTGACATGCTAATCACAGATGCGCAGGTGAACGCTGAACTGGCAGATACCTACCGGCAGGCGGGGGTAAATCTGATTTATTGACGGGAACGCAGTCGAAGCACTTTTGTCATCCCGACGCAGGAGGGATCTTCGCCAGGAGCAAGGAAAACCGCCTATTATCGAAGATCCCCGCCCCGGCGGCCCGGTCGCAGGCTCGGGATGACAAAAATACCCTATTGATAGAAGAGAACTTTACTAGGTTTCCAACACGGAGGCACAGCGATCACAAAGAATAAAAACTCTGTGTGCTCTGTGCCTCCGTGTTGAAAAATCGTTGCATTGAAAACTCACTTCGCGTCGCCCGAAACGGGTATCCATCGGGTTGTTAGGTCCGGCGTTTTCATCGTAGCCGCATCGAGCGGAAACATCGGGCGCTGAATGCGTTTGTAGCCCAGCCGGGTCAAGTCCTGATCGACACCGCCGGGCGTCAGGGCCATCATCCAGCCTTTTTGCATAGCGTAGAGTTCGGGTTCCAGATAACCGATTTTCACGACCACGATACCGGCCTCACGGGGCTTCAGACCGAGCCGGGTGAAGTCGGCTTCTTTATGGTACGGCTTCCGCTTTTTGGTCACGATCACGTGGGCATTGCCAACCTTCACCACCGCTTCAACCTCGGCGTCTTTATCGCCCTGTACAATCGACTCCACTGTGCCCTTGAGCCGAACGGGGGGCGCGTACCGATTGTCGACCATAGCCCCCGCCGTACCGTCGACGGTGCCGCCAACCCCAGCGGCAATGGCTTTTTTGATGAACAGCGAATCAGGAATCGACGCGTAAATCAACGAAGGACCGTCGGCTTTCTGAAACTCCGGCCGGGCCAGTAGCTGCGTAATCGTCCAGGTCACGTCGCCGGCACCACCGGCCGTCGGATTGTCGCCCATATCGCTGATGAAATACGGATGCGTCGGGCTGTTGAGCGCCTTCGCCAGGCAGTCGTCCAGCGTACTCGTCGGGGCAACGAACGCAAACTGATTACGGACGTCCCAGAATGCCTTCGCCAGTTGCTCCGCCGACTGACTCACGGTCGCTTTGTCGTCGCCGGTCACCATCACAACGGCGTGGTTGCGTGGCTCATCGGCCCAGGCATAGCCAATCCAGATGGCAGCATCGACAATACCGGTCTGACTGGCGATGGGTGCGACACGGGCGTACAGGCTCTTGCCGGGTTCGATGCGCGTGCTCGTTTTTTCGCCCGGCAGCAGAATCGGCACCGGAATCCAGGCTTTGTAGGCCGGTTTGCCTTTGCCACTTTTGAGTCGACTGAGCAGGTTCGTCACAGCGCGTTCTTTGGTCTGCATCGCGTCTTCATGGGGGGCCATCCGGTAGCAGGTCATCAGATCAGTGTTCTGCGCCAGCCGCTGCGATACGTTACCGTGCAAATCCATCGACGTTGAAATCAGCGTTTTGTAGCCGATCACGTCCCGGATACGTTGCAGAAAATCACCCTCGGGATCGTCCAGCCCGACCACGCTCATGGCCCCGTGAATATCGAAATACATCCCGTCGTAGGGGCCGTATTTCCGTAGAGAGTCCAGCGTTTTCGTCACCAGCGATTCATACGCGGCACGGGTAACGGCCCCGCCCGGCAGCGACTTCCCAACGATAGCGGGGAGCCAGACGGCCTGCTTCCGCAGCGGGGAAATTGGCATCATAAACGGATACGCGTTGAACACTTCCGGTCCGTAGCGGGCGTGAAAGGCGGGCTCGTCGGTGCGGGCCGGTGAAAACGTACTCGATTCGATACCCAGCCCGGCAATGGCGATGCGGGGTAATGGAGTGGTTTGCGCGATGAGATGGCTGCAACCAAAAAAGCAGCTTAGCAGGGTCAGGAGGGTTCGTTTCATAGATGAGTGTATTGTCTGAGACAGCTTCCAGCTGTCGTGCCGTCAGGCCAAAACAAGCCCATACAGTTAGCCGCTGGAGCGGCACGACAGCTGGAAGCTGTCTCAGACTGTGTCCATCGCAAGTTAGGGCATATTCGGCCTGACGCGCGTTTAGACACCGAAAACCAGCGAGTTTGCCCTATTTTGCAACCGTTTATCCTGTTCATCGACCTACACAACCCCTCTTCATGCACAGAACCAGTCTACTTACGTCTCTCCTCGCGTTCACCCTTTCCGCTTCGATTGCCCAGAAACCCACCACGGACAAACCCCAGTTGTCGGCCGACAACGGGTTTGCTGCCGACCGGGCGATGAAAACTACCCACACGCTTGACCTCGATAAACAGGTTATCACGACCAGTCAGGTGACGATCAAGGGGCAGCGGGTGCCGTACAAAGCCACCGCCGGGACGATTCCGGTCTGGGACGACGAAGGCAAGGCAGCTGCGGGGGTGTTCTTTACCTACTTCGAACGCTCCGACGTGTCCGACCGCGCCAGTCGGCCGCTGGTGATTTCGTTTAACGGTGGCCCCGGCACGGCGTCGGTCTGGATGATGCTCGGCTACACGGGTCCGCGCATTCTCAAAGTCGACGACGAAGGCTACCCCGTTCAGCCCTATGGCCTGCGCGACAACCCGCACTCAATTCTCGACGTGGCCGACATTGTGTACGTCGATCCGGTCAACACCGGCTTTTCGCGCCCAGCCAGCAAGGACGTCCCGGCGGCAAAGCTATTTTTCGGCGTCAACGCCGACATCAAGTACCTCGCCGAGTGGATCAACACCTTCGTGAGCCGCTACAACCGCTGGGCGTCGCCCAAGTACCTGATCGGGGAAAGCTACGGTACGACGCGCGTATCGGGGCTGGCCAACGAGTTGCAGAACGTGCAGTGGATGTACTTGAACGGCGTGGTACTGGTGTCGCCTACGACGCTCGGACTGGAGCGGGGCGGACCGGGACAGGGGGCCCTCAAACTGCCCTATATGGCCGCAACGGCCTGGTACCACAAAGCCCTCCCCGCCGATTTGCAGGCCAAAGACCTGACCGCGATGCTGCCCGAAGTCGAAGCGTTCACGATGTCGGAATACCTGCCTGCACTGTCGATGGGGGGGTCGCTGCCGGAGCAGAAACGAAAGGATATTGCGGCTAAAGTCGCCCGGTATTCGGGGCTGTCGACCACGGCCGTGATGCAGAATAACCTCGATGTGCCACTGAATTTTTTCTGGAAAGAACTGCTTCGCGACAAAGGGTTTACGGTGGGCCGGCTCGACTCGCGCTACCGGGGTATCGATGCGAAAGATGCCGGTACCGGACCCGACTACAACGCCGAACTAACGTCGTGGCTGCACTCGTTTACGCCCGCTATCAACCAGTATATGCGCGACGAGCTGAGCTACAAGACCGACCTCAAATACTATATGTTCGGCCCGACCTTCCCCTGGGACAACGCCAATAACCACGCGGGTGAAAACCTCCGGCAGGCGATGTTGCAAAACCCATACCTGCACGTGCTGGTGCAGTCGGGCTATTTCGACGGGGCCTGTGATTACTACAACGCCCAGTACAACCTCTGGCAGATCGACCCCAGCGGCAAGCTGAAGGACCGGATGTCGTGGGAAGGCTACCGCAGCGGTCACATGCTCTACCTGCGCAAAGAAGACCTCGCCAGCAGCAACGAGAACCTCCGCAAATTCATCCAGAAAAGCACCCCCAAACCCGGCCAGCCGGCGAAGTATTAGTTTTCCGTTTTCGGTTTAATGTTTTCAGTGTAGCCCAGACGTCCACGCCTGGTAGCCGTCAGGCTAACTGGTGCAGGCGGCAGCTAACAGGCCGCTACCGCGCCCACCAGACGTAGACGTCTGGGCTACATAACTACCAGCCACCGTGAACTGAATACCGTAAACCCATTATGTGGCATATCTGGATTGATACGGGCGGAACGTTTACCGACGGACTGGCGCGTGACCCCAACGGGCGTATTCACCGCACTAAAGTACTGAGCAGCAGTCGACTCCGGGCGCAGTGGCACGACGGCAAATTAACCGCCCCGTGGCTGACCGCGCCGATTTTCGACGGTTATCAGTTGCGTGTACTCGACACAGACGCGACGACGCGAGTTGGTTCACTGGCCATTGATGGCGACTTGATCGTTGACAATCCGGCTTTGCTGGCCCTGTCTACGGCGACAGTCGAACTGTTTACCGGTGAGGAGGCTCCCGTTTTGGCGACCCGATTGCTGACACAGACCCCGCTCGATCAACCGTTTCCGACGCTGGCGATGCGGCTGGGCACCACTAAAGGCACCAACGCGCTGCTCGAACGGCGCGGGGGCCGGGTCGCGCTGCTCGTTACGCGGGGCTTTCGCGATTTGCTGCTGATCGGCACACAGCAACGGCCACACCTGTTTCAACTAGCTATCCCCCCCGCCGAGGTATTCTATACGGACGCACTGGAAGTTGATGAACGGATGCAGGCCGACGGCACCGTACTGACCGCCCCGGCGAATCTGAATACGATAATCGAGCGGTTGCATCAGCTCCAACCCGATGCCATTGCCATTTCGCTGCTGCACGCTTATCGCAACCCGGCGCATGAGCAGCAACTTCGCGACGCCCTTTCCGGGGCGGGTTTCGACCGCATTACCTGCTCGACGGATGTATCGACTACGCCCGGCTACGTGGCCCGCACACAGACTACCGTGGTCGATGCATATCTGCGCCCTGTTCTCGATACGTATTTAACCAATGTCCGGCAGCAGTTGGGCGGACAATCGGTCCGGATTATGACGAGCGCGGGGGGGCTGGTGCGGGCCGATCTGTTCCAGCCCAAAGATAGCCTGCTGAGCGGTCCGGCGGGGGGCGTGGTTGGAGCCGACACGATAGCCGCGTCGCTCGACCAGCCGGGCGTGCTGACCCTCGACATGGGCGGTACCAGCACCGATGTCGCCCGCATCGATGGCACACCCGATTACCGGTTCTCGACGCACATTGGCCCGTTTGAACTACAACTACCCGCACTGGCAATTGAAACCGTCGCGGCCGGGGGCGGCTCGATCTGCTGGTTCGACGGATTGGGTGCCGACACCACCGCAGGCGGTCAGCTACGCGTGGGGCCGCACAGCGCGGGGGCCAGCCCCGGCCCGGCCTGCTATGGCGCAACTTCCATCGGCCAAACGCCAAAACTGACCATCACCGACGTCAACCTGTTGCTGGGCAAACTCCACCCGCAGCAGTTCGGCATACCGATTTTTCCTGATCGGGCGCAGGCGGCTTTGCAGGCTATTGTCGAACAGATTCGTCAGCAAACCGGCACGGCCCCCGATCCGTTGGCACTGCTGCGTGGGTTCGACCAGATCGCGAATGAGCTGATGGCGGGTGCAATTCGTAAAATCAGCGTGTCGCGCGGGTTCGATCCGGCGCAGTATCCGCTGCTGGTGTTTGGGGGTGCGGGGGGTCTGCACGGTTGCGCCATCGCCCGGCTATTGGGTATGGAACGGCTGATTTTACCCTTCGACGGGGGGCTGCTTAGTGCCTACGGCATTGGGCAGGCCCGGATTGAACGCACCGCCACGCGCTCCATCCTGCGCCCCCTCGATCAGTTCATCGACAACCTTGACGAACTGGTTATGACGCTGACCAGCGAAGCGACCGACGCACTGCGTCATGACGTAGGCGATACCGCCCCTATCGAAACCCGGTCGGCGCGGGCGTTTCTGCGCTTACAGGGGCAGGAGGCTACCGTCGATGTGCCGGTTAGTCACCGGCTGGCCGACGATTTTGTTCAGCAGTACCAGCAGTTATACGGCCACTACCCCGCCGACCGGCCCATCGAACTGGTCAGCCTGCGCGTACTCGTCAGTACGGTTACCGACACGGGCGTTGCCAGTCAGCGACCACGCATCCACCGGCAGGTCGTACCCGCCTTTCAGGCTGGCCCCTACCCTGCTTACGACTGGACCCGCTTGCAGGAGGGCGACACCTTTCGCGGCCCAGCTCTGCTGCTCAACACGACCTCGTCGGCCTTTATCGAGCCCGGCTGGCGGCTCATCGTTCAGGCCAGCCGCGACGCCCTTGCCGATTACGTTGCCGACGTGGACACGGCCGATAAACCGAAGCAAAATACCGTAGTCGAACTCGAACTGTTTACGCAGCGATTCCGGGCTATTGCCGAGGAGATGGGCGCTCAGCTTCAGCGAACGGCATTTTCAACCAACGTAAAAGAACGGCTCGACTTCTCCTGTGCCCTGCTTGACGCCGATGCCCGGCTGGTCGCCAACGCCCCGCACATTCCGGTACATCTGGGTAGTCTGGGGGTTTGCGCGCGGCTTTGTCTGGCCGAGGTACCACTAGGTCCCGGTGATGTGATTATCACGAACCACCCGAAATACGGCGGGTCGCACCTGCCCGACGTAACGCTGTTGCAGGGCATATTCACCGACGCGGGCGACCTGATCGGTTACGTCATCAACCGCGCGCACCACGCCGAGATTGGCGGCAAAGTCCCCGGCTCGATGCCCCCCGACGCAACCTCGCTGATTGAAGAAGGCGTTGTATTGAAACCGCAGTACGTCGTACGAAACGGCGTCTTTCAGTGGGATACAAACACCGACAGCATGCCGGGTCTGGTCAGTCGGTTTACAGATGCACCTTACCCGACGCGGGCATTGACCGAAAACCGGGCCGACATCGAAGCGGCACTCGCGTCGCTGCGGGCGGGCGAAACGGCGCTGCAACAACTAGTTCGGCAACACGGTCTGACGACGGTTCAGCAATACATGGGCCTGTTGCAGCAGTCAGCGACACAGGCCATCCGATCGGTACTGACGCCCCTTGGCGGACAGTCGTTCACCGCCACCGAAGCCCTCGACGATGGTCATACGATTCAGGTGGACATGACCGTGACCGACGGGCGGCTGCGGGTCGATTTTACAGGCACGTCGGGCGTTCATCCGCACAATCTCAACGCCAACGTGTCGATTCTGCACAGTGCCATCCTGTACGTACTTCGGCTGTGGGTAGACCGCGATATTCCGTTGAATGAAGGGCTAATGACGCCGGTCGACATTGTTTTGCCCGACAGTTCGTTCCTGAATCCGGTGTTTCCCGACGACGATGCAGCCTGCCCGGCGGTAGTCGGCGGTAACACGGAAGTCAGTCAGCGGCTGGTCGATACGTTGCTGAAGGCGCTGGGCTTAGCGGCCTGTAGTCAGGGAACGATGAATAATTTCCTGTTCGGCCGGTCGTGGGATGCGGGTGCGTTTGGCTATTACGAAACGATTGGCGGAGGCACGGGGGCGACTGTCGGGGCTGATGGGCGTTCGGCCGTTCATCAGCACATGACCAACACCCGCCTGACCGATCCCGAAGAACTCGAACGACGCTACCCTGTCCGGCTGCACGAGTTCAGCATCCGGCAGGCGTCGGGTGGGGCCGGACAGTGGCGCGGGGGCGACGGCATCATCCGGGAAATCGAATTTTTAGAGCCTGTTCAGGCAACGTTGCTTAGTCAGCATCGGCAAGTCGCGCCCTACGGCCTGAACGGCGCTCAACCCGGCGCGGTCGGCCAGCAGACGCTGCTCCACCCGGACGGCACGGCCGAACCATTACCCGGTATTTTCACCCGCCCCATGCAGCCCGGCGAACGCATCCGGCTCGAAACCCCCGGTGGTGGCGGGGCTGATCCTGAACTGTGATTGTCTTGAACTATGATTTTTTTGATTGCACTGACAGACTATGATTTCTTCTTTAATCAGCGCAATCAAAAAATCAGATGAATCACAGTTCAGATAATCTTGAACTGTGATTACTGCTGATTACACAGACAGGCTATGATTTTCTTTGTCGAATCAGCGTAATCAAAGCAATCAGATGAATCACAGTTCAGACTGTCTCGAACTATGATTCATCTGATTACACAGACAGACAATGATTTCTTCTTTAATCAACGTAATCAAAAAAAATCAGCG
>CAZOQC010000006.1:60260-109629 GCA_964581865.1 uncultured Spirosoma sp.
AAAAAATCAGCGCAATCACCTAATCACAAGGTATCGAGTGACTGAATACGGGCCGCAGCAATCGGCTGGGTGCCGAATCCATCGACGGCGTTTTTTGATGGTATACCCCCTGCTGGCAAACCGGCCTGCACCATGTCAATAGATAGAACAATGATAGCCGTCACCAACGGGTATGCTCTCACCTGGTAGCTCAAAACCACGGTGATCTCATCGAATCGCCCGCGATGGCGGTACAGCTGCATTCAGCGCGTATATCGACCAGTCGGCACTTTTCATGACCAACGGCAGCCGTTTCCCCATTTTGTGCTGTATGGCATCCATATAGCCCGTGTTGGTCATAGAGAACTGTGCCGGCGGATTGCTGGCCGTATTGTGCGCCAGGATGTACTGCACGAATGGCACAGGATTATCGTGCGCGGGTAAGTAACTCTGCTGATAGGCCAGCAGAAACGAACGAACCCGTTCGGTACGGGCAATAAATGGGTACGCTGTCGCGTCGTCGGTCAGGATACGGCTTGTTTCGGGAAGCTGCCGGACAAACCGAATGAGCTTATCATCGTCCAGGGTTCCGGGTTGCTGGCTGGGATTCAGCACCAGCACATCGCGCAGAAACGAGCGTTCGACCGGGTACGACGAATTGAGCAGCCTCAGGCCGCTGACACCAATCTGAACGAGAAGCAACGTAAACGCCAGCCCGTTTACGTACCGTAATCGAGGTACGGGAACAACCGTCAGTCCGGCCCAGCCAAGCACCAGAAAAACCTGATAGAATTCAGTCTGAACAGGAACCGCCGGGTCTTTGACGTGCAGAAACTCGACCAGCAGCAGCGGGCTGAGTAGCGTCAGTAGCTGGTAGGTCCGCCCCCGAACGCTTAGTAAACTGAGCAGGATCAGGGGCGCATAGAGCAGCAACCGGATTGACATAAGCACCGACGTGTCGGCCTGTACGAGATCGGCGGTGTAGTTGGCAAACTGCTGCCGGAACAACTGATTCGTCAGTACGCTGGCGTTTGCATACGGATTATCGACAAAGTACTGTGAATCGCCGGCATACACACTGTTGAGCAGACTGAAAATAAACAGACTGACCAGGGGCAGCATAAACAACAGCATGACCAGCGCCAGCGATTTACTAATCAGTTTTCGGCGGAGTGAGATGTTGTTGAACGCCAGCCCCAGCCGGGATACCGTGTCTTCCCCCCGCAGCGACAGGCTTTGCAGCGAAATAAACAGGATGAGGGGCAGCAGAAACAGGCATAGCCAGATGAAGTCTACCTCGCTGAATACCAGCCCCAGCAGAAACAGACTGGCCATCGACACATGGTAGGTCGTATTCGACTGGTAGTAGGTCAGCAGACTGCGAAAAAACAGATAGCCGAACAGCAGCACGGTATAGGTACCCTGCCCCGACGTCGCCGAAAACAGCAGCCCCGGATGCGCAACGAACGACAGCGCCGTACCGATCTGAATCAGCAGGGGCATCGTCCGGCGTCGCTGATCGTCGAGAATCAGGAAAAACAGCAGGGCCATCCCGAGCGACGAGGCTATTACCGGACCTGCCAGCGGGAGCAGAGCGCAGAACGGCAGGCTGAGCATAAACGGCACCACCGGAAACGTAAGCCCCAGCACGGCCACTTTGTCGCCATCGCCCTGCCAGATGATCTGGCATTTCTCACTTAGAAACAGGGCTTCGGTGGTATAAAAGCCCAGCCGCTGTCCGTTGAGTGCCAGTACACTATAGTAAGCCGCGATCAGTATGGTCGCCCCGATTAGCAGCCGCTGCGAGTACGCTGTCATGATTTGGCCGTTACGGCATTGGTTTTACTCAGGCCGTGATTGGTTTTTTCCCAGTAAAACGGTTTGGTAATCAACTGCCAGAGCCCTTTGTAGGCCGCGATCGAGTGCATGAGCCAGTAAACCGGATTCAGCAGGGCAAACCAGATGAGTTCGTAAAATCGGCGCTTGAACACGGCCAGCATATTGATGTAAATCATCAGCATATTCCCCGCAATCAGGTTGAACGTCGAGATATACAGCACCCAGTCGGGGAAGAGCGGCCGGATCGATTTCAGGTCGAACACGAGGTAAGCCAGAAAAAAAGCCAGCAGGATCGGGTAGAGCAGGAACGTCATCGAGGTGGCACCGATAAAGAAATTAAAGCCGATGAAACCTTTCCAGCCGATCTTCTGAACGAGTCGGCGCGGGTCGCGCATGTGGACGAGGTAGGTCTGCATATACCCTTTGATCCACCGCGACCGCTGCCGAATCCAGTTGAACGGTTCGTTGTTGGCCTCCTCATAGGTGGTCGAGTTGACAATGGCTACCTTATAGCCTTTGGCGAAGGCCCGTACGCCCAGGTCGGCATCTTCGGTCACGTTGAACGGGTCCCAGCCGCCCAGTTCGCGCAGCACATCGAGTTTGAAGTGGTTGCTCGTGCCACCCAGCGGAATGGGAATATCGAGCGTGCCCAGCCCAGGCAGCATGTAATCGAACCAGTAGCTGTATTCGAGCGTAAACATCCGCGTGAGCATATTCTCGTTGCGGTTGAAGTAGTTCAGTGCGCCTTGCAGGCAGATAAACTGCCCGGGTAGTTTATTGAAAAGGAAAACTGTCTTTTTCAGCTGATCGGCATCGGGCACATCCTCCGCGTCGTAGATGGTCAGAAAGGTGCCGCGCGAGAAATGCAGGCCGTAATTACAGGCTTTGGGCTTGGTCTTCGGCATATGAAAGGGCACCACGATCACCTCGAAATTGGCGGGAAAATCAAGGGCCCGGACGGCGTTGAGTGTTTTGTCGTCGTCTTCTTCGATCAGTAGCTTTACGTCCAGCTTTTCGCTGGGATAATCGAGGTTTTGCAGGTTCCAGATCAGTTTCCGAATCAGCTTATCCTCTTTGTAAACGGGCAGCTGAATGGTGTACACCGGTAAGTCCTCGTTGCGTACCTGCGCCACTTCATCTTTCGTAACGGCCTGAAACAACTCGAACCGCGAGCCGACCAGCGCCAGAAACAGCTTGAACCCGATCGAAATCAGGAAGAACGTGCTCATGAGCACATTGATCGTGATCGATGTGTCGACGAAGTCCAGGCACAGCATCGTAGCCAGGATGGCGATGAAACTGAAAATAACGATCAGCTGCCTGTTGGTAAACGTCACCAGCGCTGAACTCTCCGGGTCGCGCTGCACCAGGTCGAACACGGCTTTCTTGACGTAAGGCTCGCCCAGCAGCTTATGACTCAGCCAGATAATGTCGAGGTCCGACGCGGGCAGAATGAGCAGCGGTAGCCCGAACGTGTCGCGAACGAGGGTTATATACGTGTCGTCGGTCGGGTCGGCCATGGCAACCACGACGTGTCCGTTCTCGATACGCAGCGGCATACCCAGAAAACGGTCGGCCACGCGCAGATCGAGCTGACTGACGACGTCCATGGTATAGTCTTCAGCCCGAATCGCTACCAGTGCGTACCCCTTTTCGGCCAGCAGCCGTTCGTACTGTTTGCGCGAGAGATAGCCGAAATTGAGCAGAATTTTGACCGGCGCAAAGCCGGTTTCGCGCTGAAAGCGACGGAGTCTGAATACCTGTTCCTGTTTCAGCAGCCCAGCCGTATACAGCCAGTCGGTGATGGTTTGCGGAGTGGTGATGGTTGCCTGCATACCCTAGAAGCGGATGACGGAGGTGAGCGAAAAGCCGCGTCCGATGCCCACGTTCTGCCCGTAGACATCGCCGTACACACTGGCGTACAGCCACGTACCCGCACCGAGCTGACGACCATACCCCAGTGTCGCTTTGGCGAAGCGAAAATCGGTGTTGACCGTCGGGTTGACCGGGTTAAGCTCGCGAAACAGGCTGCTGTACGAAACCAGCCCGCTCAGTTCGCCGATCAGCACATTCTTCGGCGATACATACCAGCCCATCGTCGCCAGCAGCGATACCTGATCGACCGGGCGGGGGCCGACGCTGAAAAAGCGACGAAACCCGGCCTCCGTGTTGAAGTACGCATCCCGGTTGTTCAGTTTCAGACTTCCGGCGTACAGCAGTTTCAGCTCGGCCCCGCCACTGGCGTAACCCAGATACGGTATCCGGCCGGCATTCTGGTACAACGGGACAATCGCCTGCGCCTGCACCGACAGGTAGCGCCGGTTATCGACATTGAGCAGATTATAGCGTAGTCCGAGTTCAAGGTCGGTCAACCCGCTGTTATGGATGGTCTGCTGCTCGTTCCTGTACTGATTCGTCGCGAAAGGCAACGTCCCGACCAGCGTCAGCCGATCCGACAGGCCATACTCGCCGTACAACCGGACGTTGACCGACTGAAACCGGCCGTTGTCGCCAAACGACTGCACCGTGCGGTCAGGTCCCCAGTAGCTCGTCGCCTGGTAGTAGTAGAGGCCCGGCACGAACATAAACCGGTGCTTCGGCTGCGGCCATGCCGACCGGGGACCAGCGTACCCGCCGACGCTACCGATCAGCAACAGCAAAATGAGCAGATGGCGCATGGCTAGTTTTCAAAAAGGGCCTGCGATACTTTCACTTTCGAGCGCACGTAGGCGAAAGCCAGCAGGATCAGTACCAGCAGTCCTCCGAGAATATACAGGTTGTAGCGGCCCCACCAGTCGCGGACATAATCGTTCCGGTCGTAGTAATCGATGCTCGAGTTGTCTTCGGTCAGGTTGAACACGTACCGGTTCGGACCGGCAGCGATCAGCACATTACTGGCCTGATTAGACAATTGATCGGTCAGGTGGCGGGCTGTATTCTGCAACGCGCCGGCGGTTACGGCCCCGTTCAGCGACAGCAGCAATACCGACTGACTGCCTTCCCGGAAAATCTGGGCCACTCCGCACGATACCGAGTCTGAAACGGCAAAGAGCGGTTTGCTGCGGTCGTCGCCGTACAGCCGGAAATCGCGGTCGAACTGCACCGGGGCTTTCGACAGACGGGTCCACAGCGGATCGGTGCGGTCGAGAATGGCGAGCAGATTTTCCCCGTCCGCCGATTTGTAGCTGTCCGACACGTAGACCGGCGGAATCGTGAGCACTCTGCCCGGCCGTTGGTTCAACTGCCTTACCAGTTCGCAGACGCCGGGAACGGCCTGTGCCAGCTGTGATTTGCTCACGACGACCGCCAGCGGTTTAGCCTGGAACGCCCCCGGATATTGCAGAAAGCTGAGCGTTTCAGACGAGTACGCTGCGGCACTGTACACATACGACCGCTGCACGTCGACCTGGGCGAAGAAACTGGTGAGGCTGTTCTGGCAAACGTTGGTACCGGGAAAGAAGCGAAACTCCGCCTGCACGGTGTTGAACGGCTTGAGCAGGTACCGTTTCAATCTGGGCGATACCGAAATCAGCCCCGATTTATCGAGCGAGGTACTGCTGAACAGCACATCGTTGATGTACAGATTCAGGTACCCCCGGTCGCCAGCCTGCAAGCCGCTGTAGCGGGCTTCCAGGTGGGTTTCGATTTCATTGGGCTGCTCGCTGAAATCGCTGAGCCGGAAGCTGTACAGTTGCCGTAGCGACCCAATGCCCTGCATCATCGTGGGTTGCCCGCCCAGTTGCGCCAGCGATAGTCGATCAGACTGCGACCGGGCCAGCGGCTCCTGCCTTGCCTCGTTGATAGTCAAGAAGTTACCGAAGGCCGATGACAGGATAGTCGCGTTGCTCACGGCGTCGACCGTTTTGGCGTAGCCATCCGGCCCGCTGCCCGTCACAAACAGCACTTCCGGCTGCCGGGCCGTGGCGGCTTCCAGGGCAAACAGACCCTGATGGGGCTGCGGTTGGCGGGTCAGCAAAGGGCGGTAACGGGCGGGTAAGCTGGTCAACTCACCGACTACGATCAGGTTACGCAGCGAATCGGGAACGTGGCTGGCCGGAAACAGACCGACCGTACCGGGCCGTAGCTCGCTCAGGCGGCTGTACAAGGCGCTGACCAACCGGATGTCGACGGGGCTGGCTGTGGCCGGATAGACAATGGCCGTCTTGGTCGGCAGGCAGTTCGACAGGTTCAGGCGCTGCCCGCCGTTGGCTCCGGCATAGTACGTGATCGAAGACGCGCGGCCAACCTGAAGCCACAGGGCGGGGTTTTCGAGGTCCCGGCACCGGTCATCGCTGATAGCCAGCTGCGTCTTTACATCGACCTGCACAAACGGAGAACCCGCCTGCTGACTATCGGGCGACAGCGGTACGGAAATCGGGCTGCTGGCCGTCAGCTGATTCAGGTTCAGACTAAGCACCGGCTGACCATGAACCTGAATCGTCACCGATGACTTCGCGCGCATCAGTGCCTGCGAAGGCGTCAGAAACAGGGTGAGCCGACCGTTCTGGAGCGTGCCCGTAGGCGGAATCCGCAGGTAATACGTAGCTGAACTGCTCAACCCCTGCAGGGACTGGTCGGAATACCCGGCTTCGGCAAACGTCACCTGCCCGGGCGAAACAGCCGATGCGAGTGCTGGCGGAGCCGCTGCCGCTGCCCCGGTGGCCGGTTCGCTAACTGCCCAGTTCGAACGAGTCAGTTGACCGGGTAGGCGGGCTGGAATGGGCTTACCGGCGACCGGCTGTAGCATCGTACTCAGCACTGGTACCAGCCAGAGCCCGTGAAACGAAGAGATAGGAAACGACATAGGTAAAGAAACCAGAAGTTGACAGATAGAAGCGTAGGGTTCACTGGCTAGGCCAGGGGAAATTCGACCCGGTAGTGGTTGCCGATACGCGGGTTGCTGACATAGGTGAGCTTCCCGTGCATGGCCTCCGTCAGCCGGAGCGCGATCGATAATCCCAGACCGGCGCGGTCGGGTGAGCTGATCGTTGTATGCGACAACTCATCGAGTTTGTTGAACAACCGATCCATCTGGGCCTGTCCGATGGTTTGCCCCTGATCGATCAGTTCAAATACAAAATGGGTATCGGTGGCATCCGTTCGCAGGGTAAGCGTGTTGGCCGGTTGCGAGAATCGAATGGCATTGGCAATCAGGTTCTCGAAAATCTGGCGGGCGAACACCTGGTCGACCTGCACGATAATGCTGGCCGGCAGCATATGCAGCAACAGCTGAATATCTTTCCGGGTGGCCGCATCGGTCAGGTCGTTGGCGATGCGGTTGATGATTCGGTTCAGGTCGACCTGCTCATAGTTGAATGCGATTTCGGTGCCTTCAATCTCGTTTACGTCGAGCAGCTTGTTGAGCAGGTACTGGATACGACCCGATGCATCCGAGATGAAGCCGACATACTCCTGCTGATCCGCAGTCATCGTCGCTTCTTCGGCCTGCAATTCGCCCACCGACAAACGAATGGTACCGACCAGGTTTTTCAGGTCGTGACCGGCGATCGAGATAAAGTCATTTTTCTGGTCGTTAAGCCGTTTGAGCTGCGCGTTGGTATTGGAGATCAACTGGTTTTTACCGACAAGTTCTTCGTTCAGGTCCTGTAGCTTGTCGTTGGTGTGCTGCGTGGTCAGTTGCAGCCTGATTTCGCGTCCGAGCGACTGAAACCGGGCTCGTGGGATATACGCCGAACAGATTGCAACGACCAGAAAGACCACGCCCCCCTCCTGGAAAAAGGTCAGCAGTGGATAGCGCTGGTTCAGCAGGTAAAAGCAGATTAACTGAACGACAATGGCTATAGCGGCATGCAGGTACGAGTTGACGGCCTCCCAGTAGACCGTGGCGTTGATAAGCAGAAAGAGGGTCGACAGAATAAGGAAATAGGTGCTGATGGCGCCGAAGTCGACCAAATTACAAAGCAGTGCATACGTCAGCGACACACCGACTAAAATCAGGTGTAACGGCAGGCGATACGGCCAGTTGCAGGCCCGGCCCGTGCGGTACGTGATGTACACCAGTAGCACCGTCAGGACACGAACCAGTAAAAAGGGTTGCCACAGCGTCTCCGCAAATACGTAATCGAGAATGGAGAAGAATGGGTAAACCGACAAAAACACCCACACGATCGTCGTCGTACCATATGACGACTGATGGCTGATCTCCCGGCTTAGTTCAACTGGCGAAATAATCGATGGACCGCCAGGCGATACGGCTGGATTCATAGGGTAAAGTAGAGTTGAGAGACGTTGATCGCGTAGCCAGCCGACTCAACGGCCTGATAATCGATCCCAAAAATTCACTGTTAGTCAGTTCGTTACGCGGTATAGCTGCTGACGCCGTGACTAACAACCGATGGATCGAACTGACGAATGAACTGGCAATTGGCAAGTCCATGCTAATCACCTGATAAGGAAGTTGGTTGAGCCCGTTTGCCGACCTGGTTCAACCCGCCTATTTGATAACTTGTCGCTCATCCGTTTATAGTTGTCACCGCATCGGGGACCGGATTCACCCGACCGGGGGCGCTACAATTCAGACTATATAATTCATTGATTGGCAGGTGAGAACCGCTACGCCCGCTCAGACTTATGTAGCGTTGCCCGACCACCTCGTATACCTATTACTCACGTATCGCCAAGTACTTGTACAAATTCTGTACCGTATATTGGTTTAAGTCGCTGTCTTTGACTTTTTTATTTACAAAAATGAAAATCGTGGCCGCTCTTCAGCCGGGAGCGACTCATTCGTACCCATAGTTAACCGTAGCGGAGAGCTTAGAGAGAGGATTCCGGTGAGTCAGACTCAGATGGACCACTATCTCCAGCCGTATGCTATCTTCGCCAGGCAATGACGCGTGCTACGGTAAGGGTAGATGGATTCAGCACCCCATCAGCTTCCGTGGCCCGTATTCCACCACCCGATACCTTAGCCCCTTATTTATGAGTCGTCGCCTACTGGTTATCTTTCTGCTTTTCTCGTCTTTCTCCGCGCTGGCCCAGACGGGCGCAACCGACAACGACTGGATCAGTCTCTTCAACGGCAAAGACCTGACGGGCTGGGACGCCAAGATCGCGGGTTACCCATTGAATGATAACGTCGGGAAAACGTTTCGCGCCGAAAACGGCCTGTTGCGCATCGCCTACGATAAACCCACCTACAATCGGTTCGACGGTAAATACGGGCATCTGTACTACAGGAAGCCGTTTTCGCACTACATCCTGCGCTTCGATTACCGCTTTCAGGGCGAGCAGGTGCCGGGGGGCGATGACTGGAACATACGCAATAGTGGTGTGATGATTCACTCACAGTCGGCGCAGAGTGTAGAGCTGAAGCAAGCCTTTCCCGTATCGCTGGAGGTGCAGCTGCTCGGCGGACTGGACAAGGGACCGCGCCATACGGCCAACCTCTGCACACCCGGCACACAGGTGTACATCGACGGTAAACTCAATACGCAGCACTGCATCGATTCCGATTCAAAAACCTACGACGGCGATCAATGGGTCAGCGTGGAAGTCATCGTATTGGGCGATTCAGTACGACACCTGATCGACGGTAAAACCGTACTGGCCTACGGCAAAACACAGATCGGTGGCGGTTACGTCAGCGCCGATTACGACTGGGCCAAAGCAGGCATTACCAATCCGGCGGAATGGATTCGGCGCGCCAACACGGCCCTGACGGAAGGGTACATTGCCTTGCAGAGCGAAAGCCACGCCATCGACTTCCGGAATATCCGGCTGCTCGACCTGAAAGGGTGTACGGATCCGAAAGCTAAAAACTACAAAGCGTATTATAAAGAATCGGACCCGAAAGCCTGCCGGTACAAATAGGTTAGCTGAATGAGTCGACGGCGGAGGATTTCGCTATTTCTGTACGGTAAACACGGCTTCCGAATGGATAGGCGTTCCACTGCTGGTAAGTCCCTCCACCACGACGCGGTACAACCCCGGCTGATCGGACGTAAAAAAATGAAGCGTAACCGGCTGATCCGGTTCCAGACTGACTCGTGGGTTCCAGTACACAGTCGGGCGGTAGTCGGTTGCGTTGGCCGGCGAAATGGTATCGGAAGACTGAAACAAAACGGGTCGTGCAAACCCACCGACCCGCGTTGTCGATAAATCGGGCGACGAACGTTCGGTGGGTCGTTTCATGTACACATTGATAAGCCCGTTCGAGCCGTTTGCCCCCTGATTGGCAGTTATCATCCCGTTCACCTCTACATGGTCGATCAGCGTCGGGCTCAGTTGCATCAGCCGCTCTCCCACCGTAATGCCGCGCACCTGCACGTCGTCGATGTACAGATTGGGCTCGTTCGGACTGCCTATTGAATTGGGTATGCCGCTGGCGGCTCTCGTCCAGACCAGATACCAGATATTCTGATCAGAAATCAGGGTGAAGCCCGGCAGCGTAGTGGCTATGGCTTCGGCAACGCTGGCATAGTGCTTCATCGCACTGCCCGTCAGTATCGCGTCGGCCTGGGCATACCCATTCTCCGATGCTACCCGCTTTTTTGCCATCACATCGACCGCGTCCAGCGTTCGGGTCGACAGGGTATCAGCTACAGTATCAGCATGGCGATCGGTCGAACGCATCAGTTTCAGTGGCAGCGTTGGCAGCCCGGCAGGCAGAGCCGGTAGTTCACGGGTCACCCACCGGACAGTACCGCCCGGCGGCTGTATGATAAGCGTTGCGCTATCGGCGATGTACATGCCTCGCAGTGAAAACGACCCGTCAGCCTGCGTAGGTACTGAGTACACAGCATTCATTGTCTGCGGTACCAGCGTCAGCGTCGTTTTCCCTTTTTTTCCGTTGCGGTCCGCATAGACGCCGTTCAGGGTCAACCCGTTCTCCGGTGCATACGTGCCTGTTTCCGAAGCTGACGGAACTGACTGATTCGGGCCGTTGCGCGTTTTAATCGACCGGACACCGGCAGGCGGAGCTGTAGTTGTCTGGTCGTAGACCGACACCGAAACGCTACCCTTTACCGGCTCACTGGTGGTGCCGGCACGTAGCATCAACCCGACCTGACTTCGTTTTTTGTAGTCCGGTCGATCGAACGTCAGGGTCAGCAGACTATCGGTCACGGCCGGGGCTTCACTGTCGGTGCGCACATCGGGAAGCAGCACCGGAACAGGCCGATAAAAAAACTGGTCGATACCGTAGTTTCGCATCCATTGCGTATACGCCCGCAGCACATACGAACCTGTTGACTGCGGAAGCCGGATCGAACCCGCTGTTCGGCCATTGTCCATAAGCAATACCCGTTGCTGAACGATTGTTCGGTCGGGAGCAATCAGGTCGACGTACAGCACATTGCCCAGACTATCGCCCAACCCAGGTGCTGGCTGGAGCCTGTAAGCACTGAACCACAGCGTTTCGCCCGGTCGATAGTAAGGCCGATCGGTATGCAGATAGACAGACTCGCGCAGCCGGGCCGCCGGGCCGGATACGCTGGTCACAGTCAGCATCAGACGACCCGGCCTGTAGTTGATCGGCAACATCGCCGACACCCGTTCCCCGGCCATGCTCCCCGACACTACGACGTCGGTCGGGTTGAGCAGGTTGCCCTCGCTGTCGGCCAGCAGACTATGCCGCCGGGCTTCCAGCCAGCTTACAGGCGCGCTGGTATCTTTATAAAACCCCGCCGTCGTATACCCATTGACGTAGTGTATCTCCACCGGGCCATCCAGAGCGATGTAATACTGCGACGTTCCCGGTATCCTGCTGACGGTCAGGCTTTTTTCGGCGTCAACCAGATTCGTGCGCCGTTCAAAGTCAAAATTATCGCTGCGGGGTTTACCGGGCTCTTTATCGCGGTACAGCGCAAATCCGGCCTGACCGGGCTTACCGTCGATCAGCGCTTTTATCAGGTGGCGCACCGACCCCCGGTAGGCCCGTTCCCGGTTAGTCTGCCAGCGACGGATGACCAGCGTATCCGTCGTTTCCATATCGGTGAAGCGGACCGTGCCGACGATGGCAAAATCGGTCGGAGAACTGGCGAACGTTTTCAGATCGAACGACAGCCGGTAGCCCAGTTCATTGTTGTCGATGGCCAGCGGCACGGCCGCAGATGCCGCTAGCCGTACTCCATCCTCAGCGAAGTCGATTGCCCAGGGGTTCAGCAGTTTACAGGCGGTCGTATTGCCCAGAAAGACTTTCTCGAATCGTTTCAGCTGCCTCGCCCAGGTCTTGTCGTGAGTGGCTTTGATCTGCACTTCGGCAACCTGCCGGGCATCGGGTACCAACAGCACCCTAACCGGGGTGTTGACGCCCGCTTTTACCTGTACAGACACGACCTGAGCCACGAAACCGACAAATGAAATCACCAGTTTCTGCGATCCGGCCGGTACGGCCGGCAACATAAACTCACCCGCTTCATTGGTTGTCGTGCCAATAGTTGTGCGATCCAGGTAAACGGCCGCAAACGGCAATGACCTCAGCTGACCAGCTTCAACGACGCGCCCCGTCAGTGTGCCGGTCTGGGCAAACGCCGTGATGGTCCGGGCAATCAGCAGGGCAATACAGAGTGCTAGTTTCATACGGTCAGCCAGCCAGAACAGCAGGTGAAGGTTTCTGTTTACCGGCTCGTGTTACAGCGAAACGGTTTCCTGCGCAAAGTAGTAGCAAGCGCAAACAAACCGCCTGCTCAGTGGTTATTTCAGTAGGCAACGGCAGAAATTCACTGCCCTAGACGTAACATAAAAATAAACATTTGCTATGGCATTGCAACCTAACATTGGCCTTGACGCAGACGTCCTTAAGAAGGAGAACGAACTCCTGAACGCTTTCCTGGCCGACCTGCACGTACTATACATCAAAACCCGTAAGTTCCACTGGGACGTAGCAGGCCCAAGTTTCAAAGAGTACCACGAATTCTTCGAAGAGCAGTACACGGCACTGGAAGAAGAAATTGACCTCGTGGCCGAGCGCGTTCGTCAGTTGGGCGGTCGTCCGGTAGCGACGATGAAAGATTTCCTGGCCGAAACCAGTTTGAAAGAAGATTACGACGGCCACATCGGTACGCCCGATATGTTCAAGCGCCTGTTGGCCGATCACGAGCAGATCATCCGTGAACTGCGCGAAGACGTCGACAAGACCGACGAGCTGGGCGACGCCGGTACATCTGATTTTCTGACCGGACTGATGGAAGAGCACGAGAAACACGCCTGGATGCTGCGTAAGTACCTGTCGTAGTCGTTCTGATTCTACAATAACAAGCGGGGTTGCTGATTTACATCGGCAACCCCGCTTTGCGTATGTACCCGTTCGCATCTTGCCCTATCACTCCCGGAAGCGGTACAGAAACGGGGCTTTGTGGGGCGTACCTGTCCGGCGCTCGGGTAGCCGCTCCAGGGCATCCGACGACATCATTTTTTTGTAGAAGTTACGGGCATCCAGCTCGTAGCCCAGAATTGTTTCGTGCAGTCGCTGCAATTCCGGTATCGTAAAGGCGTCGGGCAGCAAATGCCCGATTGGCTGTTCCGTCAGGTCTTTGCGCAGCGACGCAAGGGCCACGTCGATAATCTGATTGTGATCAAAAAGTAAATTCGGTAATGCATCCAGGGCCCACCACGCACAGGCTTCCGTCAGCTGGTCGGGCATCGGTGCCACTTTTGAATGGTCGACCAGCGCATAGTAGCCAATCGAAACAGTGCGGGGCCACCAGTCGCCCTCACTGTACGGAAACCCGATTCGACGCTTCACCTCCGACCAGTCGTACCGCTCGGCATCGCCAAACACGTGGAACTGCTGTAAATACAGGTGAGTCAGCCCCGTCCGCTCCTGAACCACGCGTTGCGCAGCCGTATCGACTGACTCCAGCACCCGGATAAACCCACCCGGCAGGCTCCATTCGTCAGTGTTTTTCCAGCGCAGTAACAGCACCTTGAGTTCATTTTCGTGAAACCCAAAAATCACCCCGTCGATCGACAGAGCGCGTATATATTCGTTCGTATGTCCGTTCTCCACGCTTAAAAGATTATACGAAACCTAAACATAGCACAAAAAATCCTTTGCGTAGCATTGACGTATTGCCAGGTTACGTAGCTTTGCCTTAAATATAAACGGCGTCTTTCTATCTATTCTATGTTTTCACCCCGTCTCCTGCTGGTAATGCTCATGCATGTGCTGCCGCTGCTGGCGTTCAGTGCCACCGTCGACACGCTTGACGTACCGAGTACGGCGATGAACCGAACCTTACGAACGGCCGTCGTAGTACCCGATGCCTACAAAACGGGGCAGCAGGCGTTCCCGGTTCTTTATCTGCTCCACGGCGGCACGGGTAACTTCCGGGACTGGCTGAGCAAGACGCCCGACAAAACGTTGCTGCTCCGGCTGGCCGACCAGTATAAACTCATCATCGTCACGCCCGACGGCGACCCGACCAGTTATTATTTCGATAGTCCGCTGGTGAAAACCAGTCAATTTGAGACGTTCATCAGCCGCGAACTGACCGATCGAATTGACAAAACCTACCGTACCGTCCGCGACCGCAAAGGGCGGCTGATCGCGGGGCTGTCGATGGGTGGTCACGGGGCTATGTTTATCGCCAGCCGCCACTCGGACCTGTACGCAGCTGCCGGGAGTATGAGTGGCGTAATGAACATCAACACTGCCACCTGGAAAGTACCCGCCGACTTCGCCAAATCCCGCGCCGAGAACTTTGCCAAGCTACTGGGGCCACCCAAAGACGGCGACGTTCCCTACCCCGGCTATACAATGGTCACGCTGGCCGACAAGCTGAAAGCGAATAACCTGCCACTCACCTTTGACATTGGCGTCGACGATTTTCTAATCGAAACCAACCGCGACCTGCACCGGCAATTGCTGGCCAACGGCACACCTCACGACTATACCGAACGACCCGGCGCCCACACGTGGGAGTACTGGGGCAACGCACTGCCGTACCAGCTGCTTTTTTTCGATAAAATTCTGAAAGCCAATCAGGTTAACGTTCCGTAACTACGCCCATGAAATCGACTGTAACAGGTATTGGCGTAGCCATACTGGCGCTGGCTGGCCTGCTGTCGGTGAGCCCGTTCGTCAGCGAGCCGGGTGTCGTACAGGTGACCGGCGGGCGTATAGCGGGCGTACTGAATCAGGCGGGGGATGTGTACAGCTATAAGGGTATTCCGTTTGCGGCTCCACCCGTGGGTGCCTTACGCTGGAAAGCCCCGCAGCCGGTTACCCCCTGGTCGGGCGTACGTCCAGGCGACGCATTCGGGCCAAGCCCCATACAGGCGGCACCCAGCCCGTTCGGGCCGTGGAGCGCCGAATACCTGATCCCGAAAACACCGATTAGCGAAGATTGCCTGTACCTGAACGTCTGGACCCGTAAGCAGGCGACCAACCAACCGGTACTTGTCTGGATTTACGGCGGGGGCTTCGGCAGCGGGGGTAGTGGCGTCCCGATCTACGACGGCGACGCTACCGCCCGGAAAGGCATCGTCTTTGTCAGCGTCAATTACCGGGTCGGCCCGTTCGGTTTCTTTGCGCATCCTGAGCTGACGCGTGAATCAGGCGAGTCCACGCCGGGCGAGTCCACGCCGGGGCAGCAGGTGTCGGGCAACTACGGCCTGATGGATCAGATTGCCGCCCTGAAGTGGGTCCAGCAAAACATTGCGCAGTTTGGGGGCGACCCAGCCAACGTAACCATCGCGGGGCAATCGGCCGGGTCGATGAGTGTCAACTGTCTGGTGGCATCGCCGTTGGCGAAAGGGCTGTTTACGAAAGCGATCGCGCAGAGCGGAGCCAACTTTGCCACCTCTTATCCGTCGCGGCAGCAGGCCGAAGAAGCGGGTCAGAAAACAGCGCAGGCACTGGGCGTGTCGTCGCTGGCCGACTTGAGAGCTTTACCCGCCGACGCCATTCTAAAGCAGGCGGGACAGGCGATGCGGGGCCCCATTATAGACGGCTACGTGCTACCGGCCTCCATCGCTCAGTTGTTTGCCGACCGGAAACAGAACCGCGTAACCCTGCTGACGGGCTGGAACGAAGACGAAGGGCTGGCGTTTGGCCAACTCAAAAACGCGGCTGATTACAAAGCGCAGGCCAGTCAGCAATACGGTGCGCAGGCCGACACGCTGCTGCGGTTTTATCCGGCCGGCAGCGACGCCGAAGCCGCCCAATCACAACGAAACATCGCCCGCGACCGAACGTTTGGCGCGCAGAATTACGCCTGGGCCACGATTCAGCAGCAACAGGGATTGCCGGTGTACGTGTATCGCTTTACGCGTAAGGTTCCGGCCACGGGCGCGTATGCCAGCTACGGCGCGTTTCACACCGCCGAGGTAGCCTACGCCTACGACAATCTGCGCTTCATCGACAAACAGCTTCGCCCCCTACACCCCGCCGACGATAAACTAGCGCACCAGATGGCCGGGTATTGGGTCAACTTCGTCAAGACGGGTAATCCGAACAGCCGGGACCTCCCCCACTGGCCCGCATTTGCCACACCCGGCGATTCCATCATGCAGCTTGACACGACATTGCGGGCTCGTACCCTCCCCGACCGGGCTGCGCTCGACTTTTTGTTTCACACACTGCGTACGCCTTAGTTCTCACAGTCCAAACCCAGTATAGTTCATGAAACTCAACACAATTGGTTTATTCGTCGCCGTCAGTTTGCACGCGTTGCTGACGACGGCACAAACGCCCGGTCAAACAGCCATGCCGATTCAGGCGGGTAAAGGCATTGCCACCGTTCCGACCGAATCCGGCAGCGTACGCGGCTACATCCACAACGGCACGGCCACGTTCAAAGGCATTCCGTACGCGCAGGCCGGTCGGTTTATGGCCCCCGAAAAACCAGCGCCCTGGACCACTGTTCGGTCGTCAACCGTTTACGGGCCGGTCTGCCCGATCGACGCCATGAGCGGCACCGGTGCCGACGACATCGAGTTCGCCTTTCAACACAATTGGGGGGTTACCAACGAAAACTGCCTGAGCCTGAACGTCTGGACTCCGCAGGCCACGACAGCCAAAAAACGGCCCGTGATGGTATGGCTGCACGGCGGTGGTTTCGCTATGGGTTCCTCGATGGAGCTGCCTTCGTACGACGGCGAAAACCTGGCGAAGAAGGGCGACGTGGTCGTGGTATCAGTCAATCACCGGTTGAACGTGCTGGGCTTTCTGAACCTGTCGGCCTACGGTGACAAGTATAAAAACTCGGCCAATGCGGGCCTGATGGATCTGGTGACCGCCTTGCAGTGGGTGAAACAGAACATCAGTCAGTTTGGGGGCGACCCGGCCAACGTCACCATCTTCGGGCAGTCGGGCGGGGGCGGTAAAGTTACCTGTCTGATGAATGCGCCTTCGGCAAAGGGCCTGTTCCAGAAAGCCATTGTGCAGAGCGGCAGTTACGTATCGAGCTTCATGGATCAGGGCGTGGCCCGGCAGGTCAGCGCGGCTTTGCTCAGTGAGCTGAATCTGCAACCAACGCAGGTCGACTCGTTACAGACCATCCCGTACGAGCGATTACTGGCCGCCAGCCGAAAGGCGCTGCAAAAAGTGAATGCCAGTGCTAAAGCCAGCGATCGGGGCACGTTCGGCGTTACCTGGGGACCAATCCACGACGGTAATTTCCTGCCTTACCAACCCGCCGATGCCGCAGCCATTGCCCTGTCGACCCAGATTCCGCTGCTGGTGGGTTCGACAAAAACCGAGTTCGGGCCGTTCAACCCCGCCAACCGTGCTTCGACCATGGAGCAGGCCAAAGCCATTGCCCAGCAACGCTACGGCGACAGAGCCGACGCTTATCTCGCTGCGGTGAAGAAAGATTACCCCGAAACGACGCTCCCCGCCGACTACATCAACATCGATACGGGTTTCCGGGCGGGCGCGATTCAGCAGGCGGGCCAGAAAGCAGCCACGGGTAAGGCACCGGTGTATATGTACCTGTTTACCTGGAGTTCGCCCGTCAACGATGGTATGTACAAGTCGATGCACTGCATGGAAATGCCGTTTATGTTCGACAACATCAGCCGGTGCGAAGAAATGACGGGCGGCAGTCAGGAAGCGCATACGCTGGCCGACAAAATGAGCCGGGCCTGGATCGCGTTTGCCCGCACCGGCAACCCAAACCACAAGGGGCTGCCCAACTGGCCGACTTATACCGCCGAGGGTGGTGCCACGATGCTCTTCGACCGCAACTGTCAGGTAAAACCTCATCCCGATAAAGACGTCCTGAGCGCAGCTACGGGCAAGTCTATGTAAGCACAACAACCTGAATTTTTTTTGACAAGCCTGCACCGCCGTCGTCACCGACATCGCGCGTGCAGGCTTATTTGTGTCCGGCAGGCATGACCCACCAAATCGCGTCTGTAGAATAGAACCGGCACGGATCGGTTACCGGCGATGTTCGCGCGTAGTAGCGCAACCGATCGTTACCCATTACTCACTAGCTTTGGCTGATGGACGATCTTATCGATTATCTAGGTCAATTTGGCAACCTCGACACGCAGCAGCGGGAGCTGATACAGGTAACGGCAACGCGTAAGCGCATTTCTAAGGGGGCTTACTTTGCCGAAGCGGGGAAGGTGTCCACACAGATGGGCTACGTAACGGACGGCGTTTTCCGAGTCTGCTATTACGACAACCGGGGCGACAGTTTCACCCGGTATTTCGTCTACGAAAATCGGTTCATTGTCGACATCAACAGCTTTCGCGACGAAGTGCCCTCCGCTGAGTAAATCGAAGCAATCACGGATTGCCAGCTTCTGGTCTTTTCCAAGGCCGACTTCACTCGACTCTCCGCGCTTATCCCCGGCTGGGACGATATGTTCGCCAAAATCACGTCGTACGTACTGGAAAGCAAATTGAAGTTTACCAGCAATATGCTCGTTCAGGACGCGCAGCAGCGATACCTGACTTTTCTGGATCATTATCCAAAACTGGCCAACCGCGTGCCGCTTCACATGCTGGCTTCGTATCTGGGCATTACACCGTCTTCGCTGAGCCGTATCCGGAAACACATCGTCTGACGCCTTTCTTGCCAAATGGCAATTGCGCTTACGCTGACACACGTCAATTTTGTTACTCAATCGTCAAGACAAACCCATGACCGGTGATCTTCTGAAGCAGATAGCGTTTATAAAAGAAGTGGATAAACTCAAATACATTCTCCGTAAGACAAAACTGTTCAACAGCGACCGCAACGAGAACGACGCCGAGCATAGCTGGCACTTATCCCTGATGGCGCTTGTGTTGGCCGGACACGCCAATGCCCCGGTCGATTTGCTCAGGGTTATCAAGATGCTGCTGATCCATGATATTGTCGAAATAGATGCGGGCGACACCTTCATCTATGATACGCAAAAAAGCCACGACAATACAGTGGAAGAACGCGCAGCCGCCAACCGGATTTTCGGCCTGCTGCCTGACCATCAGGCGGCTGAACTGATCGCTGTTTGGGAGGAGTTCGAAGCGGGCCAAACGGCTGAAGCTAAATTTGCCCGTGCCATGGACCGGCTCGAACCGCTGTTGCAGAACACCTCGAACAACGGGGGTACGTGGGCCGAATTCGGGGTGAGTTACGACAAGGTGTACACCAAAAAACAAGTCATCCAGAACGGTTCAGACACGATCTGGCAATACGCCGAGCAACTGCTCAATGAGAGTGTCGGGCGGGGTATTCTGAAGAAGTGACGTTTTCGGACCGGATGAAAACCGGCGGCATTGGTTGGAAACGGGCCTGCGCAACGTATTTTGCAAAAATCGTCGCTGTCGCTATGCCTAAAAACGTCTCCTTTCGCTCGGGTCTGGGTAGTATTCTGTTCTGGTCGGTGATCTCGGCGGCTTTCATCGGGCCGGGTTCCGTTACGGCCTGCGCCATTGCGGGATCACAGTATGGTCTGCAACTGCTCTGGGTGCTGACCTTCGCGACGCTCGGCACGGTGTGGTTACAGGAAGCCGCTGCCCGCCTGACCATTGCGACCGGCTCCGACCTAGGCCAGATTATTACGCAGACCTACACCGGAAGGCGGGGGCGACGGCTGGCCCGGACCCTGTTTGGGGCCATTTTTCTCGGCTGCTCAGCCTACCAGGCCGGTAATATTCTGGGGGCCGTATCGGGACTGGTTTTGTTAACGGGTCTGTCAGCGCCGGTTATTACCGTTGCAGTTGGTGCTGTCTGCATTGCTCTGCTCTGGATCGGCTCGACGCAGGGCCTGGCGAACATGCTGGGGCTGGTCGTATTCGCGATGGGGGGCGCCTTTGTGTACGTCGCTTTCGGTACGCCCGTGACACCCGTAGCACTGGCAAAAGCACTGGTTACCCCGGCCATTCCCGGCGGTTCGCTGCTGCTTATCAACGGCCTGATTGGCACGACGATCGTTCCGTACAATCTGTTTTTTGGCTCAAGCATCGTCCCGACCGATTCTGCCAATGGACAGTCGCTGGGCGCGATGCGGCTGGGCATCTGGGTGGCAGTGATCCTCGGCGGTATTATTTCGGTCGTGCTGCTGCTGGCCGGCTTGCTCATTCCCACTGATTTCTCCTACCCCCACATGGCGCAGGTGCTGGCCGACCGGATCGGGCCGTGGGCGGGTTCATTGTTTGCCTTCGGACTGTTTGCGGCCGGGTTCGCTTCGTCGCTGACGGCCCCACTGGCGGCATCCGTTACAGCCAACAGCCTGCTGGGCACACCTAAAAACGGCACAGCTTACCGGGCGGTCTGGCTCATTGTGATGGCAACGGGCCTGACGTTTGGCTTGCTGAACGTAACGCCGATCCCCGTCATCCTGGCAGTGCAGGCCATCAACGGCATCCTGCTTCCCTTCGTGACGATATTCCTGTTCATCGCCGTCAACAACCGCACGCTACTGGGCCAATACTGCAACACCCTGACGCAAAACCTGACGATGGGACTGGTTGTGCTGGTCACGATGGTACTGGGACTGTGGAATGTCTGGCTGGCGATAAAGGCGATGTAGAGACGCAAGATGTTGCGTCTCAGCACGCGGCAGCAACACCATCCGGCAGCAACACCATCCGGCGGTGAGACGCAAGATGGTGCGTCTCTACTTAATTTTCTTCTCCAGCTGCTCGATACGCTTCTGCTGCTCGATCACATGAAGCGTCAGTTCTTCGTTTTTCTGCACCAGCGTTGCCAATAGTGTCATCAAATCAGTGCCTTCCTTTACCATCTGACTGGCGCTGGGAATACCCGGCAGGTGACGGTTTTTCTTAACGAACTGCTCAACTTCAGCCAACGGCTGCGGCTGGTAAGTCGGCGCAAATACGTAATCGGCCCACTGGCTTTCGCTGGCGGGTTGCACACGCGTCGCTACCGCCGATAGCTGACTGCCCAGCAACACATCGCCCTTATCGCTTACCGTCAGGAATTTACCGGCGGTACCCGCCGAAGTGGGTGAACTGGCCGTCATGTTCGTCAGGCGCAGCCCGCTGCTACCGTCGATACCCGCCGTTAGTTCGAGCCGGTTCTGCGGGGCCGACGTACCGATACCAACATTGACATTATTGCCCAGCACCATCGCGTTACTACTCAGCACCCGGGCGTTCGCTCCGATTGCCGTTGCATTCGACAGCCCCGCTCCTACGCCAATCGCGTTTGAGCCGATTAGGGTGTTGTCTCCCCCGCCAATCGCGTCAAAACCCGCGTTGGGGCCGATAATCAGGTTACGACTCCCGCGCTGACTGCCGCTGCCCGCGTTGAAACCGATGAACACGTTGTCGCTGCCATCGGTATTGAGTTTGCCGGATTCGTACCCCACGAATGTATTGTTGTTACCAACCGTGTTGGGGGCTCCGGCTTTGTAGCCCAGGTACGTATTGTACGACCCGGTCTTATTGCCCTGTCCCGACTGACTACCGACAAACGTGTTGTACGTGCCACCCATGACAGCACTGGTACTCTGTCCGATAAACAGATTGACGTTGCCACTAACAGACTGAATGCTGACAACCTGATTATCAGGCGTAACAATCTGACTCTGCGCCTGCACTAGTGCAGATACGGTGGTTAGAAACAGTAGCGGAAGGATATGTTTTCTCATAAACAGGAAGCGATAGACGAATAAGCTGCATCAATTTTGTTACCAATGTAACCATCCGGCCGTCAATCTAAAAAAATTTCTCCCCGGATACGCCCTGACAGCCGTCTATTAGTTGGTTCATAGCACGTTGACAATCATTTACGTACATTTACAGTCTACGCTCCCTGGTCGTTTATCCCTGCGTTATGATACACACCGCTACCTTTCGCCTGTGCCAGTTAATCAGCTTATTCGGCTTATTGACGGCCTGCGCGCCCTCGACAATCACAACCAACACGTATAGCCTCCGCCCGGTCTCGGGTGACGTGGCAACCCTGGATGGCAAACTCGTCACCCGCGCGGAGCAAAACGGTGTGGCCGTTGTCGCGTCGTTTGAGCGCGAAGAAGCCGATCTGGTAGCGCTGGACGTAGAAATCAAAAACCTGTCCGGCCACACCATTGAGGTTAACCCTGCCGATTTTAAACTGGCCGCTTTGGGCGAAGCGCGCGATACGCTAACCGATCCGGCCAATGATGGGCTGCCCCTGATTCGACAGGCAGCCGACCCATCTTACGAGTCCGGGCGGGTAGGTCTGGCCCGCAAGGTGGAGGAAAAACGACTCAAACGGGCCAAGATTCTAAACACCGTGCTCATGGTCGCGGCTATCGCGTCGGATGTGTCGTCAAGCAGCCGAAGCCGGTCGTACGGTGAGTATGTCAACAACCGCATCTCGCACAACGTCGCTTATCAGGCCATCGCGGTCAAACGGGCGGTCAACTATAGCAACTTCGCCAATCGAATGCAGCAACTCGATTACGAGGACTACCGCTGGCGCGAACTGGCCCTGCGGGCGCAGACACTGCAACCCAATGAATCCGTGCGCGGCCTGGTGTACCTGCCCAAGCTAACCGCAGCGCGGTATCTGGCTATCGAATACAGTAGTCCTCAACAGGCAACCGTGCCGCTGTTATTTGAGCAGGCGCTGGGCACCCGGACCGTGTCGACCCGTCGGCGCGGTCGGTAGTTTACCATTCATCTTCATCGTCTTCAAGTGCCTGCTGAGCCCGCTGCAGCTCCAGCAGCGTTTTCTGGTTCTGCTGCGTCCGGGCCAGTTCGATTCCCTTCTCGTACAACGCAGCCGCCCGGTCGCTGCTACCCAGTTCGGCGTACAGCGCAGCCGCGTGATAATACGTCGGCAAGTAGTCCGGGAAGCGGGTCAGCAAGTCGTCGAAATACAGGCGGGCCTGCGCTGGTTCGTCGGTTATGTATTCCATCGCGAGCGCGTAAACATTGAATGGCTCGTTGGGTTCTTCCTGTACAAAACGAATTAATTGTTGGATGCGCTGGTTATTCATAGACGATAAAAATAGTATGCATGCATACTTTCTTTTGGAACTGTTTGTAATTTAGCCGCCAAATTAACGGGCTTTCCGGCCAATATACGGCTATCACAAAGCCGAAAACAGGCGGTCAGCTGTTCACCAAACCAAACCTCACAGGCATGAAGATTCTAGTGTGCGTGACGAGTGTACCCGACACGACAACCAAAATCACCTTCACGGATAACAACACGAAGCTTAACAAAGCGGGCGTCACATTCATCACCGGCCCCTACGACGACTACGCCCTGGCGCGGGCCGTTGAACTGAAGGAGCAGGCGGGCGGCACCGTAACGGTGCTGAACGTAGGCGGGACCGACGCTGAGCCAGTCATTCGCAAGTGTCTGGCCATCGGTGCCGACGACGCCATCCGGGTCAATGCCGAGCCAACCGACGCGTATTTCGTAGCCGAGCAGATTGCTGCTGTTGCCAAAGACGCGTCATACGATCTCATCCTGATGGGCCGCGAATCGATCGATTACAACGGCGGTCAGGTACACGGTATCGTAGCCGAGATGCTGGGCTTGCCGTCCATTTCTCCCGTTATGGTACTGAACATCGACGGCGACACCGCTAAAATTACCCGCGAAATCGAAGGCGGCAAAGAAGAAATCGAAGCCAAACTCCCCCTCGTACTGGGCTGTCAGGAGCCGATTGCCGAATGGAAAATCCCGAACATGCGGGGTATTATGACCGCCCGGACCAAGCCGCTGAAAGTAGTCGAACCGGTTGCTAACGACCAGCTTACGGCAGTCAGTCATTACGAATTACCCGCTCCACGCGGTGCCGTAAAAATGATTCCCGCCGACGAAGCCGAGAAACTCATCCAGCTCCTCCACACGGAAGCAAAGGTTATTTAAAGTTTTAAAGTCGTAGAGTTATAAAGTTGGCTCCGCATGGTGGGCTGGCGCGACCGGTGACGGCGGAGCCAACTGTACAACCATTTAACTATCTAACTCTACAACTGAAACCTACGAACCACAAACCACAAACTGAACTCATGTCCGTCCTCATATTTGTTGAATTAGACGAAGGAAAGCTTAAGAAGTCGTCGCAGGAAGCCATTTTCTACGGGGCCAAAGTGGCCCAAATGACCGGTACAACCGCCACAGCTATTGTCGCTGGGCAAGGTGATGAAGCGGAGCTGGCGACCGCCGGGCACTTTGGCGCGACAAAAGTGCTGCACGCAAATGACGCTAAGCTGAACGAACCCAACGGTATGGCGTACGCTACCGTTGTGGCCGCAGCCGCGCAGCAGGAAGGCAGTACCGTAGTTGTACTGGCGAAATCGTCCCTGGCCGATGCGATGACCGCCCGGCTGGCCGGTAAGCTGAAAGCGGGGCTGGCGGCCAACGTCATTGAGTTACCCGATCTGAGCAATGGCTTTGTGGTGAAAAGCAGTATCTACACCGGCAAAGCGTTCGCGTACAACGAGTTGAAAGCAGGCGTCAAGATTCTGGCGATCAAGAAAAATACGATCACGCCCGAAGAAACCAACGCGACAGCAACGGTTGAACCGTTTGCGCCCGCCCTCAACGACAGCGACTTTGTCATTAGCGTAAAGAGCACCGAGAAAGCCACCGGCGACATTCTGCTACCCGAAGCGGATCTGGTTGTATCGGCTGGCCGGGGGTTGAAAGGACCCGAAAACTGGGGTCTCGTGGAAGACCTTGCGCACGCCCTGCACGCAGCAACGGCCTGCTCGAAACCCGTCTCCGACCTCGACTGGCGTCCGCACCACGAGCACGTTGGGCAGACGGGTATCAAAATTAGCCCCAATCTATACATCGCCTGTGGCATCTCGGGAGCTATCCAACACCTGGCTGGCGTAAACTCCTCGAAGGTGATTGTGGTTATCAACAAAGACGCCGACGCGCCGTTTTTCAAAGCGGCCGACTATGGCATAGTTGGTGATGTATTTGAGGTACTTCCCCGCCTGACGGCGGCAGTAAAGGCGTTGTAGTCTGATCTGTGGGCGTCGATAATCGCGGGGAAAAGCAAATTACCCGCGATTATCGACACTCAACGAACGATCAAAACTGCTAAATTTGCACTGTGGATAAGATTAAACTGGAAATATTAGCCCTCTCGCCAAGCCAGACCCAGACGGGTTCGTTTGCGCTATTATTGGGAGAGGAATATGGGAACCGCCGATTGCCCATCCTGATCGGCATGTTTGAAGCGCAGGCTATCGCGATTGAAATTGAAAAGATTGTGCCGAACCGCCCGATGACGCATGACCTGTTCAAGCAAATGGCCGAGCAGTTTAAGTTTACGGTTCGTGAAATTGTGATTTCCGATCTGCGGGAAGGCATTTTTTACGCCCGTATCGTTTGCTTCGATGGCGTTCGCGAGACGTCTATCGATGCCCGTCCGTCCGACGCCGTTGCCATTGGCATTCGGTTTGGCGTCCCTATCTATACCAATGAATCCGTGCTCTCCGAAGCTGGTATCACCAACACGCCGAGTGAGGAAGAAGGTCAGGAGGAATTAGTTAGCTCGCCCAACCGCCCATCGAACCGTTCGTTCAGCGACCAGTTGAAAAACGCATCATCGGAAGAGCTTCAGACTATGCTCGATGCCGCGCTTGGTAATGAAGAGTACGAGCGGGCCGCCAAGATTCGCGACGAGATGAGCAAGCGTAATTAACGACGCTTTTTTACAATCGACTTCTTACGTATGACCAGTTCCCGATACCCATACGTGGGGTCGGGTTCTCTAGTATAAACGAGATCAGGCATCACGCCAATCAACAGCTCGGCAGTCGTGTAAATACGACATCCGGCCATCAGATGACCACCCAGCGTGCGCCCCGTCGAGTCGGCCGCTGACAGGTGTAGATGACTGCCGTTTGTCGACAGCGTACCGACCAGCGAAACAATCTCGAAGTGCCCCTGCCAGCTGGTCGGGTCATCCTGATTTGCCAGTCGTAAACTCAGGTCAGTCAGACTACCGACGCAGGTGAGCAAGGCTCCTGCTTCGATGCGATGGGCTACAACAAACGCGTCCAATTCTGCTTTCAGATCCTGTCCCGGCCGCAGGCGTATGGTATACGTTTGCATCATTGCGGGCTGGCTTTGCGCGGACAAATCAGGTTTGTCCGTCGATTGTGCCGATGCTGATTCGTTCTTCATGAGTAGACTACAAAAAAGCAATAAAACTAGACGCATACTTGTTATGACGTTGTGAGACAGCTATGTGGTATACGAATCAATAAAGTCGGGTCATTGTTGGCCTTTCTGCTCTTTTTCGCCGGATTTGTGTCGCCTGCTCCGGCTGTTATTGCCCGCCCGTCGAAGTACGTTTCCATCGATTACAGCACGATCGATGCGTACGCCCGCAATACGCCGGAGTCAGAAGCGAAAACACTGGACAAACTCAGTCGCTACCTGACGGCCCCGGCGCGTACGGATCTGGCTAAAGCCCGGTCGGTATACAGCTGGATTACATCGCACGTACGCTACGATGAGTCGGCTTTCCAGGGGCGAATGTATTCATCCGAAACGGCTTATGCCAGTCGGGTACTGAGCAGTCGGAAGGCGGTGTGTACTGGTTTTGCGCTACTGTATAAGGAACTGATGAACCGGGCGGGTATCGAAACCGCCAACATCAAAGGGTATGCCCGGACCAACGATTTTGAGTCAGGGGTGCCAATCACGCGGGTCGATCACGAGTGGAACGCGGTTAAACTCGACGGCGACTGGTTCCTGCTCGATCTGGCATGGGCGCAGTCGACGGCCAAAACGCCCGACACGCCGAATGACTTCTATTTTTTAACCGATCCGGTACCTTTCTCTGCCAATCATTTCCCCGTTGACTCGCGTTGGCAACTGCTTGACATACCAACCAGTAAAGCCCAGTTCGACCGGTTTCCGAAAGTGTACGACGCGTATTTCCGGCTTGGTCTTGACACCAACTTCCCGAAAGAAGGGCTGCTCCAATCCGGCGAAACACTGACGCTGTCGCTTCGTAGCGCTCAGCCCGTCGAGTTTACCTGTGCTACCGGCCCGTACAACGGTACTGTGCTAACCTCATCGACAGTTAATGTTCGGCAGTCGGGCGATGTGTATCAGCTATCGATTCCGATTAACCGCCGGGGTAAGTCAACGGTATGTTTGTTTGCCAAACCGAAAAGTAAAACGCCGGAGCGCGTTAAATCCTACGAGGGTTTGCTGTCGTTTACGGTGATGCGTGACTAGCTTTTGCAGTACCGGGAGAACAGCTCCCTTTGCCTAACCAGCTTAGCTGGATGCTATTTACATCGCGGAGTGGCACGTTCGTGGCCACGCATCGCTAAATCTACCCGCTACTTATCAGAAAGACGATCAGGTGGAGAACAGGCTACCCGTTATTGGCGACTATTCGCTTCGCTGTGCCATTCGTCAGCAAATTCGTTACTAAGCAAACGTGTCATAATTTTTCTGTCACTCCGACGTAGGGGGCTCTTTGGTAGCGTTAAGAAAAACTATCCGACACCGAAGATCCCTCCTACGCCGGCATGACAGAAAATAACCTACTCTATTGCGCTTACAACGAAGTAATCAACCTACCATAAACGAAGAAAGCCGGAGCGTTGGCCCCGGCTTTCTTCGTTTATGCAAATCGCTTACTGTACGCCGAACATTACATCCGACCGGCGACCGCTGTTACCAGCCCGACGGCGCGTTGCCTTCTTGGTTGGTGCCGGAGGTGCCAGCATCTTCGTTTTCTGCGCGTCGGTCAGTGGCTTCAGATCAGTGATACTGTAGCTGTTGTCGCTGATCGTTGTGTTGAAGCTACCAACTGCTTGCTCTGGCTGACCGTTGCATGGCAGTTTCGTAACCGAGAACACAGCGCGGAAGTACTGTACCTGCGGACGTACCCGACGGCCTTTGTAGCGGATGGCGTTGCCACTTTCGATTTTCGACTTCTCAGCCTGCAGTTGCTGAGCAAGGTTGCCCGGCAGATCTTTCAGGTTCAGGATAACCGTGTTGGTATCGAACTCGATAGCACTCGTTGCCAGACGACGGTTCAGACCACGGTAGCGCAGACGGGTAACCGTGTCGCCAACTGATGTGATGGTACCGTTACAGTAACAAACGTTAGCCACTTCGCGGGTGTACGGGGTCCGGTAGTATACTTCCAGACGCTCCAGCCGGTGACGATACTCGCAGTCGGTGTCGCCACCTTTTGGCCGTAGTACCGAGAAACTCGTCGTAGCCACTTCGCTCATACAGGTACCACACTTCGCTACCTGCCGGTTGTGAACCGTTACGTAGTAGAAACCGGGGTTCATCTGACCATTGGCGAAATAACCCGTTGGGAATGCCAGCGTCGTGTCGGTGCTGTTTTCAACCTGCGCGATCATCTGATCCGAAGCACTTGTCGTTACCGAATCCGGACGGTAGTACAGACGAGCCGTGAAGGTTTCGTTCTTCGGATTCGGGGTTGTACTGCGCCAGCTGATCGTTGGGGCCGTTGCCGATGTATTCATCGTCTGACCCGTACGCTGAGCCGATGCGCTGTCGAGGTAAGACAGCGATGCACCTTTCAGCGACGCGTTGTTGAATCGTACGTTCAACTCAGGAATCTGCTCGCAGGTTGGGCAAACCGTTGGCGTTTTTGGAATCAGTTTCTTCTGAACGAAGCCTTTCCGAACGGCCAGACCGGCACTGAAACCACCGTGTTTACGCTTGAACTCATACAGCTGATCGTCGACACCGTTAATGATGTAGTAATTCAGCTGGGTGAAGAAGCCCTGCGCCTGCACACCGATGTTCCAGTTGTTGCGGAGCGGGAAGAAGACACCCAGCGACAGCAGACCACCTGGGTGATATACGCGGGTGCTTGGGTTCACCGAACGAATCAGACCGCCACCATCAACGAACGAAGGCGTACCGGGCAGCGACAGTGTCGACGGCGTGTAAGCAGCGATCGTTGCGGCTTCCGTGCGGAACAGACCTCCGCGCAGACCCAGTTCAAGGAACGTGGTTGCTTCGGGGTTCCGGCGGCTCCGGGCAATCGTGAATGCCAGAACGGGTCCGATCGTCAGATACATATCTTCCGAAGCACGCTGCTTGATGGTTACCTGGCTCTGGTTGAAACCACGTGATGCGGCCAGACCATAGAGGTAATCCCGATAGATGCTGCGGGTGTAATAGTTCTGGTAACCGAAAGCCGTACCCAGACCAAAGCGCAGACGGCGCGTTGCCGGAGTCAGGTAGTAATCGATGTTACCGGTAACATTGAGACCCGCACCGTTATAAAGCGTGTTATCGCGTTTGGTTGGTCCGAATGTATTTTCCCAGGTTCCGCAATAAGCGAAGTTGGGTCCTGCAAACAGACCAACACGCCATGGTGAAAGACGGCGAACCAGAATAAATGTTTGGAAGGTAGTGTCGCAATCGTCAAGCTCGGCAACATCGCTGGCCTGGGTCTTGAACTCATCGCGCCGAAGCGTGTCGGTGTAGACGCCTTTACCAAGCCGGTAGATGTTTTCGCGCGGATAAGCCGAGTTAGCAGGAGTGGTAGTCCGCACTGTATCGGCCGACGATTGAGCCTGTACGCCGTTTTGGGCAGCACAACTCAGCAACACGAGTCCAGCCAGCATCCGCAGGGGGTGTCGTTGGATAAATGTTCGCATAGGGTACGTAATTGAATTTTGACGCAATGTTTCAAACTAAACTTTAGAACGCTCGCAAGTCGTGAGGCAAACTTAGGGAACGGTTTCCACATTAACCGGAAGCTTAGTAATATGTTTTATCACCTTGCTATGATCTGTACGTCATCAACGAAACTGATCAATGGTTAAAAACACCTAGAAAAATAAAGTTTAGGGTGGCTCGATGTACTATACTAAATCAATCTCCATGGAGTTGCAGACAATAAATCGGCCGGTCAAGTATAGGCATTAAGTTGAAGTTACCCAATAAAAACAGCGCTATGTGATGCAAAATCCGATTTAACAGCCGCTGATCCCTCAAATTTTTTATAATATCTGGCAAAATTTATATACATCTGGATTTATTTTTCACACAATGCTAAAATCCATTACCGATTTTTTGTGAAATCAGCAGCCGCACTGTGTAATAAGCCAGCCAGCGATACCAGACAGAATCGCACGCCCCGATCAAACAGGGCACGGGCCTGATCGCCGGTAACTGCGGTAGTTCCAACAATCATACCGGCCCTATTTATTTTTTCAACGGCCCCGGCAATGGTCCGTTTTACTTCATCATGACTGGCGCCATCGTAAAAGCCCATCGACATAGCCAGATCGCGCGGGCCAATCACAAAACCGTCGATACCGTCGACAGCCATCAGCTCCTCAAGGTTATCGATTGCTTCCTGATCTTCTATTTGCGGCAATACCAGAATCTGTTCGTTGGCAAATTCAATATACTCGCCCTGATTCATCGTACCGAGTAAATAATCAGCCGAGCGCACCGGGGCAAATCCACGCTTCCCTTTCGGTGGGTAATTGATCGCCTGTACCAATGCTTCGGCCTCGGCTGCCGTGCGAACCCCCGGCAGCATAATACCCATCACCCCGGCATCCAGAAACTGAAGAATCAGCTTGGGGTCATTGCTGCGCACCCGGGCCAACGGCGTGATGCCGCTCACTTCACAGGCCCTGACGATATCCTGTACCTGCGCCGTTGTTACGGGGCTGTGCTCACCATCGATCATGTAAAAGTCGAGACCGGAAAAGCCGCAGAGTTCCGCAATGGTTGGATCGGCACTATTGGAAAGAACGCCGACAACGGGTTGATTACTACGGAGACGGGTCTTGACGTTGTTGTTTTTCATACGTGAATCAGGCAGGCTACCACCCATAAATCGGCTGGCTGGCCAAACTACAAAGACAATTGAGACCGCAATCTATTTGAAACGAACTGATCTGCAAGGCAATTAACGGCCCCAGATACTATTTATATAGTCGACGAAAATTAGTTGTCACCTGTGCGCCTGACTCTTTCGATTTATCCAGCGGTGTAACTGCTCTGTTTTTCTGCCGTACTTATCTTTTTCGCAAGCCTTTTCACCATAAAAGGTGCGGTCTTGTCATAGTAGTATAAGGCTGAATTTACAGCCTGTTTGTGTATGCCAGCGCGCCACATCTACCGGTGTGCACTACCAGCTTATACAGAATCTATTTTATCGTATCGATAACGTATACCGCTGACAGTCAGGGCAACAATTTCTATTAATCTAATTTTAAAAACTACTACCCTCACCAACTAGTAATTTGTACGAATCTGATACGTCTTTCGCTTACTATGTCTTCCCGAACGTCAATTGACAAAGTTTCTCTGCAGGGTTTACTCGTTGCAGTTGGTATCGTGTTTGGTGATATCGGTACCTCTCCTCTTTATACGATCTCGGCCGTCATGCGCGGCAAACCGCTGACAGAGACGCTGGTGCTGGGTACGCTGTCGTGTATTATCTGGACACTGACGCTGCAAACAACGATCAAATACGTCATTATTACGCTGCGGGCCGACAACAACGGGGAAGGCGGAATTTTCTCCCTGTACGCGCTGGTCCGGCGCCATTCGGGTAAATGGCTGATGGTTCCGGCTATCGTAGGCGGGGCCTTTCTACTGGCCGATGGACTTATCACGCCCCCTATTTCCGTTTCGTCGGCCATTGAAGGCCTGTTGATTTATTACCCAACACTCGACACCGTACCCATCGTAATCGGTATCCTGATTGCGCTGTTCGTCAGCCAGCAGTTTGGTACGCAGCAGCTCGGGCGACTGTTTGGCCCAATTATGCTGGTCTGGTTCACGTTTATCGGTGCCATTGGCCTGTATGCGCTGCTGAGCGAACCTGGCGTACTGAAAGCGTTCAACCCAATTTACGGACTGCGGTTTCTGCGCGACTATCCGGGTGGGTTCTGGCTATTGGGTGGTATTTTCCTGTGCACGACCGGCGCAGAAGCGCTCTACTCCGACATGGGGCACTGCGGCCGTGGCAACATTCGCGCGAGCTGGGTGTATGTCAAAACTACGCTGCTTCTCTCCTACGCCGGCCAAACCGCTTACCTGATGCAGCACCTGGGTGAGCAGATCAATGAGTCGGGGGCATTTTACAGCACAGTACCGGGTTCGCTGAAAGTGTTCAGCATCGTTATCGCCACACTGGCCACGATTATTGCCTCACAGGCCCTCATCAGCGGGGCCTTTACGCTGGTCGGCGAAGCCATGCGGCTGAATTTCTGGCCCCGGCAACGCGTCGCTTACCCATCCGACGAACGGGGGCAGCTGTACGTTCCATTCGTCAACTGGGGGTTGATGGTTGGTTGTATCTTGATTGTGCTGCACTTCCGCGAATCGAAAAATATGGAAGCGGCTTTTGGGTTGGCCGTAACCCTGACGATGCTGATGTCGACGCTGCTTATCAGTGCTTACCTGAAAGTCAAACGGGTCAATACCGTGCTGATCGTGTTGATAACGACGATGTTTCTGATCGTTGAAATCACGTTTCTAATCGCCAACCTCGTCAAATTCGAGGAAGGTGGCTGGATTTCGGTCACGCTCGGCCTGTTATTGATGGCGATGATGGTATTCTGGTATCAGGGCGAGTCGCTGACCAGCAGCCTGACCCGCTACGATACGCTACCCGGCAACCTGCCTGCACTGAAAGAATTAAGCAACGATGTCAGTATTCCCAAATATGCGACCCACCTCGTTTACCTGACGTCGGCCGAGAGCTACGATACGATTGAAAACGAAACGCTGTTTTCGATCTTGAACCGCGCTCCCAAGCGCGCCGATATTTACTGGTTTATCCACGTCTGCGTGGAAGATGAACCCTACGTGATGCGCTACAAAGTCGATACGCTGGCCCCCGAAGACGCTTACTTCGTGACGTTTTATCTCGGCTTTCGTGTCGAACCGCGTCTGAATCTGCTGTTCCGGCAGGTGGTGCAGGATATGGTCGCCGACAAGGAGGTAACCATCGACGCCAAGTACCGATCGCTGAACATCCACCGGATCGGGGGTGATTTCCGCTTCGTGCTGTTCCGCAAATTCCTTTCGTTCGATAACGAGCTGACCGTCAGTCAACGGCTGACTATGACCGGTTACCTGTTGCTCAAACGCATTGCATTATCAACGAAAGAAGCCTACGGACTCGATACCAGCAACGTCGTGACCGAGGCCGTGCCACTGGTTATTCGTACGCCCAAGCGGTTACCCCTGCATCGGATTCAATCCAGGCTCAGGCAGCCACTCGACCAGGTATAGCAGTGGCAGGCAACAATGACCTGCCACTACCACCGTGCCTCAAGCGAACAGGCTGGGGCGCTGAAATTCGCCCCGCCAGTTCATATCGCGCCGACGGAGCGCCTGCGCGATATGAATGATTTCTTCGCCCAGTTTGCCCTGTATTTCAATCGACGACTGATCGTACTGATCCTGACGCACGGTTTCCCAACTGAATAGCTCGGTCTTGTCGTCGTAGATGCCGATTGCTTTACGGTTACCGGCATTGGCAATGGTGCCGAGGGTAGCTTTGGCTTCATCGAGCGTGTGCCGACCTACGTGATGATACTGTCCTTTGTATTGGTAAATGACTGAAAAACGATTCATGTTGGTATGATTTGCGCCCATCTGCACCTGATGCGGTGAAAGCATCGACAGACAAGCCGGTTTGTTGACTAAATAAGAAATGAGTTAGAATCGGCTGTTCAACACGTTGCCGCCGAAAGGCGCTGCGGCCCGTGCCGCTCCTTCAAAAATTGCCCGGTTGCGGGCCGTAAACACGTTGATTCGACGCAAGGCCAACACGAGAAATTTATAAAGTCGCCCCTTGAAGCTAATCTCAGATTGTATGGTGAATGAATGGTTCATATCAAGTCTAATCAGTTTGTTATCAGCGAGTAACTAATGAGGTACCCTCACTTTGTTAGACACACAAATAACTAATTAGTACGTGTCGATAGTTTTCTCAAAGTAGAATAGTACAAAAATCACTTCTGATTTTTCACTGAAACGGTGAATTGTACAACACATTCTTTATCTATACCAATAAAAATTATTGTACTATTCCTATATGAATCTTTCCACAGTAATCATATTGCCACAATTACTATAATATTACGAAGATGGCATACCATGCGTTTCAGCGATTATGGCAGACATACAGGCACAAAAAAGCGGTTAACGTCGGGGTTTTATGCCGATGATAACCGCTTTACTGAATGACGGATGGATTACCTGCGCAGACCTAGATCACCCGCGATCTGGCCATTTCCCACTGCTTAAAAATTTGCTGATAAGCCCGGCTGTGTGCCGAATCCGGCTCGATCGTGTTGCCAAACGAAACATGGTCGGCGGCTTCGTCGAGCGACTTTACGATACCGAGTGTCTTCATAATCAACAGTATACCGCCCATCGACCCGCTTTCATTGCTGGCATTCAGCCGAACCGGGATACCCGCTATATCAGCCAGCATCTGTACCCACAATTGCGACTGCGCAAACCCACCATTGGCGTGGATAATCCGCGATGGACCCGTCTGTTTCGTCAATAACTGATTGATGCTAAGCATGTTGAACAACACGCCCTCCAGTGCCGCCCGTACGAAATGGGCCTGTGTATGCTGAAAGTCGATGTTGAGGTACGCGCCACGGGCGGCTGCATTCCAGAGCGGTGCGCGTTCACCCTGTAGGTACGGCAAAAACAGCAGACCGTCGGCTCCGGGCGGTACCGTACCGGCTTCATCGAGCACAGCCTGCGTCTCCTTTTGCAGTAATTGCTCGATCCATTCCAGCACGTTGCCGCCATTATTAGTTGGCCCACCGACAACGTAGTGATCGCTGTCGAGCCAATAGCAGAACAATCGTCCGTCGGGATCGCGCAGGGGCTTTGTCACCGTTTGCCGGATAGCCCCGCTCGTGCCGATGGTCAGGGTCGTTATACCCGGTTTGATTCCCCCCGCACCCAGGTTCGCCAGGCACCCGTCCGATGCGCCGATAACCAGCGACACAGCGTCCGAAAACCCAAGTCCGGCGGTATCATCAGTAGCCAGCAGGGGCCGTTGCTGCGTCGTTGGTACAAAGGCCGACAACTGATCGGGCCGAACGCCAGCATATTCGATAGCCTGCTGACTCCACTGCTGTTTGTCCGCATCAAACAGTCCGGTAGCGGTCGCCATGGAAAAATCGATCTCGAACTGTCCCGTCAGCCGATGCCAGAGGTATTCTTTGATCGAGCCAAACCGGGCGACCCGGTGCAGCAACCGGGGTTCGTGCTGTTGCAGCCACGCCAGTTTGCAAAGCGGAATCATCGGGTGAATGGGCGTACCCGTCTGCTGGTAAATCGCATCGCCGAGGTCTTTCCGGCTCGTACGCAGCGTGTTGGCCTGTTCCTGAGCCCGGTTGTCTGACCAGAGAATGGCATGGCTCATCGGCTTACCCTCACCATCCATGGCCAGCAGGCTGTGCATGGCCGTACTAAATGCCACATGGGTAGCTGCGTGACCTGCCTTTTTCAACTGCGCATTGACGTCGGCCATTACTTCGGCAAATGCCTGCCAGATGGCGGTCACATCCTGCTCAGCATAGCCGGGTTCGGGGTTTATCGTGTCGACACTGGCGGATGCGTGGGCCAGAATCGTATTCAGATCGGCAGGTGACAACGCAAGGGCTTTGACGTTGGTGGTTCCCACGTCGACCCCAACAAAACAATCCATAGAAGGTGGGTTTATTCGTTGGTAAAACAACGAATTTTCGGGCGTTCCGGCTTGACTGGTTTATAAAAAAACCACGATCGGGTTATCTTTGTCCATGCGATTTATCTGGCTGGCAGCACTTTTCCTGGCGTTTTCTCTGCTTTTTTTCACCTGCCAGTCGTCGTCCACGCAGCAAACGACAACTCCGCCCCCACCACCTCAGCCAACGGCACTGACCGGCCAGCAACTGGCCCGCACCTATTGTGGCAATTGCCATGCCCTGCCCGATCCGTCGCTGCTCGACAAAAAAACGTGGCGAATGGGCGTACTGCCGCAAATGGCCCTGCGCATGGGGCAGTCGACTCAGCAGATGCAGGCGCTGGGACAGTTTAGCGATCAGGCGGAACTAACGCGGGTTATCGAAGCCAACATCTTCCCCGATCGCCCAACGGTAGCCCCAACCGACTGGCAAAAAATCGTCGATTACTATACAACAGAAGCACCCGATAGTCTACCATCGCAGGTATCGCACACGCCATTACGCGTTGATTTGCCACTTTTCAGACCCGAATCGTCACCCAACTCGGTTGATGCCCTGGTGACCATGCTGCGGTACGATTCGTTGTCGCACCGTATCTGGGCCGGTACCCAGCGTGGGCAGTTGATTGGCCTGAACCAGTCGCTCCAGCGCGTCGACTCGATGCAGTTCAACAGCCCACCAGTCGATCTGCACCACTCCGAAGCGGACGGCCTGACGATGCTGCTGGTGGGTGTGCTGAACCCCAACGATCGGCTGGCGGGTAGCTGGGGGCTATTAAACCCGCAGACCAAAGCGGTTTCGCCCCAGATTCAGCAACTCGACCGACCCGTACAGGTTACGACGGCCGATTTGAACCGCGACGGACGTGCCGACCGGATCGTCTGCCAGTTTGGGCATTATCTGGGTAAGTTGAGCTGGTTTGAACAGACAGCCAATGGCTACCGCGAACACGTGCTCGATCCGGTGCCGGGCGCGCGGCAAACCATCGTCCGCGACCTCAACGCCGACGGCTGGCCCGATGTGCTTGCACTGCTCACGCAGGGCGACGAACAGGTAGCGGCCTTCTACAATCAGCACGACGGCACATTTCGCAAGACGACGCTGCTGCGCTTTCCGCCCGTCTACGGATCCAGCTTTATCGAACTGGCCGACATCGACCGCGACGGTGCGCCCGATTTGATTTATACCAATGGCGATAACGCGGATTACTCGATTATCCCCAAGCCGTACCACGGCGTTCGCATTTTCAAAAACGTTGGGCAGTACCGGTTTAAACAACTGTGGTTTTACCCGATGTACGGCGCAACGCAAACGCTGGTGCGGGACTTCGATCAGGACGGTGACCCCGACATGGCAACGATTGCGCAGTTTCCCGCCTATGACCGGCAACCCAACGCCAGTTTTGCGTATTTCGAGAATCAGGGCAACGGGCAGTTTCAGCCCCGTACGTTCGCCAGCAACAGCCGGGGTCGGTGGCTGACACTCGATGCGGGTGACGTCGATCAGGATGGTGACCTTGATTTGCTTTTGGGTGCCTTTTTCCGCCCAACCCATCCCCGCCATGCCAGGCTGATGGACCAATGGCGACGGCCCGGCGCGGGCATCCTGCTGCTCCGCAATACGCTCCGGTGATATGTCTCTATTGATTGTGTAGCCTGGACGTCCACGTCCGGGTGACCGTAGGGCCAACTGTTATGGGCGGCAGCTTTGTTGGCCGCTATCGCGCCCACCCGGACGTGGACGTCCAGGCTATACAATCAACGGTTCAACACTACGGCACGTACGTTTCTAGCACGGTCATGTCGCCGTCGGGGACGAGGGTGACCCGCTGCACGGAGGCCGGAAGCAGGGCGCTCTGACCCATTGTCAGCGACACACTATACCCGCCTTCAGCTTCGATAGTCAGGCCACCGCCAACGCAGATCAGCACTACAAATGAGTCGATCTGCGTGTAGTCGTGCGCGACTTCCTGATTGAAATTCAGCACGTTGGTGACGAAATAGTCGCTCTTTACCGCGTTGACGCTTTCGTTTTCCTGCGGCTCATACTGCGTTTTGTAGTGATCGTAGTGGTGGTAATCGATCGCGTCGACGGCCAGATCGGTGTGCAGTTCGCGTTTCTTGCCGGTTGTCTGATCGACACGGTCGAAATCATAGATGCGGTACGTTGTATCGGAGGTTTGCTGGATTTCAGCCAGCAGCAGCCCCTTACCGATATAATGAACACGACCAGCCGGGAGGAAAAAGACGTCGCCGGGCTTGGCAGGTTCGATGTTCAGCAGATCCTGAATGGTATTGTCGGCTACGGCTTTGACGTATTCGTCTTTCGACACCTCGCGGTTGAATCCCGAATTGAGCATAGCCCCCTCATCGGCCTGCATGATGTACCACATCTCGGTTTTGCCGAAGCCACTGCCGCGCTGCTTCGCCAGCTCGTCGTTGGGGTGCACCTGAATCGACAGGTCATCGTTCGCGTCGATGAACTTGATGAGCAATGGGAAGCGGTCGCCGTATTGTTCGTAGACGTGTTTACCAACCAGTTCGTCCTTGTACTGCGCCACCAGATCGCGGAGTGACTCCCCTTTCAAGGCCCCCTCTTTTACGACCGACACGTTGCCTTCGACGTCGGACACTTCCCACGTTTCCCCACAGTTGGGCAGTGGCGAAAAGTCTTTGCCCAACACGGTATTTATCTTCTGGCCACCCCAGATTTTGTCTTTAAAAATGGTATCGAACGTCAGCGGATACAGCATGAGTTGCGTTGATTGCGGTTATTTCCTCTGCAATTAACCGCAATCCCGCCAAACTGTCTACAGATTTTTATTCGACAGGATTACAGGATTTGATGGCACGCGGATGACACGAATGGGGCGAATTAGCGCAGATTATTTTTGACGGTTCATTAAAGATCAGCGTTAATCCGCCAAAATCTGTGTCATCCGCGTGCCATCTATATAAAACTATTTCGTCTGTTTTAACAACCAGGTCGCGAGGTCTTTACCCGCCTGAAAGTTCTGGTACTCGATTGGGATGCGTCGGCCGTCAGTGTATTCGTTGTACAGCCACGGATCACCGATGGCGAACACCGTACCTTTTCCCACGTGGGCCGTCGCCATGATTACCGTATCGCCTTTCAACAGCGCCGGGTTGGCGGGGGCAGTCAGTATCAGCGGAGCCAGTTCTTTGACGTAGATAGTCGAGACGTGTGGGAAAATGGGGTCGTGGGCCGGAATCGTCAGCTTACCGTCCGACCAGCGCGTGCCCTGAACGGGGTTGACCTGCTCGTAACCGAACTGTATGCCGAAGCGTTTGGCGAGCTGGTTGAAGCGGGGCAGTTCGGCATTGGCGGAGTCGTTCGTCATCAGCACCAGCACCCCACCGGCCCGCACCCACGCATCGAGCGCGTCGACATCAGCAGCTTGCACGTAGTTGGGTTTAGGCGTCTCTTTGGGCGTATCGGGATCGACAATGATGTACACGTCCTTGCCTTTCAGCGTCTGCGCGGTGGGTGCTTCCGGCTGCGTCACGGTCGTAGCGCCCAGCTCGCGGAAGGTCTTGCCCCACAGCCAGAAACCCGAGTGCATCCGGTCGTTCCAGATGTAGTGGAATGGCTCCGGCCCGTTGTCGCCTTTGCGGGTTTCGTTGTTGAAATACGTATCGACGGCAACGGTTTTCCCCCGCCCCAGCGGATATTCGTCAACCATCTCCATTTCGACACTCGCCATGATAAATGGCCCCACGCCTTTCAGATCGTTGACCCGGATTGGTTCGCTCAGGTAATACGCATAGCTACCGTCGCGGTATGGGGTGCCACCCAGCCCACCCACGCTGACCGTACCGTTCAGTACCGGCTGCTGACTCGCCGGGTCGGTCGCGACGAACGTTTTCAGAATACCCTGATAGCCTTTCTTCGCGGCTGGCAGCATGGACGTGGGCAGATAACCCAGCCGAACGCCCTTTGCCAGCGCATAAACGAACATGCACGAAGCCGATGCCTCTACATAGTTTCCTTTCCGGCTTCCCTGATCGATTACCTGGTACCACGCGCCTGTTTTGGGGTCCTGATAACGTACCAGCACAGGCATCAGCCGCTGAAAATACGCCAGCAAATCAGCGCGACAAGGATGATTCCGGGGAAAATAATCGAGTACGTCGACCAGCGCCATTGCGTACCAGCCCAGCGAGCGGCCCCAGAAATTAGGCGACGTACCGGTTTTGGCGTTGGCCCATTGCTGCTGCCGACTTTCGTCGTACCCGTGGTACAGTAAGCCCGTTTTCGGGTCGATCAGGTGTTGTTCGATCAGCGCAAACTGGTGAGCTATATCGTCGAAGTGGCGGGTCGCGGAGTCGGGCGACCGGTCGTAGAGCGCGGTATACTCGGCATAAAACGGCTCAGCCATAAACAGACCGTCGAGCCACATCTGATTGGGATAACGCTGCTTATGCCAGAAGCCGCCTTCTTTCGTGCGGGGTTGGTGCGTCAGTTGCGCCCGGAGCGTGTCGGCGGCCCGTTTGTAGTTTTCGCGGCCCGGCTGCGTCTGTTGCGCCAGCGTCAGCAGCACCCGCCCCGTTGTGATGTTGTCGAGGTTAAATTCATCCATCCGGTACGTACGGATCGGCCCGGTTTTACCCACGTAGCGGTCAATGTCATGCAGGATATAGTCGTAATAATGACCGTCGCCGGTGCGCTCCCAGACACGTTCGATCGCGTTCAGCACCAGCCCCTGTTCGTAGTCCCAGCCAGCGGGTCGGTTCTCTTTGACGGCAATCGAGTCAGGGTATTTTTTGATGACGGCATCGGCCATCCGTACCGACCACGGTTTGTCAGACGCAGGCTGTGCCTGAGCCAGCGCAGTAGTTACCGGGAGCGACAGGGCGAGGAGAAGCAGGCGGGGTAATCGACAGGGCATAGGAAAGGGGCTTTTTTCAGAAAGCACAAGTCCCTTCATTTCTCACAGGTAATATGGACAGGATTACACGATTTGATGGCACGCGGATGTTACAGATTAGCACTGATTGTTGTTGATCGTTAAGTCAGACATTTGCGCTGATCCGTCAAAGTCCGCTCCATTCGCATGCCATCAAAATCCCACTAATCCTGTAATCCTGTCTATACAACCTGCTCCAGCATCTGGATGTAGCCCCGGATGCCGTCGCCCAGCTCGTGGAGATACAAAAACTCGTCGGCCGAGTGCGACCGGCCCGAATGACCGGGGCCGCATTTGAGCGAGGGGCAACTCAGCACTGCCTGATCCGATGTTGTCGGCGACCCGTATGTGTGCCGCCCCAGCGCCAGACCAGCCTGCACAATCGGATGCTCGATCGGTATGCTCGACGGTGTCAGCCGGATCGAACGCGGGCTTACCTCAGCGCGAATGTTGGCCTGAATAACGTCGATAATTTCCTGGAGGGTGTACTGCTCCGTTACGCGCACGTCGACCGTGAATGTACAGGCATCGGGAACAACGTTGTGCTGCGTACCGGCCTGAATAATCGTTACCGACATTTTCACCGGCCCCAGCACGGGCGACACCTTCGGAAACTGATAGGTTCTGATCCAGTCGATGGCCTGCAAGGCGTGGTAGATAGCATTATCGCCCTCGTCGCGGGCTGCGTGACCGCTGATGCCGTGCGCCGTACAGTCGAGCACCAGCAGCCCTTTCTCGGCAATGGCCAGCTGCATCTCGGTGGGTTCGCCCACAATAGCGAAGCTGATGGGCGGCATCTGCGGCAACACCAGTTCCAGCCCGTCGCGGCCCGATATTTCTTCTTCGGCGCTGGCAATCAGCAGGATATTGTACGACAGGTCGGTGCGGTCATAAAAATGCAGAAACGTAGCGATCAGCGACACCAGGCAGCCACCCGCATCGTTGCTGCCCAGGCCAAACAGTTTGCCGTCCTGCTCTAGGGGAGCAAAGGGGTCGAGCGTCCAGGATGTGTTGGGCTTCACCGTATCGTGGTGCGAATTGAGCAACACGGTCGGTTTGGCGGGATCGAACTGCGCATTGACGGCCCACACATTGTTTTTCAGCCGTTGGGTCGGTACGCCACGTTCGCCCAGAAAAGCGACAATCAGGTCGGCCGTGTGGTTTTCCCCGCGACTAAACGAAGGTGTAGCAATGAGTTGTCTGAGCAGGTTCAGCGCATCGGCCGTCAGCGTATCAATATTGGTAACGGGTAGACTGGTCATTGGCAAAGCAGGCAGTTGTCGGGCAAAGATACTCGCTACCGGTACACGGTCAGGCTTCGTAAAATTTCACGTTGTTGGCCCGTAGAAACTCTTTGATCCCATCGACGTGAACGCAGATGCCGACCTGCAAAAAAGCGTAGTTCGACACTTTCTTCCGGCGGTTGTTGACCAGAAATTCCTTGTCTTCGATATCCAGCCCCAGGTGCAGCTGATCGGTGGCAGATTGCAGGCCGTACACCAGCCCATCGGGATCGAAGAGCGGGCCACCACTCTGCCCGACCAGACCGGGTGTGCTTACTTCGATTTCAATACTGTTGCTTTTGTTCTGCATCAGCCGCGTAATCATTCCATCCAGCGGGAACGCCATGTAGCGGGGCTGCTCGTCGGTCCAGTAAGCGGTATCGCGGTAATTATCGTAGCCAAAATTTGTGAAGCCCGGAAACGGATACCCCAGCCGGCAAAGCGTACGACCCGGTTTTATCCGCTTGCTGTCTTTCAGAAACGTAGCGTATGAGGAGTACAGGGGGCGGGTAAAATTCCGGAATCGTATAAGCGCCAGGTCAACGTGCTCGTTGCTGTGGAGCACGATTTCCGGTGCGCCCCCACCCTCCACGCAGCGGATGTACTGATGATACAGCTGCTTGATCGTGTCGTCTTTAATACCCAGTTTCTGTTGCAGTTCGCGCTGAAGCCGGGCCCGGTCGGGGTGATTCTGGAACTCGCCTTCTTTTCCCCGATAGCTGATGTAATTGGTGTTGATCTTATCCGATCGGACGATGTTGTTGGCGACGTGTCGGCAGGTCAGTGCATCGCCCAGTTCGTTGACGAAAAACAAGGTGGCACTGCCCGGCACAATGGGTGCGTGGCCGTAAAAACGGGCAATGGAATGGATGGGACGGGTAAACGTTTTAATGCGCTCGACGGCATCAGCGAACATAACAGGGTACGTAAAAAGCAGGTATAAAAACAGCCCGCAATATACGCACAGAGTGTGTCGGACCGGGCTGGTGAATGCACAGGATTTTAGCCGTACACCACTTCTGTGCATTCGCCAGCCCAGTCGCTGCTTAAATTTTTGTCACCGCGACGTCGATACGGCGGTTACGCTGACGGCCTTCGGCGTTATCGTTGGTAGCCAGCGGATGCGCCGATCCGTACCCCTGCGTCGTGACGCGGTCGCCCGCAATACCGGCCGATGTGAGCGCTGTACGAACCGACGCAGCCCGGTCGCGGGACAGTTCGAGGTTCGTGTCGGCGTTGCCCGTATTGTCGGTATGGCCTTCAACGCGAATACGCAGGGTTGGGTACGCTTTCAGAATGTCGATCAGGTCGTTGACGTTCTGCCGCGACTCCGCCGTGATTTTTGCCGATCCCGTTTCAAACGTCAGGTTTTCAAACGTAAACGTCCGCTCCGGATTTTTGGGTTTACTGCCGAGAAAGCGGGCCAGCCGGCCATTGAACGACTGCTCGCCCAGGCTCAGCTTACGCCCACCGGGCAGTTCGATCTGCGTAATCACGTCGGTACCGGTGCCGGTCGTAGTTGGCTTGTCGTCGCGGATGCCCAGCGCACCGGGGGCCGTCGAATCAGCCACTTGTCCGTGCGCCTGAATGACACTGTTTTTGGTCGCTCTCGACGTATCCTCGACAGCGTTCGACTCGACCCTTGCCGTGCTGTCGGTACTGACACCGTCGACACTATTTTCGTTTTCACCGCATTTCTGTACGATCAGGCCCACAACCAGGATACCCATTAGTACAGCGGCCCAGCGCAACCAGCGTACGTTTTCGCGTTGTCGGTCGCCATCGGTACTTTTCGGAATGTTGGGACTAACGACCGTGCCGCTGAAATTATCGACTCCCTGCACAATCGTCGGTGGGCCAACCGGCGTTTCAAGTTCGTTGAATCCAAGCAGGCTGCTCACGCTCTCCAGGCCGGCGGGCAGTGCCGTACGGAAATTGGTAGCCTGCCCTTCAAGTAACGTTTTCAGGCTGTGCGCCGTCAGCCCTTTCTCCTGCTCCTGCCGCCCCAGGACACCCATCAGTACCGAGGCTGCCAGGCTCATCACCACCCGCACCGATTCGGGTTTGGTACCGCCAAACGTACCGATCAGTTCAGTAGTAGGGTTCAGCTTTTCGCCGAACACCTGATCCAGAAAGTCCCGGCCGGCGGTGGCCGTTTCGATGGTTTCCTGGTGCGTATCGGTCACCTGCCCAACGTCGAACGGAGTTTTGCCGTAGTCACCTTTCCCCAGAAATGAAAAGATACTACCTGCCCCGCCCGATTCCTGTACGCGCTTCGTCAGACCACCCAGCAACGTTGGAATAACGCCCTGCACCGTTTTAAGGACGCTGGCGGGTTTCTCGCTCAGTTCGGTGCTCAGCTGATCGATAACACCGGGGGTAAACTGTTCTTTCAGGTAGGAAACGAGATGAACGGCCATGACTACAGCAAATAAATAGGATGAAACTGGATCAGTTTGAGACAGAAATAGGGTGTAATCGAAGCGGGTGCTTTACAGCACGCGACTTCGTTTACACCCTACTTACTCAAATTAACCCTGTTTTGTTATAACTGCGGAATGCGCAGCACCTGATCGGGATAAATCTTATCGGGGTCCGACAGCATCGGCTTGTTGGCTTCGAAAATGACGCCGTACTTCATAGCGTCGCCGTATACTTCCTTGGCGATCTTCGACAGCGAATCACCTGACTTCACGGTGTAGAACTTACCTTCTGGTGCTGGCTCATCGACCGTCAACTGATTGTCGACCGACGTAACGCCTTCGACGTTACCAACGGCCAGCGCGATTTTCTCCGCATCTTCCTGCGCTTTCACCGAGCCGGTCAGTGTCACCGTATCGCCTTTGGTCTTCACCGTCAGGGTTTTATAGGCTAGTCCCAGCTTCTTGACATGGTCGAGCAATGCCTGTGCTTTTACGGGCTCGGCTTTCTCAGCCTGCGCCGGATCGGCAGGGGCGTCTTTGTGATCGAAAATCTTCTCTCCTACTCCCTTGAAGAATGACAATAAACCCATTGTGTTTGTCTGGTTTAATAAAACAGTGAATAAACGGCGCCAAGTACGACAACTACCGCTCGATAAACAACAGACTGATTTACTGAATGTTTAACTTTTGAGTCAACGGCAAACTGCATTTTTTCTCGAAAAAATAAGGCTGTTCATCACAATTGGCTCATATTTGACGTTCCTGCTACTAGCTACACAACAACAGTCGGCTATTTTAAACTCTGCTTATGAAGCAATTACAACTTACAGTACTCGCCCTGCTGATCGGCTCGGCGGCACTCGCCCAAACGTCGTTTGAAGGCGGCATCAAAGGGGCCGGTACCTTTACCAACGGCCACACGACTATTCCGCCTATCGCCATATCATCGCTCGCTACTATTCCGCAGATCGAGAATAAAGGCAATGGTACGGGCACCGGCTACTCGTTTGGTCTGTGGGGCCGCAAAAACTTCAACTCGTTTTACGTGCAGGTTGAAGCTACCTACAATAACTACAAGCTGTTTCAGAAGGCCGACCTGACGATTCCGGCTGCGCTGGCATTCGGGATCGCGGGAACATCATTGCCTGCCCAGATTCCGGCCTCGACGCCAACGGCTATTGCGATCACGTCGGAGTCGATACTAGAGTCGGTCAACGTGCCCATTCTGTTCGGGAAAAAGTTTGCCAACGACCGTGTACGCGTGTTCGTTGGGCCAAATCTGCTGTTCACGACCAAAGCCACCGCGACCCGTAACAACCTCGCCACCATTGGCACCAACAGCCTGAGTTTTCCGCAAACAAGCAGCGATCTAAAAAACCCCAACCCGAACGATCCTACACAGGTCGCGCTGGAGGTGAAGCCGTTTACCTACGCGGCTGAAGTAGGCGTGGGCTACACGCTGGCCCGTATCCTCGACATCGACGCCCGCTACGCCGTGCCGGTGGGTGGTATTTACAAGAACAAGGATATAAAAGGCTACCTCGGCATTGCTTCGCTCTCGCTGGGACTGAAGTTGTTCTAACTGTATTGAGCGATTACGTTGTCCCCGGCATCGCTTGTGAATGTACGTTGGGAAAGCACTGGGTAGACCAAACAAATGGGGTCGGGCATCGAAACATAACCAGCGTTTCGATGCCCGACCCCTTTTTATTCTGGTAGTAGCTGGTAATTCTGCTTCAGCGGGTGCAGTTGGTAACACACCCGCTGAGCCATATTGGTCGGTTGCCCGTCTTTGTAGATCGGCAGTAGATGACAGAGGGAATTTTTCGACAGTGTGAACCGATTATGTCCGCGAAATGTCGGGGCAGGGGCCGATGGTAAGGCCAATGTAATCGTTGCCAGTCGTTCGGGTAAGAACTGCCAGCCGTAGACCTGCCCGTAGGTAGAATCAGCCCGGCCCGTCGTGTATAGGTATAGTTCGGGCAACTGGTTTCCGTCCAGATCGGCGACGTCGGCTCCAACTAAAGCACCCTCAACAGGCTGTACCACGCGGGTCAGCAGCAGGCTCCCCCGGTAAGCCGCCACCGTCGCCGTCAGCCCCGAATCGCTCGGTGCGGCTTTCACGACAAACGTGTACACGTTGAAGCGCAGTATTTTCTGGAAACGGGGTGGGTCGGGTTGCTGGATAGCCGCAGCAGTCAGACTCATCACCAGGTATAGTAACCAAACGTTCATCGGTCAGTAGGGTCAGGATCGGGCACTGTACTAACTAACACGAGTGATACGCGCGGGGTTTGATCACTCAAACCGATACCCGCACCGCTCACCGGCGGCTTTCGCTCAAATCAGGGTTATGTTTGCAAATGCCATTATCAGATGTTCCTACTCTACTTGTGGTAGCCGGACCGACGGCCGTCGGCAAAACGGCCCTCTGCGTCCGGCTGGCGCAACAGCTCGGCACCGAAGTCGTTTCGGCCGATTCGCGGCAGTTGTACCAGGAACTGTCCATTGGCACCGCCAAACCGACACCGGCTGACATGGACGGTGTGCCGCACCACTTTATTGGCTCGCACAGCATCACCGATCCGGTTACGGCGGGACGCTACGAACGCGAATGCCTGACCCTACTAACTGATCTGTTTGCCCGCCAACGGGTCATTATTCTGTCGGGCGGTACGGGTCTGTATATCAACGCCGTCTGTTTCGGGCTGGACGATATGCCGCCTGTTGATCCCGGCCTCAGGGAAACGCTGCGGCTGCGCTGGCAGCAGGAAGGCTTGTCTCCGTTGCAGGAACAGCTCCGTCAGCTCGACCCGGTCTACGCCCACACCGCCGACCTGCAAAACCCGGTGCGGGTAACGCGGGCGCTGGAGGTATGCCTGAGCACGGGGCTACCCTATTCATCGTTTCGGCGGGATACACCCGTTGATCGACCATTTCGCACGGTCCTCGTCGCGCTCGACCGCCCCCGCCCGGACCTCTACGCCCGGATCGACACCCGGATGGATCAGATGCTGACCGACGGCCTGCTCGACGAAGCGCGGGGTCTGTACGAGTACCGGCACCTGTCTGCGCTGCAAACCGTTGGCTATCAGGAGGCTTTCCCCTACCTCGACGGCGCTTACGACTACGACGAGATGGTCCGGTTGCTGAAGCGCAACTCCCGGCGCTACGCCAAACGCCAGCTGACCTGGTTCCACAATCAGGCCGATTACCAGTGGGTTGGCCCGGATGACGATGCGAAAATTCAGGCTTTTTTGGCAGAACGACGATAGACACAGAAAGAAAGACGGGTTTGCGCCAGCATCTTTCTTCTTACGTCTATCGTCGTTTTTCTGTTCTCCCCGGAAACGCTACTGCGCCCGGTAAGCGAGCATACCACCCGTTACATTCCGGACGTTGGTAAAGCCGTTTTCTTCGAGCAGTTGCTGCGCCCTAGCACTGCGGGCCCCCGACCGGCAGTGTACGATTACTTCTTCGTCCTGCAACCCGTCGAGCTGATCCAGTTCGTAAGGCAGATCGCCCAGCGGAATCAGTTTAGCGCCGATATTGTCGGCTTCGTATTCGTTCGGTTCGCGTACGTCGATCAGGTTTAGTTGTTCGCCTTTGTCGAGTCGCTCTTTCAGTTCCTGTACGGTAATATCCATTGGTCTGGTCATTTTGAGTAAGTCAGGGGTGTAACGCGTCAACGATCATCTGAGTGCCGCTGCTACACCTATTGTCTCTGCCAGGCAAAGGTAGTGGATTCAGCACTGACCAGCGTCGGAAACGGGCGGTGTAGCTAGCCAGGCAGGTAAACGCTGAACGTAGCCCCACTACCAGGCTGACTGGTTGCTGTAATCGCTCCGCCGTGATTGGTCGCCACCTTTTCGCAGATGGCCAGGCCGATGCCCGTACCGGCAAATTCACTTTTCCCGTGCAGTCGCTGGAACACCTGAAAAATCCGGTCGAGGTACTTCTCATCGAACCCGATACCATTGTCTGTCAGATCGATACGATGGTAAGTCTCGGCCACCTGAACTGGCTTAACGGTGTCTGGCAGTTCGTGAATCGATACGCGCTCATAGCCAATCGTAATCTGTGGTACCGTGTCGGTTCGGCGAAATTTCAGCGCATTCCCGATCAGGTTTTGAAACAACTGCCCCAACTGGGTAGCGTCGCCCACGACCGTTGGCAGCGCATCGATCTGAATCCTGGCTTTCGCTTCGGCAATACTGATCTGCAAATCGTTCAGCACCTCGCCCAGCACGTCATTGAGCGCTACCTGCTGGTTTCTATCCCGGCGCGTTGAAATGCGGGAGTAGCTGAGCAAATCCCGAATCAGCGTCGACATCCGGGCAGCCGCCGACTGCATCCGGTCGATATAATCCCGCTCATCGCCCATCGAATCGCCGTATCGCAGCTGGAGCAGGTTGCCAAACGACTGAATCTTGCGCAACGGCTCCTGCAAATCGTGACTGGCAACGTAGGCGAACTGCTGAAGATTTTCGTTGGTGCGAATCAGCTGCTGATTGGCCACCTGTAGGTCGTCGGTCAGTTGCTGCTGCGCCAGCTCCGTCTCCTTTTGAGCCGTTATATCATTGATAACCAGCAAGAAACCGTCAAATAACTGCTCACCTGACAGTAATAGCCATTTCTGCTGCCGAACATAGTATCGCTCGTGCTGAAACGATCGACCCGTCGTGACGATGTCGACGTAGAAGGAAAATAATTCCGCATCGGCTTCATCGTCAAACCGTTCCCGAAAGCTTCGGCTGTAGATCGACGATGCGCTTTCGCCAAACATCCGCTCGTAGGCTGCGTTGAAAAATATGGCCTTGAAATCGGTAATTGGCCGTAGCTCCCC
>CAZOQC010000006.1:109639-316597 GCA_964581865.1 uncultured Spirosoma sp.
CGGCGGCATCTACCTGCCGTACCGCTTCGTACGCCACCACGCCACTTGGCGACGTTTGCAGCAGCTGATTGAAAAAAGCCGCTTGTTTTTTCTCGGTAATTTGAATCCGTTTCAGGGTCGACATGTCGACAAACGTCACGATGATCGAATCCTGATACTTCGCCACGTTGATATCGAACCATCCCTCGACACCGTCCGCGAAATACGGCACTTCCAGCAGCCGGGCCGACTTCCCGCTGGCAAGCACACCCTGAAACAACCCCAGCAGACCACTTTTTTCGGCCTGTGAGAAGTGCTCCAGAAAACCCCTGCCAAGCAGTTTTTCGGGGCGCTGACCCAGTATATCAGCGCCGGCGGGATTGACCAGCGTAAACCGAAAATCCAGAAAGGCACCGGCTGCGTCGCGCACAACGTCAAACACGCATATTCCCGTCTGGCTATCGTTGATAATGTGCTGGAAGAGATGAATCTGTTCCGTATTCACTGGTTGTTCGGCATTCATACGCGCAAAAAACGTCCCGCACCGGCTGGTCAACCGGGAATAGCAAAGATAGATACATGGTCGTACCAGCGGCTGATTTATACTCGTTTTGTACCAAAATCGGCGAACGCGGTACTCTACACGTCACCGGGTGACGCTCACCGGACTGGTGTTAATGCTGAACAAGTACTTTCTGGGTAGCCGTTTGATTCGGGCTCATCAATCGGAGCACATACAGGCCATCGGGCAACTGACTCAGGTCGGCGGTTTGCTGCCCCCGGCCCGGTTCAATCCGTTGTACAAGCCGACCGCTGCTGCTGAGTACATCGATTTGGTTGATCCGGGGGTTGTCCCAACGGATTTGCCCGGTCGTTGGGTTGGGGTACACGGCCAGCGTTTCGATCTGTTCGGGCTCCGCAGCTGTGGGCGTCGTGTCGACCTTCCCCCCCATGACGGGCCGGATCATGAAGGCCCCGTTGAGCGATAAAGCCGACGAACTCAGATTCTGCTCCCAGGTCGCCCCGCCGTTGTAAAACAGCTGGTTCCCAAACGGACTATTCTTATCGAAGCCCAGCCGGAAAATCGTCGTGTCGCTGCTGGTCGTTTGCTGGTAGCCCAGGTAGAACGTATCGCTGACGGCTACCCCTTTCGTAAAGGTAAAATCGACAAAACCGTTGCGGGTAGCGGGATACTGGGTGGCAAACGACTGCTGATAAATAGCCGCCCCCGGCCGACCATTGGCGTTGCTGTACACAAACATCGAAAACGCCTGGCCGGTCTGATTGGTCCGAAACGGCACGATACAGGCCCGGAAGCCCGCCAGCACATCGGCTTTGTTGACCACAAACCGCACCGCCCAGCGTTCGCGCGGCCCCACCTGCGCGCCGTACTCCCAGGTGCCGTCGTCGTAGGCGTAGTAATCGGCCAAGGTGGCGCGGGCAGACAGGGTATCATTCTGGCGCAGGTTCACCCCCGGAATCGACGGGTTCTGATCGTCGGTTGTCAGCAGATTGACGGTGTACCGCAGTACGGCCGAGGTCGATGTACCGAAGCTGGTTACGGGCAGTGGCTTTGCCGCCTTGTTTTGCGAACTCAGCGACGGAATCAGCACGGAGTTGTTCTGGGGCGAATCCTGCAACAGCCGCCCCGACACCTCATCGCGCACGGTGAAGCGGAAGGTGGTGAAGTTGAAATTATTGAACAGGTTGTTGATGTCGGTACGGACCGAGTCGGCAGTTTCACCCGTCGGATTCACCACGTACTGCGACAGGGGCATGGCTGTGTAGCGACGCAGAAACGGCGTCAGTGCCTGCCGGACAGCCACGTCGCGCACGAAGCGGTCGTTGACCGTACGGCTTTTATTCAGGTAGATATAATCGATGTTCCAGGTATCGAACGGGCCGGATTCGCGGCCGTACGAGCGAAACCGGAAGGCGAAGGCGTTGTGCAGGTAGACCAAACTGCGAATGGGAATAAACGCCTGCGTGAAGTTATTGCTGGGGGTTCCGCCCTCCACGCGCCAGACGGTTTGCCAGGTGCCGCTGCTGTTGAGAAACTGCACCGTCAGCGAGTCGCCGGGATCGGGCGCTTCACCCAGCCCGCGACTTTGCCAGTAGAAGCTGAGGTAAATGGAATCCGACACGGCCAGCCCGCTCAGGTTGATTGGCCGCGACGCCAGCGTGTCGGTATAGCCCTGCGCTAGCTGGTTGTTCTGCACATACGGCTTACCGCTGGCATTCAGCCCGTCGAACGAGGCAACGCCCACCGTGGGGTGATTGACGGCCATCGTGTTGTTGATGTATACCCCACTACCCGACTGCCACCGCGACTCGTTGGGTTTATCAAGACCCGGATAGCCCGCTGCGGTCGAAAAGTCCTCGAAAAAAGGAAGCTGGAGGGTCGTCTGCGCCCAGCCGGTTGAGGCAGCAAGCCCGACGAGCAGGATCAATAACCCGGCGCGTAGCCAGTTCGACACGGATACAAGTAACGAACGGTTCATGGAACAAGAGCGACCGGGCGGGGTCGGCGACGGGGCTACTGATTGGATTCAATGGGACCTACCACCCAGAGGTCCATTGTTTCGCCGACGCGAATCCGTTCGCCCGGCCGGGCTTCGGGCCGCTGGCGCACCACCGTTCCGACTTCCTTCTCTGGATCATCAACAGAAATTTTCGTGCCGATTTTCAGATTGGACCCCCGAATAGCGGCTTCCGCTTCATCGAGCGCCAGCCCTACAACGTTCGGGATGTCGAACATCGTATTGCCCAGCCCGTCGCCAATCTCCAGATCGATCTTCGAGCCTTTCGGAATGGGGGTTCCGGCTGCGATTTCTTTGCCGTTATATAGCTGACGCAGCACCGAATTTTTCGCCACGTCGGGTACGTAAGTCCGGTCGCCCTCCTGCAGGCCCATCGATTCGAGCATGCGGATGGCACTCCGGTCGATCATATCGACCAGCGACGGCATGGCAACCATCGGTGCGACGCGCTTGGTCACTTTCAGGTAGATTTTGCGGTCTTCCTTAACTTTCGCATTGGCGCGGGGGTACTGCTCGATCACGGTCAGCGGCTGCGCCCCGGCCACAAACGTACAGTCGGTCACTTCGTAGCGCAGATTCCGGTCGTCTAGAATGTTGCGCATCTCGTCTACACTCAGCTTGGATACGTCGGGTACGGTGATGGTTTGCCCATGATTGGTGGTGTAGGGCAGGTAGACAAAGAAAAAGCCCAGAAACAGCACCGCGATCACGGCCGCAATAATGCCGGTCTGGAGCAGAAGATCGAAGAATGAACGGGTACTAATTTTGGCCATTCAGGTTGTCAGTGCGTGAATCCCGGCCGGTACGCCGGGGTAGTGTGTCTCAAAACTAACGACAAACCGACGCGCTCAACGATACCCGGCCAGCATTTTTTTGATGTACTTGCCCACAATGTCGAATTCGAGGTTGACCGTATCTCCCGCTTTCAGGGTCCTGAAACTGGTATGCTCGTAGGTATACGGGATGATTGTGACCCGAAAACTGTCGGGCTGCGAATTAAATACCGTCAGGCTGACACCGTTGATACAGATCGATCCTTTCTCGACCGTTACGTTGTCGGCTACGGCAGGGTCGTACTGAAAATCGAACAGCCAGCTGCCATTCACGTCCTGCACGTTGGTACACACGCCGGTCTGATCGACGTGGCCTTGTACGATGTGCCCATCGAAGCGACCGTTGGCGGGCATACAGCGCTCCAGATTGACCAGATCGCCGGTCTTGAGCTGACCCATACTGGTTTTCTTTAGTGTCTCATCAACCGCCGTCACGGTATAGCTACCGTCGGCCACGCTCGTCACCGTCAGGCAAACGCCGTTGTGGCTAACACTCTGATCGATCGTCAGTTCGGGACTAATCGTCGACTCAATCCGAAAGGTCAGGTTGGTCCCCTCGGCGTCAATACCCGACACAGTGCCGGTCGTTTCTACAATACCTGTAAACATAAAATCAGTTTTCGATTTTTTGGTAGCGAGTGTGTAGCCTGGACCTCCAGGTCCGGGTGGCCGTCAGGCCGACTTGTGCAGGCGGCAGCTTTTTGGACGCTTCGCGTCCACCCGGACGTGGACGTCCAGGCTACGTCCGTTCTCCTGTCAGGAACAAGGAACTGCCGAAGGGGGTTCGGGGCAGCAGTCGGTTTTCGATCCGGGCGACCTGATACAGCGTTTCGTTGACCCAGCGAGCGGGCAGATATACATCCGACCGGGCCGCGTCGGGCGTTCGTCCCAGCCGCAGTTGCAGCCGCTGCCAGAGCCGCACCACCAGAATTGGCCCAGACAGCACCATACTCCAGTAGGTCGACTGACCCAGCCGCAGGCCGGCGACCGGAAACAGCGATTCGAGATCGGCCCGAACGAATCGGCGTTCGCTACCCACGGCAAGATCGTGCTGCCCCCGAAAGATATCGAACGCATTGTTATTGCTGATAAACACGCCACCCGGCCGCAACCGACGGGCCAGTCGGGTCAGCAGCGGAGGCAGGTCAGCGGGGGTAATGTAGCAGAATACGTCATTGCAGATCACCGCGTCGTACAGGCCGGTATCGGGCTGATCGGGCAGCGCATTCAGGTTCAGCAGCGACACGTTCAGCCCGCGTTCGTGACAGAAGGCCACCGCGTCGGCAGACCCATCGATACCGGTCAGGCTGGTATACCCCTGGTCGCGCAGGTCACTCAGCAACCCGCCCGTACCGCAGCCCGCGTCGAGAATCCGGATGTCGCGCCGATCGCCAAACTGCCGGGTCAGCACAGCCCTCACCCGCTCGTGCAATTGCCGGTACCACCACAGTTTTCGTTCGACCTGAAACATTTTTTCGTATTCACCCGTCAGCCCGATCATGGTGTGGAAGAGAGAGGAAAGAGAAAAGAGATGAGAAGAATACGTTATTTCGGGGTTATCCCCGAATCCGACCGGACAACGAACGCGGGCAGGCCGCTCTGACTCATAAACAGCTTACCGAGGTATTCGCCCAGCACGCCCAGAAACAGTAGTTGCACACCCAGACCGAATACGATCAGCCAGCTCACAATCAGCCAGCCCGCTACGCCAGCCCCCCCAACGAGCCCGGCAGTCAGCAGACCTACGCCCAACAAAACGGCCAGTATAGTCAGCCCCAGCCCCAGCCCGGTAAACAACCGGATCGGCCAGAGCGAATAGCCGATAAACACGTTGAGAAACAGCCCGATCAGCTTGCGGGTCGTGTAGCCCGACTGCCCTTCGGAACGGGCCATATGCGGCACTTCGACACTCGTCACGTGGCGCGTCACCCGGAAAATCAGCCCGTCGATGTACGGATACGGGCCCTGGTAACGCACAAGTTCGTCGACCACCTCGCGCCGAATCAGCTTGAAACTCGACAGATACAGGTCGCGCGGTTTGCCCAGCGACGCCGTCGTCAGGGTATTGACCAGCTGGCTCCCCAGGTTGCGAAACCAATGGTGCTGCTTTTGCGCGTAGCGGCTGTAGACCACATCGTACTGCCCGGTTTTTGCCGCGTCGAGCAGGGTTAGAATGGCTTCGGGTGGGTTCTGAAAATCGTCGTCGATGATGGCCGTGAACTGGCCCCGTGCGTACGTCAGTCCGCACAGTACGGCGCTAAATTCCCCAAAATTTCGTCGCAGACTGACAGCCCGCACCGCCGGGTACCGATCCGCCAGCCGGTCGATTACGATTCCCGATCGGTCAGCACTGCCATCATTGACCAGAATAACCTCGAACGAACGGGTCGACAGGCATTCGTGCAGCTGGTCGACCAGCGGGCCGATGGTTTTTTCACTGTTGTAAACGGGGATTACGATGGTCAACTCCATACCTGGCCTGATGAACGTTTCGTGTGGAACCGGTCGCCCGCAAAGGTATCAGCCGCAGGTCAGGCGGGCGAATTTGACTCATAAAAAAACGTTCTACCCGCAAATCAGTTGTTATCTGTTGGTGCAGTACCTTCACGGACGTTATCAGGTCGGTGCCAAGGTGAGCACCCTATTTTATCTTACATACTAGTACATGGCTAATTTCAGTGCTGTTTCGCTACCAGCTGATCTGGTCGTTTCTAGTCTACAGCGCGGTTTGACGCTGCTGAGTGCGGTAACCGATTCGGCAGGTACACCCGTTGATTTCCGATTTGAAACGGTTAGTCCGCTGGCAGGTCATTTCTTTGGTGTTCACCCCGCCCGGCTCATCAATCGACAGTATAGCTCTTTTTTCTCGGCTTCCGACTTCAACGACCTGGCCACCCACTGCCTGACAGCTTTTCAGTCGGGAAAACAAGCCGTTTTCTCGGCGATAAGTACCGATTTCACGGGTGTCGACCATACGTACATGGTCAACGTCGAGCGGAGCGGACAGCAGATTCATCTGACGCTGGACGATTCGACCACCGGGCCGTTTGCAATTCCCCGGCTGGTCCCGGTCGACATCCTGAACACCTTGCCCGATGCCCTGTGTCTGCTCGATCCCGGTACGCCCAGCGACGTTGACGCGTTCAGGTATCGGTTCGTTAATCGGGCCTTCGATACCATCTGGGGTTCCACAACCGACAGGCCGTTGCCGGGAAGTTCGTACCAGTCATCGCCAATCGACATAGCTCAGCCTGACCTGCACGCGCACCTGCGCCAGGTAGCCCGGACGGGTGTTGATTTTGCGGATGAACTATGGATCGACAATGGTACGCCAGCGAGTTGGTATGCCACACAGATCAGCCGTACGACGGCGGGCAGTCTCGTCATGACGCTGCATAACTGTTCTACCGTTCGGGAGGTGCTGCAACGCGCCGAAACGCAGAATCAGTCGCTTCAGGAGGCCATTCTCAACCTCGAACGGTCGAACCTCGATCTGGCGCAGTTTGCCCAGGTTGCCTCGCACGACTTGCAGGAACCCCTGCGTAAGATACAGGTATTCAGCGATTTGCTTCAAGACCAACTGGCCGACAATTTATCGGAAGGGGAACGTGATCTGGGCAGGCGGCTTCAGCTGGCCGCTCAGCGGATGCAGCACATGATTCGTGACCTGATGAATTATTCCCGGCTCGCGAGCGATAAGGCATCCTTTGTACCGATTGATCTGAACACCGTACTGACCGAAGTGCTGACCGATCTCGATATGCTTATCACGGAGAAAGGAGCCGTGGTGCATGTAACCCCTTTACCGACTATTCTGGGCAACTCATCGCGGTTGCGCCAGCTGTTTCAGAACCTGATTGCCAATGCGCTGAAGTTTCAGCCGCCGGGGCAACCACCCCTGGTACACATTACCAGCCAACGGCTCGAACGCAGTGAGCTACCTGCGTCGCTCCCCATCCAGTCCCACCGCCAGTACTTCCGTGTCTCGGTAACCGACAACGGGATCGGCTTCGACGTAGACAAGTACCGCTCGAAACTGTTTCGGCTGTTTCAGCGGCTACACGAGCGAAAAACGTACGAGGGTACTGGTATCGGCCTGGCGGTAGCCCAGCGCGTTGCCGAGAGCCACGGTGGTGCGGTCGACGTAACGAGCAAACCCGGTAAGGGCAGCACCTTCGATGTTTATCTGCCCGTTTGACAATCAGGTGTCCTAGTAGTGATTTTCTCTGTAATTGCCCCTCATTGATTGGCATTTTACCCCCAAGTCTCCCGAAAGAGATTGTAGGAAAAAACAGATTGGCTGTGTACCCCCCGCTCCTTTAGAGGTTGTTTAAGAATGTGTTCCACGGCCTACTTTGTCATCCCGACCACAGGAGGAATTTTCGGTAAAAGCAAGAAAAACCGCCTGGTACCGAAGATCCCTCCCGTCGTCGGGATGATAAAAAAAGGTACCGGCTTACTCGTCGGGGGATAGCGACTTCGTTTCGGCGAACAGCTGCTGGTATCGGCGAAAGGCAGCGTCTGCCCCAGCTAGTACAGCGTCGTAACGGTCGGGCGGTACAGTCGCCAGGAGTTGCCCGAAGGCTTTCCAGTGTCGACCCGTATCGGGGCCGTACCCCGCGTAAAAGTGCATGGCATCGGTCAGGTCGGCCAGGGCGGGATTTTTCCGGAGCATTGGCCCGACCATCGTTACCCCCAGCATCGACCCCTCGCTTACGTAGGCCGCGCCCAGCAACGCATCGGGCAGCCAGGCCTGCATACCCGCTGATTTGGTTACGGGCGGAGTCTCGCGCAGAGCGTCGAAATCGGCCAGCAGGGCAGGCGTTTTCCGGCGACTATCGGGGTCGTAGCTGGCAAACCAGGCCGCGTGCCGATCGATCGCGGCTTCCAGATCACGATGAAACAGATAGTGAACACGCAGCAGATGGTTGTATTGCCCAGCCGTCAGCTGCCCCGCCTGCATGGCCGGTGTGTACAGCAACTGTTCGACGGCTTCGTGTAGCGAACGGGTACGGGTACGGAGTAGAGTAGCTAGTTCGTTCACAGCTTTTTCAGAGAACCCCCAGATTGTCGGTCAGCCAGAACGCAAACGTACGCTCCAGCAGATCACCCGTCGACTGATAGCCACCGGGCTTTACGAGGTATGCGTTTACCCCTAATTGATAAGCCTGCCGAACGTCGGTCGGGCTATCCGATGTGCTGAACGCGATGATCGGCACCAACCGGCTGTGCCCATTGGCCCGGATCTGTTTGATGATGTCAAAGCCGTTCATGCCATTCAGGTTTATATCCACAAGAATCAGCCGGGGCATTGTTGGGGGGGCATCTCCGGAGTCGTACAGGTAGCGCAGCGTTTCGGAGCCACTTTCAACAATTTTAAAGTCGATCGACTGCATTTTTTTGCGCATCAACCGGATAAATACATCAGCTTCGTTGGCGTTGTCTTCGATGTAAAGTACGTCAGTCATTGGCGGCTGCGGCATTATCTGGAAACAAAACCCAGAACGTGGTTTCCGTATCTGGCACCGAGTTAAACCATATTTTACCGCCGTGCCGGTCGATGATCCGTTTGACGACGGCCAGGCCTACCCCAGTTCCTTCAAACGCACGGGCATTTTCCAGCCGTTTAAACAAATCGAACATCCGGTCGGCCTGCTTCATATCGAAACCGATCCCGTTGTCGCTGACCCGGTATACGACACCTTCCTCCGTTACGGTGCCCTCGACCTGAATCTGCGCATTCTCCGTCAGACGGGTATATTTGGCCGCATTCGTTATCAGGTTCTGAAACACCTGCTGCACCATCATCGAGTCGCCCTGAATATCGGGAGTCTTGCCGATGGTCACCGTTATAGGGCGGCTACGCTCATCGAGCAGCACATCCTCCCGAATTTGCTTCAGTACATCCTTCATATCGACGGGTTGCCGCTTGATTTCCAGCCGCCCCATCCGGGAGTAGTACAGAATGTGCCGAATCAGCGCGCGCATCCGGTCCGACGAGTCGATGATTTTCTGCAACAGCCCACGGGCATCTTCGTCAAAGTCCGTACCGTACTCTTCGATCAGAATCTCGGAATAGCAGCGAATGGACGACAGGGGTGTACGCAGATCGTGCGACACGGTATAACTGAACGCATCCAGTTCGTCATTAGCTTCTTTGAGCAGGTGGTTCAGCAAGCGGACTTCATTCGCCTGTTTATTAACAACCTGCAAGATATCTTCCCGCAGCTTGAGGGCCGATGTCACATCTGTTTCTGACCAGGAATCGGCCGTTGCCCGCACGATTTCGGCCCAGGCGGCAAAACTTTCCCGGGGGCTGATGCGCCGTTGTCCGTCGTTACCGACCGATACGGGCTTCTCCGGATTTCCCGCCCACGTTACCTGCTGAATCTGCTCCGGCCGGAACCACAGCACATACTCGTCCAGTTCGCGCGACAGCGTTATGGCCAGCAATCCGCTGGCTACGTCCGTATACTCCAGTGCCGGCGGGTAGAGATCGATCAGCTTGGCCGTTTGCAACACGGGCTCACTGTCGACCGTTTTAAGCCAGTCGGTCAGTGCGATAATGTCAGCCTCGGCGGGTGTTTGCCCCATCAGGTGGATCTCTCCACCAAAACGCAGCACAGCCCCGCCAGCTTCTACCAAGTCAAGCAGCGTGGTCGACTGCGTCGTCAGTGCCTTTGTTACGTTACCCTGTTGCACAAGGTGGTCGTGCAGTACCCGGCTCACTTCGCGACTGCGATCGCGTTGCAGGTGGTTTTCCTCCCCCCGCCGAAATTCGAGTGCCGACGACAGGAGCTGACTGACGAAACGGGCCGTTTGCCGTGCGGTATAATCAACAAAGCGGGCGGTGGTGTGGTGGCAGGAAATCAACCCCCAGAGTTCACCCCGATACATCAGCGACAGACTCATCGATGCGGCCACACCCATGTTCTTCAGGTACTCGATATGCACCGGCGAAACGGCCCGTAGGCCAGCCTGCGTCATGTCGAGGGGCTGATCGGTGGGCCAGTCGCCAACGGTCAGCACAGGCGACGGCGTGCTTTGTACATCGGCAATAAGCCGAACCAGGTTTTTCTTGTAGAGTTCGCGGGCCTGCCGGGGAATATCCGACGCGGGGTAGTGCAGCCCCAGAAACGGCTCCAGATGGGGTTCTTTCGCTTCCGCCACCACGACACCGTGCCAGTCGGCCCCAAACTGATACACCATCACCCGGTCGAAACCGATGATTTCTTTGATCCGCCGGGCGGTATTGGTCAGCAGCGCCGACAGCGACTGGCTGGCCTGCACTTCATTGAGCGCCTGCGATACCAGTTGCTGATTGAAGGGCAGCATCGACGCGTCGTCGACCGGCTCCCACTCCAGCAGAATAAGTCCGCCGTATTCGTGCAGAATCAGGTTCCAGACCTGTTGGTTCAGCTCCATCCGGTAGGGGCTGATCGTATCCCACGACTGACTGGCTTTACCCTGATCGAGCAGGCTGGTTAGTATCGTAGCTGGCTGGTCTGGTCTGGTCAGTAGCTGCCCGATGGACTTCCCGAGCAGGTCGTCGGCAGATTGCCCGGCCAGCTCCGTGATGTTGGCACTTACGTGAATGATCTGGTAATCGTCGGGCCGAACAGCGACCAGGTAGCCGTGCGACTGAATGTGCCCCAGAATATGAATTGGTTCCTGATCACAGGTAATCAGGTCAGGTGTCGAATAGACCACGAAAGACGGCCCCGCAGGTCCGTGATTGATTGTTTGTTTAGGAATGACTTCCCTAACGTTCCAGCAATATACACAGTTGGCGCGTGCTTTTACGACTATTCGATTCTCCGGGCTAGCCAGGCCAGGTTCAGAGTCGCATATTCACGTTTCGCAGTCCGAAGCGAACACCGAGACACGTATACAAGGTAATGAAGATGGATTCAAGCCAGGCTTCCAGCCGGTGCGTTTGGTAATAACCCGTCCGGTAGTCATTGAGCCAATCGTTCAGGCAGGCCAGATACCCGATCAGGCCAAGCGCCGTGATCAGTAAAATCAAATAAAACGGCAGGGTCGGCTTCATAAGCAGGATAAACGATAGAGCACCACTATGTTCGTCAGACAAACAGGCAGCCCGTAGGTTTAACGCACGTTTTGTTTTTGGGGTCGTAATCTACGTATCCGCTGGCAGAAAGACACTGAACGTCGCACCACTGCCGGGTTCGCCCGTTGCGGTTATGGCGCCACCGTGGCTCCGCACTACCTTGTCGACAATAGCCAGCCCGATACCCGTTCCTTCGTACTGGCTGCGGGTATGCAACCGCTGAAATACGTTGAAAATAAGACCCGCGTCTTTCTGAGCAAAACCAATGCCGTTGTCGATAACATCGAGTCGGTAGTACCGCGCAGCGGCTTTCCAGGGATGAACGGATGCGGGCAACGCGGCAGCTGCCAGCTGCTGCACCCGGATCTGCACATGCGGAGGCTGACCTGGCTGACGGAATTTGAGCGCGTTCGCGATCAGGTTTTGCACAAGTTGCATCAGTTGCATAGGGTCGCCCTGTACTATGGGTAGCGGGTCCGCTTCGATAACAGCGTTCGTCTCCGTGACGAGCATTTCCAGCGTAGTCAGCGTGTCCCGCAGTACGGCGTCGAGCGGAACAGGCTGGAAGGTATCGCGCTGGGTGGTTAGCCGGGAGTAGGTCAGTAAATCTTTGATCAGCACCGACATCCGCCGGGCCGCGTCCTGCATCCGCGCCAGATAGTCGGCAGCCGGCCCGTCGGTGGGCAGGCCGCTGTTTTTGAGCAGGTCACCAAACGACTGAATCTTGCGCAACGGCTCCTGCAAATCGTGACTGGCGACGTAGGCAAACTGCTGAAGATTTTCGTTGGTACGAATCAGATCCTGATTGAGCGTTTCGAGTTTGAGCTGCGTATTCTTCAACTCGGTAATCTCCAGAAACGACAGCACGATCCACTCACCGTTGCGGACGCCCTGCACTTCGTACCACAAATCGTAGCCGTCGGCGGTGTAATGGTTTTGATACCGCACCACCTCCCCCGTCTGCGCCAGCTGCTTATACCGGGCCCATATGCCCGTTTGCTCGAAACCGGGAAAGGCCGTGCGCATGGTTTTACCGACCAGTTCGTCGGCGGTGCGGCCCGTCATGCGCTCAGCCATGTGGTTGATCAGTTCGTAGCGCAGATCGACCACTTCACCAGTAACCGGGTCGCGGACGATGGCATACAGTGCCATCGCCGTCAGGGCGCTGTCGATGATGAATTTGAGCTGATCGGCCTGCTGCTGCCGCGCCAGTATCGTCACCTGTGAGGTTACATCCTGCATGGCCCCCACCATCCGCACGACCTGCCCATCCTGCACAACCACATGCCCCCGGTCGTGTACATAGGCATACGTCCCGTCGGCTTTCAGAAATCGGTACTCACTGGCCCAGCTCGGCTTTTTTTCGTCCATGACAACGGCCAGACTATCGCTCACCCGCTGCCGGTCGTCGGGGTGGATTCGCTCGATCCATAGCGCGGACCCCGACTGCCACTCATCGGGTTCGTAGCCAAACTGCGTTTTTAACCCATCCGTCCACCACAGTCGGTCTGTTGCCAGTTCCCAGTCCCACACGGCGTCGTGCGTGATGCGGGCCAGCGTACGGAATCGCTCAAACTCGGAAAACTGATCCTGGGCCTCGGTGGGTTTGGGGGCGTTGTTCATGCTGTCAGTAACTCGTTCCCGGACAGATGTATCAGAACCGGCTAACCTGCAAAACAACGAAACTCCTGCGCATTTTCTGTCTATCGGGGGCTGGAAATCAAGCGACCGGACTCAAACCGGGATAACGCAGCAACCGTGGCAACAGACGGTCTGATTCGGCACCGACGTACGAACAAAGCCGCCATGTAACTAAAATCCGCACTTGTTTACTAATAGCTACCGTTTACTCGCTTTTCGGCATGTGTTTTGTCTGAACGATACGTACATACCACCATACACACTGTAAACATGTCAAGATACGCGCACCTAATCAGTCCGTTCACTTGGATCACTCTATTCCTGATTTCGGCTATCAACTGCTATTTCCTCATCCGGCTGTGTATTTGGTTGTACAGCCTGCTTTAGCCCTTTGCCAGGCAAATCCTGTATAGTCGGTAGCTCAACGCCACCGACTTTTTTTATGAACGTAAATGCTGACCGTTGGGTACGCCTTATTAGTACTGTACCGGCAGCGATAACGACATGCATACGGTCGACGCGCTATTTCTAAAGTATCGGCCACAAGGCATTTCCCACCCATTTCGGTAACCATCGACAGTAGGCCGAGCACGGTATCAGATGCAGGACAGATTATAAAACCGGACCGCCCCAACTGGAAAAGAATGCACAAAATGCGCATACCGACCCGACAAGCCGCGCAGGTGTGTAGGGAAACTCGTTCTTACTACCCTGCTTTACCTGCTTTTTTGCTGCCAGTAACTGCCAATAGACCTGGCACAAAAAGAAAAACCCGCAAATCAGATTGACTTGCGGGTTTTCTCGTGTCGGGGTGGCAGGATTCGAACCTACGACCTCCTGCTCCCAAAGCAGGCGCGATACCGGGCTACGCTACACCCCGAGGTGTGGTAATGGTCCCGGCGGAGAGAGAGGGATTCGAACCCTCGGTACCGTTGCCAGTACGACAGTTTAGCAAACTGTTCCTTTCGGCCACTCAGGCATCTCTCCGTGCTGCGTCGATCGTTTCCGATCTAACAGGCCACAAAGATAGGGAGCTTTGCTATTTGCACCAAGAAACAACCCGAAAAATCTTTTTGATTTTGCTACTTTCGTCCATCTGATACCGCCGGCCACGTAGCAAACCTGGTCAGGATCAGGTTGATTCAATACCGAATGAACTGGCTTTATTCTTTATCAACGCTCGATTTTTTTTTAATCGGCGGCTTTATTTTGCTCTACGGCGGCTACATTTTCCGCATTGTCTGGCTGGCGCGGCACCTCAACACATCAGCCTGGGGCGTCGTACCGAAGTTTTTTCTGCGTGGTATTTACTTCGCCCTGCTGATGATCGCCCTGATGGGGCCCACTTTCGGCGATACCGAACGCAACCTGACCGCGTCGGGCCACGACGTGTACCTGCTGGTCGATGTATCGCGGTCGATGGGCGCAGGCGACATTATCCCGACCCGACTGGAGCGCGTTAAATTCGATATTCAGCACCTGGCCGATACACTTCCCGCTGACCGGTTCGGTCTTATCCTGACAGCTTCGCGCTCGTTTGTACTGTCGCCCCTTACCAACGACCACAATGCGTTTAATCAACTCGTCCGTACGATACGACCCGACCCGACGGAGGGCGGCACCGACCTGTGCGCGGCCTTGGAACTGGCCCAGCAAAAATTTCTGACCGACTCGACCACCCGGCAACGGGCGCGGGCTCTGGTGCTGTTCAGCGATGGCGAGAATTTTACGGCCTGCGAAACGAATACGCTGGCCCGACTGCGATCGGCGGGTTTGTCACTCACGACAGTTGGCGTCGGGACGGAGGCCGGGGCGTCCATTCGGACGGGAAATGGCTATCTGCGCGATGATGCCGGTCAGATTGTACGGTCGCAGTTAAATCAGTCGTTTCTACAGAGTCTGGCGCGCGACGGGCGGGGGCAGTATGTAGCCATCGACCGGAGCGGACAGTACATCAATGAGCTGGCAGGCTGGCTTCGGTCGCAACGGGGTCGTACGTTTGATCAGAACCGGGTATCGGCGTCGGCCAACAAGTATGATTACTTTTTGCTGGCTGCTCTGGTGCTGCTTACCCTCGATTTAGTAGTTACGTTCCGTACCTTCCGGTTATAAGGTAACAGACGGTTTACAGCCGTACTTACCTTGACCCTGTAAACAGTAAACTGAATACCGTATGCTTTACCTCATGCTATCGGTCTGGCTCTGGTGGAACGACTTACCGATCCTGACGCAGATTTCGCGGAATAACCAGGCACGCCGGGAAGCCGAGCGGGCTTATCAGTCGGCGCACTATGCCCGGGCAGTTCAGTTATATACCCAGTTAGTCCATGTTGACGCGCAGGCTGATCCGGCGGTGCGCCTGAATCTGGGCCATGCTTACTTTAAACTGGGTCAGTACGAACGGGCCAGTACTCAGTACGAATCGTTGCTGCATACTGAAACCCCGTTTTTACGCGCGACAGCTGCGACACAACTGGGGGTAATTGCCTGTGCCCGGCGCGATAGTGCGGGGGCGTTAAGGCTGTTTGAACAGGCGCTGCTCGAAGAGCCGGCCAACGAAGCGGCCCGCTACGACTACGAGTTGATTCGCACGCGTTTCTCGAACCGGACACCCAATCGCAACCAGCCGCCCAAAGCCGCGACACCGAAGCAAGTCAATCAGCCGACACCGAGCGGTGGACAGGTCGAGCGGTCGGAGCGGCAGGATGAGCGTCTGCGCCGATTTGCCCGACTCAACCTGAGCGAAGAACAGGCCCTGCAACTGCTCGATGCCATGCAGACCGACGATCTGCCCTACGCCCTGACCCGGTCGGCCCGCGAGTCGGCCACGCCCGCTACCACGCCCAGTCAGTGGTAAGCCGGCTTACTGTATACGGGGGCCGGTTTGTGGTTTGTTGGGCTACCAGACCGATGTGCTGGGTGTTAGCCGTATAGGTCGTACCTTCGCGCTCACTAAGCCAGCTACTATGAACGAAGTTGTTATCATTGCCGCCGTTCGCACGCCCATTGGCAGCTTCGGCGGTGTGCTGTCGCCCCTGTCAGCTACGGATTTAGGGGCCGCAGCCATCAAGGGTGCATTGACGCGCGCGGGCATCTCGCCCGAGCAGGTGCAGGAAGTGTACATGGGTAACGTCGTGTCGGCCAATCTGGGGCAGGCACCGGCTAAACAGGCCGCGCTGAAAGCGGGCCTGCCCGCCAACATTCCCTGCACAACCATCAATAAAGTGTGTGCATCGGGCACTAAAGCCATCATGCTGGCGGCTCAGGCTATTCAGCTCGGGCAGGCCGACGTGATCGTGGCGGGGGGGATGGAAAGCATGTCGAATACGCCTTACTATGTACCGAAAGCGCGGTTTGGTTATAAATATGGTAACGCCGAACTGGTCGACGGGCTGGCCCGCGACGGGCTGGTCGACGTGTACGACCAATGCGCCATGGGTGTCTTTGCCGACCGTACCGCCACCAAATATACCATCAGCCGTGAGCAGCAGGATGCCTTCACGGTACGGTCGTACCGCCAGGCCGAGCAGAGCACGCAGGCCGGTCGCTTCAGCAACGAGATCATCCCGGTTGAGGTACCAGGCCGGAAAGGATCGGTGACGGTCAGCGAAGACGAGGAATACAAAAACGTGATCTACGACAAGATTCCGACGCTGAAACCCGCCTTTACCGCTGACGGTACCGTGACACCCGCCAGTTCGTCGCCCATTAGCGACGGCGCAGCGGCTCTGGTGGTGATGAGCCGCCGGAAAGCCGACGAACTGGGACTGAAACCGCTGGCCCGGATCGTCGCGTACGCCGACGCCGAGCAGGAGCCGGAATGGTTTACGACCGCGCCGACCAAAGCCGTCCCACTGGCGCTTGAACGCGCCGGACTGACCGCCGATCAAATCGATTTTTACGAAGTCAACGAAGCGTTTGCCGTAGTGCCGCTGGCCTTTAGTCAGGTGCTCAACGTGCCGTCCGAAAAGATAAACGTGTTTGGCGGCTCGGTAGCACTCGGGCATCCGCTGGGCGCATCCGGTGCGCGTATCGTGACGACGCTGACCAACGTGCTTCACCAGCAGAACGGCCGCTACGGGGCGGCTGGTATCTGCAACGGGGGCGGGGGTGCTTCGGCCATTATTCTGGAAAAAATCTAATCATTTCTTTCGTGTCCATTCAACAGACCACTTTTCAGTTTCCGGGGCAGACAGGTTTTTACCGGGGCAAAGTACGCGACGTGTATTCATTTCCAAACCAGCTGGTCATGATCGCGTCGGACCGGATTTCGGCCTTCGACGTTGTGCTGCCCCGCCCCATTCCCCACAAGGGACAGGTGCTGAACCAGACGGCCCAGTTTTTCCTCAACGCCACCGCCGACGTTGTCCCCAACTGGCTGCTGTCGGTGCCCGACCCGAATGTCAGCATCGGTCTGCGCTGCGAACCCTACGCCGTCGAAATGGTGGTGCGGGGCTATCTGGCGGGACACGCCTGGCGGCAGTACCGCGACGGCCACCGACTGCTCTGCGGGGTATCCCTGCCGGAGGGACTGCGCGAAAACGACCGGCTCCCCCACCCCATCATTACCCCGACGACCAAGGCGCACGAAGGCCACGACGAAGACATCAGCCGGGCGGAGATCCTGCGCCAGAGCATCGTATCGGAAGCCGAGTATGTTCAGCTGGAGCAATTCGCCCTGGCCCTGTTTGAGCGGGGAACGCAGATGGCCGCGCAACGGGGGCTGATCCTGGTCGACACAAAATATGAATTCGGGAGCCACGAGGGACAGGTGTACCTGATCGACGAAGTGCATACCCCCGACTCGTCGCGGTACTTCTACGCCGACACCTACGAAAGCAATCAGCAGACCGGGCAGCAGCAGAAACAATTATCGAAGGAATTCGTTAGAGAATGGCTTATTGCCAACGGTTTCCAGGGCAAAACCGGGCAGACCGTGCCCGCTATGTCCGATGAATGGATCGACCAGATTTCCCGGCGTTACATCGAACTCTACGAAACAATGACGGGGCAGTCGTTTGTGCCGGCCGACGATAGCGACCCCGCCGGGCGCATCGAACAGGCCATCAACCACGCCCTTGCGCAACAGTTACCAGCCCGTCCCTGACCACCGCCAACACGCGATCCATTTGACGAACTGATTACAACGACATGAATTACACCATTGAAAAAAACGAACAGTACGCGCTGATCCGGCTATCGGAAAGCGACTTCGGCGACAGTGTAGCCCCCGACTTCGAGACGCTGTGCAAAGGCTTGTTTCGGGAAGGATACAGCAATATCATCGTGGACATGGCTACGGTGCAGAGTCTCGGCCCGGCGGGGGTAATCGCCATCCGGCGGGTCAACCGGCACTGTACCAATGAAGAAGGGCTACTTGTGCTGGCCACCGACAACGACGATATAACCGAACACCTGGATAAAGCGGGGGGGGACGATCTGACCATCCTGCCGACCGTGGAAGAAGGTATCGACGCGGTATTTATGAATGAACTGGAGAACGATTTTCGGAGCGAAGACGATGATGAGTACGACCGGGGCGGCAGCGTTGCCGACTGAAGAACAAACTGCTCCACCCGCCGGTCAGCAACGGGCGGGCCTGCCACCGTTTGAGGTAACGATTTTAGGCGCAGGGTCGGCCACGCCCACCCTGCGCCTGCACCCCACGGCGCAGTTGCTGACCGTCGGGGCCGATTACATGCTGGTCGACTGTGGCGAAGGCACGCAGTTTCGAATGCTCGAACAGCGGATTCGGCCGGGGCGGCTGCGGTATATCTTTATCAGTCACCTGCATGGCGACCATTATTTCGGGTTGCCCCCCCTTCTGTCGACGCTTAATCTCGGCGGTCGTACCGAAGATCTGTATCTGTTCGGGCCGCGCGGGCTCGATGAGGTGTTGACGACCATGTTCCGCGTGTCGAACTCACGGCTTGGCTATCAACTCCATTTTCAACCCGTTGACCCCGACCAGCCGATGCAACTGCTCGACCTTCCGAACATGACGGTTGAGTCGATTCCGTTGCAGCATCGTATCGAATGCACCGGCTATCTGTTCCGCGAAAAGCCCCGCAAGCCGCACCTGCTCCGCGACCGCCTGCCCGCCGACGTGCCGGTTGCGTACCTGAAACAGCTGAAAGACGGACAGGATGTGCTGGACGATGCAGGACATATGCTTTACGCGGCCGCCGACATGACCGAACCAGCCGCCCCTGCCCGCTCCTACGCGTTCTGCTCGGATACCCGCTACGTTCCCGACCTGATTCCGCAGTTGCACGGCGTCGATTTGCTGTATCACGAAGCCACGTTTATGGATGATAATGCGCAGCGGGCCGCTGAAGTATACCACTCGACCGCCAGTCAGGCTGCGGCCATTGCCCGCGATGCGCAGGTTGGTCGGCTGCTGATCGGTCATTTTTCGTCGCGCTACAAACAGTTCGACGGCTTTCTGGACGAAGCCCGGCAGGTATTCCCCGAAACGTACCTGGCCAACGAAGGCGAAACCATTCCTGTTTAAGCCAAAAAACCGGTCAGTGGCAGGTGGAGCCAACTGACCGGCGGAGGTTAAACGAGAGTGGATATAGACGGAAACCCGCTGATTGTACTAGCATTCAAGCGATTATCCGGATCAAAAGGAGAATGCCTTACCACCATATACCGGTATCTCCTTTGATCGCATCATATATACGGCACATATCGACATTTGTATTTAATACAGGCACAATCTCTACAACAGGACCCCGGGTCTGACCAATATACGTTTTAGCGTTGCTGTGACCATTTTCTGGTCATACAGGCCGTATAGCCTGTTTTTGCGCCTGCGAAAAAAATTGCCCGAACCGGCTGCATTTCTTTCAAAAAAACAGTCAGGTAAACAGATTCAGCCAATCCGTTTACCTCAGTCTGCATCATTTCCGGCTAAATGGCGGAGTAAACAGGCCGTAATCTGCCTATCTTTAGCCTCAATCACGATTTCTGTTTCAGTATGCTCACCTTCCATTTGGGATTTCTGGAAGTAGGTTGGCTTGATTTGCTCGACGTACTGCTGGTCTCCCTGCTGATTTACCAGATTTACAACATCGTTCGGGGTAGCGTTGCCAGTCGGGTATTTGTCGGGTATTTGCTGGTTTATTTTTTCTACCTGCTCGTCAAAGCACTCGGTCTCAATCTACTGACGACTATTCTGGAGTACTTCATCAGCGTAGGTGCGCTGGCCCTGATTATTATCTTTCAACAGGAAATCCGGCGCTTCCTGCTCCTGATCGGTAAGTCGACCAACCTGGCGAACAGTCGCTTTTTACGACGGTGGTTCTCGCGTACCGACGAGCAAACAGACGAAACAACGAAGACCCTCCGCCCCATTATCGATGCCTGCAAAACGCTGAGTGCTGAGTTTTCGGGCGGGCTGATTGCCATTGCCAGAAATGATGATCTAAGCAAGTTTGCGCAGTCGGGTGAGCGAATCGACGCAGAAGTGTCAAAGGTCCTGCTACTGGCGGTTTTCAGTCAGTATAGCCCGCTGCACGACGGAGCAGTGCTTATCAGCGAAGGGCGCATTGTGGCAGCCCGCTGTATCCTGCCCGTTTCGGATGACGACGAGCTGCCGCCCGCCCTGGGGTTTCGCCACCGGGCCGCGCTCGGCATGAGCGAAGCGACCGATGCCGCCGTGATTGCGGTATCTGAAGAGAGTGGTCGGTTAACACTGGCACTCAACGGCGAACTCCACACCGACCTGACACTAGCTGACCTTACCGATCGGCTAACCCACTACTTACAGGAGCCGGGCAGGTAGAATTAGGGTGTTCGGTTTACGGTATACAGTTTTCGGTTTTCAGGAATTACCACCGGCAGGATACCGAAAACTGTATACCGTAAACCGTGAACTCAATAGTCGATTCCCGCTGGGAGTGCTTTGGCCTGCTCGACAAAATCGGCGATCTGCTCCGCCGAGGGCGGACGCTGGGTAAGCTGGCGCTTCGAGTTGATTTCGATTAGTTTGGCGTGCAGGTTGGCCGGTACACGACGCGCCAGTTCTTTCACCGTGTCGACACTAGCCTCTTCCAGCAGATCGCTGTAGACACGACCGACGCCTTTTAACCGGGTCAGATCGGCGCGGTTGGTCAGCTCCAGAATCGTAGCCGCATCGATACCGGAAGCTGTAGCAAGCGCCTTACGGCCTTGGGGGGTACGTGCTTTTTCCAACAGGCTGTCACTATCACTGATGCCCTGTCCTTTCAGACTCGTTAATACGGCTTCGGTGACTCCTTTCAACTCGCTCAATGATACGCGCATGATGGGTGGAATAAGGTGTTCGTAACGAGCGGGTTGTCTTTCAATCCGCCTACTCGTCACTTAGACGGAGCAGGTACCGCCGACGTAGCGCATTGATGAGGAATTTTTTTTGACCGGTAAAGCTGTCGGGATGTAGTTGCTCAAAAAGCGCGGCCCATTCGCCATATACAGTCGGTTCAGCCTGCTGAAACTGTCGGGCGTCGATCTTCTTATTCGTGAGGTAGTCGGTGAAGGACATAAGTTCGGTATTTGGTTTACGGTATTCAGTTTACGGTGGCTCACGCGACGACGTAGCCTGGACCGGTGCGTGGAGCTATAGAAAACCGTGAACCGAATACCGTAAACCGTATATGCTGTCTACTCCTTTGGCAAAATAAACGGGTGAAAACGGAAGCCGTTGGGCCGACTGAATTCGAGCGACGGAGCTGGTAGTTTAAAAAATTGAACCGTACCGATAAACCGTTGCAGCGACGGACTGAACGCGCTGACCCGTGACAGATCGGCGTCGGGCGAAATAAAGAACTGGCGATGTCTATCGAAGTTGATTTTGGCTCCGCTGGCGTCGAACATCGCCGGGTTTTCATGGCCACCCGTCATCCCGCTGCCGCTGTAGCCCACATCCAGATTGAGCCAGCGCGGAAACGAAGGGCCAACCGGCAGCACCGACGCCAGATTGACCGATAGCCAGTATTGTTGTCCGTTGTAGTCTTTAAGCATTTGCTGTCCGGTCGAATGGCCGAGCAGGTTGGGTCGATACGGCGGGTAGATACTTTTGCGGAAGCCATATTTGAGGTTAACGACCTGTTGCCCCGCGCCGTATTGCTGCCCCATAAACAGGGCCGTGCCGGCTACGTTGGCGATCATATCGCCCTTCGAGAAGCCCCACCCTTCCGAGTGGCCGTCATAAATCTCAAGCGTAGTCTGGAACAGCAGCGCGAGCAAACCACCAGTCAGGATACTTGCCCGCTCATCGACGCCACTCCAGCGCATCAGTTCGTAGCCGCCCCGACTCATGCAATAGGCCGTCGTTGCGTGGCCGATCTTGTCCATTTGCAGCCATTCCCCGTTATCGTTGAAACTGTGAAAGGGCACGCGCTTTTTGTACCATTGCTTGCGAAGCATCAGCAGTGTGATGGTATAGAAAGCCGCCGTACCCGCCAGTACACCGATAAACCGGCCCTCCCGAATACCACTAGCATCGGCCGGAGTTGTGGTAGCCAGCCCAATCGGTGGCAGTTGTGCCTGCGTTGTCTGCACGAGCCAGAGCAAGCTTACCAGCATCATTACTCCCCTCCGAATTGCCTGTTTCATTCCCAAAAGTACCCAATCGGCGGGTTGGTTGATTCGCCGTTGGGTCGATTCATTCGCTGGTCCGCGGCATCAATACTTCGGAAACAACGGTCAGCGGACCGGTTTCAGCCAGCTGACGGCTGCGTTTGCCTGCCATCGCCGACGTGCACCACGGCTATAGCGGCATTCCTGTACCACCCTGATTCCAGGATACGTTCAGTGAGAAAGCAGCCATACCAACCGGTATCTTTTTCGTAACGCACTGCTTCAGGCATTGGCCTATCTCAGCGCTTCGTCAACTTTTGGCCAAAGAATAGGCCCCGGCACGAATTCTGAACGTTATTCGGAACAAGCGACCCCTTAATTTTGTCTTTTCCGAAGGAGGTCATCTCCCAACCTGAATATGGCGAAACGTAAGAAAACTGACAAAAAAGGGCCGGACGTCCTCCTGATTGGCGCCGGTATTATGAGTGCTACCCTGGGGGTGATGCTCAAGGAGATTGATCCAGCTATCACGATTGCTATTTACGAACGGCTCGATATTGCAGCCGCCGAAAGTTCCGACGCCTGGAACAACGCCGGAACCGGCCATTCGGCGTTCTGCGAACTGAACTATACGCCCCAGAAAGCCGACGGCAGCGTCGATGCAGCGAAGGCCATCAAAATTGCCGAGTCGTTTGAGCAATCGAAACAGTTCTGGTCGTATCTGGTCGAGAAAGGGTTTCTGCATGATGCGCCCGACTTTATCCGGTCGATTCCGCACATGAGTTTCGTTTGGGGAACGGAAAACGTCGAGTACCTGCATAAACGCTACGATGCGCTGCAACAGAACTACCTGTTTCATGGTATGCAGTACTCGGAGGATACAGCGCAGCTAACCGACTGGATGCCGCTGGTAATGACTGACCGCGACCCGAATCAGCCCGTGGCCGCGACCCGTATGGACATCGGTACCGACGTCAACTTCGGTGCCCTGACCCGCGCCATGTTCCGCAAGCTTCAGGCAATGGATGGCGTCGAACTGAACTTCGGCTACGACGTGCGCGACCTGTGGCGGTCGAAGTCGCTGGGTGGCTGGAAACTACGGGTCGAGAAACTGAGTACCAGCGCCGAGAAAGAAATACAGGCTGACTTCGTCTTTATCGGAGCGGGTGGTGGTTCGCTGCGGCTGCTCGAAAAATCCGATATTCCCGAAAGCCGGGGCTACGGCGGTTTCCCCGTCAGCGGGCAGTGGCTCCGATGTACCAATCGGGCCATCGTTGCGCAGCACCACGCCAAAGTATACGGTAAAGCGTCGGTTGGGGCTCCACCGATGTCGGTACCCCACCTCGACACGCGCATGATCGACGGGCGGCAGGAGCTACTGTTCGGCCCCTACGCCGGTTTTTCGACTAAATTTCTAAAAAGCGGGTCGTACATGGACCTGCCCAAGTCGATTCAGTTGAGCAACATGGCCCCGATGCTGATGGCCGGTCTGCACAATGTGCCGCTGACGCGCTACCTGATACAGCAGGTGATGCAGTCGCCGGAGGATCGGCTGGCGGCCCTGCGCGAGTATTTTCCCGACGCGCAAATGGACGATTGGGAGCTGGAAGTGGCCGGGCAGCGCGTACAGGTTATCAAGAAAGACGAAGACGAAGGCGGGGTACTCGAATTTGGCACGGAGGTCGTCAGTGCGGCCGATGGCAGCATTGCTGCGCTGTTGGGGGCATCACCCGGTGCATCGACGGCCGTGTCGATCATGCTCGACTTGCTTAACCGCTGCTTTCCGGACGAAGTAAAAACGGACGAGTGGCAGGCCAAGCTGAAAGAGATGATTCCGTCGTATGGGCAGGTACTGGCCAACGATCCCAAACTGGGGCAGGCAATCCGGCAGCATACCAGCGAGGTACTGGGTCTTGTCGATGAGCCAACGCCCGCAGTGACGCGCTAAGTCATACAGTTACAAACGACTAAGCCGGTGAGCAGTCCACGAAACGCGGGCTGCTCACCGGCTTAGTCGTGTTACGGCGGACACTATCTACGAAACATCCAAAAACGTTTTCCCTGCGCCAGTAAAATTGCTTTGCCTATTGTCTGTATAGACTGGTAATCATACACAGGCGTCAACAATATTTTTATTCGCAATTTATTGACTTATAGCACATTATAATTTTTTACATATGAAGCAGAAAACAAGTCTTATTGCAGTCTGTTATATCTCGTGTTTCTGTTATTATCAATAAATTACCATTTTAAAGCTACACTTTATGAAAAAGTTTCTCACTGGAATCTTTGTTCTGTTCGCCGTTGCTGCGCAGGCGCAGGAGTTCAAACCGTTTAAAGTGAACGTATCGGTTGGGTACGCAAAGCCTTTCAACGCAGGTGTATCGGGCGGTGTATTGTTTGCTGTCGAACCGAAGTACGGCTTCAGCGACCACTTCGATCTGGGTCTGCGGCTTGAACTGGCTTCGGTAGCAAGGGGCGTACAGGTAAATGGCAATACCACCACAGGTGACGTCAGCGCTTATTCGTCGTACCTGATTACGGGTAACTACCTGTTTGGCTCAAGTAGCGTACGGCCGTTTGTTGGCGCGGGTCTGGGTCTGTTCACGATTGGTTCGGGTGGCACAGTCGTTATCGCCAACAATGGTCAGGCTAACCAGAACATCTCGCTGGTAAGCGATACCAAGTTCGGTGGTATGATCCGGGCAGGTATAAAGCTGGGCCACTTTGTTGCAGCTGCTGAATACAACGCCGTACCGACAACCAACGCTGCTACCTCAAACACGCAGATCACCAGCGAAAATTCGTACCTGGGCGTCAAAGTTGGCTTCGATATCGGCGGTGGCCGGAAATAGTTCGTGGGTCAAGGTCAGCGGTTAACACACAAAACCCTGACCAATCGGTCATGTAAAAAGCAGCAAGCCGGTTTCCTGAGGAAACCGGCTTGCTGCTTTTTACGACCAGCTACCTATCCTATTGGCGACGCAATTGGATCACCTTACGCTTGTCGCCCCGAATTACTTCGAGAAAATAAGCTCCTGTTTGCAACGGACCAACCTGCATCGTGTGCTGCGCCTGGTTGGCGGGCAGAACGGCCTGCTTTTGTGTGCGGCCGTTGATATCGATCAGCCGCAGACTGGCGTCCTGATCGGTCGGATTTACGTCGATAGTCAGGCTCTGCTCTAGCGGATTCGGATACGCATTGACCTGCAACCCTTCAACGGCTTCGTCGACATATTCGGTCGTCGCCAGTTCGCGGGCACCAGCCGTCGTCGTACAGACACCACTAACCACCGGCCCGGTGCTCGATGGGCTGTAGCTCGAACTGGTCGTCAAGATGAATTTGTCGACAACGGTTCCGTCTTCGCGCATCCAGAGATTGAACGTGTGCTCACCGGCGGTGTTTACCACTACTTTAAATGCGGTACTGCCCGCTGCCTTGATCCACGTCCAGCTCGATTTGTTGCCGTTGTTGAAGTTGGTCGTGTTGGGGCTCAGGTTGACCGCCGTACCATCAAGGCCAATCGTAAACGAATCATCGGTTGTCCCACCGCTGCCTGCTACCATCCGCACCCACACGTAGTACGTGCCTGTCGTAGCGAACGTCAGCGTATAATCGAGCCGGGGACCGTTCAGACCATTCTGTGCATCCAGCCCGGTACCGGCTACGGCTACGGCCGTGCCCGACGACGCCGATGTATACGATACAGGTGCCCAGGTTCGGCCAGCCGCACTACCTGTTCCGGCGGTGCTGGTTTTAAAGTTCTCGGCTTCAAATACCACCGTTCCGCCCGACTCTTTGAAACAGGTCTGCTTACCAGTCGTAAACGAACTGGTTGCGTATGCTGTGCCGCAGGCGGCTTTCACGCGCCAGTCGTAGGCCGTTGCCGGCGTCAGGCTGCTTACGGGATAACTGGTGTTGCTCACGGTCACGTCAGCCGACCAGGCTGTACTGCTTTTTGGTTTGGTCGATACAGCGTACGAAGCAGCTCCCGCTATGACTCCCCACGACAGGGTTGCCGTTGTCTGGCCAACGCTGTTGGCGGTCAGACTCGCGGGCGTACCGCAATCGCGGGTGTAGGTCAGCGTGAGCGTATCCTTGATAACCGACATACCGTTGTCGACTGACAGTTCGAAAGCAATCGATGTACCGACGGGCGTACTGTCGCTGACGGTAAACTGGAGCGAGTCGGCCACCGTTTGCAGTAAGCCCATGCCGCTGTACGTCTTCGCCGAACCCACACTGGTCACGTACGAACTCAGCCCTTTGGCTGATACGACCAGCGCACCGGGTTTGATGCCGTAGTTGGTAAAGTTGTAACGGAGCGCACTGCTTTTAGCCGTAAACGTAGTAGCCCCACGCTGCGCAGCCCGGCCGTAGTTGGTCGACATCCGCAGCATTTTACGGTTCATCTCGATGGTGCTGTTGCAAAGCGGTAGAATACGCGATGAAGCTGGCCAGAAACCGTCGTCCGATGAACCAATCTCCGTGGTGAAGGCGTATGTTTTGGTTTTTGTCGTTTGCTCACCGTACTGCCAGTCGGGTGCACCGCCGTTGGATGTATACCCCAGCGTTTCGTAGGTGTTGCCAATCTTAAAGCCGTTATCGGCCGCCAGATACGTAGCCGCTGACCGGAACGTACTCATTTCCGGGTTGTTATTCGGATTGAGCGCCGAAAACGGATACATGCAGGCATTGGCATACGAGTGATAATTAAACACCGTCTGGAACGGGTATTTCAGGAACAGGTCGCGCATGGCCTGTGTCTCCTTTTCTGAGAATGCACCCGTACCCCGGTAGTTTTCCGCCGTTGGCGTTGGCGATGAACCACTATTATCCAGGGCATAATAGTAGGCGTAATTTCGGTTGATATCGACGCCGTACGAACCACCACTGTTAACCTGCCGGTTTTTACGCCACATCCCCCCACCGCTTGGGTTGGTTGTCTGGTTATACACGTATCCGTCCGGGTTAAGGCACGGTACGATGTAGATTTCCGTGCTGTTCAGCAGCGTCTGAATCTCTTTATCGGTACTGTAATTCTCCAGCAGATGCCACATGAAATAAATCAGTTGCGTCATGCTGATGGGCTCGCGGGCATGGTGCACGGCATTCAGCATCAGCTTGGGCTCGTTCTCAAGCGCGTCCGGGTTGTCGCTGATCTTCACCATCAGCAGCGGGCGACCTTCCAGCGTGGTTCCGATCGAGGATTTGGCCGAAACCAGATTCGGGTACATCGTCCGCATTTTGTCGAGAATTGCCTGCATTTCCGCAAAGGTGTAGAATCCGGCATACGACCCTAGACTAAAGTTCGTGGGAGTCGATACGGCGGCTGCGCGGGCATTGCGGCTGGCTTTCGCGGCCAGCTGATCCAGCTTCTCATTGTGCGCCTTCAGGTTCTTTTCCAGATCGCGAATCACATAGGTCACTTTCAACCCGCTTTGTTTCAGCAGGGCTACCTGCTGGTCAGACAGTTCGGCGGTAAAGTCCTGTTTGTTTTCGTAGCTGAAGTGGTCGATGTCCAACCCGTGATTGAACAGGTATTCCAGCTTTTGGGGGCTCACTTTGACCGTAATCCGGTGGTAGAGCACGCGCTGCGCTGTGCTGGTGACTACGCTCGCCAGCAGCATAGACGCAAGAATAAAGAACGAGTATATTTTTCTCATTAGTGATAATAAGTTAACCTTAGTGCAATTAAGTTAACTTATTATAACTAATGACTACTTAGTCATATTTTTCTTTCCTGACCAGGCCAAACTAAGTAATAGTACCCACTTATCATTATATACAACTAACTAATAGACAAACCATTAACAAAAAATTCATCACATAGATGTGGTTATTAATTTTCCATTAATACACTCAGCCCATCAACTTGTCAGCCGTTGCCGGTAGCTGTCGGATACGTTTTCCGGTAGCGTGATAAATGGCGTTTGTAATCGCAGCCGCCAGCCCGACCATGCTGATTTCGCCCAACCCCTTTGCGCCCATCGGGTCAATGACTCCGTCTGCTTTATCGATGAAAATCACGTCCATATAGGGTACATCAGCGGAGACAGGGACATGGTAATCAGCCAGGTTGTTGTTTATGTACCGCCCCAGTCGATGGTCGACAATACCTTCTTCCATCAGGGCCATGCCAATACTCCACGTTGCCGCACCCAACGCCTGACTCCGGGCTGTTTTCGGGTTCAGTACTTTCCCGGCATCGATCGCCGACACCATCTTCGTAACCCGTACGGTTCCCATTACCGGATGCACCTGCACCTCGACAAAGTGGGCCGCGAATGACCGACGGGCGACACTGTCCAGTTCGGGACCGCCTTTCGACTCCGCCGTGATAACCAGTTCAGGCAGGTTGCTTTGCCGGAGAATCGTTCCGTAGGCTACGTTATCTGACCCGTTTCGTCGGCTGATGCCCCCGTTTGAGAATACCATATCGGTCATCGACACGCCCGCGAAACCAGCGCCTTTAGCAGTACTAGCCAACTCCGCCAGTTTTTGTTTGAGTTGCTGGCAAACGTCGTGTACCGCTGACCCGACTGATACGGCCGTATGCGAACCATATTGTGGGGGTGCCTGCGGAAAGGCCGAGTCGCCCAGTTCGACACGTACGCGGCTACTGTCGATACCGGTGGTTTCGGCGGCAATCTGTGTCAGGATCGTGTACGTGCCGGGGCCAACGTCGGCGGCTGCGGTTTGAATCAACAGTGAGCCATCCGCCCCTAACCGTGCCCGTGCGGATGCCGCTGCCCGATCCGACTTGTAGATGCCGGCACTCATCCCCATCCCGACCAGCAGTTCGCCGTTGCGCATCGACCGGGGCTGTGGGGTACGCTTCTCCCAGCCGAATGCACGGGCTCCCTGCTCGTAACAGTCACGCAGGTAGTTGCTCGACCAGGGCTTTTTCGTTTCAGGATCGACAGCCGCGAAGTTAGCCCGACGCAGGGCCAGTGGGTCCATATTCAGCGCGTAGGCCAGTTCGTCCATCGCCGATTCGAGGGCAAACGAACCGGTGGTTTCGCCGGGACCACGCGCCCAGCAGGGTGTGCTCATATCTAACCCCACCAGCCGATAGGTAGCGTTCAGGTTCGGGCTTTGGTACATCGACTTCGTCGGGTGCAGGATTCGCTCGGTAAACTGTTCGTACTGCGATGTCGAGCCGAAGGCGTGGTGCGTAATACCCGTCAGTTTTCCGTCGGCGGTGGCACCCAGCGACACCCGCTGTACCGAGCCGGGCCGGTACCCAACCAGATTGAATACCTGCTCCCGTTTGGCCACGACCCTGACGGGACGCTTTACGAGTTTTGCCCCCATCAGCGCGGCCATTTCCGGCGGCCATATCCGCGACGAACTACCAAATGCCCCGCCCACGAATGGCGAGTGTACCCGCACGTTGTTCGGCGACAAAGCAAACAGCTGCTGAATGTCTTTCTTCGCCAGCGATACCCCCTGCGTTTTGTTGTAAACCGTCACCGTATCGTCGCCCTCCCAGACAGCCGTAGCCGCGTGCGGCTCCATCGGGTTGTGTACGTGCATGCGCGTGTGATACTCATGCTCAATACGCACATCGGCCTGCTTATAGGCATCGGCCGTGCCCCGGCTATAGTCGTCGGGCTTTTCGGGGCGGTACGCGATATCCAGATTGGCCGCTAGATCGGTACGGTGCGCCTGCTCGTCGTAGGCAACCGTGACCAGCGAAGCCGCATAGGTCGCTTTCTCAAGCGTATCGGCAATAACCAGTGCCACCGGCTGATTGCTGAAGTGTATCGTATCGTCGAAAAATATACGCAGCTCCTGCCCGGCCACCCGCTTCTCCGATGACTCGGCACCCAGCTGATAACCGGGCACTTTCGGTGCGTTCTGATAGGTCATCACCGCCAGCACACCCGGTACGTTTTCAGCCGCTTTCGTATCGAAGGACCGCACCCGACCGTGCGCAATAGTGCTGGTAACCAGCACGCCATGCGTCAGATCAGGCAACTCGTACTCGGCTGCGTATCGGGCCCCACCCGTTACTTTCAGCCGACCATCGACCCGGCTTACCGGCTTACCGACTGGCTCCTCTGCTCTCGTTTTCGTTTCCATAAATACCATCGTTATTGCCAGACTGAGTACCTGCCGACCAGCATCGGGCAGCGGCACTATGTCGTAAACGCGTTGTCGACGGGCATGGTTGGCAGAAAAACAGCGGCCCGGCAAACGTGCTGTCTGCCGGGCCGTTATCATACTACGTTCAGCTAGCTCAGAATGAACTGACCCGTAGCCGGTCGCCGGTGACGCACTTGCCCGACAGCGATGACGTAGCCGCTCCTGCGTTCAGAATCGCCGATTTGATCTGCGACGCCGTGGCCGACGTGTTGATCGATTTGTACAGCGCAATGGCCCCCGTTACGTGCGGTGTCGCCATCGACGTACCGCTGTAGGCACCGTAGGCGGGCGTCGTACCCGTGTAGGGCAGCGTCGACTGGATACCCGACCCCGGCGCCCCAATGTCGACCGTTTGCGCCCCGTAGTTGGAGAAGCTCGATAACGCGCCCGATGAGGTGATCGACGCGACGGCAATCACGTTGGCGTTGGTATAGTTCGAGGGGTAGTTGGCCGTCTGATCGTTGTTGTCGCCAACGCCATCGCTGCCACCGTTTCCGGCTGCGGCTACAAACAGGATACCGGCGTTGTTGGCCCGGCCAATGGCACTTTGCAGGGCCTGCGAGAAACCACCGCCCCCCCACGAGTTGTTGCTGGCCACGATATTCAGGCCGTGCCGCGTTTTCAGGTCGGTCAGGTAATCGATGGCTTTAATAGCGGCCGTCGATGAACCGCCATCAGCTCCCAGAAACTTCAGCGCGACCATTTTCACGTTCCAGCAAACACCCGCGACACCCGCGCCGTTGCCACCGCGTGCGCCAATCGTACCGGCCACGTGCGTACCGTGGTCATCGGCCGTACCATCGTACACACTGGCGTCGTTGGCGGCAAAGTCCCAGCCGTTCACATCATCGATGTAGCCATTACCGTCGTCGTCGCGGCCATTCACTGTCTCGAATGGATTCACCCAGACGTTGGCACTTAGATCGGCATGGGTGGTCATGTAGCCTTCGTCGATAATACCGACGATCACTGAACTCGACCCGGTTTTGTTGTTGGCCCAGGCCGTTCCGGCTCCGCTGCCAAACTGATTGGCGGGCGAGGTTGCCGACCCGTACATGCCCCACAGCGAGCCGTTGGTATACAGCGGATCGTTGGATGTCGCCTGATGGGTGTAGATGAAGTTTGGTTCGGCAAATTCAACCCCCGGCACCCCATTCAACAGGCTTAGCACCTGCGCAATCTCTTTGGTTGTTTTCACCCGCAGAATACCTTCGCTGATACCGGCGTCCTGCATGGTTTTGGTCAGGATCGTTTCGGTAACCGTTCCGCTTATCAGGTTGAGGATGGGCAATCGACTGACAGCGCTCAGCCCCCTGGTGAACTGAATCAGCACCTCACCCGGTACGTACCGTTCACCGGTTGCCAGCCGGGCATTAGCCGTCGTGCTGGTCGGGGCGGGTGTATCAATGTCAATATCAGATTTACAGTTGCTGACGAGGAATCCGGTGGCTAAAACGACAGTGGCGACAGCCAGATGGTTGATTACAGTTTTCAGCATAATCATTGGCGTTAAAGTTGATTAGACGTGCCTTTAATTGGTTTTTAATTCAACAACAATACGATGATTTCGTCAGTACAGATTTATATACCGATTAAATAAATTTTTTTACAAATTTTATAATTTATATAAACTCTTTTCTATCAATAGATTACAACACCTACCGTTTACGAAATTTTTTCTTACTGAGAGCGGCTCGTCAAAAGCACAGTACCCGATCTTCCGCGCACTCGTTTTCGGTAACTGGTAGCCGACTGACCCGGATCGACAGCATACCAAAGCAGTAGTGTAATGCGCAGTTTATCGCCCGGCAAGTTGTTGATGACACGAATTCCACTGCACCGATTGGGCTCGGTATCAGTCAGGCCAACTGCGAGAGTCATCAGGGAGCCTGTCTCGTCGGCCACTGTCAACTGCCCCCTCGACACCGGGCGTCCCGACGCAGAAGTGCAGTCATGGATTCAGCCGTATAAGCTGGTCTTTGGCGGAGACAAGGGAGGTATGATTCTGAAATTACAGCCCGGTGATGTACGCTGCCACTGCCTGTTTGTCCTTATTTTTGGTGAAGCGTTTTGTATAACGCCAACCCGTACGCTACCGATCAACTCACCATTCATTATCGTTCACCGGAACGGCCTTCACCGGTCTGACGGCCCAGCTACATCGCCATGCTAGACATACTACAAGCGCCCACCCCGCCCCCGACCCGCCCGCGAGCCGAAACATGGAGTCGGCAGTTGCTACACTGGTCAGGCATTATACTTGTCACTACCGTCTGGGTCAGTGCGGCTCTGTTTGGGCTGTATATTCTTGCGTTCTACGCGTCGGCGCTGTATCAGGACGACATGACCCGCTGGAATCAGGTACTGCCCCGACTCTACGAGCGAAACACCGGCACGGCCACCACGGGTATCGGCCTGCACTTTGCCGCCGGGGGTATCATCCTGATTCTCGGGAGCCTTCAGCTTATCGATTCCGTCCGGGTACGCTTTCCAGCCGTACACCGGTGGGTCGGGCGCGTCTATGTTGCCGCCTGCGTATTTGCCGCCGTTGGTGGACTGGCGTTTATTCTGATGAAAGGCACCATCGGCGGCTCGACTATGAACGTTGGCTTCGGGCTGTACGGGTTGTTGATGCTGGTTGCAGCTATTGCTACCTACCGCTACGCTGTCGTGGGCGACATGGCCAGGCACCGGGCGTGGGCACTGCGGCTATACGCGCTGGCCATCGGCTCGTGGCTGTACCGAATCGAGTACGGTTTCTGGGTGATGTTCACCAACGGGCTGGGCCATACCAAAACCTTCGACGGCTGGTTCGACCAGTTTATGGCCTTTTTCTTCTACCTGCCCAACCTGCTCGTTGTCGACGTCTTCGTCCGGGCCAGCCGCCGTCATGTCGCCCCCATCGCCCGGATTGCGGGTTCGCTTGTTCTACTGGCCGCGACTACATTTCTGATCGTCGGTACGTACTATTTCACACTGTACTACTGGGGCCCCGCCATCATCAACTGGGCCACAGGGGCACCGCAGGGGCGGCTGGGGCAGTAATGCAAAACAGAACGGGGCGGCTAACTCAAGTTAGCCGCCCCGTTATCACTTATCCGCTACTTCAGCCCGACATGACCGACTGATCGAACTCCTCGGGGGTTGGCCGAGCTGAACGGCGGTTATTTTTCGTTCGTCGGCCGTCTCAGGAAAGACAGATCCACGTCTTTAAGTGCCTTATTAGCTTCAGCTACCTTCTTTTGCACAACTGGATGGTCGGAGTACCGACGCACCAATACAGTTTGGGGACCTTTCTCGTCAGTTGATTTCATGTTTCTTTACAATTATTAATCTCTTGGAATCACGGCCAATATCCTAAATGCGCTATCTGACAAACCTACGGCAGATATTACAGCCTTCGTAAGCCTTTTAAAGCTATCGGGACTGTGATGCGTTTCGATATAAAGATTCGTTAATGGTATCTTTACGGGTCTACTCATTTTTCTTTCGTCGTAAGTAAAAAATGGTTTTTTGGAACCATTTAACGCAAATAAATCTGTTTCGTTGAGTCGTTTAGATTCTGCTAACAAGAATAAAACTTTCATCAGCATATCTCTCCAGTGATTCACTGCATAGACACCGCCTTCGAATTCAAATTGTTTAATTGGCCTTTTAGATTTCGAAACATTTTCACTTTTTCGGGCTAAAGTTTTTACCTCTGCTTTTAATTGCTTATTCTCTTCTTGTAGACTATCTATTTGCCGGATAAGTATTTTGGAATCTTGAACAGAATCTCCTCGTACCCACCCTACCAAATCATTCGTTTCTTCTATACTCCGGATAGCTCTCGCTACTTTGTTGATAATCTGATCATTGTTATCAAAAAAATCAACTGTATATGACTCTACTAGTTTCTTGAATTTCAAGAATTTTTTATCCCTGTCGATTGCGGCTGAACCCATTTGCTTAAGTTTATCGTCTAGCAAAGCATTTGACATGACTATGGCAAAGAGTGGCTTTTTCTTATCTAGTGCATATTTATATTCCACCTCAGTATAAGAGAGTTTTGACTTTGGCTCAATTGATCCATATCTACCACCTAACAGAAGCATATATACATCACAACCATCTATCCAGCGCTTGATGGTTTGTAGTTGAGTCTCATTTCCTGCCGCGAAGAGTTCCATTCCAGCAGGAATGTGTCCAGCTTGTAAGATTGCTTCGACGAATGTTTATCTTTCATTTTGAAGATCACTAAAAGTCGATGAGACAAATATTTGTAGTTTTCTATTCATAAAAAGTATTTGGTATACAGTTTAGCACCTCACTCAAAAACAAAAGATGTTCTACCCCTCACGAAATGGTAGAACATCTTTTGTTTTTGAATTTACTTCACTTCACCAACCATGTCGCCGGGGATAACCCACTGATCGAACTCGTCGGGCGTAACGTAACCAAGCTGTACGGCCGTTTCTTTGAGCGTCGACCCGTTTTTGTGGGCGGTCTGCGCGATTTCGGCAGCTTTGTAGTACCCAATCTTCGTGTTCAGGGCCGTAACCAGCATCAGCGACGACTCGACGTGCTTGCGGATGTTGGCTTCGATCGGTTCGACACCTTCCGCGCACTTGTCGTTAAACGACACACACACATCCCCGATCAGCCGGGCCGAGTGCAGGAAGTTGGCGATCATCACCGGCTTATACACGTTCAGCTCGAAGTGCCCGTTCATGCCGCCGATATTGATCGCGACATCGTTACCCATCACCTGCGCGGCCACCATTGTCATAGCTTCGCACTGCGTCGGGTTTACTTTGCCGGGCATGATGCTCGAACCGGGTTCGTTATCAGGAATATGCAGTTCACCGATACCGGCGCGGGGCCCCGACGACAGCATCCGGATGTCGTTACCGATTTTCATCAGGCTGGCGGCAACCGTTTTCAGGGCACCGTGGGCTTCCACGATAGCGTCGTGAGCGGCCAGGGCTTCAAACTTGTTCTCGGCCGTAATGAACGGCAGACCCGTCAGGTCGGCGATGTGTTTGGCAACGTTCTCCGAGTAGCCTGGCGGGGTGTTGATCCCCGTTCCGACGGCCGTACCGCCCAGGGCCAGTTCGCTCAGGTGCGGCAGGGTGTTGTTGATGGCCCGAAGACCGTGGTCGAGTTGCGAAACGTAGCCCGAAAACTCCTGCCCGACCGTCAGCGGGGTAGCGTCCATGAAGTGCGTCCGGCCGATTTTCACAACGTGCATAAACTGCTTCGCCTTGGCGTCGAGCGTATCGCGCAGCTTTTTGATACCCGGAATCGTGACGTCGAGCAGAATTTTATAAGCCGCGATGTGCATGGCTGTCGGGAACGTGTCGTTGCTCGACTGCGACTTGTTGACGTCGTCGTTAGGGTGCAGAAACTTCTTCTCGTCGGTCAGCTGACCACCCTGTAGCACGTGGCCCCGGTAAGCGATCACCTCGTTGACGTTCATGTTCGACTGTGTACCTGACCCCGTCTGCCAGATCACGAGCGGAAACTGATCGTCGAGTTTACCGGCCAGAATCTCATCGGCTGCCTGCCCAATCAGATCACTTTTTTCCTTTGGTAGCACGCCCGCATCGAGGTTGGTCAGCGCAGCGGCTTTTTTCAGGTACGCAAACGCTTCGATGATCGGCTTAGGCATCTTGTCGGTGTCCCGAGCGATCTTGAAGTTTTCAATCGAGCGCTGGGTTTGGGCGCCCCAATAGACATCGGCCGGTACCTGAACCTGCCCCATCGTGTCTTTTTCAATCCGAAATTCCATGTGGTTAATGAGCGATTTGTTGAATGATAGAATGATTGCGTGATAGAATAACTGAATAGGGCTAGTATGTAACATTCAATCATTCTATCACTCAATCACTACGTCTCGTCGTAAAGGTAAAAGCCAGTGAAACAGCGTTAAAATGAATTAGTGAATTTGTGCATCTGCTGCAGTTCGACAATATCAATTCGACTCAATAGTATCGATCTGTCTACCACTATTACGCTGCATTCTTCGTCACCTGGTCTTCACCCAACAATTGTTTCAATTCTTCGACAGGTATTGCCTTATCGCGATTCATGTGAATGAGCGCGTGGCAATTGGCACAAACTACTGCCAGGTCGCTGAGTTTCGTGATAACAGGCAGGTCGCTCAAAGCTAGTTGGTTGCGGTGGTGAACTTGCAACGCCCGAACGCCCCGTCCATTCAGCAGTTTAGAAAAATCTGCTTCACAAACCTCACATAGTCCCTTTGATCGCTTGAGTGCCTGATCCCGTAACCGACGGTCCCGCGTTCGCGTATAACTCGTCTGTTCGCGCAGCAGCCCTTCCATTGCCGAGATATCTTCAGGCAATTCTTCCTCTACAACCGATTTGCCCGTTCGATACGCTGCCGGTCCTTCCTGCACGACTGACGGTGAAGCGGATCCGTCGGGTGAAGTGTCGTCGAGCAGGTCGCGAATCCAGTCGGGTAAGGAAACATTTCGGATCGTCCAGGCACCTGCCCAGTTCAGGTCGGCTTCGTCAAAAGCTTCTTTGATGACCGCGAGGGTAGTTTTTTTCACCAGCCCGACATCGACGCGCCAGACGTAGGCAGCTGGTTTGCCCGGCCAAGAACGGGGCTCTGCAGGCTGGTACTGTCCGCTCAGGGCTTCGGCTACAATAGCCAGATCCGTGTCGGCTGCGCGCGTGGGAACAACGATGACCAGTTCGAAGTCGTTGTCCAGTGAGTGATTGAAGACGTCGCTGCACCGGTTTTTTTCGACGGCCAGCATATCGGGTTTGTTATCGTAGCGGTGAATCAGCGCTTTGACCATAAAAAGACTGTTGTTGACTAACGGGAATTATGGATAACTGACCTGGCGAATGGCTGACACGTGTCAGCCATTCATTAAATCACATCTGTAATCAACTCTGTTTAGCAGAGGTCATACCGAAATATCGTCCAGAAACTCGGAGCAGGGAGCGACGCTGGTGATGAGTAGCTGATCGCGGGCACGGGTACAGGCAACGTAGAGCAGGTGTCGTTCGGTATTGTAGACGTCTTCCAGGTCAGCATGGTCTGTGATCGATTCGATGCGTTCCTGGGATGGAATAACCTCATCATCGCAGGCCATCACGACCACGGCTCTAAACTCCAGCCCCTTCGCCAGGTGCATCGTGCTGACGGAGACCTTCGTACTGATCGTCTCTACCTGCTCATCCAGCACCAGATATGGCAGACGGGCCGACTGAACGGCAGCGGTAGCCCGTTCAATTTGCCTGTCGGAGCGAACAAAAACGCCAATTTCGTGGGGAGATAAACCATTGCGATGCAGGTCGGCGATCCAGTTGCCGACGAAATCAACCTCCTCTTCCGGTGTATCGAAGCAGTTGAACTCCGGTGTTGGCCCGTTGAAGACAGATATAGTTTTATCCCGCTCGTCAATATTGCCGTCGGCGTCGATTAGTTCGGGCGATAGCAGTTGGTCGGCTTTTCGGCGAATCTGATGGGATGTCCGGTAGTTGACCGTCAGCGTCTTTGAACGGCCCTGAACCGAAACACCGACTGTTTTCCAGGAAAAAGGCTGCTGAAAGATGCGTTGGCCAATGTCGCCCGCAAAGAACAGGGCATCGGGGCGGGTAGTACCCAGCGCAGCCAGCATGCGCAGGTGATAGACCGTTATATCCTGTGCCTCATCCACAACGACGTGATCGTAAGGCGGACGTGCGCTGATCAGTGATGCTAACTGCGTAAATACTTCAGCATACGTAACCAGCCGCTGGGCTTTCAATTCCCCAAGTACCTGCTCGAAGACTGCCCAAAGTTTGACCCGCTGACTTTCAGGCAGTTTGGTTTTTCGACCCAGCCGCCTGACATCCCGGTACTCCTCCCAGGACTTTAATTGCCAGGCGTCTACGACCTGTGCCCATTCCGACAGCAGAAACGACAAACTAAACTTCTGATCGGTTACGCGCTGGGCCGCTTTGCTCATCAGGTCAGCGAGTTGACCTGGTGCTACGACGGCTACCGGCCCAGTACCCAAACGACCAGCCAGCGGTTTGTAAAGCCGCAGCCCGGCTTTATCAATGGCTTCAACGTCGATACGTTCGGCCAGGTGGGGTTCGCTGCTGATCAAACGCCGGAGTTTCACCTGTAGCGCGTTGGCCAGAATGTCGGAAAACGTAGTGAGCAAGACGCGGGTATTATCGTTCTGCCGGGCCAGATGCACGGCCCGATGGAGGGCAACAATTGTCTTGCCCGTACCGGCCGAACCCGACACCCGCGCGGGCCCCGTGTATGTGCGCGAGACGAGGCTACGCTGGTCGGGATGCAGGAATACGGCCCATTTGTCCCACGGATAGTCGAGTGCCTGCTGCAGTTCCTCCACATTGGTGAGGGTGCGGAAGCGACGCAGGGCATCGGGGTGGGCAAACGGATCGGCAGAGGGTACGGATGGCTGGGCAACTTTCGGGGTGCCGCCGGTGGCCAGTTCGAGCAGGGCTTCGGCGGCTTCAGCAGGCAGGTGATCGGTCAGGACCAGCAGCGACTCTTCGTCAGCGGCTTTTACGTCCGCCAGCCATTCCATTGGTACGCCGTAACTCAGCAACGTTTCGTCGGGCAGGCTGGCAAACAACGGACTTAGCGGTTTCGCGGCCGGTTTCGCCGTCGCAGGCGTGTCTGTAGGTACGTAAACCGGTACCAGAATCTCCTGTACCGTTTCCCGGATTTCGACAAACTGGGCGGCACCCGTTTTTGGGTGTACTTCCAGCTTCCGGCGTTCAGCCCAGGCGTAGGCATCGTCGTGGTGGTCGACGTAGCACAGTAGAAAGCTGCTGGTGGTCTTGTGAACGATCAACCGGATATCACTGCTGACCCGGATAAACCAGAAATTCTTGTCGCGCGCCCGGTCGAGTTTATGAAAGCTCAGACTGGGGTGCGCCGGATTGAGTTGCAGGTCGAAAGCGGTTGTTTTTACCGCCTTCTGCTCGTCGCCCGTCAGCCTGGTCAGGCTATCGGTAAAGGTATCGGCAATACGAAATTCCATAGTGTGGTTGGCAGGGTTAAATGCTGATAGATCGCCGGGGGCTACTCGTCGAGTGGTTTGAACAGGTATCGCTCGTCGTAAGGCACATCGAACTTGCGTAGAAACAGGAGGTACTCGTCCAGAAATGAGCGGTGCCGATGATGTTCTTCTTGATTCTGAATGTATTTCACGACCGAGTCGATCTGTGAATGACCATACGAGAAAGCCCCGTGCCAGACTGCCACTCGAAGTGGCCCCTGACCAGCCGGTTTTCGTTGATCCACTTCGAAGAAGCTCCTTTTATATCCTGCATCAAATCAGAAATGGATTGCTTTGGGCTGATACCCATGAAGACATGAATGTGATCGCTCATGCCGTTTATAGCCAGCATCTTGTGTCCTTGTTGCTGCACAATACCCGTTATGTATCGATATAGGTCTTCCTTCCAGTCAGGCAGAATCAGACCATGCCGGTGTTTAACGGCGAAGACCGTTTGCAGGTAGATTTGGGTATAGGTATTTGCCAATGTTTATCGTATTTGATTTATAATCAGGCGTGTTATCAGATCACCGGGCTAGATTTTATTAAAAAAAACGCCATTCCATAACCGTCAAATCTCGTAGCGACGTCCTATTTACGGCCCAATTTTGTCGCGTACCTACGGCACGCGTTGATGGGTTTCATCGGTAATGGGCTACAAACATCATGTCGCTACGCGACCATTGCTAATGGCTACAAACATTGCGTCGCTATGCGACCAACGTCAATGGGTCACGAACATCGTATCGCTACGAGGCTACAAACATCATGTCGCGACGCGGCCATTACCCGACGGCTATAAACATCGCGTTGATACGCGGCCATTGCCGTGCAAACCGGATCGCGTAGCGATGAGATGTTTGTAGCTAACACCATCACCAACCACGCACGTTTGGGTCGCGTAGCGATACGACATTGGTGGCCCGGTTTGGGTCGCGTACCTACGGCACGCATTGACGGGGCCGTAGGTAATGGGCTATAAACATCGTGTCGCTACGCGACTATGGTTATCGGCTCAAACATTGCGTTGCTACGCGACTATGGTTGACGGGCATAAACATCATATCATTATCATGACGTCGCTTGCGGCTATGGCTGATGGGCTGCGAACGTTGCGTCGCTACGCGGCTGCTGCTTTTTGAATGTACGTGTCACGTTATACCGGCTCAACTGACCCGGAATACTTTCATCACTTCGTCGCCCAAGTGGTTGATGACTTTGACGGCGATACGACCCGACGTGGGTTTGGGAAACGGGCGCGACGTATCACTGTTGAGCGACTCCCAAGCTTCGGAGTTGATCTCGGCTTTCAGGGTGGTCTTCAGCGATTTGTACGGATCGTTGGCACCGAGAAAATACGCGTGGCGGACAAAGAAACTTTCCTCGTTGTAGTCGGTGTCGATAAACCAGCAGGCAATGCCACCCGTATCATCGCTGCGGACTTCGCCGGTGCTGGGGTCGAACACATCGACGCCCAGGATCTTGACCCGTACCGACCCGGACGCAGAACCGCCGTCTTCGACGGGCAGCAACTCGATCTCCGGTTCGCCGAACACCACGAACAGGTTGCCTTTGCCGGTGTTCTTGAGGTCGTCGGCCATGTGCAGGTCGGCGTTCATGCGGGCTTTGAGCACGGGAATGCTGCCCAGCCTGTTGAACTCCGTCGCGTGGGCTTCGAAGTTGAAGGCGCAGGCGATGAGCACGTCGAAACCGGCGTCAGCGCACTCGCGGGCGGCCTGCACCAGATCGGCGCGCTGCACGGTGCCGAACTCCGGCCCGATGAAAATACCCGCCCGACGTTCCTGCTCGCCTTCGGGGTAGCGGCCTTCCGCGCAGATCAGATCGCCGGGCCAGCCGGTGAGGGCGGTGAAGGCGATCCTGTCTTCCTTGTGGGCCTGCTGCACCCCGGCACTTTTGAGGTTTTCCAGGATCATCTGCTCGAAGGTGCGCTCCAGGCCGTGGCCCGCCTTGCTCTCCTGCACCGCCAGCGGGTCGATGAGGTCGTCGTTTTCGTCGACGCCCAGCATACGGTGGGGCGACAGGCTTTCGACGGTGAACGGCCCGGCCACGCGCACCTTGCGTTTGTCTTCGTAGGGTTTGTCGTAGAGGTACTCAAACTCGGCTTTGGCGGCAATGCTGGCGTCGATTTCCTTCTGCCGGACGATGCGGGCCTGCCACCAGTCGGTGTGCAGTTTCTGCGCGTCGGCGGGCCACGACGGGGCGGCTTCGCGAGGAACTTCCCACTCCTGAAACCCCTCCCCAGTCCTCCCCCTCAGGGCGGGAGTCAGCGCAGCGTTGAGGGCTTCGCGCAGCGGCTCCAGTTTGGCCTGCCACTTGTCCCAGATGACGTCGATTTCGGCGTTGTTGGCGATGGACTTGAGCGTGATGTGCGGCACCCGCTCGTAGACGAAGCCGGGCCGGATGCTGCCGCGCGTGGGCTGTGTGCTGATGGCGGTGCGGGTAACCTCCGCTTCCTTCTTCTGCCCTTCCTGCGAATCGGCCAGCAGGTAGAACGGGTAGCGGGCACCCATGATGCGGGTACGGGCCAGTGCCAGCGCCACCCGCGACGTATCAATCGTAATCCAGCGACGCCCCCACTGCTCCGCAACGTAGGCAGTTGTACCAGAGCCACAAGTGGGATCAAGCACAAGATCGCCAGGATCGGTAGTCATCGAGAAGCAACGTTCAACCATTTTAACCGGTGTCTGTACCACATAGATTTTGTCGTCAGTAAAACTCCCTGTTCCCGTATCTGTCCAAATATTACTTCTTGTAGTGTAAGGATAGTCTGTGTGGTAACGTCTATACTGAAAACTTTTTGCCGCTACATGGATTCGATTTGCTTTACGTAAACGATCAATGCCAACTGGGTAGTTGGCCTTCCAATGGGCATTCTTCGATGAAGGCTCAACTAAGATACCCCGTAGTTCAAATGGTTGAGGATTCTTGGCACTCCCCTGCGCGGTTAAGTCTCCAGGCTTGTAAGGTTTAGAATCTGATGGAATGTTAACTTCGCCTTTTACTTCTTTGGCGGAAACTCCTCTGTAAGAAAAGTCTGCCATTTCAAGCCATCGTGCATTTCCCTCTCCAAGCTGGTACGGCTGTTCGTCGTAGAGTTGTCGAACCTTAATAGCATCTAATTTTTTTGCGTACCAGCATAGATGATCGCAAACATTAGCTAATGTATCCGAAGGAAAAGACGAAGTTTTTTGCACAAAAATTTGAGATACAAAATTCTCATCGCCAAAAACCTCGTCCATCACGGCACGTACCCGGTGGACGTTTTCGTCGCCGATCTGCACGAAGATGGAGCCGGAGTCGGTGAGCAGGTCGCGGGCCACGGTCAGACGGTCGCGCAGGTAGGTCAGGTACGAGTGAATGCCGTCGCGCCAGGTATCGCGGAAGGCTTTCACCTGCTCCGGCTCGCGGGTAATCTGGTCAATCTTTCCATCTTTCACGTCGCGGCTTGTAGTGCTCCACTGGAAGTTGGAGTTGAATTTGATGCCGTAGGGCGGGTCGAAGTAGATGCACTGCACCTTGCCGCGCAGGCCCTCGCGCTCGGCCAGACTCGCCATCACCTGTAAGGAGTCGCCCAGAATCATGCGGTTGGTCCAGTGCTGATCGTGCTGGTAAAACTCCGTTTTGTCGACCCCGTTGGGGATGCCGTTGAAGTCGGAAAACAGGTCGGCCATGATGCGTCCCTGCGCGTAGTCGGCGGTGCGGCTCTGCCGCAGCAGATCGTCGATCAGGGCTTTGGGCTGGACTTTTTCCTGGATGTAGAGCGGGGGAGCGGCCACCATCAGGTCGCTCCAGTCCTGCTCGTCTTTGCCGCGCCACACCAGTTGCGGGTCGAGGTCGCGGTTGCGTCGTTGGTAGGGCACCTGAATAGCGTCTTTAGCGTTTTTCTGCATCATCGACTGGTACTCGGCGGTGGGAATGTTCCGGCGGGTAGCGTCGTCGTGGGTAAAGGTCGTGATGATTTTTTCGGTGGTCGTTGGTTTGGGCATTATGCGGTTACGGCCTGCGTGGTTTCGTTGATAATGGTGGTAAGCTGCTGCTCAACTTTGGCGGCAAAGTCGGCTTCTATTTCGTAGACGCTGGTAAACTCGGCAAAGGCCCAGCGGCCAAACTGTTTGCTGTTGTTGACGCCCGGCACCCAGTAGTTTTCCATCGTGGCTTTTTTCTCCTTGGCGTCTTCGCGCCGGTAGCCTTTGATCTCCACGATCAGATGCAGCCGGTCGTCGGCACCCCGCCCGTCGTCTACCAGGACAATGAAGTCGGGGATGTACCGGCGGTTTTCGGAGCCGTAGCGGTAGGGCACTTCCAGCCCCAGGTTGTGGTTTTTTACGTAGGCTTTGACCAGCGGGTGTTTTTCCACAACCCGGCAGAATTCGGCTTCCCAGTCGCTGTCGAGCAGCACCCAGTTGACGTGGCATTTGCGCGAATCAGTTTCCCAGCGTTCGGGCTTCGAGGTGTTGAAATTAACGAAGCGGGTCGAACTGGTCGGGTTGTAGGGGTCGGGAACTGCTTTGATGGGTCGCTTATCGGCAAAGGCCCGCGTGATGCCCGCGTCGATACGCTCGCAGGCCATGTCGGCCAGCATTTTATACTTCAACTGCGCCGGATACGTGCCGCCCTTGCAGGTCAGATAACCGTCAATCCACTGTTTACAGATGCGTTTCAACTGACCGAACAGGTGAAGTTTGGGCGCGCCATCGTCGTCGCGGAACTTGCTAAACAGCAAATGCGAGGTCAGTTCGTAGATCACCTGCGAAGGCCGTACGTCGCCGGTATGCACCAGATTCAGGTTGACGCTTTCGCCGATGATACCGGACGTCTGCGTTTCGGTTGCGCCAATCAGATCGGGCGTCAGCAGCAGTTCTGAGTCTTCGTTGAATGTCGCCGTCAGCCGTTCTTCGGGCAGTTCGATCTTGTAGCCTTCGATGCGGGGAAACGTGATTTCGAGGTGATCGCGCTCCGGCCGCACGGCCCGCACCTGAATCGTTTCGCGGGGTTTCTGTGGCTTGGCAATGACGGGTTTGGCCGTAAAGTCGAACGGAATACCCAGTACGTCGGCGTATTCGGTGTTGAACAGCCCTTCCTCGTTCAGTTCATATGACTGCCGGCGCAGCGCCCGGCCAATAACCTGTTCGCACAGTAACTGCGTCCCGAACGCCCGGACGCCGAGTACGTGCGTAACGGTGTTGGCGTCCCAGCCCTCGGTCAGCATCGATACCGACACCACACAGCGGATACCTCCGCCCAGCCGCCCGTACCGACCCACGGTGTTCATCACTTCCCGCAGCAGTTCCTGATCGGTAAGGTTATCGGCAGCATGGGGATTATTTTCCCGTTCAATTTTTTCGCGCCGGAACTGCTTTTTCGCGCCGGAACTGCTCAATTTCGGGAGCTGCCATTTTGCGGAAATTATCGTCCAGCGCTTCCCCCGACTCCAGTTGCTCACTATCGATCAGCAGCGTATTGGGCCGGGCCAGTATGTTATCATTGTCGTCGGCGTTGCGGAAGAGCGGCAGCCGACCGGGCACGTAATTCTCCGAGCCGTCGGCATTGGTGCGAACAAAGCCGGAGATAAAGTCATAGACCAGTTTCGAGGTGGCGGTGTTGTTGCAGACGATGATAAAGCAGGGCGGCACCCGAATACCCGATTCTTTCCAGAGCGCGTATGTTTTTTCGTAGTGCCCATAGAGGGCTTCCAGTGCCGTCTGCAATTGGGGTGGCAGGCTGTGCGGGTCAAGAGCCGCGTTATTGCCCCGGCCCTTCTTCGGCATCTTCGTCCGGATGTGCTCCCACAGGTTGCGGAACATCGGCACCTCAGCCCCCGCAATATTGTCGGCCACCGGCACGCGGGGTAGTTTGACGATACCGCATTCGATGGCGTCCATCAGCGAGAAGTCACTCATTGTCCAGGGGAAGAGCGTTCCTTCCACGTAGCCCGATCCGCTCAGGAAGAAGGGCGTCGCCGACAGGTCCATCACCCGGTTCAGTCCCAGCTTTCGATTGACGGCTTCCAGTCCCGAAATCCAGAGTCGGGCGGCTTCCCGGTTCTGCTCAGCTTCGGCTTTGTCTTCACCGGTCAGGTCTGAGATGTCTTCGTCGGCCTGCGGCTTTTCCCGGTAACAGTGGTGTGCTTCATCGTTGATGGCCATGATGTTTTTCATTCCCATCAGGTCGGGCATCACCCGCTGAATCATCTGCCCTTCGTTTTCGAGCGTATCCAGCGCGTCGCCCCGCCCGCGCAGCAGCGACCGGCCACCTTTGGAGATGTCGATCCGTTCGCGCAGCTTGAAGGCGTGGTAGTTGGTAATTACGATCTTGGCCCGCTGCAAATCATCGAGCATATCCGACGGTACCAGTTCCCGGCTGGCATAGTAGCTGTCGGGGTCGTTGGGCATGAGTACCCGCAGCCGGTCTTTGATGGTAATGCCGGGCGTCACGATCAGAAATCCGCGTGTAAACGTCCGGCTCTGTGGTCGCCGTACCGCATTAACTGTTTGCCAGGCAATGAGCATCGCCATCACAGTTGTCTTGCCAGCTCCCGTTGCCAGTTTGAAGGCGATCCGGCTCAGGTCCGGATTAGCGTCGTTATTAGCGTTGGTTAGGTGTTCCAGCATATCCTTGCCCCGCTTACCCGCCTGCGGAGCGACTTCGGTGAGCCAGATCGCCGTTTCAACGGCCTCCACCTGACAGAAAAACGGTCGAATACTGCTGAACGGATGGCTGCGCCAGTGTTGCAACAGCCGGGCTGTTTCTGGCGTTACCTGCCACTGCGCCGGATTTGGGATGTTTCGCCAGTCGGTTACGGCCTGCCTCACCGCGTTGATAATCGACGTAGAATCGTACCGCTGTTTATCGGTAGAAATACCCTTCCCTTCATCGAAGAGGTTACCCTGCTTCGCTTCAGTCTTCTTGCGCTTGCGGGGCTTTGGAATAGGAGTTATGAATTCCGCCGGGCGACGCTTCTCAAGAATTTGCTGCGTTGGCTGTCCGTCGTTGTCGAGTTCCCAGTGCTTCAGTGGGTATTCGTACGGTGAGTTAAGGATTGGGTGGTCGAAGAAAGGGTTGGTCATAAGGCAACATCCTGAATGACAGGCATCAAGCTATTTGTACTCTGTTTAATAGTGAAACCAATAAGTGGCAGACAAACTAATGAGGACAACCCTTTCAGAACACGACAAAATAATATCCTGATGGTCGGGCGTAACTTCAGGAGAATTCCAGCGGATCAATCTCTGCTATTAAGCCATCACTCTGCTTGAATTGAGTATAGTTTTAAGGCGTAAAATAGGCATTTTATATCGTTGTTACGTTAGGCAGAGCCGGGCAGGTAACGCAGATGACTGCGTAAACCGGGGGCTTGTGGAAGACGTCTCAGGTACTATTCTGTGTATATCCCCTGGTCTATGTAGGCTTCTAGAGCACCTGGCTAATTAGTTAAGACACTCATTACGAATCGTTTCATAAGAAACTACCGATGCACCATCGTCACTATTCGTCACGAGATCAGCGCAGAAAAAATTGACAGCACTGGCCAAGAAGATTTAACTTTCCGGTCAGCATAAGTTTTTCATGTAGACGCGTGAGTGTACAATGCACCTAAGGATATCAACAAACTTTTTCTTTTCGCTAACGGACACATGGCAACGCCAGCTCTCCCAAAAAAAATAGCCGCCCGGCAGCACGAAATTACCGCCGACTTTCTCGCCATACTCGACCGGCACCTGGCCGATCTGCTCGCCGGGCGCGTGCTGGATATGTACGAAATCCGCGACGTAGCCGACGAGATGAACATCCACCCGACGCACCTGAGCAACACCATCCGGCTCACGACGGGTTACGCGCCCTGCTACTTCTTCGAGCGTAAAATCATGGACATCGCCCGGCAGCAGCTAACGACCACCCGGCAATCCGTCGCCGAAATCGCCCGGACGCTAACCTACGACCCGTCGAACTTCACCAAGTTTTTCAAGCATTTTCAGGGAAGTACGCCGAAGCAGTACCGGGAGGGTGTCTGGGCGCTGGCCCGCGAAGCAGTATGAACGTAATAAAACTGAACTACTCACCAATTAACCGGAACTACTCACCATAGTCAGGTCAGCCATTCGTCGGAATTTTGGGTTGTTAAAAAGAAGGAAGAGGATGGACGTTAGATAAAAGAACTGTCTACTGACCGATCTTTTCGCGTGGCGGATTCTTTTCTCTTTCTTCTCACATCTTTTTTCTAAAAAAATGGCAACCGAACAGAAAATTGCATTGGTGACCGGCGGTAGTCGGGGATTGGGTAAAGACATGGCCCTGCGGCTGGCCGACAAAGGCATCGACGTACTGCTGACCTACAACAGCCAGAAAGATGATGCCGAAGCCGTCGTGGCACAGATTCAGGGGAAAGGCCAGCGGGCCGCAGCCCTGCAACTGAATGCGGGCGACATCGCTTCGTTCGACGGCTTCTACGAGCAGGTGAAAACCACGCTGTCTCAGACATTCCAGGCCGACACGTTTAATTTTCTCATCAACAACGCGGGCATCGGAATGTACGTTCCGTTTGCTCAAGTCACTGAAGCGCAGTTCGATGAGTTGATGAACATCCATTTCAAAGGCGTTTATTTCCTGACCCAGAAAGCACTGCCCCTGCTGCCCGACGGCGGACGCATTATCAACATCTCGTCGGGTCTGACGCGGATCACGATGCACGGCTCATCGGCTTATGCCAGCATGAAAAGCGCCGTCGAAACGTTTACGAAGTATTTGGCAAAAGAACTGGGTGCCCGGAAAATCACGGCTAACGTCGTTGCGCCCGGTGCCATCGAAACCGACTTCGGTGGTGGCCGCACCCGCGACAATGCCGACATCAACAGGATGATCGCGTCGCTTACCGCACTGGGCCGCGTGGGTCTACCGACCGACATTGGCGGTGTGGTGGCTTTTCTCTGTACCGATGATGCGTACTGGATCAACGGGCAGCGCATCGAAGTATCGGGCGGTCAGGGGCTGTAACGAGTCGTATCAACGCGCCAGCCGCCCGGTTCAGATCAGGCGGCTGGCGCGTTTTCTTTTACGCGCTGATTTGTGGAGTTTTACAAAAAACCAAACCCGACGCCCCAATGGATCAGCGCATTATCAATCTGTTCGACGAATACACGCACAAGCCACTCAAGCGCGACGATTTTCTGAGACAGCTCGCCAAGCTCACCGGTAGCATGGCGGCTGCACTGGCGACCCTGCCCCTGCTGGAAATCAACTACGCCCACGCCGAAACCGTCCCATCGACCGACGACCGCATCAAAACCGAGTCGATCACCTATCCGGGTGATGGTATCACGATGAAAGGGTATCTGGCCGTACCAGCTGCGAAAGGGAAATACCCGGCGGTCGTTGTTATTCACGAAAACCGGGGTCTGAATCCGCACATCGAAGACATTACCCGTCGACTCGCCACGGCAGGTTTTCTGGCACTGGCTCCCGACGCGCTTTCGGCCGCTGGGGGTACGCCAACCGACGAAGCCCAGATGCGTGAGCTGTTTGGCAAACTCGACCCGACCACGACGCGCCATAACTTCGAGAACGCTGTTGAGTACCTGAAAAATCGGCCCGACAGCACCGGTAAGGTTGGTTGCGTGGGCTTCTGCTGGGGGGGCGCAATGGCCAACCAGCTGGCGGTCAACTCCCCCGATATGAAAGCCGCCGTTGCTTACTACGGCCGGCAGCCCGATGCCGCCGACGTGCCGAAGATCAAAGGGGCAGTACTATTGCAGTACGGCGGACTGGATGAGCGCGTCAACGCGGGGATTCCGGCGTATGAGGAAGCGTTGAAAAAAGCGAATATCCCCTACGAGCTGTACGTCTACGAAGGGGCGCAGCACGCGTTCAACAACGACACCGCCCCGACGCGCTACAACGAAGCCGCTGCGAAGCTAGCCTGGGGTCGTACACTGACGTTCCTGAAGCAGAAACTGGCCTGATAACCGCAATCGACCCCGTGTAAATTTTTTATTTTCACCGGGTTACCTTTTCTGAGTCAGCGTATTAAGAAGATAAAACCCCCTAAAACGACTACAACCATGTTGAAATCTGCATTCTTCATCCTCTCGATGGTTACCCTGGCAACGGCTTGTTCGAGCAACAAACCCGAATCGACCGGCACCGCTGTAACGGATACCGCGATGACTACCATGTCGACGGACTCGGCTATGTCGACTACGGCTACGACCATGAGCAGCGACTCGATGATGAGCGATACCACCAAGCGTGATTCGATCAAGTAATCGAACGGTGCTTTACAGCTAAAAAGGGACGCCCTTCCGATCTGGAAGGGCGTCCCTTTTTTTAGACTATTCAATGGATTTACGCCCTGTTTCCGAACAATTCGCAGACAGGGCGTTTTTGTATTCTAAATAAACCGGTGGTACACCTTCCGGTTCTGCATTCTCTGGTTCGTTCATCTAACTGTACACTCGCTATGAAAACGCACAAACCCGACGCTGTACTGCGCGATCTGGGTACTGTTATCGGCATTGGTATTCTGGCTGGCCTGGCCGGTACCGTCGCCATTACGCTTTCGCAAACCGTTGAAATGGCCGTGACGAAACGGCCACCCAGCACCGTTCCTGCCGATGCAGTCTCAAAGGTGCTGAATGTGAAACCCACTAAAAAACGCAAGAAAGAGCTGGTGTCGCAGGAAATCCACTGGACTTACGGCACCGCCTGGGGTATTCCACGCGGGCTGTTTGCCCTGGCCGGTCTGCGCGGCTGGCCGGCTACCCTGGCCCACTTCCTGACCATCTGGAGTACGGGCCTTATCATGCTGCCAAAACTAAAGCTCGCTCCGCCCATTACTGAGCAGGACGCCCCAGCCATCGCGACCGATGCCCTGCATCACGCCGTTTACGCGATAGGTACGGGATTGGCCTACGATGCCATCGATCGTAACTAGACGAACGAGGTGAGACGAAAGCAGAACGCTGTGGCTGGCAAATACCAGAACGGTCTTTTTTCTTTCGTCTCACCTCTTTCCTCCTACCTTTGCGGTATGACGCTCCCGACAGCACCCGATTTCTGCTTCCGACATCGACGTTAACCGCGTTTTCCGGCTATCTGGCCCCTTCGGCGCGTGTGCTTCATCCGCGTATCAGCCGTTTCCCTTACTTTTGTTTCGTTTATTTTTCCTGAAAGCAACGCGGCTGTCCGTGTACTGGCTTTCGGTTTAATCGGTTTGGCGTTGGCTGGCTATCGAAGTCGGATCAACGGTTGCCGCATCAGTAATCCCCCATGACATCTGCCTTACGCATTGCCCTTCAAAAGTCCGGCCGGTTGAGCGAGGACTCGTACCAGCTTTTCAAAGAGTGCGGCATCCGCTTCGACTATGGCACCGGTAAGCTCCGGTCGGTATCGTCTAACTTCCCGGCCGAATTTCTTTTTCTGCGCGACGACGACATTCCCGGTTATGTGGAAGATGGCGTGGCTGACCTCGGCATCGTCGGGGAGAACGTAGCCGTCGAAACGGGCCGATCGGTCAACACGATTCACAAACTGGGTTTCTCGAAATGCCGCCTGTCGATAGCCATCCCGCGTGGCACCGACTGGGCCGGGATTCAGGATTTGACCGGCAAAAGCATCGCGACCTCCTACCCGACCTTACTGGGTAACTACCTGAAAGGCAAAGGGGTATCGGCCAATATTCACGAAATCAGCGGTTCGGTCGAGATTGCCCCCGGTATCGGACTGGCGGAAGCCGTCTGTGACATCGTCAGTTCGGGCAGTACGCTGTTGAGCAACGGTTTGCAGGAGGTTGAGACGATTTTCCGGTCGGAAGCTATTCTCATCGCCAACCCTGAACTGGACACCGACAAGCAGACGTTGGTCGATAAACTACTGTTCCGCATCAAGGCGGTGCAGGCGGCCAAAAACAATAAATACATCGTCCTGAACGCACCCAACCACGCCATCGGGCAGATTACCTCCCTGCTGCCGGGTATGCGTAGCCCGACGGTTACACCACTAGCTACGGAAGGCTGGAGTTCGGTGCATTCGGTATTGAACGAAAACGAATTCTGGGAAAACATCGAAGCCATCCGGGCCGCCGGGGCCGAAGGTATTCTGGTTATCCCGATTGAGAAAATGATCTACTAGCGGGTTCGTAGTTTGTGGTTTGTGGTTCGTACCGGGCCGCCGGGCGGTTGGCTGGCGCGAAGCCATTCCACCGGAGGAACCACAAACCACGAACGACAAACCACAAACCTATATGAACATCATCCCGTTTCCCGACCGCGCCGAATGGCCTGCCCTGCTAGCCCGGCCCGTACAGTCGACGCAGCAGATTGACGCCATCGTAGCCCCGATCATGGAGCAAGTCCGGACGGGGGGCGACGCGGCCCTGATCGACCTTACCCAGCGATTCGACAAGGTAACGCTTACCCCGGAGACGCTTCGGGTATCGGTCGACGAACTTGACGCAGCCGAAGCGCAGCTGAGCGATGAACTGAAAGCGGCTATCCGGCAGGCGTATCAGAATATCCGCACGTTTCACGAAGCGCAGCGGCAACCCATCGAGAAGATCGAAACGATGCCGGGCGTCACCTGCTGGCGTCGGAGCGTGGGCATCGACAAAGTGGGCCTGTATATTCCCGGCGGCACGGCCCCCCTGTTCAGCACGGTCCTGATGCTGGGCATTCCGGCGCAACTGGCGGGTTGCCGTGAGGTCATTCTCTGCACACCCGCCACTCATCCGGCCGTTTATTTTGCGGCCCGGCTGGTCGGCATCACGAAGGTGTACCGCGTGGGCGGGGCGCAAGCCATTGCCGCCATGACCTACGGAACGGCATCGGTGCCAAACGTGTACAAGATTTTCGGTCCCGGCAATCAGTACGTCACGGCGGCAAAAGTGCTGGCTACGAAAGCAGGGGTTGCGATCGACATGCCCGCCGGACCGAGTGAGGTAGCCGTCTACGCCGACGATACGGCCGTTCCCGCGTTCGTTGCCGCCGACCTGCTATCCCAGGCGGAGCACGGCCCCGATAGTCAGGTGCTATTGGTGTCAACCAGCAAAAAACTGGTTGAACTGGTTAATCTGACGCTGAGTACGCAACTGGGCAAGCTATCCCGCGAAGCTGTCGCCAGCCAGGCGCTCGACAACAGCAAGGCCATCCTGGTCGACACGCCTGCCGACGCCATTGATCTGCTAAACGACTATGCCGCCGAGCACCTGATTCTAAGCGTTGCCGATGCGGAGCAGGTTGCCGAACAGATCACCAATGCAGGCTCGATTTTTCTGGGTAACTACACCCCGGAGTCGGCGGGTGATTACGCATCGGGCACGAACCACACCTTGCCGACCAACGGCTTTGCCCGCGCTTACAGTGGTGTCTCGCTGGATAGTTTCGTCAAGAAGATCACAATACAGCACATCACACCCGAAGGCTTGCAGGTGCTTGGTCCGGTCGTGGAAGCAATGGCCGAAGCCGAATCGCTCGATGCTCACAAGCGCGCCGTCAGCCTACGGCTGGCGAGTCTGGCGGAAATAAATCCGGCCTGATTTTGCTATCTTGCTAAAAACAAACAGCCATGAGCCAGTTACTGATCGAGGTCAATTCCCCAGAAAGCGAAGCAATTCTGCTGGCACTACTGCCAAAACTGGACGCGCAGCTAATCGAGAAAAAAGAGTCGCTAGGGAGTAAAAAATCCCTAGCTCAGGTATTGGAAGAAATCGTTCAGGCTGGCGGTGTGGGCGAGTCGTTCGGAGATCCGTCTGAATGGCAGCGCGAAGTTCGAAGTTGGGATCGGGTACTGCACGGACGAGAAGAATGATTGTAGATAGTAACATCATCATCTATTCTGCCAGACCGGAATACATAGCACTGACCAGATACCTCCAGACTAATGAGGACTACGTCAATGCTTCGCTGATATCATCTTTGGAAGTACTGGGGTTTTACAATCTGTCTGAACGAGATAAGTTTTACTTTGAAGACTATTTTCGATCAATCACAGTCTTCCCAATCACATCCCTTGTCATCGACAAGGCCATCGAACTGCGTCAGCAACGCAAACGCTCACTGGCCGATTCAATCATTGCTGCAACAGCACTACTGCATAGTATGCCGGTGCTTACCAATAACGTAGCCGACTTCGCTGACATCGACGGCTTGCAGGTCATCCGATTGGCCGACGTACTGAACGCATGAAACACCTTACCAGCTCCTAATAACGGACAGTTAGTGCCTGTCTCGTTGTAGACCACACAAAACAAACTACGCTCCGCTTTCCCGGAAGACAGGCAATATGAACCAATCCCTGCATCAGTTTAAGTACTTCGTTACAAACAGTTTAGGTTATTCTAAAACGATTTTTTGTCATGCTGACGCAGGAAGCATCTTCGGACGAGCACTATTTTGCGGCTAGCGAAGATGCTTCCTGCGTCAGCATGACAAAAATTAGCCAATGTACTTTCGATAACCTACTTAATACGCAAAAACCCAGACCATACTGATGCAAAATATAGTACCCACGACGGGCAATTTCCGCTGGCTGAGTAATTTACTGACAATGTACCTCGCGCTGTCTGTTTACCCGTCAGGGTACGGACAGACCCTGACAGGTAAACAGATTCTGGACCGGACGATACAGACGTATCGCACCGCAACCTCGTATCAGGATGTGGGGCGGGTAACGACCAGTTTTTATGAGGCAGGGCAGTCACAGCCAGAATTTACGACAGTCCGCAGCTTTCAGATCGCCTACTACCGACCAACTCAGCAGTTTCGGTTTCATTACAAAACTGAGCCGACCAGGTTCTCTGCCCCGTCAGATGAAATGTTCATCTGGACAGAAGGCCCCAAGGCGTTCAGGCGGTGGACAATTGAGAAGTGGACTACCAGCGAATCCCTGCCAACGTTATTGGGTGCAGTTACCGGTGTTTCAGGCACGGCATCCCGCAAAATCCCCGGTCTACTGTTAGCCGATCCAATCGGAGCTGGCTGGGGAATCGATTCCCTGACAAATGTAAAATTGATCGGTAATGCGATAGAAAACGGGCATCCCTGTTACCGCATTAGTGGCGTGTACTGGAAAAATAAAGTCGCGTTTCTGTGGATCGACAAACAGTCGTTCCTGCTGTCACGCATTGATGAAGGGTATTCAACCGGAAAGGAAAAAACAAACGTAAGCATGACATACCAGCCGGTACTTAACAAACCTGTTCGTGTGGTTCGGTTTACCCCCCCGGATACCCGCGTATATTCTCCAGATGAAACACCTGACTGACCTGTTGCTGCTGGGCGATCCGCGCCTGTACGAGACCTGCGAACCGGTACTGGAATCGGAACTGCCGCTGGTAACGGGTTGGGTATCCGACCTGCACAACGTCATGGAGGAAATCAGGGCCACCTACCGGTTCGGGCGGGGCATCGCGGCTCCACAGCTGGGCATCATGAAGCGGCTGATCTACCTTAACATCGACAAACCGACCGTACTCATCAACCCCGAACTGACCGGCCTTTGTCCCGAAACCGACGAACTCTGGGACGACTGCATGAGCTTCCCGAACCTGCTGGTGCGCGTCCGGCGACATTGCCAGCTGAGGCTCAGCTTTCGCGACGAACACTGGCAACCCCACACCTGGACCGTCGACGACTGGGCACTGTCCGAACTGATTCAGCACGAATACGACCACCTGAACGGCGTTCTCTGCACGATGCGGGCCGTCGACGCGCAGTCGTTCCGCTGGCGACCAACACCGATCAATTAACAGTATAAACCGGAGGAAGAGGCAGAAAGAAAGCTGGTCAACTGGCTGTATCGCTCGTCGCATTTCTCTCCCAAGTCATGTTTCAACTCGCTACACTACTTCGCCCCCACATTGCCGCCTTAGTTCCTTACTCGTCGGCGCGAGATGAGTACACCGGCACAGAAGGCGTTTTTCTGGATGCCAACGAAAATCCGCTCGGTTCGACCACCACCGAGGGCAGCTACAACCGCTACCCCGACCCGCATCAGCAGGCTATCAAGCAACGGCTGGCACCGATCAAGGGCGTCAGGCCGGAGCAGATTTTTCTGGGCAACGGCTCCGACGAACCTATCGACCTGCTCGTGCGGGCCACCTGCCGACCCGGTCAGGACCAACTGCTGATTATGCCACCGACGTACGGCATGTACGAAGTATCGGCGTCGATCAACGACGTAGCCATTACCAAAGTCCCGCTGACGCCGGATTTTCAGGTCGACACCGACGCAGTGCTGGCAGCTATCACCGACACGACGAAGCTGATTTTTCTCTGCTCGCCCAACAACCCATCGGGTAATCTGCTCCAGCCTGAAGCCATCCGTCGGATTCTGGACGCAGCCCAAACGGCACTGGTGATCGTCGATGAAGCGTACATCGATTTCGCCGATGTACCGTCGTGGACCGCACAGCTTGACCAGTACCCAAACCTGGTGGTGATGCAAACGTTCTCGAAAGCGTGGGGGCTGGCGGGACTGCGGCTGGGCATGTGCTTCGCGTCGCCCGAACTGATTGCGGTGATGAACAAAATCAAGCCGCCCTACAACATCTCGGCCCCGACACAGACCCTGGCCCTCGACGCGCTGACCCACGAAGCCGACAAACGGCAGATGGTATCCGAAATTATGGCCGAGCGCCACTGGCTGGCCGATGCACTGCAAACGCTGCCGACGGTGCAGCAGATGCACCCGTCCGACGCCAATTTTTTGCTGGTTCGCTTTGCCGATGCCAAAGGCACCTTCGCCCATCTGATCGATCAGCAGGTGATCGTGCGGGATCGGTCGTCGGTGAAGTTGTGCGATGGCTGTCTGCGGATTACGGTCGGAACACGGGCCGAGAACGAGCGTCTGATCGCCGTGCTGCGTCATCCATCGCCCATACCCGCCGACGAAAAACTGCCGCTCGGCACCGGTGACGAAGCGACAAAGCCCGAACCGGTGTCGAACAGCTAACTGGTTTTGGCGTATTTTTGACAAACCCGACTACGGGTCATTCGACATCACAACCTTATTCGGTATGCGTAAAGGGGCTTTCTTACTTTGTTTTTTCTTGTTTTTCAGTGCCACCGTTCCCGCGCTGGCGCAGTACAACAACTGGGCTGTCGGCTTCCGGATCGGCGAACCGGCGGGTATCAACGTCCGCAAATATTTCGGCGAGAAGAAAGCGTTCGACCTCAACATCGGCACCTTCGGTGGACTCTACGGCACAACTCGAAGCTACCGCAGTGGGCAATACCGGAGCGTTGGCTTCTCGGTGCAGGGGCATTATATTCAGTATATGCCTATCACCAAAAGCGAGAGCATCCGGGGCTACTACGGCTACGGCGGTCAGATCAATACGCGCCGGTACTACCCGACCCGGCTTAATGGTGAGTACGAAAATGCGCTGTCGCTGGGCGTGTCGGGGATTGGCGGGGTCGAATATTTTCCGCCCAACAAACCGTACTCGTTCTTCCTCGAAACGGGCGTCTATGTTGAATTGCTGCAAGCGCCGTTTTTCCTGAACCTCAATTCCGGTCTGGGGCTGCGGTACAACTTTTAATGGTTTACGGTATTCAGTGTACGGTTTACAGTTCGCGACGCGTTCACCCTGTCGATTCGCTTCACTACCAGATACAGTTACCCGAGGCCACTGTAAACCGAATACCGCAAACCGTAAATCTCCTAAAGTCTTGTTCAAAATATACAGTTCATCGGCGGGTTCGGGCAAGACGTACACCCTCACCAAGGAGTACCTGAAGCTGGCTCTGGACCCGGCCCGGAAGGCCGATTATTTTCGTAGTATCCTGGCCGTAACGTTTACCAACGCGGCTGCCAACGAGATGAAAGACCGGATTCTGCGGGAGTTGCAGCAGATGGCGGGTAGCGATCAGGTATCACCACTGCTCAACGATCTTACGACTGAACTGTACAAGGACGTGGTATCCGGCACACCGGCCTTTACCGACGCGCAGCAGGCCATCCGGCAGAAGGCAGAGCTGGTTTTTCGGACCATCCTCCACCGCTACGCCGATTTCAGCGTCACAACTATCGACTCGTTTACACAGCGCGTCGTAACGGCCTTTACCGACGAGCTGGGGCTACCTTATTCGTTCGAGGTCGAGATGGATACTAGTGAAGTGCTGGAAGAAGCCATCGATACGCTGCTCGAAAAAGCGGGCACCGACGAGATGGACGAAATCACAACCGTGCTGCGCGAGTACTACATGCACACGGCCACTGAGGGTGACAGCTGGATGATGCTCCCGCAGACGCTCAGCGAGTTCGGCCATAACCTGACGTCCGACCAGTTTTATCAGGCGGTTACGGCCGCGCAGGAACTGTCGCCGGGGGCCATCCGCGCCATCCGGCAGCAGCTCATCGACCACAACAAACAGGTTGAAACCGACGTCGTCGGGCTGGGGCAGCAGGCTTGGGGACTGATAACCGGCAAGGGACTTTCTGCCGACGATTTTAAAGGAAAACGCAACAGCATCGCGGCTTATTTTCAGCACATTGCCGAGAAAGATTTTGGAAAGCTACCGACAGATACGCACAAAAAGCAGGTCGAGTCGTGCGAGTGGTGCGTGCCCAAAGCGCCATTGACTACCGTGGGCGCTGTTGACGAAATAGCGGACGATCTGATCCGCTGTTACGAGCAGATCAACGGTATCCGCGACGAGCGGGGCAGTCAGGTTACGCTGTTTACGGCCCTGCTGCCACACCTGCAAAAACTGGCCCTGCTGAAACAGATTCGGCTCGAATTCGATGAACTGCTGCGCAAAGACGGGCGGGTGCATATCTCGGAATTCAACAAGAAAATCCTGACTATCGTTACGTCGGAACCGGTACCGTTTCTGTACGAGCGGCTCGGTACACGGTACAATCACATCCTGATCGATGAGTTTCAGGATACGTCGCGACTTCAGTTTGCCAACCTGCTGCCGCTGATCGAGAACTCGGTCGCATCCGATCAGTTTAACCTGGCCGTGGGCGATGGCAAACAGGCTATCTACCGCTTCCGGGGGGGCGACATGGATCAGATTGTGGCGTTGCACCGGCAGGACCTCGACAGTCTGCAGCAGGCCCACGGCCCGGATAGCTGGACGGCCGACCGCATCGATACGCTTCGGGGCCACATCGACCCGGCCCTGCTCGACACCAACTGGCGCAGCGCGCAGCCGATCGTCCGGTTCAACAACGACTTTTTCGAGTATACGGCCCGCCGGTTTGAAGGCGATCACCACCGGGTGGGCGACGTGTTTGATGCCGAGAAGAAATTTCACCAGCAGGTTAGTCCGAAGGCCCGGGCAGAAGGCCATGTGCAGATCGACTTCGTAGCCGCCGACGCGGACAAAGGCACCGACCTGACAAAAGCGATGCTGGATCAGACTCTGCTGCATTTACATCAGGCAACAGCCGACGGGTACCGGTATGGCGACATCGCTGTTCTGTGCCGTACCAAACGGCACGCCCGCGCCCTGGCCCACGAACTCAACCGACTCCGTATTCCGCTGGTATCGGCCGATTCTCTGTCGCTGGAATCGTCGGAGCCGGTCAAATGGCTGGTGACGGTGATGCAGGTGTTGCAGCGGCCCGACCAGAAACTGCTGCGCTACGAACTGTTATACCTGTTTCAGCGGGTCGTATACGACGTATTCCCCGACAACGAACTAGCCAGTCAGTTGCGGACCGTGGCCGAAGCGGGTCACGAAGCCGTATTTGCTTATCTGAGCGATGAAGGCTATCCGCTCGATCCGCACGCGCTGGGTCAGCTGAACCCCTACGAACTGGCCGAACGACTGACTGCGCAGTTTAATCTGTTTGCCAAAGGTGAAGACAACCCGTTTCTGTTTCGCTTCCTCGACGAAGTACTGACGTTCAACGCCAAACGCAGTGGTCACCTGAGCGACTTTCTGTTGTACTGGCAGGGCGCGAGCGCGAAAATTTCCGTGGAAGGCGCCAAACGCGACGCTGTTCATATTCAGACCATTCACAAAGCGAAGGGACTGGAATTTCCGGTGGTCATTATTCCCTTCGCCGACTGGGATACAGCCCCCAAACCAAAGAGCACCATCTGGCTCGATTTGTCGGACGTGCGGACCGATGCGCTTGCTTTTCAGGAGTCGACCGGCACACTAAGCCGGCTGTTGAGCGCCCCTGTTCACCCCGTAAAAAGTCTGGGCAATGCACCCGATGTCATCAAAAGCCAGTACGCCGATGAAGTGACGCGAACGTTTCTGGAACACATGAATGTGCTGTATGTGGCCTTTACGCGTGCCGCCGACCGGCTGTATATCATCAGCAAACGGGAGAAAAACTTCGACGGGCAGAAAAACACCATCGCTCATTGGCTGTATGGATTTCTCAACGATAGTCTGGTGGCGAAGGCGTGCGGCTGTCAGTGGCAGGAAGGTCAGAGCAGCTACATAGTCAGTCAATGCACCCGGCAGATCGAGAAAAAAGACGAAATAACCATTGATGAGATCCAGCTGGATGACGTCATCAGCGGTAGCCGGGGGCAGGACCTGCAACTGCGCCGACAGGCCGACCGGATCTTCGACGTCGCCACCTTCGAACGTACGCGCGAGCAGGACCGCAAACTGGCGGCTGCGCTGAGTCTGATCCGTGGCCCCGGCTGCATCGACAAGGCCCTGCGCCAGCTGACGAGCGAAGGGCTGGTCCGGCAGTCGGAGTGCGACGCGTTGAGCGAACGTCTGCTGGCCATTGTCACGCACGCCGACCTCGACGGCCTGTTCGACGCCACCCGACGCATCGACACCGACCGCAGCATTCTGAGTGCCCGGCGGCTGCACGGTGCGCCCCACCGCGTCGTACACGGACTACACCACGAGATCACGCTGGTACAATACGTGTCGCCCTCGGACGTAACACCCGAAACCGAAAACGACCCGACCGAAAGCCTCCGGTACTTCATTGATCTCTACCGGGAAATGGGCCTTCAGGAAGTCGATGGCCGACTGGTTTATCTCTACGATGAACCAGTCGTGGTCCGGCTCAGCTGACGGCTAACAAAGTACCCGTCGGCATTGATTAATTTAGCGGAGTAAGTAGCCTGGCGGACTGTGTAGCCTGGACGTCCACGTCCGGGTGGCCGTCAGGCCAACTAGCGCAGGCGGCAGCCAATAGGCCGCTTCGCGTCCACCCGGACGTGGACGTCCAGGCTACTTACTCCGTCAGGCTACACATTCCGCCAGGCAGTTTATAACAAATCGATTATGCGTTTTTTGAAGCACATTACCCTTGTCGTTGGGCTGTTTACCGCCACAACCGTATCGGCACAATCGCCCTATCAGCTGCGAACAGGCCGCGAGATCGCCATCTTCAGCATCGGGGCCGCAACGGGCGTGTCGGCACTGGTGCTGGAAAAACAGCTTACCCCCCTCACCAGCGCCGACATCACGGCGCTCGACCGCTCGACAATCAACTCGTTTGATCGGGGCGCAACGTACCGGTTCAGCCATACCGCCGATCAACTCAGCGACGTAACACTGGCGGGCAATGTCGCCCTGATTGGCGCACTGACGCTGGGCACGCCGACGATGCGGCAGGAAGTCAAAACGATTGGCGTTATGTTTCTCGAAACGGCCTTACTGGCGAACGGGGTGCAGCGATCGGTCAAAAACATCGTGCAGCGCACCCGCCCCTACGCCTATAACCCGGATGCGCCACTGGCCGACAAGCTGGACCGCGAAACCCGGCAGTCGTTTTTTTCGGGCCACGCGACCAACGCCTTCGCAGCCGCCGTGTTTACCGGCAACACCTTCAGCCACTATTTCCCGACGTCGCGCTACCGCCCGCTGGTGTGGGTTGGCTCGCTGGGACTGGCATCGGCAACGGCCGTGTTGCGCTACGAAGGCGGAAAGCACTTCCCGACTGATCTGATTGCGGGAGCCGCCTTTGGCTCGCTGGTGGGCTGGGTCATTCCGAAACTGCACGAAGCAAAACAGCAGTCGACGGTGGGTCGGCGGCTCGATATTCAGCCGTTCAGCAATGGGCAGGCCAATGGAATTTACGCCCGACTACTGGTGTTTTCCCGTTAGTTTTGCGCTACCCATGACAAAAATTACCGACCACATTAAAGCCGCCAACGGCAAGCCGATTTTTTCCATCGAAGTGATTCCCCCCATTAAGGGCGATACATTGAAAAATCTGCTCGACAACATCGAGCCGCTGATGGAGTTTAAGCCCCCGTTTATCGACGTTACGTATCACCGCGAAGAATACATCGAACGGCCCCTGCCCGACGGTACCATTCAGAAAATCGTGACGCGCAAACGCCCCGGCACGGTCGGTATTTGCTCGGCTATTCTGCACCGGTTCGGCGTCGACCCGGTGCCGCACGTGCTTTGTGGCGGTTTCTCGCGCGACGAAACGGAAGATTTCCTGATCGACCTGCATTACATCGGCATCGACAACGTGCTGGTGCTGCGTGGCGACCCGGCCAAACCCTTCTCGACCTTCAAGGCCAAAGAAAACGGGTACTCGTACGCCAGTGAACTGGTAGCGCAGGTCGCTGACATGAACCGGGGCCACTACCTGCACGAAGAAGATACCGCTCTGGCACCCAGCGACTTCTGCGTTGGTGTAGCGGCTTATCCCGAAAAGCACTTCGAAGCCCTCGACCACGACATCGATTTCCAGTATCTGAAACAGAAGATCGACAAGGGAGCCGATTACATCGTGACCCAGATGTTTTTCGACAACCAGAAATACTTTGATTTTGTCGACCGTTGCCGGCAGGCGGGTATTACCGTACCGATCATTCCCGGCCTGAAACCGCTTAGTACCCGAAAGCAGCTACAGATTCTACCCAAGCTGTTCCATCTGGCGATGCCCGACGATCTGGTAAAGGCAGTGGACGCGTGTGAGAACGATCAGCAGGCCCGGCAGGTGGGGATCGACTGGGGGATACAGCAGTGCCGTGAACTGATCGCGGCCGGAGCACCGGTTATGCACTTCTACACGATGGGGAAGGCCGATAACGTCATGAAAATCGCGAAAGCCCTGTTCTGACCAGCCATTGCCTAAACCCTAATGGCATTTCTGCGTCTAATTCCCGTTCTTACCTACCCGTTCTGTTTTCCCGGTTTCCATGATCCGCGTTTTGTCGCTTGTCGTTTCAGCAGGTTTATTCGCTCCTATCCTGCTGGCGCAGCGTATGCCAGCCGACACGTTTTACCAGCAGCCTTTCCGGCCGTTTTTTCACTATACTCCGCAAACCAACTGGGTCAACGATCCCAATGGGCTGGTGTATTTTGACAGTGAATACCACCTGTTTTACCAGCATAATCCGCAGGGAACCGACTGGGGGCATATGAGCTGGGGGCACGCCATCAGCCGCGATCTGGTTCATTGGCAGGAACTGCCCGTCGCGATTCCCGAAGCGGGTCCGGTCATGATTTTCTCGGGTAGCTGCGTGGTCGACAAAACAAACAGCAGCGGCTTCGGCATCGACGGGCGTCCGCCGATGGTTGCGATCTTCACCGGTCACCGCACCGGTAATCAAAGCCAATACCTGGCCTACAGTAACGACAAAGGGCGCACCTGGACCCGGCATGGTACGCAGCCAATTCTCGACCTCAGCAAGAAAGACTTCCGCGACCCGAAAGTCTTCTGGCACGAACCCTCGCAGCGGTGGGTCATGGTCACAGTATTATCGCCCGAACGGAAAGCTTTATTTTACACCTCGACCAACCTGAAAAACTGGACCCGCTCCGGTAAATTTTCCACTGACGCCCTGCCCAAAGCCCCCGGCAAAGCGGCTCCGGCCATCGGCGGTATCTGGGAATGTCCCGATCTGGTCGAACTACCGGTCGAAGGGTCGATCGAACGCAAATGGGTACTACTGCTGTCGGTCGGGAGCGGGGCAGTGGCTGGTGGGTCGGGCATGGAATACTACGTCGGGCAGTTCGACGGGCGTACGTTCGTGCGCGATCCAGTCACGGCAGATGCCCGCCCAATCGACTGGGGCAAAGACTATTACGCGGCCATTACGTTCAATAATATGCCCATGCGGGGAAACCGGGGCGCAATCAGCATCGGCTGGATGAACAACTGGCAGTATGCGACAAAAACACCAACCCGCTCGTTTCGCGGGACCATGTCGATGCCCCGCGAGTTACGACTGATGAAAATCGCTGCGGGCTATGAACTGCGCCAGCGTCCCGTTCAGGAATTGAAGAGTCTGCTGGGTCCGGCTTTTCAGTGGGCTGGTTTCGATCAGGGCGCACTCAATCAAAGCCTGACCGATAATGGCTTTTCGAGTGATACCTATCAACTGACGCTCGATCTGGAAGCCACCAAAGCCGAGGTGGGGGTTCGTCTGTGCCGTAATACCAATCAGGAAACGGTGGTTGGCTATGATCCCGTCCGGCAACTGCTTTACGTCGACCGGACGCGGTCGGGACAGGTCGCCTTCGCCAAGGAATTTCCCGGTCGGTTTGCGGCCCCCGTCAAGCCACTGAACGGCCGCATATCATTGCAAATCTGGGTCGACCGGTCGTCGGTTGAGGTATTTGCCAACGACGGTCAGGTAACATTGACCAACCAGATTTTTCCGGCTCCCAACAGCCGGGGTATTCAGTTTTTCGGTGATGGCCTGCGCTCCGCCAGTATCCGCCCCATCGAACCGATCTGGAAGTGAGTTTTTTGAGTTGTATGGTTGAATAGTTATGGGGTTATAAAGTTGCTACCGCCGGTACTAGACACGCCAGCCAACTTTACAACGCTACGACTCTACAACTTTACAACTCCGGCCAAAGGCTTAAATTTTCTTAAATTCGCCCATCGCCCGGTTTGGGTTGTTATTTTTGTTTACTAACACGATCCTTCTGGATGGCTCGTAAAAAGAAAAAAGTGGGTGCCTACCCCGCTGGAATGATTTTGTTTAGCCTGACGCTGGCGCTGTTTCTGATCGGTTTCTGCGGTATGCTCGCGATCGAATCCAAACGGCTGGTGCAGTATATCCGCGAGAATTACGAAGTGCGGGTGTTTCTGGACAAAGACATCGACTCGACAAAGGCGGAAACGCTTCTGTACCGGACCCTGGCCGATAAGCCGTATACGCTGACGACGAACGGCAAGCCGCAGGTAACGTTTGTGTCGAAAGACGCAGCCGCCCGTGAGTTCATTGCCGAAACGAAGGAGGACTTTTCTAAATTTTTAAACGAAAACCCCCTGCGCGACAGCTACCGGATCAAACTCAGCGAAGCGTATTTCGACGAGTCGAAGCTGGCGGGGGTGAAAACCGATCTGGAAACTATCGATGGTGTGTTTGAGGTCGTTTATCAGGAAAATCTGGTCGACAGCATCAACCGCAACATTAGCCGGATTTATACGATCATGGCCGTTTTTGCCCTGATTATGCTGCTGATTATCGTGGTGCTGATGAACAACACCATCCGCCTGGCGCTGCATTCACAGCGAATGCTGATCCGAAGCATGCAATTAGTTGGCGCGACAAACAGTTTCATTACCAGACCGTTTTTAGGTCGGGGGGTGTGGCAGGGATTACTGGCCGGTGCGCTGGCGGTTGTCCTGTTGCTGGTCGGCCTTCAGGTAGCGACCCACAACCTGCCCGAGCTGGCGTATTTTCAGGACACCACCCAATTGGTTGCCCTACTTGCCGGTCTGGTAGCGCTGGGCGCGTTGATTGGCTTTTTTAGTACGTTTCAGGCCGTTCATCGGTATCTCGGTCTGACACTGGACGAATTGTATTGACAGTAGTGTAGCCCAGACGTCCACGTCTGGAGGCCGTTAGGCCGATAGGTTTTCATCTCATTAACTGGCCTAACGGCCTCCAGACGTGGACGTCTGGGTCACATATAGCCATGGCAAAAGATAAGCAATTCGGCTCGGCAACGCTGACCCGTGAAGAACCTAAGAAAACGGCGACAGTAGCCACAGCAACACCAACGGTTGGCCCAACCCGGCCTATCGTGACGCGTCCGCTGGCAACTGAGTCCACACGCTCGGCGGCAGCACTGCCGTTTGGCCGGCAAAATTACACGCTGATGCTGGCCGGTATCGGGATTATTCTGGTCGGCTTTTTCATTATGAGCCTCGACAAAGAAGAATTTGGCTTCGGCTTTCTGGGGCTGACACTCGGGCCGATTGTGGTGATGGCGGGTTTCGTACTGGAGTTTTTTGCCATTCTGGCCCGCCCAAAGCAGGCGTAGTTGTATAGTTACAGGGTTGTATAGTTGTATAGTTAGCTATCGCGGCCAATAGCTGCGGAGTTACTTGACAACTCTATAACTTTACAACCCTACAACTGTACGACTCTTTTTCAATGGATTTGATTCACGCGATTGCGCTGGCGATCATCGAAGGACTAACGGAGTTTCTGCCGATCTCTTCGACGGGCCACATGATTATCTATTCCTCGCTGGCGGGTATTGCCGGTAACGAATTCACCAAGCTATATACTGTCGACGTGCAGTTTGGCTGTATTTTGTCGGTGCTGGTGCTATACCACCGTCGTTTTCTAGTCGATACCCGCACCGATGATTTCTTGGCCCCGGCCTGGGTGCAGCGACTGCCGCAGAAGTTACAGCGGCTGGCCGATTTCTACTCCAAAATCCTCATTGCGTTCCTGCCGGCCGCCGTCATCGGTTTCCTGCTGAACGACTTTATAGACTCGCTGCTCGAAAACGTAACGGTCGTCGCGATCATGCTTGTCGTGGGCGGATTCATCCTCCTGTTTATCGACAAAGTCACGCTGGCCCAACCTAAAGACCACGACGTTACGGCCCCCGATGCGCTGCGCATCGGCTTTTTCCAGTGCATTGCGATGGTACCGGGTGTGTCGCGGTCGGCAGCGACCATTATCGGCGGTATGTTTCAGGGATTGACCCGCACACAGGCAGCTGAGTTTTCGTTTTTTCTGGCCGTCCCAACGATGGCCGCTGCATCGGGGTACAAACTGCTCAAAACATACAAGCTGCTCCAGCCCGCCGACTACAAGATTCTGCTGATCGGCAACACCATCGCTTTTATAGTGGGGATGCTGGCTATTCGTGCTTTTGTCGGCTTCCTGACCAAACACGGCTTCAAAGTGTTCGGCTATTACCGGATCGCCGTCGGCCTGATTTTGCTGGCTCTGCTGGCGTCTGGCGTTAAACTTGACGTATTGTAAATCAGTTTACGGTTTTCAGTTTACGGTTTACGGTGGTTCCTCCGGGACATTTCTGTAACCTAAAAACCGTAAACTGAAAACCGTATACCGTAAACTGACTACCTTTTTGATACAACCCACTCCCGATCCCGGACAGGTTATCCTGATTGATAAACCGCTGACGTGGACATCGTTCGACGTGGCCAACAAGCTGAAACACGCCTGTAAGTTCAAGAAAATCGGGCATGCCGGTACACTCGATCCACTGGCAACGGGCCTGCTCATTCTCTGTACGGGTAAAATGACTAAACAGATCGACCAGTATCAGGCGCAGGAAAAAGAATATACCGGTACGCTCGTACTGGGTAAAACCACGCCCTCGATCGATCTCGAAACGGCTTTCGACGGTGAGCATGATACCAGCGGCATCACGCCCGACGCCATCCGCGACGCAGCCAGCCAGCTAACGGGCGAAATCACGCAGGTGCCGCCCATCTATTCGGCCGTACGGGTCAACGGGGAGCGGCTGTACGAAAAAGCCCGACGGGGCGAAACCGCCGAGATCAAAAGTCGGCAGGTGACGGTATCGGTGTTTGACGTCGATACGGCGCGATTCCCGGAAGTCGATTTCCGCATCGTATGTTCCAAAGGCACTTATATTCGCAGCTTAGTACGCGACCTCGGTCTGCTGCTGGGCAATGGTGCTTATATGAGTGCCCTGCGCCGGACCCGCATCGGTGCGTTTCGCATTGACGATGCCGACACGCTCGATTCATTTATCAGTCGTTGCCGGGCTCCTCAACCCCCCGAAACCGACGTACCTTAGTCAGCTCAGTTATGCTTATTCATCGAGGTTTCGACGAACTTCAGCCCCTCCCCAACGCCGTGGTTACGAGCGGCACCTTCGACGGGGTCCACCGGGGGCACCAGACGATTCTGGCCCGGCTCACCGAAATTGCCCGGTCGAGCGGGGGCGAGTCGGTACTGATTACGTACTGGCCCCACCCCCGTACGGTGCTGTCGAACGATAGCATGGACCTGAAACTGCTGACGACGCTGGACGAGAAAATCGAGCTGCTCGAACAGGCAGGAGTCGATCATCTGATCGTGATTCCGTTCACGCGGGCCTTTTCCGAACTCTCGTCGGCGGAATATATTCGGCAGGTGCTGATCGATAAAATCGGGACGCGCAAGCTGGTAATCGGCTACGACCACCGTTTTGGCCGTGACCGCGAAGGGGGGTTCGATTATATCCAGGCTCACCAGAGCGAGTACGGGTTCGACGTCGAAGAGATTCCCCGGCAGGACATCGAAGCGGTGGGCGTCAGTTCGTCGCGCATTCGGGCCGCGCTCGAAGCAGGCGATATCGACGCGGCCAACCGACTGCTGGGCCGCCCCTACAGTCTGTCGGGAACGGTGGTAAAAGGGCGGCAGCTGGGTCGTACGATTGGTTTTCCCACGGCGAATTTGCAGGTCGATGATCCGGTCAAGCTGATTCCGGCCAATGGAGTTTACGCCGTCGATGTACTGTATGCCGGGCAGAAATTCAGCGGGATGCTCAACATCGGTTACCGCCCCACCGTTGCAGGCACGCATCAGACCATCGAAACCTATATTTTTGATTTCGACAAAGACATTTACGGCGAACACCTGACGCTCCAATTCCGTGCCTTTCTGCGACCCGAACAAAAATTCGACGGCCTGTCGGCACTGGTTAACCAGTTAAAGCAGGACGAAACCGCAGCGCGGAGACTGCTGGTGTAAGGTTTACGGTAGCCGGTACCGGGTAGTGTGGCGGGTCTGTGTAGCCTGGACGTCCACGTCCGGGTGGCCGTCAGGCCAACTAGCGCAGGCGCCCTAACGGGCACCCGGACGTGGACGTCCAGGCTACGCAGACCCGCCACGCCACAAACAACGAACCAACAACACCACAAACCAATATGCCCTACCTCGTACTTGACCTGGAAATGACCGGCCCGGAGCCGGATTACAACGAGATTATTCAGATCGGTGCCGTGCTGTTCGACGATCAGTGGACGGAGAAAGGACGCTACCTGACCAATGTATACCCCGAAAACGAAGATGGTTTTTCGTCGTCATCGGAGAAGATACACAACCTGTCGCTGACGGATCTGGAGGACGCGCCGATGATGTACGATGTACTGCCTGAACTGGAAAACTGGATCTGTGCGCAGCTTGGCATTCGCGTACCGCAGGGCCAACTCGACCGGACACCGTTTCTGCGTGACGTGATCATCTGCGGACAAAGCGTCATCAACGACATCAATTTTCTGAAGGAAGCGTACCGCTACGAGAAGCTGAAGTGGCCGTTTTCGCGGGTGCTGCTCGACCTGCATACGCTGGGGTATTTTACGTTTCGGGTTCTGAAAGCCAACGGGCAGAAAGTGCCCGACCGGCTTAGCCTGACCGCCATTGCCGCTCACTTCGGGTTTGCGCGGGAAGATGGTTTTCACAACGCGCTGGAAGACGCTGATCTGACGGCGAAATGCCTGAAGGAAGTATTCAAACTGGCCGAACGAATGAAAATTTAAATCCGTCTATTGGCATCGTTTCTGCTTTTGGTTACATACGCGTTATACAACCTGATCAAGACATGAAGCTACGTTACGTTTCCCTTGCCGTCAGCCTGTTTCTGGCGGGCTGTTCGTCTGCCATCGGCCCCGAAACAGCTCCACTCATTACCGGCATGTATTCATTTGCCGAATACACCACCGCAACCGCTTCCGACATCCAGCCGCTGGGCACGGCTACAGTTACGGCTACCGACGACTCGCACGTATCGATACTGGTGAAAGGCACATCGGGTAAGACAAAAATCAGCTATTCGTATACCAACGTCAGCGTGAATGGACCCGGCCCGGACGCGTATACGCTGCTGTACAAGGGAAAATCCATCGGCGAAGCGGGCAACGACGGCCTGAATCGGTACCTGACACTGACTCCAGCGACCAGCATTATTCTGAAAGCAATCGAATATTGACCGCCCGCTCCCGACGCCACCGACGCCAGCCTAGCTGAACCAGCCCCCCCACGAGCAGCCCCGGCAACCCACCAAGCCACCCACTTGTGTCGCCTGTTTGTAGCGGCTCGGTATCGCCCACCAGAATTAGCCCGGCCCATACCGACGGGAGCAGATCGGCACCGTCGGCATTCTTGATCCAGTCACGGCGAGCCTGCTGCAACGCAATGTCTTTTGGCAACCCATCGGCCAGGTTGTGGTAAAATTGGGCCGAGATCTGGTATGTAGCCTTGTTTTGTACACTCCACAAGGTCGTCAGCACGGCCGGGACGCCGAGGGCCGCAAACCCCCGTGCCAGGCTAAACACCCCTTCGCCCGCCTGATCGATACCCGCTCCTGTTTCGCAGGCTGCGAGCGTCACCAGCTGCGCATGTTTCATCGTGTTTCGGTCCAGTTCCGACAGTGCCAACGTAGAATCGGTAAAGAATAATCGGGGCTCCCCGTTGGCGGTGGCGTGGGTAAACAAGTGAATGACCCGGTACAACGGAGCCGACTCCTGAAAGGCACGGCGGGTGGCATCGGCATTTTGTAATAACATAGACGACTGAAAGCCAGTCCCTATTTGCTCCAGAGCGGTTTGAGAACCGGGCAACGGAGCCTGTTTCAGCGACGGCGCAAACCGCCCCGGCGCAAAACCCAGGAAGTCTCCATCAGGCCCTTCACCGGTGGCTGAGCTAACCTGACGCAGCAACAGGCGGGCTGAATAAGCGTAGCTAAACGCGGCTTTGTCTATAGCATATGCGGCCCGAGTCGGCGACTGACTCAGCGTTTCAAATGGGATAAACGACCCATCGGGCGACACGATGATGCGTCCGGCGGCCTGCGTAAGCGGGGCCAGCAAGTGTGTGTGCAGCCGGTAGCTCAACGCCAAGAAGGTGCCGAACGACTGGTTTAACTGGTCAGGCTGACTAATCAACGCCAGATACCGGGCGGCATCGGTGCGATAGGTAGCCAGCGACTGCCGGATCAGCCGGGCCAGGGTTGGCCGAACGTCCAGCATATACAGGGCGCTGTCGCCCACGAAATACGAAACAAACGTGGCCTGTCGCTGTCTGAGATACGGTTGCAGATCGGCCAGGCGGGGCACCCAGTTATCGTATTTGTAGCGAAAATAGTTAGGGTTTGTCTGTTCCAGTTGCCGGACAAACCCGTCGACCCGTTCCTGATCCGTCAATAACAAAGCGCGTGTTCGGATATGTTCGGCGCTACCCGGCGTTAAGCGCGATAAGTCGGCCAACCGGCTGTCGACCGCCCGTCGAAGCGTCCGCTCCATTGTTTGTTGCCTGGGCGACAGGGCCTGACTGGCACCCAGTTCATTGAGTTTGTCGGACAACAGCACCGCCCGACTTTTTTCCAGAAAATGCAGTGCCTGCTCGGTGTCGTTCAGCCGGTAGCAGGTTTCAAGCGCCTGTTCGTAGAAAGCGCGCGTCTGCTGTCGCCAGTACAGTTTCGACTGCTCCCCGTGTTGCGCCCACCTCATCTGATCGATCATCTGATCAGCTACCTGATAAGCCTTCAATGCCTGAATCAGGCGGGGACGAGGCTGATCACTATTTTTTGCGTAGTCGAGCCAAGTATCGGCCTTGTCCCAGACCAGCGTTAACAGGTACTCTTTATAGGCCGATATCCGTATAGTTTCGGGTGTAGGGTTGGCCCGTATGTCATACTGACGGAATTGAATTGGAATTGTTACTAAGGCCTGTTGAAGCGTAATGAGCGCGGTTTTATGCAGCCCGCTCTCGCGCTGAATCTGACTGATATCTTTTAGAATCCGGCTTTTCTCGTAGGGATCGGTAAAAGCTGCGTAAGCCCGTCGGTAGTAGGCCATGGCCTTATCGGGCTTGTGCAGATCGTCGCGATAGCAGTTACCCAAATAGCTGTACACATCGCCTATATGGCCCGTTTCTTTAGTTTGGCTATAGTAAGCAAGCAGTTCGTTAAATAGTTTCAGGGCCAGTTTGTACTGCTTTAAGCCCAGAAGTGCTTCCGCACGCAACAGGTCATACACTTTTTGTTCACTTAGTAAGGCCGGACTAACCTTTACCAGCGCAACAGCCCGGTCGATGTAGCTAATGGCTTTGACGTACTGACCCAGAATGAGCAGATTACGCGCCGATTCGTTCAGGCAACGCGCTTCCAGTTGGGTATCATGGCATCGCCGGGCGATACTGATAGCCTGGTCAGCATTCAGGCGTCCGGTTTCATAATCTCCATCGGCATAAGCCATCAGGGCCATGCTGCTTAATGCATACCCTACCTGTTTGTCGTAGGCAGGATTACGTCCACCCAGCCTGACACAGTTACGATAGGCCACTGCAGCCTGCCGCACATCGTGATGAGCCAGCAGAGCCTCCCCCTGGTAATAGTAGGCGGCTATGAGATCTTTCGTCAGACTGGTGGGTAGCCGCTGGAATAGATTTACGCTCTGATTCAGCAGGTCGATGGCTAACTCAACCTGCCCCTCCCGATAGCGGGCGTAGCCCAGATACATCGTAATTCGGGCGAAGACGGAATCCTGCGGACAGTTATGTTGCACTAGCTGCTGTCGAATAGCCACCAGCAAGGCGGTCGACACACCCGTCGGTTGCCGCTTGGCACTATCGATTCGTGCCTGAACAGCCTGCGCCGATAGGCATTGTCCATGGGCCGACCAGTGGCTAGCCACACAGACAATGCCCACTATTAATAAACGAGGCATGTATCGTTTCCCGCCCATGATACTGGTGCATCAATACGTACTCGATGGTTTGTTCAGAGCGCTATACTTATTGGAAAATCATGCGATCATATCCCACGGTGGCGGAGGAGGTGGCGGTATCGGCGTTGGACCACCTCCGCTACCGTCGTTCATGGCCAGCATGTCGCCAACCTCATTATCCAGTTTTTCCGCCGGTTTGCTCGTCAGCAGTACATCCAGTTGTTCGACAAGGGTAACTTGCGCTTCATTAACACTAGTAACCACCACGGCCAGATTAACGTAGTCAGGTACTACTCTAAGCTGCCAGGGCGGTGGAGGTGGAGGTGGAATTACGATCGGGCCACCACCGCCCTGTTGAGCCAGTGCAACAGTAGTTCCATCCTGTTGGGGCGTTTTGTATGGTTCAACCCGTTTTTTTTCTCTCAGCAGCTCAGGGATCATACCGACCCCCGGCCCGTCAACACTGACCAGATTGTTTCTATATACGGTCAGACTGACAACTTGAACGGTTGGCCGTCTGCCGCGTCTTCTCAGCGCTTGATTTGCCCAGTCGACATATGCGTGAACCTGTTCTTTTGCGACCTCGTTTAGACTTTTGCCCTGTTTCCCTACGGGCCAGTCTGAACCGTCGGTCTGCTGCGTTTCAGTGTCACTCAGACTGTAGTCGACGCTGAACATGAAAAGCACCCGGTCGCGCAGATAAAACCGCTTAGTATGTCTGTCGGGCAGCACCTTAAACGAAGGGTCATTTCGCTGACGGAGCGCAATTAACTCTTTGATGTCTATCATGGAGTAATATGGCTTATAACTGATTCGTTTTCAATAATTTGTCTGCTTCTTTCGCGCCGACTAAGTTCTGCCGGACGACCTGTTGAAGCAAGGTTTTAGCGCGGCTTTTATCATCCGGTAAATTTCGGCGCAGACGGGTAAGTGCTTCGTAGTACGGGCCGGGGTTGGCAAACCGACCGGGTAACTGCCCCAGTTGCTCAAATCGGTCGATGGCGCGGTCGTATTGCCCAAGCTGGAAGGCCGTTATACCGGCATAGGTCAGCGCATCATCGCGGGTAGGCTGTGTCCGGAGCACAGTCTCAAACAGCGAGTCGGCGCGGGTGAGTTGGCCGTCGTTGAAGCGGGCGATCCCCTGCTGAACGGCATCAGCTTCTCCGCCCATCGTTACCGGTAGCTGACTGAACCGCTCGGTGGTATAGGTCGTCGTCAGGTCGGCCAGCGAATCGGTTTCGGGTCGCAGGGCATAGTAGCCCACGGCCAGTACCAGCACAATACTGGCGGCAACCGCGAGCCAGCGCACCATCGGCGAACTGCCCCACAGCGGTCGGACGCTGGTTTCCGGTAAAGCAGGGCGGGTGCGCAGGGCTGCCAGCTCGGCTTTGCGGGCGTCGAGTGCCTGCTGACGGGCCACCTGCTGCGCCATGACGTAAAACGTCAGTGACTCGGCCACGGCCGGATTCTGCGTCAGCTCGACCTCGAAGCGGTCACGCTCGGCAGGCGGCAGCAGGCCATTCACATAGTTTTCTATCGTTTCCAGGTCGTTCATAGTCTTGTCAGGTAACGGTCGCGCAGTTTGTCGAGGCAACGCAGCCGACTGGTTTTGGCCACAGCCGCCGACTGGTAACCCAGCGTCACCGCAATTTCATCGTCGCCGAAGCCTTCGCCCCACGCCAGCACCATAGTCCGGCATTTTTCGCCCAATTCGTGCAGGTACTGATGCAGCCGCTCGACGTCGCTTCTGGCAATTAGTTGCTGGACAATCGACCGGGTTGCGTCGGGTAGTTGCATCAGGCTGTCATCGATCGAGAATGCGTTGTGGACGCTGCTTCGATTAGTCGTTTTTTTTCGAATAGCGTCAACACATTTGTTGGAAAATAATTGGTGCAGATACGTTTTCAATTCCGATCGGCCTTCAAACCGCCCGGTGCTGACGTGCTCGAAAACGGCCAGAATCGCGTCGGAGTAGGCGCTGGCGCATTCGTCGTCGGTAAGCTTGTGGTTGCGGACGCCGGTGTCGATCAGGTACGCGTATTTTTCGTAGAGCCGGTTTTCGCTGGTACGGCGCAGCGCCCCACCCGCCCGGATACCAGCCAGTAATTCAGTGTCGGAGGCCATTTCGATGTCGGATAGTTATGGTTCAGGTCATAAAGTGGAAATACAGACAAAATCAACGATAGCCCGACTATACTTTATTCTCCGGTCAGTTCGTGGTAATCAACGCGGTTTCCGCTATCGATGAGGGCACAGCGGCATCCAGCCGGTTCAGTCGACCTGTAAACGTCAGGGTTGTTCCCCGGCCGGGTTGTGAGTCGATGGTCAGCCGCCCATTCAGGCTATCGGCCCGTTGCTGCATCGTGCGCAGGCCATTGCCAGCCGCCGATCCGGTTCGGGGCAGTATAAAGCCCCGGCCATCGTCGGCCACGATCAGCACGAAGCTGGTACGGTAGGTTTTCAGGCTGAGCGTGACGTTGGTCGCCTGGGCGTGCCGCAGGGCGTTGTGCAGCATCTCTTTAACCAGCAGCAGCAGGTCACGCCGATTCTCCGCCGGTATGATCCAGTCATCCCCGGTCAGTTCATCATGCGCCAGACGGCTTTCGGGGGGCAGCAGATCGAGGTGCAGCTGAACGGGCTGATGCGCAAACAAGGCTTCGGCCGTTTCCCGAATCCGGTGGCAAAATCCACTCAGCGTCGTTTCGACCGCCCGCAGGCTCCAGACCGTCTCGCGCATGGCCGTCACGACTTCACGGGCCGTTTTCCCGATCGTTGCCAGTGTTTGCCGGGCAGCGTCGGGTTGCTGCCCGACCTGTCCGGAAGCGACCTGACTGAGCAGGCTGATCGCGCTGAGTTCGGCGCCGACATCGTCGTGCAGGTCGCGGGCAATGTCGTCGCGAATACGCTGGAGCACAAGCTGTTTTTGCTCGTTTTCCCGCAGCTGATTAATGAGTTCGGCCTGATAATGAATCTTTTCGCGCTCGATCTGCTGGTGGCGCAGGGCCATGCCGAGCGTGAAGCAAAGCACCTCACCCACTACACCGATCTGCATGGTTGTAATGGGAAAGCTAAACGGGTTGGCGGGGTGGCGGGTAAACAGGGCGGGCGTAAAATTGATTAATAGTGCCACCAGACAACCCGTGATAAACAGCATGGACCCAACGATGAAATACGTCACGACGGGTTGCCGCAGCCGAATGATACGCGGGCACAGCACCAGTGCCGTAACGGCCAGCCCCAGCCGGTTTATCACGTACAGATCACTCCGCAGTTCGCCGGATGTGTGCACCGCGAGTAAAGTCAGATCGATGAGAATACCCCCCGCCAACACCAGCGTCATCAGGCGCAGGACGCGGTAGACCGACGGCGCATAGCGGGGAATATCGATCAGCAGGCTGGCAAACCGGATATAGAGGATAAACGCGACGGCTTCCAGATTAGCCGCGTACGGATTATCGCCGGGCAGATAACGGACTGCCGTATAGGCTACATCGTCGATGCGGAACACGACGATCATACAGGCGATGTAGAGGGCGTACTGCCAATAGATGGCCCGGCGCTGCTGCCAGAAACTAAGCAGTGCGTAGAGCATCATCATGCCAAGCATACCATCCAAGAAAAGACGTACGGTGGCGTAGGCCGTTAACGGGTTCATCGTCAGCAGGCTAGAGTGGATGGGGCACAAACCCCTGCCTGACAAAACTACACGACATTTTTAGTTTCCAGCACGTGTCAGCCCATTTTTGACGTCTGCTACCCGACTGACAGTAAAGCGTTTATCGAAGCCGAAGCCCCCGGCTGAGAGTCGGCCAGTCGAGTTGGCGGATGTCGCCGGGCTGCATCCCGTCAGCGGTCAGGTCTTCGATGGCCCAGCGCACGAGCCGCAGCGTCGGGAAGCCCACGGCGGCCGTCATCCGTCGGACCTGCCGGTTTTTGCCCTCATGCAGCCGGATCGATAGCCAGGACGTCGGGATGCTGGCCCGGTAGCGGATGGGCGGCACACGCTCCGGCAGCGTCGGTTCAGCGATAGGCCGGGCCTCCCCCGGCAGCGTCCGGTACGGCTTCCCATCGACCGGGATCGTTACACCCGCCGACAGTTGGGCGCAGGCGTCGTCGGTCAGTGCCCCATCGACCTGCACGTAATAGGTGCGGTTATGCCGGAACTTGGGATTCAGCAGCCGGTGGTTCAGCTGCTTATCGCTCGTCAGCAGCAGCAGCCCCTCGCTGTCCGCATCGAGCCGCCCGACGGGGTACACGTCCGACGGAAAATCAAATGCCAGATCCGCCAGCGTCGCCTTGTCGCCCTCCCGGCTAAACTGCGACAGCATCAGATAGGGCTTGTATATGAGGAAATACATGGTTAAAGAGCGAAAGAGTGAATGAGTGAGAGAGCGAATTTCCAGCGCCATCGCTCATTCACTCATTCACTCTTTCGCTCATTGACAACCAGACCGGGCAGTGGTCGGCGTGGACGGCGTCGGGGAGCATGGTGCAGTCGTCGATGCGGGGGCGGAGGGGTTCGCTGACCGATGCGTAGTCGATGCGCCAGCCTTTGTTGCTGCTGCGCGCACCGGCCCGGTAACTCCACCAGCTATAGGCCACGTCGGTGGGGTGTTTGTAGCGGAACGCGTCGGTCATATCGGCGGCAAACCAGCGGTCCATCCAGGACCGTTCGTCGGGCAGGAAGCCGGTCACGTTTTTGTTGCGGACGGGGTCGTGGATGTCGATGGCATTGTGGGCGATGTTATAATCACCGACAACGATCAGGTTGGGACGCGTCTGGCGCAGTTCCTGCACGTAGTCGTAGAAATCGCGCAGAAATTCCATCTTGACGCCCTGCCGCACCTCCCCCGTCGTGCCGGACGGAAAGTAGCAGTTCAACACCGTCAGATCGCCGAAGTCGGTGCGAAGGATTCGCCCTTCACTGTCGTAGACCGCCAGGCCGCAACCCGTTACAACGTTGGTCGGGGCAATGCGCGAGAACGTAGCCACGCCTGAATAGCCTTTCTTTTCGGCTGCGTGCCAGTGGTATTGGTAGCCCAATTGCTCGAAGGGCGTCAGGTCCACGACGTCGTGCGTTGCCTTCACTTCCTGAAAGCAAAGAATGTCGAAGTTATGCCCGGAAAGCCAGTCGGCCAGGCCGTTGCGCAGGGCCGCCCGGATACCGTTGATGTTGTACGAAATAAGCTGCATAGTGTGTTGCCGACGCGTAATCGGACGAATCGACCGGCAAGTTACCCAACCCGCTGCAGTCTGCGACACGCAGGCGGCTGTTCTCCACTACTTAGGTAATTAAGCGGCTGGTCGTCACTATTTTTCCTCAGCAGGTTGTATTTTCACCGACGAAAACGTTGCCCCCTTCCGTACCCGACCCATCCAGACGCCATGACTGTTCCCGCTGAAGACGAGTTGTGGTACCGTTTTCGCTCCGGTGATGAACAGGCATTTACCGCGATTTACAACGCTTATTTCGCCACGCTGTACCGCTACGGTTACCACATCGCCAGCGATGACGAACTGGTGAAAGACACGATCCAGACGCTGTTTGTCGAGCTTTGGCGCGGGCGACAACATCTTTCCGGCACCGACTCGATCCGGTTCTACCTGCTGAAGGCCATGCGCCGACAGGTGTACCGGGCTATCCGGCGGCAATCGGTTACGCTGGCTGATACCGACGCCACCGACGCGCTGTCGTTTTCCCCCGAGTTCGACTTCATCACGCTGGAGGTACAGGCGCAGCAGCAGGCCCAGCTTCGGCAGGCGATCGACCAGCTCAGCCACCGGCAGCGGGAAGCCATTACGTTGCTCTATATCGAGGGGTTGGCCTATCCCGAAATCGCCGACATGATGGCGGTGCAGGTCCGTACGGTGTATAATCTGGTTTACGAAGCCCTCGAAAAACTCCGCCGGACGCTCACACAACCGGGTTTCTGGCTATTGGTCGTAGCGGGTGTGGTGCTTTAAACACAGAGGAAGCGGAGGGAAGGCACGGAGCACACCGAGAAAAATAAATCTGTTTTCTTTGTTTACTCTGTGCCTTCCCTCTGTTTCCTCCGTGTTTATAAAAAAATCAAAATTTTCTCCCTGCAACCCGGTAAAAACGCCGAACAGTCGCCATTGCTTTCCCGAACCGACCTAATTGCCTTATAGGTCGCTATATATGGAAAACGAGTACCGTTCAGCGGAGGCACTTGCCGCCGACCCCACCTTTATCGACTGGGTACAGCACCCGACCCCGGCCAACACCGCCGTTTGGGAACAGTGGCTCGCCCACAATCCCGACCGGCAGACCGATCTGCAACTGGCCCGGCAACTCGTAACGCTGTGGCACCTTGCCCCTACTGATCCCCCGGCTGGCGCACAGGCGGCTGTATGGACGGCTATCCAGACGCAGAAAAACCAGCCACAGCCCACCTACCCCGTACGCGAACGGCAACCTACACCTGCGCCCCGGCGTCGGATTGGTACGCTGGCTATGGTGGTTGGTGTATTGCTTCTGCTGGCGGGTACGGTACTCTACCGCCTGAATATGGGTATGATTGAGTACAGCAGCACGAACGACGGACCCCGGACGGTCACGCTCCCCGACGGCTCGACGGTAGTCCTGAACGTCGGTGCATCGGTACGATTAGCGCGGCACTGGCCGGCCGACGAACCCCGGACGGTATGGCTGACGGGTAAAGCCCAGTTTACGGTTACCCATCGGCCAAACAATCAGCGGTTTATCGTACAAACACCCGATCAGCTACAGGTCGATGTGCTGGGCACGGTCTTTACCGTCGATGAACAGGCCCGGCAAACCCGCGTCGTGCTGAACAGCGGACGCGTTCGGCTGCACGTAGCCAGTCAGTCGACGCCAATCAATATGATACCCGGTGAACTGGTCGATGTACCCGTGAATACCCGACAGGCTATCGTCCGTCGGCGGGTCAGGCCGGCTATGTACAGCGCCTGGACGACGCAACAGTTTATTTTCGACAACGCATCGCTGGGCGAAATCGCCGATCTGCTCGCGCAGGACCTCGGCTACCAGATTGACTTTGCCGACCCCGCCCTGCGCAACCGCCGGATGACCATTCACCTGCCCACCCGCGACCCCGACATATTGCTTGCCGCCATCGCCGAAGCCAATGATCTTACCGTATCCACCGTAACGCCTAAACACATTCGTATCACCGCAAAGCCGTAGCCAATTTTAGATGTGTAGCCTAGTAGCATGTAGCCTGGCGTATGTATGTAGCCTGGACCTCCAGGTCCGGGTGGCCGTCAGGCCAACTACTCATTGCGGTAGCTTTTCTGGCCGCTTCGCGTCCACCCGGACCTGGAGGTCCAGGCTACATACCACCTGGCTACACAAGCACCCACCGAAAACTGTAAACCGAATACCAAAAACCAACCTCCGCCCCCATTATATGACAAACGATTTACCCGATTACCGACCCCTTGCGACCGGGCTGCTACTGACCCTGCTGGGCTGTCAGCTGCTGAACGCGCAACCGGCTACCGCCCAGTTACTGGCGACGACCCGGACCAGTCAGCCGATTCACCGTACCAAAACCGTTCTCTCGACCCGTGACGCCCTCGCCGAACTGGAGCGACGCTACGGCGTGACGATTGGGTACGCGGCCACCACACTCGACAACCGCGCTGTGCCGTCGGACGAGTGGATGCAGGCGAAAGACTTAAAAACCGCGTTGAACCGCCTGCTGACTCCGCAGAACCTGACCGTCAAGCAGGTCAAAAAAGACGTCTTCATCGTAAAACCCGCCAACCGGTCGGGTAGCGAAACACCAGCACCGGAGTCAGCTCGCTTTCAATCGCTGGGAGCCAGTTCAGGTCAGACCGTGGCTATAACGGTACGGGGGCGCGTAACGGGCGACGACGGGCAAGGCATTCCGGGCGTCAGTATCGTACTGAAAGGCACCAGTACCGGCACCGTTACCAATACCGACGGTGACTATTCGCTGACCGTTCCCGACGCAAACGGTACGCTGGTCTTTTCGTTTATCGGCTACACCACGCAGGAAGTGCCGGTCAGCAACCGCGCATCGATCAACGTGACGCTGAAAAACGACATTCAGCAGCTGGGCGAAGTGGTCGTGGTTGGCTACGGTACGCAGGAAAAGAAAGACGTAACCGGGGCTATCTCCGCCGTCAAAGGGGCCGACATTCAGAACCTGCCCTCGGGTGGCGCGCAGCAGGCCCTACAGGGTCGGGCGTCGGGTGTGAACGTCGTACGGAACGGGGGCGCACCGGGCAATGCCGGGTCGATTCGCATCCGGGGACTGGGCACCGTCAACAACGCCGACCCGCTCATCGTGATCGACGGGGTACCGGCCGGCAGCATGAACGACGTCAACCCCAACGACATCGAAAGCATCGACGTGCTGAAAGATGCCTCGGCGTCGGCGATTTACGGGACGCGGGCGGCCAACGGCGTCGTGCTGATTACGACCAAACGTGGCCGCTTCGACGACAAACTCCGGTTCACCGTCAACGGCTACACGGGCGTATCGAACCGCATTAAAACGCTGCCCGTCCTCGACGCACCGACGCTGGCGGCTATCAAACGCGAAGCCTATACCAACGACGGACTGACCGTTCCGGCCATCTGGCAGGACCCGCAGTACCAGACCCAGCAAACCAACTGGCAGGATCAGATTCTGCGGCAGGGCGTCACGCAGAACCTCGACGTAGCCCTGCGCGGGGGCGGCAAATACTCGTCGTTTGCCATTTCGGGTGGCCGCTACACCGAAACGGGGATCATCGGCAGCTCGTACTACAAACGCTACACGCTCCGCATCAACTCGGACCACAAGATCAGCGAACGGCTTAAAATCGGGCAGAATCTCCAGTTCACCAACACCCATGACAACGCGCCCAACACGCTCTCGGCGCAGGACGGACTGCTCTGGAGCGCCATCCGGTTTCACCCCGGCCTGCCGGTGTTCAACGCCGACGGCACCTACAGCACCACGCAGGGTAAAGGGGCCTTCGGCGACATCAACAACCCACAGTATACCATCGATACGCAGGATAAAGACAACGCCCGCAACCGGATTCTGGGCAGCGTGACGGGTGAGTTCGAGATCGTAAAGGGCCTGAAAGCCCGCGCCAACCTCGCCCTCGACGCGACCTTCACCGACACCCGCAATTTTGAAGTCAAAATCACCGATCAGTACCGCACCAACCAGTATAACCAACTGACGCTCACCAACGATAAGTACTGGGCCTTTTTGCAGGAATACTTCCTGTCCTACGACCGATCGTTCGGGCAGCACACGGTCGGGCTGGTGGGCGGCTATACCTCACAGACCTTCAACGATCTGTACTCAGGCACCCGTGGCCGCGACTTTGCCAGCGAAGACCCCGACCTGCGGTATATGCGCTACGCCGGTTCGATTGTCGCCATCGGCAACGGGCAGGACGGCGGGCGCAGCTACGACGCCCTGCAATCGGTATTCGGCCGGGGCACCTACGCTTACAAAGACCGCTACCTGCTGACGGCCACCTTCCGCGCCGATGGCTCGTCGAAGTTCGCGCCGGGCAACAAGTGGGGCTATTTTCCGGCGTTCTCGCTCGGCTGGCGCATCTCCGACGAACCGTTTTTCAAGAACGCCCTGTCGACCGTCAGCAACCTGAAACTGACCGGCGGCTGGGGTCAACTGGGCAATCAGAACATCAGTTCGCTGCAATACCTCGCGCTTATCAACTCGAATTACCGCTACTCATTCGGCGATCAGACCACGTCGGGTTCGGCGCAGGGGCGGCTCGCCAACGCCAACATCGGCTGGGAAACCGCCGAGATGAGCAACTTCGGGCTGGATGCGGGCTTCCTGCAAAACCGGCTACAGGCGTCGGTCAACTATTTTATCAAAGACACCAAGAATATGCTGCTGTCGCCCCCGTCGCTGGGTACGCTGGGCCGGGCGTCTATCCCCGATCAGAACGTGGGGCAGCTGCGCAATCAGGGGCTAGAGCTGGAACTGAGCTACCAGCAGAAGTTCGGCGACCTGACTCTGTCGGTCAGCGGCAACGCGACGTTTATCAAGAACCGGATCACCAAACTGCTCACGCCCGGCAGCTTCCTGGGGTCGCAGACCTATGGGCGTACCGATCAGGAGATTACCCGCAGCTACGAAGGGTATGCCTACGGTACGTTCTACGGCTGGCGCACCAATGGCCTGTACCAGACGCAGGGTGAGATCGATGCCGACCCCGCCCTGGCCAAAGACCCCCGCCGGGCACAGGGCCTGATTCACCCCGGCGACGTGCGCTTTCTGGACCTCAACGGCGACGGTGTGATCGACAACAACGACCGCACGATTCTGGGCAGTCCACAGCCTAAAGTTACCTACGGCTTCAACACGGGCCTGACTTACAAAGGCTTCGACCTGACGGTATTTTTCCTCGGTCAGGGGGGTGTCGACATCTACAACGCCGACCGGATGCAGGGCCTCGACGCCAGCTATTCGTTTAACCTCTACGCCGACGAAACCAACCGCTGGACGGGTCCGAACACGAGCAACAGCGTACCGCGTGTGAGCATCACCAACTCGAACCGTAACTTCCGCACCTCCGACCTGTTTATCGAGCGGGGCGACTTTCTGCGGCTGAAAAACCTGACGCTGGGCTACACGATCCCCAAACCGCTGATGAACCGGCTGGGGCTATCGCAGGCGCGCATCTACGTGACAGGGCAGAACGTGTTTACCTTCACGAAATACTCCGGCCTGAACCCTGAACTGGGCTTTGCCGACGGCGACCGGGCGCAGGGGCAGTACGCGCAGCAGAACGTCGACTACGCGCAATATCCACAGGCCCGTACGTTCACGCTGGGCGCTACGCTGGCATTCTGATTCTCACCGAACTTTGGCTAAAACGACTTTGCTATCAATGAAACACATACCTGCATTAGCCAGTCTGCTGCTCGTACTGAGCGTAACCGGCTGTCAGAAAGACCTGCTCGAATCGACACCCTACGGTCTGACGGCGTCGAACAATTTCTGGCGAAACGGCGACGACGTGGTGTCGGCCGCCAACGCCATCTACGCGCCCCTGCTCGACGAGGACGGTTTCGCGCACACCGAATACACCTTCGACAACTGCTCCGACGACATGAACCGGGCGGGCGATCACCCCGACGAAACCTCGCTTGAACTCTTCACCTTCGACCCCTCGAACACGCACATCCTGAACACGTGGTCGACCAAGTACGAAGTGATTTCCCGCGCCAACGCCTTGCTTATCAACGCGCCAAAGGTGACGATGGACGAGAGCGTTCGCAACCGCAGTCTGGGCGAAGCGTACTTTCTGCGCGGCTTCGTCTATTGGCGTCTGGCCGTGATTTACGGCGAAGTGCCCATCCTGCTCGAAGCCGACGTACAGGCGGGCAATTTCAACAAAGCCAAATCATCGCTGGCCGACGTGCAGGCGCAGGCCGAGTCTGATTTTCAGAAAGCGGCCAGCCTGCTGCCGGTGTCATACGGCGGAAACGATGTGGGCCGGGCCACGCAGGGGGCTGCCAACGGTTTCCTGACCAAGCTGTACGTTTATCAGTCGCAGTGGGCCAAAGCCATTGCCGCCGGGACCAAAGTAATTGGCAACTCCGCCTACCAGCTGGCGTCGAGTTTCGACCAGAATTTCCAGCTCGGTACCGAGAATAATTCCGAAGTGCTGTTTTCGCTGCAATACAAATCGGGCTGGACAACCGACGACTCCCCGGCCTATTACCACACCGTCGGGTCGTGGGGCGGCTGGGGCTTCCACGAACCCATCGCCGACCTGGTCAACGAGTTTGAAACGGGCGACCCGCGCCGGGCTTACACCGTACTGGTCGACGGCGACCAGGTCGACCGGAAAGCGAACGGCGTCAGCACGTTCACGCCAGACCTGACCCGCGTAACGGGCCATGCGTTCCGCAAATACACCGGCTTCACCGACGCGGGCGACATGGATCAGGGCCTGAACGCACCCTGGCTCCGGACCTCAGACGTGTATCTGCTGGTGGCCGAAGCTAAAATCCGGTCGGGGCAGTCGGGTGATACCGAACTGAACGTCGTGCGGAAACGAGTGGGTCTGAAAGCCAAAACGGGCGCGACCATGACCGACATCATGCACGAGCGCCGGGTCGAGCTGGCGGGTGAAAACGAGCGGCATCAGGACCTGATGCGCTGGGACAAAGCCGGTCTGATCAACATCGTGACGCACTATGCCAAAGACCGGGGGCCCTACAAGCCCGGCCGCACATTCAGCAAGCCCAAGCACTACTACTTCCCCCTGCCCCAGCGCGAAATTGACCTGAGCAATGGTGTGCTGAAGCAGAATCAGTACTATGTGAATTGATGTGAGCGAGTTGGCACATCAGGCTATTTTCTGTCATGCTGACGGAGGAAGCATCTTCGGGTGAATACATGTCGATCTCCGAAGATGCTTCCTCCGTCAGCATGACAGAAGAAACAATACAAATGCGCCACCATCGACACCAAACATGCTTTATCAAGTCTGCCCAATGCCGTACTTCTTCCTACTTTTCGCACTGCTCATTGCGGGTTGCCAGTCGAAGCTTCGCGTAACCGAAGCGGATCTGAAAGGAGCCTGGAAGACGGATTCCGTTTACCGCTACACCAATGGGTTTATTGAAAAGAAAGCCGTTGGCGATGACAGTGACAATATTGTGTATGATTACGACGGCACCGGCACAATGACCATGCGGAAAGAAGCCGAAGCGCGGCCCGTACAGTATCGGACTATCAATGGCGATTCCTTGCAATACATCGGACGGAGCGGCAACGTGCTGAGCAGCTTTCGGATTCTGGCGCTTGAGCCCGGCAAACTCGTTCTCCGCAAAATGCAGCAACCGTTATTTTCGGGCAAGAACCAGCTCGTCTACGAAATCCGCCGATTTTCACCAGTCCATTAATGTAACCCAGACGTCCACGTCTGGAGGGCGCGACAGCGACCAAAAAGCTGCCGCCCGTCGTAGTTGCCCTAACGGGCACCAGACCTAGAGGTCTGGGCTACATTTGCTTCCTCAACTAAACCACTGACCAGCGATGGCTGCGTTAAAAAAAATTCTTCTTTCACTGTTCCTGACCATCTGCGCCCTGACCAGCCACGGCCAGATTGCACCCAACGCCCTGCGTGACTGGCGCGACCAGAAGTATTCGATGTTCATTCACTTCGGCGGTATCTACTCCGTACTCGGTGGGGTCTGGAACGACAAACCCGTAACGGTCGGCCTGAGCGAACAGATTCAGGCGCACGCCGGTATCTACAGCGACACTTACGCGAAGGTCGCCCGGCGGTTCAACCCGACGCGCTGGAACGCCGATTCGATTGCCGGTCTGGCCAAACGGGCGGGGATGCGCTCCGTCGTCATCACCAGCAAGCATCACGACGGCTTCTGCATGTTCAAAACCGCCACGATCGACTTCAATGTGGTCGATGCGACACCCTACGGGCGCGATATTATCCGCGAACTGAGCGATGCCTGCCGGCGCAACGGCACGAGTTTCGGCCTGTATTTTTCGCTCATCGACTGGCACTACCCGCAGGCGTCGCCCATTTCGAGCCACAACTCCGACCCCATCACGCCCGAACACCACGACTACAACAAGCGTCAGATCACCGAGCTACTGACCAACTACGGCCCGATCTCGGAGCTGTGGTTCGACATGGGGTCGATGAGCGAAGCACAGAGCCGCGACATGCGCGACCTCGTCCATAAACTACAACCCAACTGCCTGATCGGCAGTCGCATCGGCAACGACATGGGTGACTTCACGGTCATGGGCGACAATCAGGAACCCGACTACACGATTGGCGTGCCGTGGCAGTCGCCCGCGTCGTTTTTCGACGAAACCTGGGGGTATCGCTCCTGGCAGAAGCGCGGACCGGAAGCCGACAAAGTCCGCGAAAAGCTGACCAGCCTGATTCAGGTCGTGAGCCGGGGCGGGAAGTACCTGCTCAACATCGGCCCCAAAGGCGACGGATCGGTGGTCCCCTACGAGCGCGATGTGCTGCTGACCATCGGGCAATGGCTGTCGAAAAACGGCGAAGCGATCTACGGCACCTCCGCCGACCCATTTCACCAGTCGTTTGCCTGGGGCAGCATCACCAGCAAGCCGGGGAAGCTGTACCTGATCGTGATGAAGCCCCCCGCCGGAAATCAGCTTGCGCTGCCGGGACTGAGCGGCACGATCAAACAGGTATCGGTGCTGGGCGAGCCGGGCGTTACGCTCACGACCATTCGGGGTAAAGATGGACTGGGCATTAACCTGCCCGCCGGTTTCGTGTCGGGAAATACCATTCGCGTCGTAGCAGTCGAATTTACGGACGGCTACCGGGTGCGGCCCTACAACCCCATCGCGCTTACCGACACGACCCGCCTGACACATGCTAATTCGTATAAGCACTACAGCAATTCGGGCGTCGATTATAATGCGCGGTTTCAGAGCACCATCGCCGAATCCTGGACGGTACAAATTGAGCAGGGTGGCGCGTACAGGCCGCTGCTGCTGTTTTCCGACGAAGAAAAAGGGTAGTCTATCGACCTGACTATCAACGGCACAACGCACACCGTAAAGCTATCCGGCGATAGTCCGGCCGAACTCGACGTTGATCCAGCCACGCTGACGTGGGGGCCGATGTACAAGCTTGGACCGGTTCAGTCAGGCATCGAAGGAACGCCCAGCAAGAGTGCTGTAGTAGACCTGAAGAAACCCGTACAGGGTCAATCGTGGCAGGCCATGCCCGACTGGAAAAACGGCCCCACATATACCCTCCCCGCCGACCTGACCACTGCCTACTACGTCACCCAGACCATCACCGCCCCTGCCGACCGACGGGTATTGGTACGCATCACGAGTGGCGACGGTGTGCTGGTCATGCTCAACGGGCAGACGCTGCTGCTGCGCAACAACCCAACGAAAGCGGTCAGTCAGCGCGACGAGGTACTACTGCCGCTGAAAAAAGGGGTCAATCAGTTGCTGGTCAAGACGTTCAGTAACTTTCAAAAAACGACGCCCATCGGCATCGACTACGGCGTTCCGCAACTGCTTTACCAGCAGGACCTGCGTCCTGTCACGCTGCCGGGCAATGGTACCGTTTCGGTACAGTGGCAGACCCACGACCCCGCATCGCCCCACCGCACACTGGTACTGCCCAACCTGTCAATGCGCCTGCTGAAGTAGTAGCCCAGACCGGCCACCGCGTGGGTCCAGGTCTGGAGGACGCGCAGCGGCCAAAAAAGTTTCCGCCTAAAACAATTAGCCTTCCGTTCCAAAGCTGCCGCCCGGCGTAGTTAGCCTGACGGCTACCAGACCTGGACCCACGCGGTGGCCGGTCTGGGCTACAATAAACAAACCCATCCGATTATGCCCTTACGATTATCCCTGCTGCTGATTGCCCTCTTCATCACTCACCTCACATCAGCCCAGTCGGCAACGCCGGGGCTGGACGAACGAGCCACCTATGCCCTTATCAAACGGGTACTCCCCGCCCACGCGTCGCACTTTGCAATTGCCTCCCTGCCGAAAGACGGCGATAAAGATGCGTTTGAGCTGGAAAGCGTGGGCGGAAAAATCATGCTGCGGGGCAACAACGGCGTGTCGGTGGCGAGTGCGCTCAAGCATTACCTTAACGAGTACGCTCACTGCGATATTAGCTGGAACGGCACCAACCTGAACCTGCCCAATCCGCTCCCGACAGTGCCCAAAAAGGTGCATAAAACCACGCCCTACCAACAGCGGTATTACCTCAATTACTGCACCTTCAACTATACGATGAGCTGGTGGGACTGGCCCCGCTGGCAGCAGGAAATCGACTGGATGGCCCTCAACGGCATCAACCTGCCGCTGGCCATCACGGGTCAAAATTCGATCTGGGACCGGGTCTACAAAAGCATGGGTCTGACGGACAAGGACCTCGCCAGCTTCTACAGCGGCCCCACCTTTTTCAACTGGTTCTGGATGGGCAATATCGACGGCTGGGGTGGTCCGCTGCCGCAGTCGTTCATGCAGCGACACGAAGCCCTGCAAAAGCAGATTCTGGCCCGCGAACGTGAACTCGGTATGACGCCGATTCTGCCCGCCTTTACGGGTCACGTACCGCCCGCCTTCAAAACCAAATTCCCGAAAGCTAACGTCAAGCGCACCAACTGGGACGCCGGTTTCGACGACGTCTTTATCCTCGATCCCGAAGACCCGCTGTTTCCCGAAATCGGTCGGCGGTTTATTCAGGAAGAGATCAAAACGTTCGGCACCAACCACCTCTACACCGCCGACACGTTCAACGAAAACATCCCGCCCACCAACGACTCGACCTTTCTAGCACAGGCGGGCAGCAAGGTCTATCAGGCGATGGCGTCGGTCGATCCGAAAGCGGTCTGGATTATGCAGGGGTGGCTGTTTGTGTATCAGGCCAAATTCTGGCAGCAGCCGCAGATTCGCGCCCTGCTGAGTGGAGTTCCCGACGACAAAATGCTCATTCTCGACCTCTGGAGCGAAACCAAACCCGCCTGGCGCGACACCAAAGCCTACTACGGCAAACCCTGGCTGTGGTGTATGCTGCAAAATTTCGGCGGCAACATCGGCATGTTCGGGCGGATGGACAACGTCGCTAACGACCCGGCCAACGCCCTCCACGACCCCAACGCCGGGAAGCTGCGCGGTATCGGCCTGACGCCCGAAGGCATCGAACAGAACCCCGCCCTGTTTGCGCTGATGCTCGACAACGTCTGGCGCGACCAGCCTATTCAACTCGATAGCTGGCTCAACGACTATGCTCATCGGCGCTACGGAAAAGTCAACACCGATGCCGAAGCCACCTGGCAGATTCTTCGCAAAACGGTGTACAAGGGTGGCCTGACCGAAGGAACGCCCGAATCGATCATCTCCGCCCGGCCAACATTCAACAAAGACGGTCACCGCACGCTGACGACGCTGAACTACGCCCCCGCCGATCTGCTGCCTGCCTGGGATCATTTCCTGAACGCCACCGCCGATCTGCAAACCAGCGACGGCTTCCGCTATGATCTGGTTGATGTGACGCGGCAGGTACTGGCCAACCACGCCAACGCGCTTCAGCAGCAGTGCGCCCGTGATTACGAAGCAAAAGACGCGAAAGCACTGGCAATGCACAGCCGTCAGTTCCTGACCCTGATCGATGACCTGGACCGACTGCTCGCCACCCGCCCCGACTTTTTGCTGGGCCGCTGGCTGGAATCGGCCAAAGCGTGGGGGCAGACACCCGCCGAAAAAGTCCTGTACGAGAAAGATGCCCGCGACCTCATCACGCTCTGGGGCGACAAAAACAGCCCGTTGCACGACTACTCAAACCGCCAATGGTCGGGCCTGCTCCATAGTTTCTACAAACCCCGCTGGCAGCAGTTTTTCGACAAAGCACAGGCATCGCTGAAAACCGGCAAACCCCTCGACTTGCCCGCCTTCGACCAGCAGATGCGCGACTGGGAATGGAACTGGGTCAACAGCCGCGAACCGTACCCGACGACGCCCAGCGGCAACTCAGTCGACATCGCCAAAGCCCTCTACAAACAGTACCGGCCGGTAGTAGCCAAGTAGCCTGGACCTCCAGGTCCGGGTGCCCGTCAGGGCAACTGTGCAAGGCGGCAGCTTTTCGGTCGCTATCGCGCCCACCCGGACCTGGAGGTCCAGGCTACGTACCAGGCTACTTAGCTACTACCGGCCACCGCGTGGACCCACGCGGCAGGCCAACTACGACACGCAGTAGCTTTTCGGTCGCTACCGCGCCCACCAGACGTGGACGTCTGGGCTACAGACTGTATCTTGTCGCCTTACAACCTCCCTCCTAAGCACTATGGCCAATACCGGTACGCGCTTTCTGTCGCTCGATGTCTTTCGGGGCATGACCGTCTGCTTCATGATTATCGTCAATACGCCCGGCAGCGGGGCCGACTCATTCGGGCCGCTTAATCACGCGCAGTGGCACGGTTTTACCCCCACCGACCTTGTCTTTCCCTCGTTTCTGTTTGTCGTCGGGAACGCGATGAGCTTTGCCATGCAGAAGTACCATGCGCTGGGTACCGGGGCCGTACTGACGAAAATCGCCAAACGCACCGCGCTGATTTTTCTGCTTGGCTACCTAATGTACTGGTTCCCGTTTTTCAAGCTAGGCCCGACGGGCGACGTACTGCCGTTTCCGTTCAGCGATACCCGCGTGTGGGGCGTCTTACAGCGAATCGCGGTTTGTTACGGGGCGGCTTCGCTGCTGGTGTACTTCTTTCCATTCCGAACAGTAGCCGCGCTGAGCGTACTGTTTCTGGTCGGCTACTGGGGGCTGCTGCTGGCCTTCGGCGATGCCATCGATCCGCTGACGCCCACGGGCAACGCCATTCTCCGGCTCGACCGGTTTATGCTTGGCGAATCGCACCTGTACCACAGCCACGGCCTGATTTTCGACCCGGAAGGGCTGCTCAGTACGTTACCCGCTATCGTGAACGTTGTGATCGGCTATTACGCCGGACGGTTCGTGCAAAACAACGGCAAAGGCTACGAAAGCATCGCTAAACTGCTGCTGACGGGTGCGTTGTTTCTGTTTCTGGCCTATGCCTGGGACCTCGTATTTCCGATCAATAAGAAGCTGTGGACCAGTTCGTTTGTCCTGCTCACCACCGGCCTCGACCTGCTGATTATGGGGGCACTGATCTACGCCGTCGAAGTGCGCGAGTGGAACTGGAACAACTGGACGCGCTTCTTTGTCATTCCGGGCAAAAACCCGCTGTTTATCTACCTGCTGTCGGAAGTGCTGGCCATTGTCCTGTACATGATCCCGGTCGGGCCAAAAACCAGCGCGTTCGATGCTATCAACAAAGCCCTGTTTCAGTCGGTGGCCCCCGGCCCCATTGGCTCATTACTGTTTGCCCTTAGCTTCATGCTCCTGTGCTGGGCCGCCGGCTGGTGGCTCGACCGCCGTCGCATCTACATTCGGGTTTAACTTTTCGACAGGATTACAGGATGAACAGGATTTTTTAGCTTATGGAGTGAAAACAAATCCTGTTCATCCTGTAATCCTGTCCATACCCCTTTTTATCTGTTTGTTAAATCGCGTCCTGTCGATACCGGGCCGACTGCGGAGCGGATACTTTTGCGGAATCGGTCGGTTGATAAATGGCCGATGATGCATGAAAACAACGCTTTCTGTCGGATTCCTGTTGATGCTGGGCAACCTGGCCCTGGCGCAGAACCGGACTATTTACTCCCCGGCGCAGGCCCACGCGCACAACGATTACGAACACACCATTCCCTTCTGGCAGGCGTACGATCAGCACTTTGGCTCCATCGAAGCCAACATCTACGCCCGTAACGGACAACTCTACGTCGCCCACGACTCCGCCGACATCAGCGACCGGCGCACCCTCGACGCGCTGTACATTCAACCCATTGTTGAAAAAGTCCGCGCTAACAAAGGCAAAGCCTACGCCGACGCGACCTACGTCCTACAATGGCTGATCGACCTGAAAACCCCGGCCGCGCAGTCGCTGCCGCTGCTGGTAAAGCAACTGACCGCCTACCCCGACGTGTTTGGCCCCAACGGCCCGGTTCGGGTCGTCGTCAGCGGTAACACACCCAAACCCGACCAGTTCGCCCAATATCCCAACTGGCTACAGTTCGACGGTCGGCCGGGCGTTGGCTATACACCCGAACAGCTCGCACACGTCGGCCTGATTAGTCAGGCGTTTCCGTACTACACTCGCTGGAACGGCAAGGGGCTGATTGTGAAGAAAGAGCGCGACCGGATTCAGGCCGTCATCGATCAGGTCCATCAGCAGGGTAAACGAATCCGGTTCTGGGCCACGCCCGACAACGTCAACACCTGGAAAACACTGATGACTATGGGCGTCGATTACATCAATACCGACAATCTGTCGGGGCTGGGGCAGTTTCTGCGGAGCCGCCAAACCGCCGAGTATCAGGAGCCGCACCCGCCCCACGCCGTCTACCAGCCGACCTATCGCAACAACGATAGCCGCAGCCGGGTCAAAAACGTGATTCTACTCATCGGCGACGGCATGGGGCTGGCCCAGATTTACGCGGGCCTGACCGGCAACCGGGGCGACCTGAACCTGACCCGCCTGCTGAACATCGGCTTTTCCCGAACCAGTGCCGCCGATACGTACATCACCGACTCAGCAGCGGGTGGTACGGCGATGGCAACGGGTGTCAAGACCAACAACCGCGCTATCGGCGTCGACGCGACGGGCAAGGCGATGCCGGCCATTCCGGTGCGGATCAAACCGTGGGGTATGGTCAGTGGGCTTATCTCGTCGGGTCCCATCACCGACGCGACACCGGCCGCGTTCTACGCCCACCAGCCCGACCGGATGTTCGAGCGCGAAATCGCCACGGACTTCCTCCAAAGCCCCGTTTCGATCCTGATCGGGGGAAGTTACCGGCATTTTCAGGAGCAGAAAGTGCTCGACACGTTGCAGCAACGCGGCTTCCAGACCAGCCACACCTTCACCGATCTGGGCAAACTGAAAGCCCCGTTCGTCCTGCTCGACGACTCGGCAGTGGTGGCGATGAACAAGGGCCGGGCCGATTTTCTGGTGCCGTCGCTGCATAAGGCGATACAGGAACTGGGCAACAACCCGAACGGCTTTTTCATCATGGCCGAAGGCGCGCAGATCGACTACGGCGGGCACGCCAACAATGTCGGTTACATCGTGCAGGAGATGCAGGACTTCGACCGGGCCATCGGCGAAGCGATCCGGTTTGCCGATACCAATGGCGAAACGCTCGTTATCGTGACCGCCGACCACGAAACGGGGGGCCTGAGCCTGCTCGACGGCGACCTCAAACGCGGCTATGTCGACGGCAGTTTCAGCACCAACGACCATTCGGGTATTATGGTCCCGGTCTTTGCCTACGGGCCCCATTCCCTCGACTTCCGGGGCGTCTACGAAAACACCGAAATCTACCACCGCATTATGGCGGTCCTGGGGAAGTATCATAAGAAGTAGCCCAGACGTCCACGTCTGGTGGCCGCGACAGCGGCCATAAAAGCCACCGGAAGAACTGACGACAACCAGAACAAGCGGACACTGTGGCTACAAAAAAAGCCGCCTGCCCTGGTTGGCCTGACGGCCATCAGACCGGGAGGTCTGGGCTACACGACCACCTGATCTTCCTGGGCCAGTACGCGCTTTTTGTCGGAGAAGAGCAGTACGAACAGGACGAGCACGACAGCAGCAATACCGGCCGGAACGAGCCATACGCCCAGCCAGTCTTTCGATCCATCGGGGCGGGTGTAATAGTCGAGGACGATACCCGAAATTTTCGAGCCGATACCCATACCGATGCCGTAGGTGGCCAGCGAGATCAGCCCCTGCGCCGACGATTTGATTTTATCACCCGCTTTGTTGTCGGTGTAAATCTGACCCGTTACGAAAAAGAAATCGTAACAGACACCGTGCAGGATAATAGCCAGATACAGCAGCCATTCGCCCGATCCACCATCGCCGTACCCGAAGCCGACGAACCGCACGATCCAGGCCACCAGCCCGACGACGAGCATTTTCTTAACGCCCAGCCGGGTGTAGGCCAGCGGGATAAGCAGCATGAAAATCACTTCCGACGCCTGCCCCAGCGACATCTTATTCTCCACGTTCTGCATTCCTCCGTCCGTCAGTGAGGGGTTGGCCATGGCGTAGTAAAACGATAGGGGAATACAGATCAGCACCGACGACAGGAAGAAAATGGCGAACGACCGGTCTTTAAACAGTTTGAACGCATCCAGGCCCAGAATCTGCGAAAACGACGTCGACGTGGTGGCTTTGGGTGGGGTGTCGGGCAGGAAGAACGAGAAGATACCCAGTGCCGCCGAAGCGACCATCGACAGTTTGAAGATCGTGACCTGATCGCCGAAACCATAGATCCCGACGATGTTTGTCACCACGATCCACGACACCGTTCCCAGCACCCGGATAGGCGGAAATTCTTTCTCCGGCACCTGCATCTGCTGCATCGCAATGGAGTTGGTCAAGGCCAGCGTGGGCGCGAACGTCAGGCAGTAGCCCAGGATGAGCATAAAGAAATTGTCGGCGCTGGTGTTTTGCGTAATCAGATAGAGCACCCCGGCCCCCAGCAGGTTGAGTATGCCCAGCACTTTCTGCGCGGCAAAGTACCGGTCGGCAATCATCCCGATGAAGAACGGTGAAATCAGCATCGCCAGCGAAAAAGCCGCATAGGCACTGCCCACCTGGTCACCAGTGGCGTGCAGGGTCGTGAGCATGTACTTACTCATCTGACCGTACCAGGCTCCCCAGACGAAAAACTGGAGAAACATCAGCACCATTAATTTAACGCGGGTTGAAGCGAGCATCGAGGATTCAGGAGTTAACGAGTAAATCGGATGAAGGTAAAAAACGACCGTCAGCCCTGCAAGCCGCCTGCCCGGTAAAGTTGCCGGTCAGCCGCAGGGTGGCTGGAAGTTCGGCCGCAACCAGCGACTTTCAGCCCGGCATTGCCACCCGAATTGCTTACCTTTACCAGAGAAGTTCTGACTAATTTATTCATGAAAAAACAACTCTATACGCTGATCGTCCTGCTGGGCACCTCAGCGTTGTCGTTCGCGCAGACGGCCGACGAAATCGTTACCAAACACATCGCGGCTCTCGGCGGTGCCGATAAAATCGCTGGTGTAAAAACGGCGCAGTACGAGCAAACCATGTCGGTGCAGGGCATGGACCTGGTCGGCAAAACGTCGGTCGTCGTTGGCAAGTCGGCCCGCAGTGATATATCGGTGATGGGGCAGACCATTACGCAGGTCGTCGACGGCGACAAAGGCTGGGCGATCAACCCGATGCAGGGCAGCACCACCGCGCAGGACCTGCCCGAGGATATGGTACGGCTTCAGAAAGCCACCACCGAACCAACCGGTATGCAACTGGCCTACGCCAAAATGAACAAGTTGCCCTATGAACTGGTCGGTAAGGAAAAGCTGGACGGCAAAGACGTATTCAACATCAAAGTGACTCGCCCCGAGGGTACATACAACTACTACGTCGATCCAACCAGTTATCAGTTGGTCGGTACCAAGTCGGACATTACCGTGCAGGGACAGAAAGTGAATGGCTCAGCCATGTTCGCCGACTACAAAGCCGTTGACGGCCTGACGCTGCCGTATACGCTGACGATTTCCGGCGCTGGCATGCCCGGCACCGTAACCGCCAAAGTAACGAAACTGGTTATCAACGCTCCCATCGATCCGTCGGTGTTTGCCAAGCCTAAGTAATATGTAGCCCAGACCTCCCGGTCTGGTGGCCGTCAGGCCAACTGTGTAAGGCGGCAGCTTCTTTGGCCGCTATCGCGCCCACCAGACGTGGACGTCTGGGCTACACAAAAAGGGCCAGTCTGGATAGTACCAGACTGGCCCTTTTGCAGTAAAAACTACGTTACTCCGTCAGAATCAGCTTGCGGGTTTCACGCTGATTACCGTCAATCAGCATCAGTACGTAACTACCCCGGTTTAGCGAACTTACGTCCAGCCGGATCAGGTTTTCGCCGGGCGTTACAGCGTGGCTGGTCTGCGATACCGACTGGCCAGCCGGGTTAATAAGCTGAATCGTTGCGGTACCGGTCATTCTGGCATCGTAGCGCACCCAGACCGTTGACTGCGCCGGTACGGGGTACACGAGCAGGGGCGAACTAACCGTTTCGGCACTGAACGCAGCCTGCCGACCGGCACCCGTTGCCGGATAAAGTCGGGCCTGCGGAATAACCTGCTGCCCCTGACCCGGATACGCCCAAAGGAGTTTCGCGGTAGCGCCCCCACCGTATTCAAAATACTCCATGCGGATGTCGTACCGTTGCCCGGCCGTCAGGTTCAGCACGGTACTGGCGACGGTGGTAGTCCCCTGCGGCACCCACTGATCGATGATCTGTGTACCATTGACCCACAACCGAACGCCATCGTCGGTGCTGGTGTAGAAGGTGTACGCGCCCGTTGTGGGGGCTTCGACCTGTCCCGTCCAGCGCGTCGAGAAATTGTCGGTACCGACGGTGCCGGGTGCCGGTGAACCATCGCCCCACTCGAAGTTTACCGTATTGTCCCGGCGCGTCAGGATGATGGAACCGCTTAGATTAGTGTTGCCGTAGAAATCAGCGCGCAGTCCCGTTCCCGACCCGTTGCCAGTCACGGACTGATTCGTTCCTGCGTTCGACACGCGGTAGAAGGCACTGGCCGGGATGGCCTGCTTGCCCAGATTCGGCCCGCTGTAGCTCGCACTCAGCGACTGCCCCCCAACACCCTGAAAGTACACCACCGTGAAGGCATGTCGACCCGCTTTCAGGCCGATGCTGCCCGACTGCTCCTGATCCCCGTGGACGCCGTCGTTGCTCACCACGGTCGTATTGCCGATCAGCAGTTTGGTGCCGTCGTCGGAAGTGGTGTAGAAGGTGTAGGTACCGTCGGTGGGCACGTTGATGTAGCCCGTGAAACGCAGGCCGTAGTTCTGATCCCGGCCCCGCATCGAGAAGTCGACCTGGCTGGCGGTGCCGGTTTTGGCGGGGGTGAGGGAGGTAAAGTCGGGTAGGTTGCTCCAGGCTCCTTCGTAGTACTGGTAGTCGATGCCGGTTACAGCATTGGCCGGATTTTCGGGGTCGCGCAGGTTGCTGCTCACGGGCGTCGTCGGGGCCACAGTGCCCGATGCTGGTGTGAGCCGGGCCCCGGCCCAGTCGCCGTGGTCGCAGGCGGCTCCGTCGCCCGCGTCGGTCATCACCAGCGTCAGCGTCTGCTTGCCCGACACGTCGAGCACAACCGATTTGGTAGCCGTGACTGCGTTCATCGTGCCGCTGCTGTAGACCTTGTTGCCGTCCAGAAAGACCTGAAACTCGACCGTACCGCAGTTCTGATCGCTCATTTCGTCGTCCAGCCCCATGTCAGTGATGAACTGGGTGTACTGCCCGCCCAGATTGTAGCTGATGGTCGAGGTGGCATGGACGCCCAGGCCCTTGGCGTAGGTCTGCCCGTTGAGGGTGATGGTGCGCCCGTCGCCCGCGTTGGCTTCGCCGTTACTCTTATCTTTCTCGACCGGCCCGTAGCCGCTGACCGCCGACGACCAAGTCAGGTCCGACAGGTAAACGCCCGTACCGGTGGGGACTGGCGTCGTGGGGGTAGTTGGGGTGGTGGTCGTTGAGGGGACGCGGTAGAAGGCACTGGCCGGGATGGCCTGCTTGCCCAGATTCGGCCCGCTGTAGTTCGCACTCAGCGACTGACCCCCAACGCCCTGAAAGTACACCACCGTAAACGCATGTCGACCCGCTTTCAGGCCGATACTGCCCGACTGCTCCTGATCCCCGTGTACGCCGTCGTTGCTCACCACGGTGGTGTTGCCGATCAGCAGTTTGGTGCCGTCGTCGGAGGTGGTGTAGAAGGTGTAGGTGCCGTCGGTAGGTACGTTGATGTAGCCCGTGAAACGCAGGCCGTAGTTCTGATCCCGGCCCCGCATCGAGAAATCGACCTGGCTGGCGGTACCGGTCTTGGCCGGGGTCAGGGAGGTGAAGTCGGGCAGGTTGCTCCAGGCTCCTTCGTAGTACTGGTAGTCGATACCGGTCACGGCGTTGCCCGGATTTTCGGGATCGCGCAGGCTGACCGGGGTCGGCGTTGTCGGATTGCTTACTTCTTTGAACAGCACAATCGACGAAAACGGCCCGACCGTTACCTGTCCACTATACTGATTGTTTTTGGCGTCGCGGTAGGTCCCGTTCAGGGATTCAACCTTGTTCTGGCCCGTCGTGTTGTACACGATTTTGATATAATCGTCGGGGTTGACAGTCGCCAGCGTTACCTCGTTCAGCCGGATATTATCGAGCCAGACCGATTGCCCGTCTTCCACAACCTGCACCACCAGAATGGCGTCTGATTCATCGGCCGTGGCGGTAAACGTGATGTCGAAAGGCTGTCGGCTGGTGCCGATGATATAGTCTTTGCGGGGGCTCAGGTCACGGTAGCTGCCGACGCGCTGCCGCAGGTATACCTGCACTCGTTTGCCGGCGGCCGACGCGATCCCGTCGAACTGCACCTGATACGCCTGCCCATTGCGCACCGATCCGATGTTGGCGATAGCGATTGACGTAGCGTCGCGCTGGTTCGACGCCGATGCAAACCACAGACGCATCGAGCCGCCGTCGAGCCGGTTGCTATTGTCCCAGTCGACACGGCCGTTGCCGTAGGGCGACCAGACGTACCAGCCATTGGTACCGTCGGAAAACGAGTTATTGAGCCGGTTGGTCCCCGTTTGTGCCACGTTCTGTAGTTTGTACGTAAATGGGCTGCCGCTGGAGTTGCGGTCCTGATTCCACTGGGCCTGCCATTCCGCCAGCGTCAGCACCTTACCCGTCAGGCCCGAGCCCGGATTCCAGACGGCCTGAATCGTAAACGTGTCCTGAAACGGGCTGACGTACCGGTTGTTATCGAACGAGCCGTACTGGTTCAGATCGTTGGCGTACGATTCATAATCGGCCACCAGCTGATCGGGGGTTCGGCTGACGAAGATGTTATCCTGAATCGTGTTGTTGCGAAACGCGCAGGGCTCGTTGTACCCCAGCCGGATTTGCTCTTCACCGTTATTATAGCTGGTATTGCCCCGAACGACTACGTTCGTCGTGCCCCGCAGCAGAAGCCCCTTCGATTTACAGTTGAACGTCGTGTTGTTGATAATCTCCGCGTTCTGCGAGCAATCGTCCAGAAAAATACCGTTGGCACCGGCGTAGAAATCATTTACGGTTCCTTCGGGTGCGCCAAGTCCGTTGAAGACGACGTTGGAAATAATGTGGTTACCGCCCGGATTACCATAGTCACCATTCCAGGAATACACCCCGCTGCCGTCACTTTTCGTCAGGCAAAAGTTCGACACAACGTTTGTGCGGATGGTCGTGTTGCTGAATACCGAAATACCGTTGTAGCCGATGTAATCCAGCACGTTGTTCTCAATCAGCACATTGGCCGTGGCCACCGACTGAATGCCGGTGTAGCTGGCGTCGCCACTGCCGCCCCGGCCCGGCACCATCGCAATGCGGGTCAGGGTGTTGCCCCGGATCGTAACGTTCTGGTACGGTCCGATGTAAACGCCGTTATTATTGATGTTCTGAAGCTGGTTGTTTTCGATCAGTATCGTGCTGCCGGTACCCAGCACCGTAATGGCATCGGTACCCAGGTTTTTCAGGTCATTACCCGACACCGATACGTTCGACCCGCTATTGACAGCCACCCCGGTCGTCAGTGTTTCAACGATTTGCAGGTTACGCACCGTTACATTCGACACGTTTGTCAGGTTGATGGCCTCCGAAAAGACCGTTGCCGTCAACTGCTGATTGTTGGGGTTGTTCTGGTTGTCGAACAGCCGGATCGTTTTATCGGCGGGGTTGTAGTACCACTCGCCCGACTGATCGAGCGTAGCCGGATGCTTCTGAATAAAATAGCCCCAGCCGTCATTCGGGCGGTATTTGGTACCGTTGTCGGCCAGCGAGAGCGTATTTCCACTTTGCCCGGTGATGGTCGATCGGTCGAGTATCCACTGTACAGGCCGGGTCACGACTTCTCCGCCGGTAAAATTGGCGGGCAGCGACTGTCGGCTGGTGATTTGCGTCTTGTCGTTGTGCGACTGGATGTTGAGGTAGCCCCGTTCGCTATCGCTCAGGTTGGGGTAGCGGCCCAGCGGCATTGCGTCGCCGTTACGGTACACCCCCGTCACGTCGCTGCCGCAGGCCGAGCAGCTTGTTTGCCAGGTGTTGTTGCCGATATTGGTCCAGTTACTGAGTACCACAGAACCCGCCAGGATGGGCTTATCACCGGACCCGTACCCATCGACCACGATGGGCTGCCCACCCGATCCCGACTGCCGGATTTTCAGGCTACCCCGAAACGTGTCGCCCCGCCGAAACAGTACCTGATCGCCGGGTTGCAGATTGAGGTTGTTGATTTTATCGATGGTTTTGTAGGGCGAGTCAGCGGAGCGACCCGAATTGTCATCGTTACCCGATCCGGATACATAATAGGTGGTTTGCCCGAAACCTGTTGATGACATGGCGATGAGCAGCCAGCAGGCCACCACATGCAAACGCGCCGTTGGTCGGTGCCAACCGGCTTTACGAAGTACTTGCACAAGTAAAAATAGTACGGGTAAAAAATACGAACGACAGGGCCGTTCCCGGCCTTTCAGCGGATTTGCGGGGTGGACAATTACTCAATTAATACATCAGTAGTCTATGGCCGTCAATAATCCAGCCAGACGATAGACAACAGGCGATAAACAGGGCCAGCCGGTTTATCGGCGGAGCATGTGGATAGTCGATTTCGCCCAGCGCATTGCTGCGATCAACTGGCGTGGCGGGCTGGTGTGGTGTATCGGTATGTGGCGGGTAACAGCTACCGGCAGACGGGCTTATCTGACTTTTGTCATGCCTGGTCACTCAGAATATTGTTTACCCGATTCCAATATAGCAACTAAATTTATTTATTAAGCGCACAGTCCCCAAATATAATTCTGAATTAACACCAAAACGTAGCCACACGCGAATGCATATGGCGTAAATACGATGAATCGAATTATTTTTTGAATTTCACGTATGCGTTTATAAGTAGGTGCATTCACGGTAACCTGTCGGCTGGAACCGGCACAAAAAAAGTGGCCCGGAATCCGGGCCACTTCATAGAAAAAACACGATACAGCTTACACCGCCCGCGCTGGTTTGGCGTGTTCAGGCTTCAGCACGACGATGTCGCGTACGGCACCGCCCGCGTTAATTTTGGCAACCATTGCGTCGAGCAGCGGAGTGGCCCAGTTGGGAATATACTTATCCGTCGTTTCGACAAATACTTTCGGAAAATCGTACAGGGCCCGGCCCAGACCGAACTGTACGGCGCAACGTTTCATCGCGTCGGATATACCACCCTTCACTGGCTCGATACCAGTCCGGCTGGCCCCGTCGGTTTTGCTCACAACCTTACCATCGGGCAGGTTGACAGTGATCGTGCAGAGAAAGCCACCATCGATTTCTTTCAACTCATTATTCCACCCGGCCCAGCCAAACTGCTCGTCGAATCGCTGCATGACACAGCGGTTTGTGATGTAGGGTACGACGATGATTTTCTGACCGTCTTTGGTCTGACTTTGCACCCGCCATTCGATCTCGTGGGCGGTCAGCGGGGCATTCAATACGTTCAAGTCCATTTGTTGTTTTTGCGGTTTGTTTACAGGCTGGCGGAGTGGTATAGAAATCGTTAATTACCCTTCAATTTCGCCACTTTCAGCCACTTTTGCAACAGTTTTCGCGGCTTATTTCATCGCTACAAACAGGAGCCAGATTAGTAGCTGCACAGTGATCCCCATGCCAATCGTGGCTGTGCTGTAGATGCGCAACGTGGTAGCGGTGGGCAGGTCGGAAAAGCGGCTGATCACCCAGAAATACGCGTCGTTGGCGTGGCTGACAACCATACTCCCCGCGCCCATGCTCAGGATGGCCAGCGTCGTTCCCAGCGATGATTTCAGTCCAAGCTGACTCAGCAGCGGGGTGACCAGCGAAGCCGCCGTGATGACCGCCACCGTCGACGAGCCCTGCGCCGTTTTCAGGATAGCTGCGATCAGAAATGGAAAGAAAATGCCCAACGGTAAGCCGCTCAGGGCATCACCCAGGCTTTTACCCATACCGGTGGCCTGTAGCATTTCGCCAAACATGCCGCCCCCGGCGATAATGGCCAGAATCATCCCGGCCTTATCGACGCCTTCCGCGAGCCAATGCGTCAACTCCGTTTTGTGATGGGGCTCGGTGAGCCGCGTAGCCAGCAGAATACCTATACCGAGCGCAACAACGGGTTCGCCCGCAAACACAAGCCAGTTTAGTAGTTGTCCGGCTCCCTGACCGGGTGTGACAGCCAGCAATACCAGTGATTTGGCCGCGATGAGGGCAATAGGCAGCACCACCGGCAGAAATGACAGGCCCGCTGATGGCAAATGATCCTCCGGAACCTGTTCAGACTCGTCGGTGACTGGTTCGTACGGTAGGTATTTGCCTCGCCACACACTCCAGCCGTAGCCCACCGCAGCCGCCGGAATGGCCAGTCCCAACCCGATTAGCATGACCAGCCCTACGTCGCCCCCGACCGTACCTAACGCGGCCGTAATCCCCGGATGCGGGGGGACCAGACAGTGCACCGCATAGAGCGAGGTTGCCAATGCAGCCGCCATAACGGGCATAGGTGTCTGCGTTTTGCGCACCAGCGACCGATTCAGCCCGCTTAGAATGATAAAGCCACTGTCGCAGAAGATGGGGAAGCCTATGACAAAGCCCGTCAGGGTGATGGCCAGTGGCGTATTGCGCTCGTCGACCACCCGTAGTATCCGATTGGCCATGCTCAGCGTCGCTCCGGTACGCTCCAGAATAACGCCCAGCGTGGTACCGAGGATAATCAGCAGGCCGATTTTCTCCATCGTGTGCCCAAATCCCGTTTTCAGGATTCCGGCGAGGCTATCCAGCGGTTGCCCGCTCAGTAGCCCGACCCCCAAAGCCGCCAGCAGTAGCGCGAAAAAGGCATTGACTCGTTTGTAAGCCGTCAGCCAGATGATAAAGCCAATGCTGGCGATGAGCAGAAGAAGCGAGTAGTAAGTCGTCATACGGGTAGCAAACGTCCAACCTATAAAGCAAACAAGCCCGAACTTTTACGCCCGGGCCTGCTTACCAAATGTGCTTTTCCGCACGATTCGTCGCCATCACTCTACCATCTTCAGCAACTCGTTCAGCTTTAGCAGGGCTTCGGTGAGCGTCAGGCGGTTGACGTCGATGGCGCGAAGTTTTTCCTTATTCATAAATTTGCCGACGATGACCGACGGCAACAACTTCCACGGTCAGTATATCATCCTCAACGTCGTAGATGATCCGGTAGTCTCCTTTACGAATTCGGTATCCTGATCTTCCTTTCAGCTTTTTACAACCATCGGGTCGGGGATTACCCGCCAGTTCCTGTATAGCATCCAACAACGTATCAGCCAGTTTAGCCGGTAGCTTGTCGAGTTGCTTCTGCGCTGTTTTCGTTAAAACAACCGTGTAATCAGCCATTGATTTGCTGCTGACGCTTCTTCCGATAATCAGCCAGCGATGTGGTTGGCTCATTACGTGCCTTCACAGCGTCATACAACCGAATGTCGTCCAACTCTTCTAGTTCGTCCAGTAACTGCTGCCACTGCTGCATGGAAAGCACGACAGATACTCGCTTGCCCTGTTCGTCGGTGATGTACTGAGGATGCATTGCCTTATTCATAGTCTCAAATTAACGTAAAATAAGTAGTACTACTCTACCATCTTCAACAACTCGTTGAGCTTCAGCAGGGCTTCGATGGGCGTCAGGCGGTTGACGTCGATGGCGCGGAGTTTCTCTTTGATTAGCTCGGCTTTGGGGTCACCGGCTTCGAAAATCTTCAGCGCCAGTTCCCGTTCCTGTGGCACGGCGTGCTGAATCGACTCCCGGTTCTGCTCCGTCCGGTGCGACGATTCAAGCTGTTTCAGAATCTCACTGGCCCGCCCGACAATCTGCGCGGGCATCCCGGCCATCTGGGCAACGTGAATACCGAAACTGTGCTCTGAACCGCCTTCCTTCAGTTTCCGCAGGAAGATCACTTTGTTGCCCATTTCCTTTACCGCGACGTTGAAATTCTTGATGCGTGGGTTGTCAGTAGCGAGGTCATTCAACTCATGGTAGTGCGTAGCAAACAGCGTCTTGGGGCGGCAATCGGTTTTGTTGTGCAGGTATTCGGTGATGGCCCACGCAATCGACACGCCGTCGTAGGTGCTGGTGCCGCGCCCGATTTCATCCATCAGCACCAGACTGCGCTCGCTCAGGTTATTGAGAATGCTGGCCGTTTCGGTCATCTCAACCATGAACGTACTTTCACCCCGCGACAGGTTATCGCTGGCTCCCACGCGTGTAAAGATCTTGTCGACCAGACCGATCTCCGCCGATGATGCGGGTACGAAACTACCCGACTGCGCCATCAGTACGATCAGGGCCGTCTGCCGCAGCAGGGCCGACTTGCCGGCCATGTTTGGCCCAGTGATAATAATGATCTGCTGGGTTTCGTCGTCGAGGTAGATGTCATTCGGAATATAGGGTTCGCCGGGGGGTAGCTGCTGTTCGATGACCGGGTGCCGACCATCTTTGATCTTCAGCACTTTGCTCTCCGTGATGTCTGGCCGGACGTACTTGTTCTTCACCGCCACCCGCGCAAACGACGCCAGCACGTCGAGCACCGACAATACGCGGGCGTTCTGCTGAATAGCCCCGACGTATTCGCCAGCCGCCAGCATTAGTTCGCCGAATAGCCGGGCTTCAATCTGGAAAATCTGCTCCTCTGCATTCAGGATTTTCTCTTCGTACTCCTTCAATTCGGGTGTAACGTAGCGTTCGGCGTTCACCAGCGTCTGCTTCCGAATCCAGTCGTCGGGAACACGGTTTTTGTGGGCGTGGGTCACTTCGAGGTAGTAGCCGAACACCTTGTTGTACGATATCTTGAGCGACGTGATGCCCGTCCGTTCGATCTCGCGCTCCTGCAACTGCACCAGATAGTCCTTGCCCGTGTAGGCAATGGCAGTCAGCTCGTCGAGTTCAGCGTCGATACCGGGTTTGATCATGCCGCCCTGATTCGAGAGCGTCGGCGGGTCTTCGCGCAGTTCGGCTTCGATCCGGTCGATCAGAAAGGCAACGGGATTCAGTTGATCGGCGTATTTCCGCAGTGATACCGTATTGCGGCCGGGCGATTCGCGCTGACTCAGTGCCGTAATCAGCATCTCCTTGATCGGCAACACGTGTTGCAGCGACCGCTTGAGTTGCAGCAACTCGCGGGGATTGATCCGCCGAACCGCCACTTTCGACACCAGCCGCTCCAGATCGCCAATCTGCCGCAGGTGGTTCATCATCGCATCGGCAAGGTCCAGGTCCTGCACGAGCAGATCGACCATGTTCAGCCGTTCATCGATCAGGGCTTTTTCCTTGAGCGGCAGGCTGAGCCATTTGCGGAGCAAACGCGCCCCCATCGGCGTCACAGTCTGATCGAGAATCTGAATCAGCGGCACGCCCCCCTCCTGCTGCGCGGCCGTCAGTTCGAGGTTGCGGATCGTGAAGCGGTCAAGCCATACGTAGCGGTCTTCCTCCAGCCGCGTGACGCGGGTAATGTGCTGAAGGTCTTTGTGTTCGGTTTCGTTGAGGTAATGCAGAATGACCCCGGCGGCAATGATCCCGTCGGGTAGCCCCTCGATACCGAAGCCTTTGAGCGAGGTGGTCTGGAAATGCTGACGCAGGAAATTGTAGCCGAAGTCGTAGGTAAAGGCCCAATCTTCGAGCGTGTAGGTGTGAAACTTATCGCCAAACAGTGCGCCGAACTCCTGCCGGTTGCGCTTGCAATACAGCACCTCCGACGGGTTGAAACTCTGCAACAGCTTGTCGACGTAAGCCGCGTTGCCCTGCGACGCCAGAAATTCGCCCGTCGAAATATCGAGGAACGACACGCCGAACTCACCGTCCGGATGGTCGGCCCCGCCCTTGCCAAAATGGACAGCCGCGAGGTAGTTGTTGCGCCGGGTGTCGAGTACGTTATCGTTGTAGGAAACGCCGGGCGTTACCAGCTCCGTCACCCCCCGCCGGACGATCCCCTTGGCCAGCGCGGGGTCTTCCAGCTGATCGCAGATAGCGACGCGCTCCCCCGCCCGGACGAGCTTCGGCAGGTGTGTATCGAGCGAGTGGTGTGGGAAACCGGCCAGTTCTTCGTTCGAGCCGCCGTTGTTGCGTTTGGTGAGCGTGATGCCCAGAATTTTGCTGGCCCGCACGGCGTCCTCACCGAATGTTTCGTAGAAATCACCGACGCGAAACAGCAGCAGCGCCCCCGGGTATTTAGCCTTTATCTGATTGTATTGGCGATTGAGGGGCGTCTCATTTTTCTTCGCAGATGACTTAGCTGAAGCGGCTGTTTTCACTACTTTTTCCGTAAACTGATATAGACAAATCTACGAAAAAACAGCGAGAATCGGGCGATTCCTTAGGTGCTCTGTGCCCTGCCGACGCAACACGTTGTCAACCGGTATCAGCGTTTTGAACCGGCTGTCAGGGCCGGGCGAACAGTGTATTCGGTAAAGCGGAACACCTCCTGCCGAACCACCTCGAACGTCCGATGAACGGATAGCGGCATTGGTGTCAGCCCGACCAGTGCATTCAGATCAGGCAGGCACTGCACCGTAGCCAGCTTGTATCCTTTCTCGCTGCCGGCGGGCACCACGAGTGACGAAAATAGCCAGCCCCCAACGCCATTCTTTTTGATTCGGTCGATCTCGACGCGCTTCATAACCTCCACTTCCGGTTGCCAGATCTCGTCAACCTCGTAGGGGCGCATGAAATTGACGATGGCTACGGGCGTTTTGTCTGGTGAAAAAGCCATACCGAACAGGTTGTCAATCGTAGACCATATCTCCATCTTGACAACAGGTGCCGTAGCCCGGTCGCGCCGTTGCAGATCGGCCATACGTACCTGAACACTATCACCGTAGAGTTTTGCCAGAGCCGCCGGGGAGGCCCCGCCAATGGTCACAGTCGGCGAAACGATCACCGATACGTAGTCGTACTCAGCCGGATTCGGGTTTGAACTCATTTGCCTGACAATCATGTACCAGCCAATGAGTTTGCCTTCGTCTACAGCGGCCTGGTTAATAGCCCGCCATTCACGCTCCACGGGCAACGCATCCTCAATCGTTTTGCCGGGCGCAAACTTGTGGTAAATGAGGTACGTAAAGGTTCGGGCAGGACTGGATTGAGCAATCGACCGGACGGTACTTATTCCAGTGAGGAGCAACAGCGTAACGAGGCAGCAGCGAAGCGAGAGCAGCATAACATAACGGGGCTAATGCGCATTAAAGCGGTTCGACCACTGTATATACCGACCTGAACTACAGCTCTCCGGCCGGTAGCCACATGCCGTGAAAGCCAAGGGGAATGTTGTGGGGTAGTCGCAGACGGGCAACAGTGGTCAGGGTAGCCGCGTCGGCAACCAGCAGGTCGGTGGTGCGGCTGCGGTCGTCGAAGAGCAGGTACAACAGCCACGCGTCGTCTTCGGCGGTACTGCCGGGCCGGGGCACCACGATTGGTTCGCTCGGGAGCGTTTCGTCATCGCCGGTATGTATGCCCTGTCCGGTCGTCACGTCGATCTTCACGAGCTGATCGGCCAGCGGCCGGCTATGCGTGACCGGCCGACCGATACCCCAGGCGTACCTGTACGGCTTACCCACCCGATCAGGATGAATTTCGGGTAGTTCGCCCTCATAGTCGGCCAAAGGCTGGTGCGTTACCTGCTTCGTTGCCAGATCGAGTGTGTATCGGGTAAACCGGGCACCGGTACCATCGTCGGCCACGTCGCCGTTCAAATACGCTTTCATCAGATCCGACGCCGGGAAATAGTCCAGCATCAGCCCGTCGACGATCAGCTTGCCATCCACATCCTGATACCCGTTCACGAAGTGAAAGACAAAGCAGAAGTCCGTATGCAACCGGTGAATCGTCCCGTCCGGGTCGATGACCAGCACCAGCGTTGGCTTGTTTCGGTTAACCCGGATCGACGCAGCGGGTGAGGTCAGGCCGAGCAGTGCGCGGGGCATGTCGAAGGCGACGGGTGTCAGAAACAGGATTTTGTGGCCGCTCTGCGTGACCACGAAGTCGTGCGAGAAGGTCATGTCGTCCATCTCGATCACCTGCCCGATTTTCGCTTTACCGTCGGGCGTTACTTCGTACAACACCAGCCGCTGTTTCGTACCCGCTACCGTACCGAAATTGTGCAGTACGCCCGTATCAGGGTGAATTTTGGGATGCGCCGAAAACGGCATTTCGGGCGCAATGCGACTGTCGAGCCACGAAAACTGGTTGCGTAGTACGCCGTCGTAGTCGTACCGGTCGATGGTTTCCAGCGTGACGGGATCGATACGATGGGGCCAGCCTCCCTCCCACAGCGCCATCATGTGCCCACCATGCCAGACCACGCTCGTATTGGCGGCATTCTTGAACTGCATTCGGAAGGCGTTTTTCAGCAGACCGCCCGGCAAGTTGGTGCCGAAGCTCCGGTGCAGCATCCGCCCTGCTTTTTCTTCTTCCAGAAACTCCCGCGTCCTGACGTGGCGGTTGCGATAGCGCACCTGCTGCCCGTCGAATTCAAAGCGCGAAAGCATGCCGTCGCCGTCGAACAGATGGTCGTACCATACGCCCTGGTGCGCAAACCGTCCGTTGCCATTGCGGTATAGTACCCCTTTCAGATCAGCGGGCAAGGCACCTTCCAATAGCGCCAGTTCAGCGTCGTCATACTCATCCGTGACTGTTTCGTTCGCCCAGACGTAATCGTGTAAAACCTTGTAATGCTGAATGGCCATAACGGGTTGCGGCAAAAACGGAGCCATATTGTACAACGGCCTGTTTGTAGAAAAGTTAGGGAGCGATACCGGCGAAATCAGGGACCAGCAGCGCATCCGGTCCGATCCTAAACAAACAAATCCAGCCCCGGCACCGTTGGCATTGGCGATACCCTATCCGCATGGCCGCATCCAAACTGCCGATCTATAGTGCCCTGGCCGCCAATCTGGCGATTGCTGCCACGAAGTTTATTGCCGCCAGTGTAACGGGTAGTTCCGCCATGATTTCGGAGGGTATTCACTCACTGGTCGATACGCTCAATGAAATTTTGCTGCTGGTGGGCATCAGGCGCAGTCAGAAACCCGCCGATGCCAGGCGTCCGTTTGGCTACGGTAAAGAGCTGTACTTCTGGGCGTTTATCGTATCGATCCTGATTTTCGGCGTGGGTGGGGGCGTGTCGTTCTACGAAGGGATTACCCACCTGCAACACCCCCAGCCCATCGAAGAACCGCTCTGGAACTACATCGTGCTGGGTATCGCCTTTGCCCTCGATGGCACTTCGTTTGTCACCGCCCTGCGCGAATTCAACCGGCAGCGCGGCACGACACCGTTCTGGAAAGCGGTAAAGGGCAGCAAAGATCCGTCGACATTTGTTGTGCTGTTTGAGGACGCGTCCGACCTGCTGGGGCTGATCGTGGCCTTCCTGGGCGTTTTTCTGGGTCACCAGTTGGCTAACCCGCTGTTCGACGGTATCGCGTCCATCGTTATCGGACTTATCCTGACGGCGGTATCGCTGGTGCTGGCCCGCGAAAGCCGAAGCCTGCTGATGGGCGAAAGCATGAGTCAGGACACGCTACAGCAGATTATCAATATGGTCGAGCAGGATCCGGCGGTATCAAAAGTGCTGGAGTCGCCATCGATGTATCAGGCACCTGAAGAAGTCATTCTTATTCTGGTCATCGACTTCAACGACCGGCTGACGATCGACGACATCAATCGGACGATTCCCGCGATCAGACAAACCGTTCGGGGGCGGTTTCCACTGGTAAAGCGTATCATTATCGAACCGGGTGTAGCGGGTCAGCCAACCGTTTAACCGTTCTTTGTGCCCCTTTTCACCGTATCAATACCTTGTATGCCACCCCGCAAAATTAGCCTGAACGAACTGAACCGGTTGTCGGTCGATGATTTCAAAGTCGCACCCAAGTTTCCGTATTGCCTGATTCTTGACGACATACGCAGTCTCAACAATGTGGGCTCTGTCTTTCGCACAGCCGATGCTTTCCGGGCCGAAAAGCTGTACCTGTGCGGAATAACCGGGCAACCTCCTCATCGCGACATCACCAAAACGGCCCTGGGCGCGACCGAGTCCGTCGACTGGGCGTATGTAGCAGACATTACCGAACTTGTCGCACAATTACAAACGGCGGGCTGGCGCGTGATGGCGGTTGAGCAGGCCGAAGGCAGCCTAAGCCTGGCGGATTTCAGACCGGAAGCGGGGCAACGCTATGCTTTTGTACTGGGCAATGAGGTAACTGGCGTTCGAGAAAGCGTTGTCCATCAGGCAGATACGGTTCTTGAAGTGCCTCAGTTCGGTACGAAGCACTCACTCAACATTGCCGTCACGACGGGTATCATCTGCTGGGACTTTGTGCAGAAAATGTAACAAAAGCTTAACACAGAGCTTTTGATTGTCCCAAAAATTTCGTATTTCTTTGTAAATTTTTTTTCACCAGATTATGGCAACTCCAAAGGGCAAGTCTCAACACAAATCGCTGACAAGCGACATCATTAGTTCGATCGAAGGCAAACTGGGCGAAGCGGGCGCAGCAACCAAAAAAATGAAAAAGTCGATTGAGAAATCGGCGGAGAAGCTGGCGAAGAAACTAGCTAAACTCATGGACAAGGCTGAGAAGAAAACCAGCAAGCCCGAGAAAGCAGTTAAGTCAGTCGCCAAGAAGGCCAAGAAAGCCGTTAAGAATGCGCAGAAGGCCGATAAGAACGCGCAGCGCGCAATCAACAAAAAAACCAGCGTGGCTGAGTCAGCCGTAAAGGCTGAAGTCGCTCCTGTAGCAAAGGCTCCCGCCCGCCCTGCCGCCAAGTCGGCCCCGCGCCCGTCGCGGGCCAAAAAGCCAGCCGCAGAACCCACTGCGGTTTCCGATGAAACCACACAAACGGCATAACTATTGGTAGCAGCCTCCCGGCTGACAACCGCTTAGTCAATAAGCAGACCAACAGCAAATGGTCATGTGATACTGATGACGCAAAAATCCCGCTATACGCGGGATTTTTTGTTTACTTTTTTTTCTTTTCATAAATTCCTTATTCATATTTACAGGCCTAACAAGCTGATTTATATCTCCCACCGCCACTGACATACATCTCTTCATCGTAACTTAATCCCACAGCGATATGCCGCATCGCTCTACTTTACAGCTTTTACTGGTTATTGCACTTTGTCTGGCAATTCTGACCGTTGGCCTGCTTTATGGTAACTGGCCCGGCCTTGACCGGTTTAGTTTGACCAGCCAACCCGCTATTCGATGGCTGGTCATGGTGGTGCTGGCTCTGTTTTCACAAACGTTGTTCGGGTATGCGTTCTGGCAGTTGATGACGCAGAAGCAGCAGTCGACGGTGAAAACGGAATCACTGAACGCCATCGTTCACGAGTTTCAAACACCGATCACGGCGATTCGCATGGCGATCGATATTCTCGACTCGCCCATCGCACGCAATCAGCCGGAACGAACGGAGAAATATTTCCGGATTATTCGGGAAGAGAATGAGCGGCTCCAGAAGCAGGTCGAGATGATCCTGACGCTGGCCCGCGCCGATAATAATACGCTGTCGCTGAATCAGGAGCCGATCTCGCTCAACGAGCTGCTCAACTCAATTGCCGAGCGGCACGGCGACTACCTGCAATTGAACCTGGGCCCCAATAATCATCACCTGATGGCCGACCGGATGCACCTGACCAATATCCTGCATAATCTGCTCGACAATGCCGTGAAGTACAGTGCCGAAACGCCCGAAGTAACGATTCAGACTAACTCGTCGATCGATGGGTTTGTGATTTCGGTGAAAGATCGGGGTGTAGGTATTGCCCCAACGGTCATTCCCCACATCTTCCAGCCGTTCTACCGCGTTCAGGATCATAACAGCCCCAGCGTGAAAGGTTTTGGCCTGGGACTCAGTTATGTGCAGCGCATCGTTCAGGCTCACAAGTGGGATATCTGGGTGAAGAGTGAGGTTGGCAAGGGCAGCGAATTTACCATTCAGATTCCCCCCGACGCGCTCATAAATCCACATATCAACAGCATAGCCCGGCAGTTGGCCTGACCATAAAAAAAGAGCGAAAGCGATAAAGAGTGAAAGAGCGAAACGCCATCCGGCCAATCGCTCTTTCACTCTTTATCGCTTTCGCTCTTTCTATTTACTCACCGTGGCTGTTTTGGCAGCGATCACCCGCATCACGCCGTTCATCAGCCGCCAGTGACCGGGGAAGGTGCAGACGAAGGGATAATCGCCGGGGGTGTTTGGAACGGTGAATTTCAGCCGGACGGTCTGATCGGGATTGACGAGTGCGGTAGCCGCCACGATCTGCGGAATCGACGGTACATAGTTTTTCTCCGCTCCGTCTTTCGCCGTAATCAGTTTGTCGGCTGCGTTGCCGATGATATCCATCGACTTTGGTTTACCGATAACCAGGTTATGCTGCATGGCGTCGGGGTTTTCCAGCACAATCTCAACCTGCTTGCCCGCCGTCACGGTAAACTCCTTGCGGTCGAAACGCATGGCTTCGCGCACCGTTTTTAGTCGAATTACCTCCACATTGGGGTCGGTGGGCTGCTCGCTCACCAGTCCCCATGCTTCATAAAGCCGCTGTAGACGGGGCAGGTTGTCAGGCGAGGCCGCGCTGTTCAGGCTCGCCAGGAACGTACGGTCGTCGGGGCGAATCGTCACTTTCTTCTTGGGATTCCAGCCTTCACTGACGCCCTTCACGATGGCCTGACCCTGCTCGGGGCCCATCTGCTGGCTTTGCCGAAGCAGCGCCACGACCGAATCGACCGGCGCTACCGATGCGTAGCTACGGCTGGCCCGTTCGAGTACGTAGGCACTCAGGCTCTGCGGGGCGCGGTAAGTCAGCTTCTGCGACTTGTTGTTATTCTGTTCATTACCCTCCGCAATTTTGTTGTCACGGTCGAGCATAACCGTGACGGTATAGTCGCCGGGACGGTCGAAGTTGACGGCGAAATCAGTGGGCCACGGACCGTTGTTACCTTTGCTGATCGTGACCGTTTCACCGGCTTTGATCCCAGTCGTGTGTGCTACGCTGACGAAGTCAATCTTCGATTTATCGGTTGCGTTCGACGGCCCCTCAAAACGAACCGACATCGGAATGGGCGTACCAGCCGGAATATCGACACCGCCCGCGTTGGTCACGTCGACAACGATTTGTGCCCGTTCGCGCACAGCCGGACTTTGGGGTGTCGACCGAATGGCAGCAATCAGCAGATCAGGCTTGTCGGCCGACGTGACACCGGTGCTTTTTGCGGCAGTCGCCGGAGCCGGCGCGGTGTTCATCGCCCCTGCGTTCGGACCGTGTACGTCGTGCTGATGCCCAGCCATGTCATGCGCCGGAGCTGCTTTCGGTGCCGCCATACCGACCTGCTTCAGGTACGCTTTCATCAGCCGCCCATCCTGACCCACCAGCGCACTGGCGAATGCTTCTGGCATCCAGCGGTCGCTAACATCGGTCGACTTGTCGAGCCGGGCTAGAATCGCCTGCTGTACGGTGGGCGACTGCGGCACTTCCGACAGCTTCAGCAGCGTATTCATGGCCACCAGCGGTTCAGTATCGTTCATCAGGTTAGCACTGAGCAGGGCCGTTGCCGTCTCCGCCGTTTTAGGCAGCACCTGAATAGCCGCCTTGCGAACATAAGCGACCGGGTGCTTCAGTGCCTGCATAGCCGCCGTCATTGCCTGCTGATTCGAGCCGTCGAGCGCACCCAGGCCCTGCAAGGTCCACAGCGCGTGGATAGCCGCCGGGTTGTTGCCGATCTCGTCCATCGACTGCTCGTTGACCAGCGCAATCAGCTGGGGCACGACGTCTTTGTTTTTCCGGTCGACAAGCAGCCGCTGGGCGGTCATACGCCAGAACATGTTGTTGTTTTTCAGCGCAGCCACCAGTTCAGCGGGCCGATCTTTGCTCAGCACCAATGGCGTGTAGGCCGGGGCTTTGCTGTAGCCGACGCGGTAGATACGGCCGTGGGTGAAATCGCGTAGCGGAGTTTCGTAGGCGTTGCCCGACCCATTTTTGGCACCCTGTGGTACTGGGTTGTGCTGAATGATGTAGCTGTACCAATCGACCACCCAAACGGCTCCGTCGGGACCGGTTTCGGCGAAGACGGGCGCAAACCACTCGTCAGCACCGGCCATGAGATTGAAACTACCCGCGCCAGTTTCGGCATCTTCAAAGTCGGTGCCCTGCTTCTGCATCACGTTCTGGTGGACGATGTGTCCGGTCGGCTCCGATACGAACGCCACCTTGTTCCAGTACTGTTTGGGGAACGCGCGGGCCGTGTAGAAGTTGTGGCCCGCTGCCGCCGTAAATCCGCCAAACACGTCGACCTGCCGCACTTTTTCAGTGATCGGCTTCATGTCTTTGTGCGTATCGGTGCTGCGGCTGCCGTTTTCCCGCAGGTGCGTGCCACCGTGGAAATACTGGTTTGGAATGGCCATGTACCAGCCGTGCGAGTTGTTGGCGGTGCTGCCGAAGATGTCGCCCGTTTCGGTGAAGCCCAGCCCCCAGGTGTTGTTGGAAGTGCTGGTCATGTACTCCAGTTTCGAGCCATCGGGTTTGAACCGGAAAAAGCCCTGTCCGAACTGAAGCGAGTCTTTACTGTCGCCGACCAGCCCCTTGAAGCCAGAGTAACCGATGCTGCCCCAAATCCAGTTGTCGAAGCCGTAGTGCAGGTTGCTCGGCCCGGCGTGGGTGTCAAACGTGCCGAAGCCCGTAAACAGCACCTTCTTCACGTCGGCCTTGTCGTCGCCGTTGGTGTCCTGTAAAAACAGCATGTGCGGAGCCTGCGATACGTACAGCCCGCCGTTGCCGAACGCCATGCCGGTCGGAATGCTCAACCCTTCGGCGAAGTTGGTGAACTTGTCGGCCTTGCCGTCTTTGTCGGTATCCTCGCAGATCACGATCAGGTCAGAACCACCTTCGGGTTTACGCTCGTTGGGGTAATCTTTCGTAATCAGCGCGTAGAGCCGTCCGCGTTCGTCCCAGGCCATCGCGATGGGGTGCATCACGTTGGGTTCGTGGGCAAACAAATCGAGCGTAAACTCGGCCGGTACCTGAATGTGCTTCATCGACTCTTCCGGCGACAGCGGATTTTGTTCCATCTGCGGACCAGCCCGCTGTTCATAGTTGGGCAGTTGCGGAGCATCGCGGTACGTGAATGCCTGCGGGTTCAGATCGTCGTGCCGTTTCTTGACCTGATCGCCCACGGCCCACAGAATACCCCGCTCCAGTAATTGCTGGAAACCGGGCTGTAGCCACGTCCGTTCGTCGTGCCCGTAAGCCGTGTAAAACACCCGGCCTTTGCCGTAGGTGCGGGTCCAGGTGTAGGGCTCTTCCTTCGCGTCGGGCCGCTTAATATCAGCCATGTCCTTTGCCTGATCCGCTTTGATCGGCCGCACCGCCAGCACGTTGTTGTCGGGTTGCAGGTGCGAGTGAATGTACGTTTCGTCATAAGCTTTGAACGACGGCAAACCCGCTACAATCGCATTGTCGGGCTGGGTAAAGCGCGTCTGAATGGTATCCATCCGATGCCGCCAGAACTGCCCGCCGACTACTTTATCGACATATTCCGGCGAGTTGCGAAAGCAGTACGATGCGCAGTGAACGGGGATGATACCGTGCCCGGCCGCTACGTAATCAAGCATCGCTTTCTCCTGCGGCTTGGGGATGCTGTCCCAGTTGGCATAGATCAGTAGACCGTCGTACTTGTTCAGGTTTTCGGGGTTCAGGTCCTCCAGCTTGTCGGTGTACGTGAAGTTGATCCCCTTGTTGCCCAGCGCGGCCATGATTTCCGGCACCCGCTCGATGGGTCGGTGATGCCCGTTGTCGCCCAGGAAGAGAATTTCCGTTCGGCGTGGCTTATCCGCCGACACGCGCGAGGCCCCCTGCCGGTCGGCGGTTTTCTGCGAATTCGTTTGCCGGGCGCACTGCGTCAGCAGGGCCAGCCCCGCCAGTGCAACCAGCAATTTGGTTGGTTTGATCAGCATTTCATGCAAGGTTCAGAGTAGTTTCATTCGTCTAATTGCCATCGGTAGCGGCATTTCTGCCATTCGCCGTCGAGGTACATATCGAGGTCTTCGGGTAGGTCGATGATCTCGATCAGTTCGGCCCCGATGCGTTCGCAGGTTCGGCGCGAAGGCCAGTTGTCGGGGTCACAGGTTAGCCAAAGTTCGTAAAAACCATGCTGTAACGCTATTGGTTTCAGCAACATACACGCCTGCGCAGCGTAGTGATGTCCCCGGTACGCTTCCTCCACCCGGTAGCCAATATGGCCCGCATATAACCGAATATCGTCAGTGTCGCTCAGCCGCAGGCGAATTGTCCCGGCTACAGCACCCGACCGTTTCTCAACGATAGCGTAGTGCTCAGTAACGACCCGCCCTGTTGCGGGGTCGGCGGGGGTTATTCGTTCGAGTAGCAGGTCGATCATTGCCGATTATGTGTCGTAGTGTAGGCTGGCAGCTATGTAGCCTGGACGTCCACGTCCGGGTGGGCGCGAAGCGACCTATCAGCATCCGCCTGGCGTAGTTGGCCTGACGGCCACCCGGACGTGGACGTCCAGGCTACATAGCTACCAGCCTACTCAAAATCAGGCAGTTTCATGAGTTCGCCACCGCGCAGGGCTGATTCGTGCGCCAGGATGCCGACGCTCGTCCAGTTGGCCGATTGAGCCGCGTTGGGGAACGGGTCGCGGCCGTCCACGATGGCCGACACAAACTCGTGTACCATGTGCGGGTGCGACCCGCCGTGTCCCCCACCCTGCGTAAACGACAGGTGCTGGGTTTCGTCGGCGTCGTACACGCCTTTGGTCGTGAACCGCTGAATTTCTTCCGGCAGGTAATGCGCGTAATCGGGCACGGTCACCTTTTCGGGAATCTCCGGCTCGGGTTTTTTGGCCGTGTGAATCACCGGCTGCTCGTCCTCGATCAGCTGCCACTCAAACGATTTTTTATCGCCGTACACCTCGAAACTCTCGCGGTACTGCCGGGCCACGTCGAACAGCGACCGATACACGTAGGCCGACAAATCACTGTCCTTAAACTTGATATGCGCCGACTCGACGGCAAACGGCGAGTTGTGAATCTTGGCCAGTTCCTCGCGAATCGTACCGGAGCCGAAGCACGACACGTAGTCAGCCTGGAGTTTGAGCAGCCCCGCTACCGGCCCGACGCAGTGCGTGGCGTAGTGCATCGGCGGCAGACCGGGCCAGTAGTCGGGCCAGCCGTCCATGTCCTGCTGATGGCTGGCTTTCAGGAACTGTACCTTGCCCAGTTCGCCGGTTTCGTACAACTCTTTGACGTACAGAAATTCGCGGCTGTAAACCACCGTTTCCATCATCATGTACTTCTTACCGCTTTCCTTACAGGCCTGTACAATGGCCAGACAGTCGTCGACCGATGTAGCCATGGGCACCGTACAAGCCACGTGCTTGCCCGCCCGCAGGGCTTTCAGCGTCTGCTCGGCATGGTTGGGAATGGGCGAGTTGATATGAACCGCATCGACTTTAGGATCGGCCAGCAGCTCGTCATAGCTGGCGTAGCGCACGGCAATACCATAGGCGTCGCCGATCTTGTTCAGATTTTCGACGTTACGCTGGCAGATAGCGTACATATTGACCTGCGGGTGGCGCTGGTAGATTGGAATAAATTCGGCCCCAAATCCAAGACCGACAATGGCGACGTTAAGCATACTGATTGAATGATTGAGTTATTGAATGATAGAATGTCATAAGTTGATGCTGCACAAAGCAGTCATTCAATCATTCAACAATTCAATCATTCTACCTTTTAAGAACGCCAGTCCATCAACCGCCAGTTGTTCCGGCGAGTTGAACATGGGGCGGAAAATGTGGGTAGCTGCGGCCAGGTCGGGGGGATTAATACCGAAGGCTTCGATGGCGATGGGGCCGTCATAGTCAACGTCCTGCAAGGCGGCAAACACGTCCTCGAAGTCGATATGGCCCTGCCCCGGTGTCGATCGGTCGTTTTCCGAAATCTGGACGTGTACCAGATAAGGCGCCACTTTCCGGATCGCTTCCCCGATTTTTTTCTCTTCAATATTGGCGTGGAACGTGTCGAACGCAATCCGGCAGTTGGGGTGGTTCACCGCTTCGACGTACCGGACGACCTCATCCGCGCAGGTGAGCAGATAGATCTCGAACCGATTCAGGTATTCGATGCCCAGCACAACGCCTTTCGTCCCGGCATACTCGGCCACCTCGCGCATCGCCGTCACCGACCAGTTCCACTCCTGTTCCGTAGCGGGCTTACCGGTAAAGACGCAGAAGCCGGCGTAAAGCGGCCCCATCAGAATCGTTGACCCGGCCGCAGCCGAGCAATCGACCAGTGCTTTCAGGTGATCGACACCCGCCTGTCGCTGGGTGCTATCCGAACTGACCAGACTGCGGTCGGGCGGGAGAATGGCGCAAGTCTGTACGCTTAGTCCCAGCGCCGACGCCTGCTGCCCGATTCGCCCCCATTTGGCAAGCACATCGGAAGTGGCCGCTGTGTCGCCAATGGGCATTTCGACAAAGTCGAACCCCGTTTTTTGCAGGAATGTCAGCGTTTCTTCCATACCCTCATGCATGGCCGCTGTCCACGTAAACAGGTTCATTCCAAGTTTAGTCATAGTCAGTCTCTGAATAAGTAAACAAAAGTAATTCAATGATAAATAAGGAGCAGGGACTTTTTTGGCAAATAATGACTATATATTTGCACAAAAAGACTCTCTTGGCCAGCAACAACAGCAAGAAAAGCCAATACCATGCGTCAACCCCTGCGAAAAGAGCTTGAACCCGTAGCCGCGTCCTTCCTGGTGAAGGAACTCGTCGAGCCGCATTTCGACCCGAACTGGCATTTTCATCCGCACTACCAGCTCTTCCTGGTAAAAGAAGGCACCGGCACCCGGTTCATCGGCGATTCAATCAGCACGTTTGCGCCGGGCGATCTGGTGTTTCTGGGCCCCAACCTCCCCCACCTCTGGCGCAGCGATCAGCCGTACTTCGACCGCCATTCGAGCCTCCGCACGCAGGGTATCGTTATTTATTTTCCGGAAGACTTTCTGGGTGCCGCCTTTTTCGAGAAACAGGAAATGAGTGCGATCCGGCAGTTGCTGGCCAATGCCCGCTACGGCCTGACCTGGTCGAACGGGACGCACGATCGGGCGGTATCGGTACTGACCCGACTGGCGGGTCAGCCGGTTGGCTTCGGTCGGCTGATGGGCCTGCTCAATCTGCTCAACGAGCTGGCGGAAAGCACGGAGTATCAGCTACTGGCCAGTTCGACCTACGTAAACAGCCTGCGGCCCGAAGATACTGACCGAAACATATACCATCGTATGCAGGTGGTGCATGATTACGTACTGAACCACTTCCCGGAAGAGCTGAGCCTGGAAACAGTTGCCGATCTGGCAGGTATGACGGCACCCGCCTTTTGCCGGTATTTTAAAGCGCGGGCCAACAAAACATTTTCCGAATTTGTGTCGGAAGTGCGGATCGGCCACGCCTGTAAACTGCTGATGAATACCCCGTTGAGTATTACCCAGGTTAGTTTCGAGAGCGGCTACCGAACACTGTCGAATTTCAACCGGCAGTTTAAAGACATTACGGGGCTGACGCCGTCCGGCTACGTCAAAACCTACCGGCAGTTGTAGAAACGGCAAAACCCCGGTCTGTTGGACCGGGGTTTTGCCGTTTCTACCGTTCACGGTTTTCAGGAGTCAGTTACGGTGATTGCTGGCGGCAGCTTTTTACCGTAAACCGACTCCCGAAAACCGTAAACTAATCAATAAAGCGTCGTGGTGCCGATTGGCTCGCGAACCTCGACACCTTCCTGAATAAAGCTCAGCAGGTCTTCGATAACGCGGTCTTTCTCCGATACGACCAGTCCGTGCGGTGCCCCATCGTACACGAGGTACTGCGCGTTTGGCAGGGCGGCTGCGGTACGCTCACCCGATGCTTCAATGGGCACAACTTTATCGTTGTCGCCGTGAATAATCAGGGCTGGTACGTGAATCTGCGCCAGATCGTTGCGGAAGTCCGTTTCGGCGAACGCGGTTACGCAATCAACCGTGGCTTTCTGCGAAGCCGCGTACGCACGGGCAAAATCGCCATCGAGCTGCGCCTGACTGACGGGTTTATCGAGGAAGCCAATGCCATAAAACTGCTTGCCAAAGGTTTGCAGGAAGTCAGCACGGTCTTTCACCAGATTCTCTTTCATATCGTCGAACACGTCGCCGTCGACGCCGTCCGGGTTGTCGTCGGTCTTGAGCAGGTACGGGGTGATCGCACTCATGAATACCACTTTCGATACCCGTGCGCCACCATGACGACCCATATAGCGAGCCACTTCCCCACCACCCATCGACATACCGACCAGCGTTACATTTTGCAGGTTCAGCGTATCGAGCAGTACTTTAAGATCATCGGCAAACGTATCGTAATTATAACCATCCCAGGGCTGCGACGACTTTCCGAAACCACGGCGGTCGTAAGCGATCACCCGCAGGTTGTGTTTCGGCAATTCAGCCAGTTGATAATCCCACAGTTGGCTGCTCAGTGGCCAGCCATGAATCAGTACGACGGGGCTACCCGTTCCCAGATCCTGATAAAAAAGCTCTATGTCTTTGCCGGCAGCGTCAGTGCCTACTTTGATAAAACTCATAATCGTTGTGTAATTAAGTGTTACGAGAAAAAAAAAGTCTTCGTTTACTACAACAGGATAAGGCTGAGAAGGTTAGACAGCAGTAACGAATTTTGAGCCTGTGGTAAAGAAAAAGCGCTCCCGGCCGTGGCTGAGAGCGCTTCTCTATTCGGTAAGTACGACTTAATTCTTCAGTATCCGCACCGTTCTGGTCTGATCCTGCGTGCTGACTTTCAACAGGTAAACGCCAGTCTGCCGGCCAAGTGACACTTTCTGCCGCTCAACAGCCGAGGCTTCTTTCACACTGGTACGACTGACAGACTGCCCGCGCTCATCAACCAATTGTAACTCAAGCGACTGACCCAGCGCACCCCGTATTTCGATCTCAGCCGTTTCACCGGCGCTTGGGTTGGCCAGTACGGCAACTGCCAATGGTTCGCGTGTCTCCGATGCGCCCAGTCTGCTGTTTACGTTACAGGCGGCCAGCCAGTTGTAGGCGTAGGTCACGACCGTGCCTGCCTGCTCGGCCCGTAGCGACACCGTCGGGTTGTCGGTGTACAGATTCAGCGAGTAGGGACCAGCGTTGGTCGTCGGCATCGACTCGTTTACCACCTGAAACGTGATCGGCGCATTTGACGCACCGGTGTATTGCGGGGTGAACGTAATCCGCCGAAGCGATGGCGTAACACTTTCGCAACTCACCGTGCTCACGCTCGTGATGGTAAAGGCTACCGGTGCGGTTTGGGTGATCGTGATGGGCAATGTTCCCGTTGCGGTCAGGCCACCCGGATCGCGGGCGGTGAGCTGAACCGTGTACGAACCGGCGGTCGTGGGTGTACCCCGGATAATCCGCGTCGACGCCGTAAACGTCAGACCCGCTGGCACGCTGGTAGCCGTGTAGGTAAGGCCTGCCTGCCCGTCCGGGTCAGTAAAGGTAGTTGCTGGTAAAGTATAGCTAAACGGCACGCCCACGACACCCGACTGGGCTGTGGTGCCGTTGAATACCGGCGGGCGGTTGGCCACGGGCAGGTTACCACAGGCAGCCCGGAAGTTCCAGACGAAGTACGTCGACCGCGTTGCCTGATCCTGAATAGGTAGTACGTACTGATTTCCGTCGTATACGTAGGTGTATTGCACGCCCAACTGCCCATTGGCAGTTACGCCGTTCATAAACAACGGAGGCAGTGCTGGCGTAAAGGTGCCATTCGGGTAGCCCACTACGAAATCAACGCTGAACTGACCCGCCGAGATGGTGTTACAGGTAAAGCTGGTGATCGTCAGCGAAGCCGGATCGGCTGGTGCTGTCGTCGTATTACTGATGACGATCGTTACCATACCAGACGTGGCAGCGCCCGACGGGTCGGTAGCCGTCAGTGTCGCACTGGTCGCACCCACCTGCTGGGGCGTACCACTGACAACACGGGTCGGCACATCGAACGATAGACCAGCGGGCAGATTCGTCATGGCAAACGTCATGGGTTGGCCTTCGGGGTCGGTAAAGGCCGTAGCCGATACGGCATAGCGGAACGGCGTACCGATTGTACCAGTCAGCGTTGGTACGCCATTAAACACCGGCGGCTGATTGGTTGTCGTAGCGGCATTACAGGTGGCCAGCCAGTTGTAGCTGTAGGAGGCCGTACCCGTTGCGCCAGCCTGATTGGCCCGGAGCGTGATAACCGGGTTATCGGTGTATAAACGCAGTGTGTACGGACCGGCATCCGTTGTCGCAGCTTTCTCGTTGAGAACCGAGAAAGTAACAGCCTGACCGTTCGACCCGCTGTATTGTGGGCTGAATGTCAGTTGCCGCTCGCCAGCCGATGTACTGACGCAGCTCAGCGTGTTGACACCCGTGATAACCAGTGTACTGCCACCCAGTGACTGCAACGCTTTATCAGCCTGAATAAACCCGTAACCCGTGCGAAAGTCAAACCCGGTGTCGAAGCCCGGCGTCAACGGATCGTCCATGTCGAGTGCCGTTTGTTGCATCGTAGCCAGTACCTGCGACGGCGACAGTTTGTTGCCCGCCCGTTCCTGCATCAGCGCAGCGACTGCGGCAGCGTGCGGAGCAGCGGCCGAGGTGCCAAAGAAGTTCGGAAAGCCATCGCCCTCGTAATCACTACCAAAGAAGGTGTTATTCCCCCCATCGACCGCTGTGATCTCGGGCTTCTGACGCGTAACGCCCGTTGTGCCATTAATCCGCTGGCCCGCAGCGTCGAAATAGAAGGGTACTCCACCGGCCGACGAAAACGCTTCGATCGTTGCCGTCGTTAGTTGAGCGCTGTAGGCGGGTGTGCTGTAATAAGGCGCAGCACCCACCGCAATAGCCCGTCCAGCATTGCTATGGCCAAACGAGGCCCCCGTCTGCGTAGCATATTCAACTACGCTGGTCCGGCTACCGAAGTTGACCCAACGTAGTACGCCCGCATCTGGCCCGGCGTATTTCACGATAACGACGTTGACTTCCAGCGGAGCACCAGTGGTGTTGGTGTACGTTCCCGTTACCTCGGCAGGATCACCACTGGCGATGTTGTCAGAAGCACCGGAGGCAACTGGCGTATTCCCCCGGAATATCAGTATATCCAAATCCGTTTTTGCACCGGCTCCCCCGCTTACCGAACGGAACGGTTCGTCCCACTGAAACGACAGTCGAATTGTGCCGCCCGTCGGGATGGTCACTTTCTGGTAGATATCGCCACCACCAAAATCGTGCGCGATGCCGTAGCCGGGCAAGGTGATACCCGAGTTGCGGAACTGGCTCATGTACGACGACCGGGCATAGTTACCCGCCGACGAGAAGTAACTGACATTGTTATTGTTCACCACCTGATCGACAGCCTGCCCGATGATACCATCCTGGAAGAACGGCTCAGCGAGGTAGATGATGTCATCGACAATGACGTTACAGCCCGCACTGGCCAGGTCGATAATCCCTTTGGCGAAGCCTGCCTGCCCACGAAAGGCCGTATTGAACGCAATGGCAGCCCCCGGCGCTACATCGTGAACAATCTCGGCCATGGCCCGGCCTTCATCGGTTCCCGACGGTAAATCGTCGATGACCTGTACCCCTTCGGCTGGCAGATCGCCCGAGGCCACACCGGCAGCAGCCCCCTTCAGGGCGTCGTAGGTATCGGAGATAACCCCTACTTTCGACCCGGCTCCCGTTACGTTGTAGGTTGCCCGAGCTACATCGGCCCGCAAGCTTTTGTCGCCCTGCGAGGTAACCTTACCCACATTATTGACCGGCTTATAGTAAGGTCGGGCATAGTTCAGGGTAGATAAATCCTTGAGCTCGTCAAGTTTGTCGATGGGCAGGTAGCCGAAGATCATGCTTTTGTAAGCAACGCCTTCGCGCAGTCCCAGTGTCTGTAGCTGGCTCAGCAGGTCGTTGCCACGCTGATCGACAGCTACCCCTTCGATGGCAACGGCGCCGTCGACAATAACATAATCGTCGCTGAAACCTGTGGGGCCCGGTGCTGCTACACGACCGTTGGCGTTTGTGCGGCTTTTCATCACCAGCAGCAAATCAGGCGTCATTTTGGCCACGCGGGCCGCTTCCTTGTTGGTCGTCTGTGCATTAACAGCCAGCGGTGCGCACAACAGCGTACCACATACTAATGCCAGCAAGCTTTTTGCTTGTAGTTGTTTGATCATTAAGAGATAGAGTTAGTTGTTTGGGGAAATTGGCAAATCAATAACTGAATTTGTCAAATATGATGGTTTCTTTTCACACACGCATATATCGACATAGATAAATTGGGTGGAATATGATTACCTGCCCAATTTATTCGGTTATTAATCGTTTTGCACCGATAAAAAACGCCCGTAATAGTTCAGGGCTGTTCCCTTCTTGAGTGGGGACTGGTAACGGCCAACGTGTGTTCGGCCTTTTACCCCCCAGCCCCCTAGAGGGGGAGCATCCCACAAATGAACTGCTCCCCCTTTAGGGGGCTGGGGGGTAAAAGGCCCGGAACTTAACAGCCCTGCGGAACAGCCTACACATATGTAGGCTGTTCCGCAGGGCTGAATACAATCAATTTTAGCTACTCCCCCAGCGCCTGACTCAGCTGTTGCACGAGTACCTCGTTGATCCGTACGTAGCTTTCGTGGGTCCAGCCCGCCACATGGGGCGTCAATACGACCTTGTCCGACTGGCGCAGGTAATCGAATGCCGCCTGCTGATCGGGGGTCAGTTTGCCCAGCTTTTCGTTTTCCAGCACGTCCAGGCAGGCTCCGCGCACTTTGCCGCTTTCCAGCCCCCGCACCAGCGCCGATAGCGACGTGATTTCGCCCCGGGCCGCATTGATTAAATAAAATGGCTTGCTGACCTGCCCGATCAGATTGTCGTCGATCAACAGGCGGGTTTCGTCGGTCAGGGGAATGTGTAGACTCAGGACATCGGCTTCTTCGAGCAGTTGACCCATCGACGCTTCCTGCGCAAAGGCATCGCTGTAGCTCGTCCGGTATTTGTCGTAGCACAGCACCCGGCAGCCGAAGCCACTCAGTCGCCGGGCCGTTGCCTGCCCATTGTTGCCGTAACCGATGATACCGACCGTCATGCTGCCCAGTTCATAACCCCGGTTCCCTTCGCGATCCCAGGTACCCTGCCGCACTTCGCGATCTGCTTTAACGATGTTGGCAATCAATCCCAGCAACATCCCAACCACGTGTTCCCCGACGGCGTCACGGTTACCTGTGCCCGCATGGAAAACTTGAATGCCACGCCGGTTGACCTCCGCCAGATCGATCAGATCCAGCCCGGCACCAGCCCGGCCGATGAGTTGCAGATTGGGAGCGTGGGCCAGCAGATCGGCATCGACGGTTGTTTTACTGCGGATAATCAGGCCCTGGTAGGGTTCGATAGCTGTCAGCATGTCAGCGCGGGTGAGCTTTGGTTGATAGCTGTAGGCAAAGCCAGCCGTATCGAGCATGGCAAATAGCGACGGGTGCATTTCGTCGACAATGAGAAGAGAAAAGGGAATCTGGGACATCCGTCGGGTTTTCGTACCTTGCGGCTTTATCAGTGAAACAGGATAATTACCAATCATTGGCAACCCATTGAGTGCGCTGATTGGTTTACTCGTATAAAAACGCCTGGCGAAGCTAGCAAAAGTAGATGGAACAACGCCAATCCGACGATACTACCCCCGACTCGCTGACGCCCTCGTCCAGCCCGTCGGCCGATATACAATCCCCTCAGCCCCCCACGTCTACAGACGGGCAACCTGCGCAACCGGTGTCGAACGAGGTTACCGGACTCAGTCCGGTTTACCCGGACCAGGCCGAACGGCCACGCCGGGAATTTACGCAGCGTGACAACGGCGGACGCGACAACCGACCCAACGGGCGGCACGCAAACGTGCAGAAGGATAACCGTCAGCAGCCACGCGAGAACGGCCAGCGTACGCCTGAGGAAGGTAACCAGCAAGCCCGCGAAAATGGGCAACAGAACACGAACAACCAGCGGCAAAGCGATCGGCAGAATAACCGTGAACGCGATGCCAACGGATCTGAACCACGTAACCGGGAGCAATCAGGCCGGGAGTCAGGCAATCAGGAGCCGCGTAACCGCGAACCCCAGAACCGTGGCCGGGATTCGGATAATCCGGAATCGGGCAATCCGGAAACCCGGAACCGGGAGCAGCAGACCAGCGAGTCAGGCAACCAGGAAACGCGCGGTCGTGAACAGCAACCGCGCAATCGCGAATCAGGGAATCAGGAATCGCGTAACCGCGACCAGTCAGCCCGCAATCAGCAATCCCGCGACCGGGAGCCCCGCCAGCAGGAAGCCGCCGTTCACGAGTCAGACGATCAGTCAGGCCGCGACGCGGGAATGGCTTCGGGCGACAACCGGCTGGTGATCGGCATCTCGATGGGCGACTACAACGGCATCGGGCCGGAAGTAATCTTGAAAGCCCTGCAACACAACCGGTTACAGAAAATCTGTACGCCGGTCATCTACGGGTCGATGCGGATCATGAATCGCTACCGTAACCTGCTCGATATGAAAGACTGGAACCTCAACGGGGCACCCAGTATCGGGCAGATCAGCCATAAGATGACCAACGTCATCACGTGCTGGCCCGACCAGAATCAGGATATTCAGCCCGGTCAGGTAACCCCCGAAGCAGGACAGGCAGCACTGGCCTGTCTGCAACGCGCCGTTGCCGACATGAAAGAAGGAAAGATCGACGCCCTCGTGACGGCACCGATCAACAAGTACAATATTCAGTCGGAGGAGTTCAAATTCCCGGGGCATACCGAATACCTCGCCGACGAATTTGGCGTCGCCGATAACCTGATGTTTATGGTCAGCGAACGGCTACGCGTGGGCGTCGTTACGGGGCACGTACCCCTGGGCCGCGTCCGGCAGAACGTTACCCGCGAACGGATTCTGCAGAAGCTGAACCTGATGATGCAGTCGCTGAAGCAGGATTACGGGATCGACAAACCCAAGATTGCCGTGCTGGGACTGAACCCTCACGCAGGCGAAGAAGGGCTGCTGGGCAACGAAGAGCAGGAAATCATCAAACCCCTGCTCAACGACCTGCGTAACAAGGGGCAGCTGGTGTTCGGCCCTTACCCCGCCGATGGCTTCTTTGGCACCCGCAGCTACAGCAAGTTCGACGCTGTACTGGCGATGTACCACGATCAGGGCCTGATTCCGTTCAAGGCGATTGCGTTTGAAGAGGGCGTTAACTTCACGGCCGGTATGCCGGTCGTCCGGACGTCACCCGACCACGGCACGGCCTATGACATCGCCGGTAAGAATCTCGCCGATGAGACATCGATGCTCCAGGCAATCTACACCGCGATCGACATAGCCCGGCAGCGCAAAGAATACGTCGAAGCAACCGCTAACGCGCTTAAATAAGTTGGCTAGTTGTAGAGTCGTAAAGTTATAAAGTTGCCATCCGGCGTCAGCCAGGACGCGCCAGTCCCGGCGGGGAACCGCAACTTTACAACGCTACAACTTTACAACCCTATAACTCCATTCCTATGCTCAAATCAATGACCGGTTTCGGCAACGCAACCGTAGAAACTGGCAATCTGTCCGTTACGGCAGAAGTCAAAACACTGAATTCCAAGTTTCTGGATATTTTTTGCCGCCTGCCCCGGCAGTATGCCGACAAGGAAATCGAGCTGCGTGCGTTGCTGACACAGCAACTGGAACGGGGCAAGGTTGAATTGTCGTTAAGCGTCAATCGGACGCAGCTGGTGAAGCCGGGTGTGGTTATCAACCGCCCGTTGCTGACGGCCTACGTCAACGACATCCGGGAGTCGGCGGCTGGCCTGCTGATGGCCATCCCCGACGGCGACCTGCTCAAACTGGCCCTCGGCCAGCCCAACGTTTATCAGACAGAAACCGCCGAAACGCCCGACGATGCCGCCGACTGGATGGCCGTACACCAAGCTGTGCAGGAAGCAATCCGTCGATGCAACGCATTCCGGCAGCAGGACGGGGCTGTGCTGGAAGGTAAATTTAGCGAGTATATCCAAACCATCAGCGACTGCCTGAGCGAGATTGAAAAGCAGGATGTACTGCGGATTCCGGCTGTGCGCGAACGGTTGATGACCAACGTCCGTGAACTCCTCGACAGCGAAACGTTTGACCGCAACCGCTTCGAGCAGGAACTGATCTACTACGTCGAGAAATTTGACATTTCGGAGGAAAAAGTCCGGCTGAATAATCACCTCAGCTATTTTATCGATGTGATGAACACCGAGGAAGCCAACGGCAAGAAACTCAATTTTATCGCGCAGGAAATTGGTCGCGAGATCAACACGATCGGCTCTAAAGCCAACGACGCCACGATTCAGCGGTTCGTTGTGCGCATGAAAGACGAGCTGGAAAAAATTAAGGAACAGACCATGAACGTGATCTGATGGAGCGGCTGGGTGCGGATTACTACGGCAGTCACGATACGCTGACGATTGCCCAACAATTACTGGGCTGCGAACTGGTTCATGAAACGCCGGAAGGCATCACCGCTGGTATTATCGTAGAAACGGAGGGCTACGTTACCGGCGACCCAGCCTGCCATGCCTACCGCCGACAAACCACGCGCAACGCGGCTATGTTTGGTCCGGCGGGCACGCTGTACGTCTACCAGATCTACAACCATTACAACTGCATCAATGTCGTGACCAGCCCGGCAGGTGTGGGTGAAGCGGTACTAATCCGGGCACTGGAGCCCACCGAAGGGGTCGACCTGATGGCCGACCGGCGCAACGACGCGTTTAAAACGGGGTTTGAACGGTACCGTAACAACACCATCGACCACAGCACGACGGCTGGCTTTCGCAACCTCTGCAACGGCCCCGGCAAACTGACAATTGCCCTAGGCATCAGTCGGCAGCGCGACAACAACAGTTCGCTCGTTACTGGCTCGATCTACATCCGGGGTCCTGTCCGGACTGACTTCGACATGGTCACGACCACACGTATCGGTCTGACGCAGGGCGTTGATTTACCGTACCGATACTACATCAACGGCAATTCGTTCGTCAGCAAAAAGTAGTGACTGATTGCCTGACTGGCTACCTGTTTGTCTAGTCCTGGCGTAATTTGTAAACACCGTAGCCGGTACAGGGCGTTGCCACCCAATGAGGTCTCCATTCCTGATTCTGTCGCAACAGCGGTCGTTGCGGTACGGCGCGTTTTTTTACCTGTACGTTATGCAGGGGTTACCGTCAGGTTTTGCGCTAACAGCCGTTACCAATTACCTGACGGCCGAAGGGCTGACTCCGCAGGCACTGGCTAGCTTCGGGGTTATCGTTGGGTTGCCGTGGGGGTTTAAGTTTCTTTGGGGACCACTCGTCGACCGGTTTCAGGCATCGGCAATGGGGCGTCGCCGACCGTGGGTATTGGGTGCTCAGGTCATGGCCCTGCTGGCGTCGGGCGGCATCTTATTCATCCGTAATCCCGTTGCGCAGTTTTCGATGCTGGCTGGTGCCTTCATGCTGCACGGCGTCTTTGCGTCCCTACAGGATGTAAGCGTCGATGCGCTGGCCATTTCGACGGTACCGCCGACCGAGCGGGGCCGGGCCAACGCCTTTATGAAGGGCGGTATGGTCGTGGGGCAGGCTATCGGGGCAGCCGGACTGGCGTATCTCCTTCGCAATGGCGGTTTTCACCTGGCGGCTCTGGTACAGTCGCTTGTATTGCTGGCGTTTACAGCCCTCACCTTTTTCATTCGCGAACAGCCGGGCGATGCATTTTTTTCGCTGAAACGACGAGTTCCCACGCCAGACGACGCAATCAGTATCGATACGACTAATGAGCCAACTGTATCCCCTCCCGACTGGTCGTTTGGCCCCTTGCTAAGAACGTTGGTTCGCGCCATTCTGACGCCCCGCCCACTGGCCATCTTCGGAGCTATCGCGCTGGTTTTTATCGGTGAGCGGCTATTTCAACGGGCTTATTACATCCACCTCATCCGGCAGGAGGGCTGGACTGATACAGCCGTGTCGGTGTTGAGCGGTACCTACGGCACGCTGCTGGCGGTTGCCCTGGCGCTGCTGGGTGGGTGGCTGGCCGATGCCATTGGCGCGCAGCGTATGTTGCTGGGTACAATGCTGGGCATGGCGGTGCTCCACATTGGTTTTTCACTGGCGGCTTCCTCATGGGCTGATCCAGCGGTAGCTACGGCCGGGCTCATCGTGCGGCAAACGCTCGAACCTATCTTCAGCATTGCGGCCCTGCCCATGCTAATGAGTTTGTGTCGGCGCGGGATCGAAGGGTCACAATTCGCGTTTTATATGGCGATCAGTAATCAGGCCGACGTGGCCGGTATCTTTCTGGCGGGACAGCTACAGCCATTCGTTGCTACGTCGGTACTTGGTGTTGGCTGCGGAGTACTGATGCTTATAGCGGCCCTGCTGCTGTGGCTAACGCTCCGACACCCACAGTAACAAATGACTCTGACAGTCTGACTAACCTGACCAGTTACTTTTTCAGGTAGCGCACCAGATCGCTGATCGAGCGGATACCGAGTTCGTGCGCCTGCTGACGGCGCATCATCAGCGCGTAGCTATTACTAAATCCAAGTGGTTTCTCCCAGCGCAACTGGTAGTTGACAGCAAACCGTTTTTTTACGAACGAATACACCGAGTCTGCCTGCATCGGCAGCGCTTTCAGTACATGCGCCGGGGGTTGCAGGATCACGAGTAAGCCGGTACCGGTGTATTCCGGGTAAAAATCGATGGCTCCGGTACGTAACGCATCAAAACAGATTTGCGTACCCCCCAACCCGGTTTTCGTCACGACCCGCAAGTTGGTTTGCCCCTCGATCAGTTGCCGGTAGATTTCAGCCAGTATGTATTGTTCCGTGAATACTTTCGACCCCATCACCACAGTCTGCGCCCGATCACCCGGCGTTGGCGTTTTGTACAGACCCGCCCGTTGCAGAAAGAGCCGCGCTACCGCTTCCGGTGCCTGCTTTCGGTAATCAGCCTCGTAGTTGAGCGTCGTCATGACAGAGTCCGTTAGCCGACCGGCCAGTTTATCCAGAGCAGGCCCTAATTCGGGATAACGGTCAAGCGCAGCCTGTCGCACGACGGGAGCTGCATCGTAGGGCGGAAACGCGTGCCGATCATCGGTCAGCACGAGCAGATCGAAGGCTTTGATCCGTCCATCCGTCGAGTAGCCGCTGATCAGATCGACCTGCCCCCGGCGGATCGCTTCGTACATCAGATTCTGGTCGATCAGTTTAGGCGTCAGCCGTAGCCCGTACGTTTGCTGCAAACCCGGATAGCCGTCAGCCCGGCCGTAAAACTCATGCGCAAATCCCGCTACCAGCTTATCACCACTGCGCGACAGCAACGCAAAACCAGACAACACGGGCAGTAGCCCCACAAACACCAGCCCGCCGACGCGCATCCGCCGACCCGACTGCCGTTGCAGCCACGCCAGCGACGCATCGAATCCAACAGCAAGTAAGGCCGCCGGAATCGCCCCGGCCAGAATCATGCTCGTATTGCTCAGCGCAATGCCACCGAAAATAAACTCGCCCAGTCCACCAGCCGCTACGTAAGCGGCCAGCGTCGCGACGCCCACATTGATAACCGTCGCCGTTCGGACCCCGGCAAACAGCACCGGCAACGCCAGCGGCAGTTCGACTTTCGTCAGAATCTGGTTTTCGGTCATACCCACACCACGGGCCGCATCTTTCACCGACGGGCTTACCTCTGTAATGCCCACGTAGGTGTTGCGGATGATTGGTAGCAGCGCGTACAGGAACAGCGCCACCAGCGCCGGGCCGATGCCAATACCTAACACCGGAATCAGAAAGCCCAGCAGGGCCACGCTTGGAATCGTTTGTAACACCCCGGCCACACCCAGCGTCGTACTGGCCAGCCGCGTATGGCGGGCAATGAAAATACCGGTTGGCACCCCGATCAACAGGGCCAGCAGCAGTGAAACGAACGTCAGCCCGATGTGGGTCAGCGTCTGGCGAAAGAGTTGATCGGCATGGTCGCGAACGAAAGTAAAAAAGTCGGTCATCCGTGTAGCGGGCGGGGCTTATCATCCAGAAAATCGCGGACGAAGTCGTTCACCGGATTAGCCAGCAGGTTGTCGGGCGTATCGATCTGCACGATTCGTCCTTTATCCATCAGCGCGATACGATCGGCCAGTTCAAGGGCTTCGCTGACATCGTGGGTGACCAGCACCACCGTCGTTTCGCTCAGTTCACTCAGTCCAAACAACTCGCGCCGAACGTGCCGACGCGTAAACGGGTCGAGCGCCCCAAACGGCTCGTCCATCAGGACTACCGGGGGGCGGGCCGCCAACGCCCGGGCCAGACCCACACGCTGCCGTTGGCCACCGCTTAATTCGGCCGGGTAGCGATTCAGGCTGCTGTCGGGAAGTTGAAGCTTGGCGATCAGTTCGCGGGTTCGGCGGTCGATATCGTCCAGATTCCAGCCCAGCAGTTTCGGCACCGTAGCAATAGCCTCTGCAACAGTATAGTGCGGAAACAACCCACCATCCTGAATAACGTAACCGATCCGTCGGCGCAAGTCGGGTGCAGATTGCTGCTGGATGTCTTTCCCGTCGATAGAGACAGTACCACTGTCGGGTTCGACCAGTCGATTCATCATCCGTAACGTAGTTGTTTTGCCGCAGCCACTCGTACCGAGCAGCACGAGTATTTCGCCAGCCGCCACCGACAGCGACAGATCATCAACGGCTTTGAAATCGCCAAACTGCCGGGTCAGACGGACAACGTCGATCATTCGTTTGTTATCTGAACCCCTTTCCAGAAGGCCACCCGATCTTTGATCTGGCTGGCGGCCGGTTTGGGATCAGGGTAATACCAGGCGGCATCCGCATTGGCCTTTCCGTCGACCGTCAGTGTGTAATACGATGCAACGCCTTTCCATGGGCAGGTGGTATGGGTCGTGCTATCCGTGATCAGTTCAGCCCGAACCGCTTCCTTTGGAAAATAATGGTTATTTTCAACCACAACCGTATCGTTACTTTCGGCAATTACCTGCCCGTTCCAAACCGCTTTCATAATGGACGTTTTTATTGTCTGTCTATACGTAAAACTTCGTTAACTGGTATAGCACCCATATAATGAAACTGCCACGCATCGTTTGCAGAATCAATGCACACAGCTACCAGTCTGGCGTATAAACAGACAATCGATTCGCTTGTTCAGGCAAACCCACATTCCAGGAGAATACAGTTTTTCTACTTAATTTACTTATTATATAATTAGTAAACTTATAACACTCTATTCTGTCGATATAACACCAGTTAAGAACTGATTTATTAACATATGCAGCCTTGTACAGCAAATAAGGTCAGATATATCACGTATTGTATAAGAAATATATGAACTATTGCTTATGGTCTGCTACCTACCGTTTAGGATATTTTCTAGTTTTAACCTGGTTTTTATATTTGAGTATTTATACCTAATTTCTTGCTCATTTTCTACAGAGTCACGTTTCAAATTATCTACTGATAATCAGTAGATTACAATACGTAAAAAGTGTCATTATTGATTTTTAACATATAGCCAGAACGAGTCTCAGACGGAGTATGTCGATTCCGCGAGACTCTAAATTGTGTAACCAAATCAGTAACCTTGAAAAGAGTTACTAGTCCTAACTACTGAAGACCCATTAATACAATACTGAACTTACCGTACTGATGAATACGAAACCGCGCCTGCTAATTGTTGATGGAAATCCTTACATAGCTGGCATACTTGTTCAAAACCTGAAAACCGACTTTCACATTTCAGTAGCAAATACCGGGCCAGAAGCTGTCAGACTGCTCACGCAGGGCAATCATTACGACTGCGTACTGACCGAACTGAACCTGCCTTTTTTTGGCGGTCTGGACCTGACAAAGCTCATTCGTGGAAACCGGTTTATCCGCAATACACCGGTAATGGTGCTATCCGGCGCCACTGACAGTGATACACGTATCAACTGCCTGAACAGCGGAGTCGATGATTTCCTGTTAAAACCGTTCAATCCGCTCGAAGTACGCGCCAAACTGCACGCGCTGCTGCGCCGGTCGGCATTACCGGCTTACGAAACAGCCTTTTCCCAGCCTGTTCCGGCTCGATTGTTGCCCGACATCAAGACGTTTTGGCAACAGAAAACACGCGTTTTATCGCTTATCCGGCGCAGTGAGCCCATCAAGCAGAGTGCCTGATCGATGAGCATACAGGACGACGAAAGCAGGAGAGTTTTACACACTCCGTAGTATAAATCCGGATAGAGTCGCGTATCAACTGTTCACCAAAACAGTGCTTTTATTTACTAAGCGCCTTGTTTGTGAACGCAACCGTACCTTCCTGTTTACTACTAATCGAGTCTGACAATGTCCTGGCCAATCAGATTACCACGCTGGCCGAAGAGCGCTGCCCCGTCGTACGGCGGGGGAATGCTGATGAAGCCGGACAGTGGCTACGCGATCACGCTGGTGTCGTTCTTATTGTGACCGATCCGCACAATGCCCAACCGGTAACGAAGCTGCTCATGAACAACGCTGGTCTACGACACGTCCCTGTTCTGATCACACAATCGCAACAGACCGCTGATCTGGCTCACAATCTACCTCGCCACAACATCACTGATTTACTGGACTTTACAGAAGAGTCTGACAGCTGGCAGACGAAGATTAACCATTACATTGACTTGAATACGCAACTATCTGCAGCATCGTATACCAGCCCGGTACCAGCCTATTTCCAGTTTCGGTTGCCCTGGTGGAAGCGGGGTATCGATATTGCCGTATCGCTATCAGCGTTACTGGTACTATCGCCCCTGATGCTGGTTGTGGCTTTATTGATAAAACTCGATTCAAAGGGCCCAATCCTGTACAAATCGGCACGGGCCGGCACCAATTTCAGGATCTTCGATATGTATAAATTTCGGACCATGAAAGCCATGGCCGACCGTTTACTCAAAGATCTGAAGGATCACAATATCTATGCCAAAACTCCTGAACAGTCGGAAAGCGACGTTAACGGGCAGGATTACCGGTGCGAACAGTGTCAGCTGTTACAGATTAGCTGCCGTCAGCCGCTCGTCGAAGAGCATCAGACAGTGTGCGAAAAAAAGTACCTGACCGACTTCGAGGATGCGGCCAAGTTTATGAAGTTTCGTAACGATCCGCGCATTACCCGGCTCGGTACGTTTCTCCGCAACAGCAGCATCGACGAATTGCCGCAATTACTCAACATTTTGTTTGGTGATATGTCGCTGGTGGGCAACCGGCCATTACCGCTTTACGAAGCGGAGAAACTAACGACCGATGAATCGGCGCAGCGGTTTGCCGGGCCAGCCGGCCTGACGGGCCTGTGGCAGGTAAAGAAGCGGGCCAAAGGTGAGGGGCCCGTTACCGATAGCGAACGCATCGCTCTCGACATTGAATACGCCACTACATTCTCGTTTAAAACCGATATGTATATTATCTGGCAGACTCTATTCAGCGTATGGCAGAAGGAGAACGTCTGACCGGCCTCGTTCCGCTGGTGTCGATCATTACGATCAACTACAATCAGGCAGAAGTAACCCGGCAGTTTCTGGACTCATCGCGGCTACTGACACATGCCAACGTCGAGATTATCGTTGTTGACAACGCATCGCAGCCGTCGCTCAGCAGCAGCATCGATACGAGTCAGTATCCGAATGTGCAGGTCATTCGTAGCGAACAGAATCTCGGCTTCACGGGCGGTAACAATCTGGGGATCGCCAATGCCAACGGCGCGTATTTCTTTATCGTCAACAACGACACTGAACTCAACGCCGATCTGCTGACCGAACTGCTGAAACCGTTCGCAGCCGACGAGCGGATCGGCGTCACCTGCCCTAAAATCCGGTTTTTCAGCAATCCTTCGCTGGTGCAGTACGCGGGCTACAACCCGATGAATATGCTGACCGGTACAGCCGTGCCCGTGGGTTATAAGCTACCCGACGATTCCAGCTACGATCAGCCCGGCCCGACGGCATTCGCCCACGGTTGTGCCATGCTGGTGAAGCGGGCCGTAATCGACAAGGTAGGGCGGTTTGCCGAGCGGTTTTTTCTGTATTACGAAGAACTCGACTGGTCGCAGCGTATCCGCGATGCAGGTTTTATTATTCAGTATCAACCATCGGCCTACATCTTGCATAAGGAGTCGATGTCGGTGGGGGAATTCAGTCCGCTAAAAACGTACTACCTGACCCGCAACCGGATTCTGTTTATGCGTCGGCACTGTAATCCGGCGCAGAAGCTTATTTTTTACTTATTTTTTGCGGGTTGTGTACTGCCCAAGCACCTGGCTACCTACGTGCTTAGCGGCAAACGGCAACACGCGCGGGCGTTCGTACGGGGGGTGTGGTGGAACCTTCGCTCGGCCAGTACCTCGCCCGTTTAATTCGTAAACCTAGTATCCGAATGACCTTACTATATTCGCTGGCTGCCGTGCTGTTCTGGGGGCTGGCTTTTGTTGTTTTTTATACCTACCTCGGCTACGGCATCGTCATCTGGGTACTGGTACGATTGCGCCAGGGCCATGCAACGCCCCCCGCCGAGCCGACGGAACCGCTGCCCAGCGTAACGATGATCGTACCGGCTTACAATGAGCGGGATTATCTGCCCGCCAAACTCGATAACTGCCTGGCGCAGACGTATCCGGCTGATAAGCTGAACCTGCTGTTTGTGATCGAGGGATCAACCGACGGGTCGGCGGAATACCTGGCGAGCCGGCAGGCCGACATACCGGGTTTGGCCGTACTGTCGGGCACGGAGCGGCTCGGTAAGATTGTGGCGATGAACCGGGCAATGCAGCAGGTAACGACCGACATCACCATTTTTACCGACGCCAACACGACGCTCAACCTCGAAGCCATCAGTCGGCTGGTAGCCCGCTTTGCGCCCGCTACGGTGGGGGCCGTTACGGGCGAAAAACGCATCAGCACCGAGGGAAAGGAATCGGCCGCGGGTAGTGGCGAAGGGTTGTACTGGCGCTACGAATCATTCCTGAAAAAGATGGACGCTCAGTTGTATACCATCGTGGGGGCGGCTGGCGAGTTGTTTGCCGTACGAACGGCCCTCTACGAACCTGTTGAGTCCGACACACTCCTGGACGATTTTATTATTTCGCTGCGCATTGCCCAGCGGGGCTACCGCGTCGAGTACGCACCTGATGCCTACGCACTGGAACGTCCCTCCCACTCCGTCGACGAAGAAACCAAGCGGAAAATTCGGATTGCGGCCGGTGGTTTTCAGGCCATCCGTCGACTGGCTCCGCTGCTATCCGTGGGTCGCTACGGCTGGCTGAGTTTTCAGTATATCTCGCACCGGGTGCTGCGCTGGGCCGTGACACCGTTCTGCCTGCCATTGCTGTTGCTGCTCAATCTGCTGCTGCTCACGAACCCGGCTGGGTCAATGCTGTGGACGGGCCTGTTCTGGGCGCAGGTCCTGTTTTACCTGGCAGCGGGCATCGGTTACGTGCTGGAAAATCGGCAGACGCGCTGGAAGCTGACCTTCGTGCCGTTTTATTTTGTGTTTATGAACGTGTGCGTACTGGCGGGGTTTGTACGTTACCAGCGGGGTGGCCTATCGGGCAAGTGGGAAAAGTCTCGACGGGCTATCTGATTTTTGCCGTAATTTCGTCAGTCCATTTTCGTTGCTTTATCTGTCACTATTCCCATGGCCGAACAACTCGCTCACCTTGCCGATCAACTCCGCGACAGCCGCTGGTTTTACGGCGTACTGAGCGTTTTTGTGGCCCTGCTGACGGGCTGGCTCATTGGCACGTTTGGTGTGTTGGGGGGCGCGGTGATGGTCGTGCTGCCGCTGGGGCTTGCGGTGTTCATCGGCATTCTGATCGAGCCTAAATTTGGTTTGCTGATTTACGTTACGCTCAGTTTTCTGATTGGCTTTACCCGATTCGTGCCGGGCGATGCCCCGCTGGGACTCGCACTCGATGCGGTACTGGTGCTGACGCTGATGGCGACGTTTCTGAACGGGAAGCAGATGAACTGGAAACGGTTGCGGACACCGATATTCTATTTCATGGCGATCTGGCTGTTTTACAGCATTCTGGAGTATTTTAACCCCGAAGTACCGAATCCCGTAGCCTGGTTCTACAAAGTACGATCGATTGCCTTTAGCTGGTTTCTGATCGCTATCCTGACGCTCGTTATGCCGATCACCCGGCGGGATATCCTGTGGTTCCTACGGATGTGGATCGGCTGGTCGCTGGTGGCGGCTTTCTGGGCTTTCAAGCAACATTACATCGGCCTGGCCAACGCGGAAGTTCAGTGGCTGGCGGCAGGAGCGGCCAAAACGCACATGCTCTGGGGGCAACTGCGCTGTTTTTCGTTCTACTCCGATGCGGCTCAGTTCGGGGCTGAAATGGCCGGTGCCACGCTTATCACCATCATACTGCTCACATCGACCCATTCGGCTTTGCACCGGCTGATCTACGTTGGGCTGCTACTGATTTTCTTCTGGGCGTATGCGCTGTCGGGTACGCGCAGCGCGCTGTTTGTGCTGCTGGGCGGTATTCTGGCGTTTATCGCGCTGCGCCGGAGTCTCAAAACGATCATGTGGGGGGTTGGCATCCTGGCTCCGATCATGGTTATTCTGCTGTTTACCCACATCGGCGACTCGAACTACCAGATCTGGCGAATGCGTACGGCCCTGCACCCGAAAGAGGACGCATCGTTTATGGTACGGATTGAAAATCAGCAGCGGCTGAAAGCGTACATGAAAGACCTGCCCTTCGGTGCGGGACTGGGTACGTCGGGCTCGTGGGGGGCTCGCTTTGCGCCTTATCACCCGGCCGCGCAGATTCCGCCGGATAGCTGGTACGTTGAACTCTGGATCGAAACGGGTATCGTTGGTACCATCCTGTACATATTGATGCTGATTGCGATACTCTCCATTGGCACCTATCAGATCTGGCAGCTTAACGATCCCTGGCTGCGAACGACCATGATTATCTTTCTGGCCGAATTTTTCGGCATCTGCGTCATGAGTTATTCCAATGCCACGCTCGGGCAGTTTCCAACGAGTACATTACTGAGTATCACGTCTGTGCTATTCACGACCTGTTACCGATGGGACCTCGGTTCGTCAACTACCAACCGGTTCCAATCCGCTCCCGGCTTCAACACCGCTTCGCCGACGCGCTAACTCATGACTAATTTCGACAGTATTATCTGCGTCGGCCAGACCCCCTGGGAGGGCGATTTTCAAAAAGCCATTGTTCAGCTTATGGGCGAACTCGCCGTTCGGCATCGTGTGCTGTACGTCGACTATCAGTACACGCTGAAAGATCTGGCTATGGGTCTGCTCAACAAACAGGCGGTCCCCGTCGGACCGCTGACCAGCCGTACCAGGGCACTCACCACCAAAAAACTGGCGACCGGCGCGGAAGTGTGGGTGTGGCAACCACCTGTTATGCTGCCCATCAACTGGATGCAGCCCGCTCCGCACGACCGGTTTATTCAGCGTAATGTGGGGATGCTGGTGCGGGGGCTTCGCAGCGTGATGAATCAGTTAGACATGCGTCAACCACTGGTTATCAACGGCATGAATCCCGTCTTTGGTCTGCCGATGCTTGGCCGACTCAACGAGCGCGGTACGATCTACTACTGTTTCGATGAAATTGCGGCCAGCGCCTGGATGGGTCGCCACGGTGGTCGCTACGAGCCCGACTATCTCCGGCGTGTCGATGCTGTTGTCGCGACGTCCGACGCACTACACGATACCAAAGCGAAGTTCCAGCCCAACGCCTTCTGCGTGAAGAATGGGGTTAATTTCGAGCTGTTTCACCAGGCCCGACTGCTGGCCGATGCACAGCCCCCCAGTCGGCCGGTGGTAGGCTATCTGGGTACGGCAGACAACCGGGTAAACATCGATCTGGTCGAGCATAGCGTACGCACCATGCCTGACGTGGTGTTTCGCTTTGTGGGTGAAGTACCGGAGCCAGCCCTGACGCAGCGACTGTCGGCATACCCGAATGTCGAGTTTGTGCCACCCCATCAGCCACATCAGCTACCCGCGTTGCTGGCGCAGATGACGGCAACCATGATTCCGTACGTCTGTAACGCGCATACCAAAACGATTTATCCGCTGAAGATCAATGAATATCTGGCGGCCGGCTTGCCCGTCGTATCGACGTCGTTCGCAAACCTGAATGATTTTACGGGGATTATCGAACTGGCCGACACGCCTGAAGCGTTTGCCGATGCGTTGCGCCGGGCCCTCGATGATACCAGCCTGACTACCCAACGTCAGCGCGTTGCTACGGCCAGGGCTAACTCGTGGGCGCGACGGGCCGAGGAGTTCGAAGCAATTATTGCGCAGTTATAGCCACCGGAGCTACCGGTTTGTCAGTCGATCCGGCTACCCATTGGCGGGTCGTTTCGTCGTAACGACGCAGGACGCGGGCCGGATTGCCGCCGACCACCGTAAACGGTAGCACGTCGCGGGTGACGACGCTCCCCCCCGCCACGACCGAATGCCGTCCCACCGTTACCCCGGCCACAATCGTTACATTGGCCCCAATCCAGCAGTCGTCTTCCAGCACGATGGGTTTGGTGACGGTTGGCTGGTAGCGAATGGGCGTTTCGATATCGTCGTACACGTGGTTTAGCCCCGACATCACCACGTGCTGCGCAATGATAATGTTGTTGCCCAGCGTGACGGGGCCAATCACAACCGCCCCCAGCCCCAGGTGACAGTGATGCCCGATCCGTACATCGCCGACACCGTTGTTCACTACGCTGAAATCTTCGATTGTACTGCCCGCCCCCAGTTGGAATGCATTGAATGGCACAACGTCCATCCGTACGGACCGGCGAACCCGCGCTGACGCCCCCCGCTTATGAATCAACGGGTTAACGAACCAGCTTACCCATTGACGGGGACGGGCCTGCTCAGGCCGGATCAGCAGGTGGTGTACAAACCGCTTGAGCGCCGGTCGGTTGTCCAGGTATTGTTTCAGATCCATACAGTCGGATAGTAAGGTGGTACAGGGCGGGCTTAAATACGAAGCCAGGAAGCCGGAATCAGATCGGTGGTGTTCCAGTCGGGTTTGTTACGGAACCAGTTGCGGGGGGCAATAACCAGTTTGTCGGGCCGGGGGTTGAGCCAGGCACCCCACCAGCTAAACGAACTATTGGCGATGACGTGATGATGGCACAGACTCATCAGTTGCAAATCATCGACGTCGGCATCGGGACCGCTGTTGCGGACGTACACGTGCGGGCTGCTCAGGTGCAGGTTGTCGGCCACCCAGTCGGGGTCGTCGCTGAACACAAAGAAACGCGCGTCGGGCAGACGACGGTTCAGTTCCGCCAGAGCCGCCCGATAATAGTCGAGCCCGACGAAGCCGAACGACTGACTGAATTCGGGGTGGTTGACGTAGTCGCCCCGGCGGATGTGAACCGATACCGGGCAGGCCGTCTGTGCGATCTGATCGGCATAACCGGCAAAGTCGACACCCGGCGTTCGCCGGAAGGTTAATTCCCGGCGCACGGCTTCGGCACTATCCAGAAAATACCGTTCCGACTGCCAGAACCCTTCCAGCGTAATCACGGCCGAACTGGCCTGTTCCACCACCGGATCGACGTGAAACTGCTGCTCCTGCACGAAGTGGAAAATTGGTTTCAGTGTACGGTTAGGCAGCAGTTTCGTCAATTTCGAGACGTAGAGATACGGCGAGGTGTTCAGCACACTGTAGCGCGTGTTGAACCGGTCGAGCTTAAACGTGCGTAGGGTATCGGTGTCGTACGCCTGTTGATAGTAACTCAGGTCGATGTACAGCGATGCGTTGTTTTTCTGCGCTAGATGACGAGCCAGGGCGTACTGAAACAGTTGATTTCCAAGGCCACTCGTGATGCGGGCAATAATCATACTGTGCTTAGTTGTACTGTTGCTCAACCAATTGAATCACCTCTTCGGGGGTTCTGGCGTGGTGAATAGCCGCGCCTGACAGGGCCGGGAAAATGGTGTTGTACTCATCGAAATGATGCTCCATCCCCCCGCCGGGCCGCGACAGAATAATATTTGTTCCTTCGAAGTAGCTGGCTAACGCAGCCGTTCCGCCGTGCATGGAAATAAATCGGTCGCAGTTGGCGTAAACCATCAGTTGCAGGTGATTGAAGCTGCTGACCTGCTCGCGGTGTTGCTCGTGCAAATCATTCATCAGCAGCACGTCAGGATGGTTTTCGCGTAGCCAGGCATGCTCACCCAGATCCATAATTTCGCTATTGTCGAGCACGATCTGCGACGACAGCGGTCGGTTATAAATGATCTGATACGTGGGTTTACAATGGCTGATGATGCGATCGAGCGTCGGAATATCGAGGAAATTACGGGGCGGGCCGTCCCACTCGATGTTGTATTTGTTGGCAATCACAAGCAGTGGCTTGTCGTACCGGAACAGCTCGTTGCGGTAGTGCGCTTTGAGCGGGACCCGTTTCCACTTCGAGAAATCGAAGGTGGGGCTGTGGGTCATGTTGGGTACGTCGTAGTAATCGTAGCCCGCCTGCCATACCCGCTTGTCGTGCATTTCGAGGTGGTCGGGGCTGAAGAAATAGAACGGTTTGGTATTGGTGCAGGAGATCGTTTGTTTAAGCGTCCCGTTGCAGTGGTGCCAATAGGCGAAAGGCAGTACGTAGCGCAGCTCCTGATCGAATTCGCCGTGGTAGTCGATTACCTTATACGGTTGTTTGCGCCCGTAGTCAGCCTGGTAAAACCGAAGCTGATTTAACCGACAGTAGTAATTATCGCGTACGAAATACCGCAGATCCTTGCGGATACGGGGGTAGTTCAGGGTAGCTACTACGTATAAAAATTTAAGAACCAGTCGCTGCATAGGACACACGTACAAAACGTGCCGGTAAAGAATCAGACGTTAAAAAGTGCTTATATGACCGGCCAACGGGATCGAAGTCACGCCCACTCCAGGTTTGTCTGCAAATCAGATGCCGTTAGTCGATAAAAGACGATTGGTGTATCGGTCGGCTGGTAGGCCAGGGCCGCCGGATGCGCTGAATCGACCGCAAAACTCTGTACCTGCCAGTCCCTATCGGTCAGTCCGGGTGGTAGCCGTGACCGGCCGTCCAGAGACGGTATCGCCCGCAGGTCGTCGACCAGCCCGCGCCCGATGCCTTTCAGGAGCGCTTCCTTACGGGTCCATAACCGCAGGAATACCCCGGCCGGCTCTACGTCGGCCCGCACCCGTATCTGCTCATCCGGGCTGCACACCGTCGGCAGCAGTGTGTCGATGGGCAGGTCAGGCCGGGTGTTTTCTACATCGATACCAATGGGATGCCGGTCGACGGCCAGTAGCACCCAATCGCCTGCGTGGGTGAGGTTGATATGCCAGCCTGTATGAACTGCCAGATCAGGCTTGCCATACGGACCCGTTTCCAGTGGAACGGCCCGCGCCGGATACCCTGTCAGCCCCGCCCCGACCCAGCGTACCAGCAGGCGCCCGTACAGAAACCGCAGCCGGTCGGCGGATTGCCGATACCGGTCAGCCCGGCGGAGGTCGTCAGGTGTTAGCCCAGCCAGCAGTGTAGCGGGTGGCTGGGACAACTCAGCCACAGACAGACAGATAACCGCCGGGCCTACCGGGCGGTGGTCACCGATGCTACCCCAGTCGGGCGGGTCGCCGATCATACAATTTACCCACGCCATTCGCAGAAATTCACCAATTTTCGGTAAAAGTAACGGAGCAGCCGCACCCAGCCTACACCAGCCGTTTACACGATAACTTAATTAGGCAAATCGGTGACGATGCCTTTGACACACCGTCATAAAAAGGTATATGAATGCCCAAGTCCATCGAAGTGGTACACTAAGTAGATTTATCAGACCACTACTACTGGTTTGGCTGGTTATCGCTGGCACGACGCTGATTGCCCGGGCTCAGTCGTGCACGGGTGGCCCCCCCGAGCTGACAATCGATGAAACGTTTGGGCGGGTGGGTTCGCCATCGTCACTCAGCAACCGAACCCGCTATCAGATCACGACCATTACCTGCCCCCTCGATGGGGAATACGCACTGGCCGATCACGTCGACGGAACCTGTTACAACAACCTCTGGCACGCCGTTCCGCAGGACCACACGCCGGGTGACACGCGCGGGCTGATGATGATCGTCAATGGCTCCCAGGGCGCGGGCGAGGTGTATACCCAACCGGCAACGGGCCTGTGTGGCCAGACAACCTACGAATTTTCGCTGTGGGGTATCAACCTGCTGCGGCCGGGCATCTGCACGAATCCACTCCTGCCCAATCTGACGTTACGCGTGGAAGCCGCCGATGGCACCGTATTGCAAAGCATCGACTTCGGCTCGATTCCGCAAAGCAGCAGCCCAACCTGGCAACGGTTCTCAACCTTATTTACCACGCCCGGCTCAACGCAGGGCGTCGTGATCAAACTCATCAACAATCAGGGCGACGACGGCTGCGGCAACGATATGGCCATCGACGACGTACAGGTGAGGCAATGCACGTCGTGTCCGCCAAGCCCGGTATTTATACCCGATGCGTTTACCCCCAACAGCGACGGAACAAACGACGTGCTGCGCGTTTTTGCAACCAATATCGCGTCATTCACAATGACCGTGTTCGACCGCTGGGGAAGCCCGATTTTTTATACCAATACCACGGATCGTTTCTGGGACGGCCTGCACAGTGGGCAACCCTGTGCGCCGGGCAGCTACAGTTGGTTACTGACTTACCAACAGGTGGGAGCCGACCCCAATAATGCGCCTATCGTCCAACGAGGTCAGGTCATGCTGACGCGGTGACGAGGGGCTTTTGCGTAGACTAACCCACCCGGACAACCCACCGGGTTATACTTGATGTAAGATGAGAAAGCTGTTTGTTACAGCGGTAGTCATGCTGGTCGGACTATTGCTGTTTACGTACTGGCCTCAGTCGCTATTGGCGTCGGGCAGTGCGCGCCCACCGGTGGCCGATGCCGGAAAGATTCCGATTGCGGGCCCCCGCTGGTACCAGCTCAACAACGTCAGCACCGGGCTGAATGGCCTGTTTGACGGCAAAACGGACGAAGAGGTCAACACGGGCTATGGTAAACTGCTCAAAAACTACGACGCGTATTACCCGTTGCGGCCCGGCGAACAGCTGACCATCGAACGCATTCGGATGTACGATGGCAGCGGTACCAACATTGACGCGCCCCTGACTATTTCGATCATTACCGAGAGTTGGGAGCGTATTCCCATTGCCCGCTTTATCGGCGATAAGTATAACACCTGGGTTGGCCCGGACCCGACGCAGCCCGATGTATTCGATCTGAAAACACCCATCAGCAACGCCCGCTTTCTGGTCATCAACACGTCGGGGGCTTACCCCACCGAACTCGAATTCTACGGCACGTACCAGCCCGGCACCGACCCGACGGCCCCATCTATCCGGCATACGCTGCTGAGTCAGCAACTGGGCGTCAATGCGTTTGAGTGGAACATCGAAAGCGCCGACGTCCCCTGGCAGGTCGATGAAACCCGGATTCCGCTCCTGAAAGGCTTTTCGGCCATCCGGCACTATATGGACTGGGAAAAGCTGGAATCGACGCCGGGTCAGTACACTTTCAACCCGACCTTCAGCGGCAACTGGAACTACGACGCCATCTACCAGCGCATGCAGTCGGAAGGTATCGAGGTGCTGGCCTGCCTGAAAACCCTGCCCAAATGGCTCGAAAACACCTACCTGGAGGGGCAGCGCGACTATGAGAACGTACCGGCCGTTTACGGGCGCGACCTCACCAAACCAGCCTCGTACATCGAGCAGGCAAAGGTCGCGTTTCAGTACGCAGCCCGGTACGGCAGCAACAAAGCCGTTGACCCGAGTTTGGTAAGCGTCAGCCCTGTGAAAACCTGGGCGGGGGTCAACACGGTAAAAATTGGGCTGGGCCTGATCCGGTACATCGAATGCGACAACGAGCGCGACAAAACCTGGAAGGGCCGCAAAGCCTACCAGACCGCCCGCGAGTATGCCGCGAACCTGTCGGCCTTCTACGACGGGCATAAAAACACGCTCGGGCCGGGTGTTGGGGTAAAGAATGCCGATCCGGCCATGATCGTCGCCATCGGTGGGCTGGCCGCGTCGACTACCGATTACGTGCGGGGGATGATCGACTGGTGCCGCGAATTCCGGGGCTATAAGCCCGACGGCAGCATCGATCTCTGCTGGGACATCATCAATCAGCACCTCTACGCCAACGACGCCGGTACGTCGCAGGATGGGGGCAGCACACGCGGGGCCGCGCCGGAGCTATCAGGCGTGGGCGCGCAGGCTGCGGCTTTCGTGAAGCTATCGCACGAACTGGCCAACGACCGGCCCGTCTGGATCACCGAAGCCGGTTACGACACCAATCCCGGTAGTCCACTGCGGGCCATTGGCGTTGGCGGCAAATCGGTTCAGGAAACGCAGGCCGACTGGATACTCCGTACGGCACTGCTATATAACCGGGTGGGCGTCGACCGGTTGTTTTTTTACCAGCTGTACGACGAAGATCCGGCCAATCCGACCCAGTTTAGTTCGATGGGCCTGCTCAACGACGACAAAACCCGCAAGCCCGCTGCCCAGTATCTGCGGCAGGCCAATGCGTTGCTGGGCGCGTACCGTTTCGCCGATACCGTAGGGGTAACCAACGGCCCCACCCGACTGATTATCGATCGGTATGAACCCGGCCCGGCGGTAACGGGCACGGGCGAGCGACGGTCGGCCTACGTACTGCTGATTGGCGATGAACAGGGACGCTCCGGGGCCTACGCGCTGCCGGTTGCGCGGGGCGACACGGTGCAGCTCTGCGTACCTACCCCCGGCCGCAGCACAATGGTCCGGACACGGCTCGTCAGCCAGAACGGTAGTGTTCTGATTCCGGTGAGCGAAACCCCCGTCTTTGTGATGCCGGGAGCTGGCCCCCCACTGGACAACGACATCAGCCCCGATTTATCGACGATACAGGTTTTCCCCAACCCCACAACCGATTACGTCGACCTCGTACTGACCAACGACAGTCAGGAGCCGGTGCAGATAAATGTGATTAGCCCCACCGGTCAGCTTCACCGGTCGGTACGCTTTCAGAAGCCAGAGTCCTCCCTGTCAGCACGCATCAGTCTGGCGGGTATGCCGTATGGCGTGTGCCTGCTCGATATTCGACAGGGTCAAAGTCGGGTGGTACGGAAAATAATTCACGTTCAATAGATTACGAAATACCAAAGTTGTAGTCTACATAGAGTGGCAAGGTTTTTTCTGTATCCTGTTTCCCAGAGTAGCTAAACTACCGTAACCGCCAGCTACGCTTATTCCGACAATGAGTAACAAAGACAAAGCCATGAACGGTGGCAAATGGATTACGATTGCAACCGTAATCTCCACCGTTTTTCAGTTTGCACAGGTGGCCGTACTAGCCCGGCTGCTCATACCCGCCGACTTTGGTATCGTCAGTATCAGCAACCTCGTCATCGGTTTTTTTACCATTTTCTCCAGCCTGGGGTTTTCCAATTCCATCATTTACAAGCAGGAAAGCGACCGCCGGGTACTGTCGACGCTGTATTACCTCAACCTGATCGTCGGGGTCATTATTTTCGTAGCTGTTTACCTGAGTACGCCCCTGATCGTTTCGTTCTATAAGGAGCCGAAACTGGCGGAAGTCGTTCACCTGTCGTCGTACTACTTTCTGATCGTGTATTTTGGGCAGCTGTACCTGTTTCTGCTGCAGAAAGAACTCAAGTTTCGCGCCGTGGCGATTATCGACATTCTGGGTACGGTAATCGGGTCGATTGTGACGGTGACACTGGCGTACAACGGGTTCCATGAACTATCGCTCATCATTGGCTCACTGGTCAATCAGACGATCAAGACCGTATTCCAGGTTGTTTTCGGATTACCGTATTTCTTCCCGACGCTGGCCTTCGACATGCGCAACATCGGCGAACACCTGCGCTTCGGGTTGTTCAATCTCGGCGATGGCCTGCTGGGCTTTATTCAATCGAACGCCGACAATATTTTCATCGGCGGTATGCTGGGTGTGAAGCTACTGGGCTATTACACGATTGCGTATCAGCTGTCGATTTTCCCAATTACCAAGCTGAACCCGATCATTCTGCAGGTGGCCTACCCCATTCTGGCGAAGATGAAGGAAAGCACGGCGGAGCTAAAAAAATCGTACCTGAAAATTCTGGACTTCGTCAGCTACTGCAACATGCCGCTGCTGGCGGGGCTGTTTATTACGGCCGAAAGTGTGGTGCCGCTCTTCTACGGACCCGGTTGGGACAAGACGATCGAACTGATCCGCATCTTCGTGTTCGTAGGCTGGTTTACCTGCCTGAGCCACCCACTGTTTACGCTCGCGTTTACGAAGGGCAAACCCAACCTGCTGTTTTACCTGAACGTGGTCACACTGATCGTGAAGCTCCCGCTGGTTTATTTCCTCGGCACCTACTTCGGCGTGATGGGTATCGCCACCGCTTTTCTGCTGGCAACGCTGTTTAACCTGATCGCCAACTTCTGGGTGGTTCACTACCTGATCGGTGATTTCTTCGGTGCGTTTCTGCGCAACATCGCCTGGCCAACGGCTTTCTGTCTGCTAATGGTACTGGTCGTCTTTGTCTACAAGCAATTCGTAGGATACGAAGGCATGGTCAACACCATCGTTCAGGTCGTGCTCGGTGGCCTGACGTACGGCCTGCTGACGCTGAACTACAAACTGTCGTTCAGCGAGTTAAAAACGTACCGGCAATCGTTGTTGTCTTGAACTGTGATTTTTGTGATTTATTGATTACGCTGATTGTTCTGAACCGCCGGGTGGCCCCGTATGATTTTCGTGATTACTTTGATTCCCCTGATTTCAAAAAGAATCACAGTCTATCAGCGTAATCACAAAAATCATAGTTCAGAACAATCAGCGTAATCAATAAATCAGAAGAATCACAGTTCAAGACATGGAGCATTACAAACAGCTGTACACAACGCCGGACGACTTACCCGACCGATGGGCAGGGCATACGTTTGAGCAGTGTACGTTTGAGAAGCTGAGCCCGACGCAGACGATGCTGGCGGGTGCCAATTTTATCGATTGCCGGTTCGAGCAGTGTATGCTGATTCGCTGCATTGTCAAACAGACGCAGTTCAACGATGTCGTTTTCAGTGGCTGCGCGGTGCAGGGTATTGACTTTGGCACCTGCAACCCGTTCGGCTTTCATGCTGATTTTCTGGCCTGTCAGCTCGATCAAAGTATTTTTCTCAACCGGCGGCTGGTAAAGGCCAGCTTCGTGGAGTGCTCGATCAAAAGCGTACTATTCATCCGCTGCGATCTGACCGGGGCTATTTTCGACCGCTGTGATCTTGAACTCGCTAAGTTTGACGACAATACGTTGAATCAGGCCGACTTTTCGACCTCGTTCAACATCACGCTCGACCCCGACGTAAACCGATTAAAGAAGGCGAAATTCTCGCTCTACAGCCTGCCCGGCCTGTTGACGAAGCATAATCTGACCATCAAATCCTGACCGCTGATTTGTGCTGAACTGTGATCGTTCTGAACTATGATTTTTGTGATTACACGGATAGACTATGATTTTCTTAATCTGTGAAATCCACTAATCAGGAAAATCATAATTCAGAAAGAATGGCTGAATCTATTCGATCATAGCCTATCCGTGTAATCATAAAAATCATAGTTCAGAATAGCCACAGGTTACGGCCTGGAACACTGGTCCATCGCACGCTGTAGCACCTGGGCAAACACCTTGTCGTTGGGGGGCATCATCATCATCTGGTGGTCGCCCGGCACGTCATGAACCCGTACCTGCCTGGCGTATTTTCCCCAGCCCAGCGACTGTCTATCCTCCACGAAATAAATCCGGCTCTGCGCTTTAAAGAGATCGATAACCCCGTCGTAGGGTTTGAACCGGTAGTTTTCGTAGGCGGTCTCGTGCTTCTCCATGATCCGGTTCAGGTGTTCAAGCCCCGGCTCCTGTTGTGGCGTTTCGTAAAAGCCGATCCGTTGCATCAGCGACCGGGCAAATGCCAGCTGATAACGAATCGTCTGCCCCGGATTCTTCAGTAGCGATGCCCCTATCCAGCGTAGTTTAGGTAACTGCCGGGTGGCCCGCCACCAGAATCTGGCTCCTGTCGACCAGTGTCGGATCGACGGTTCGGCATTGGTATCGAACATCGCCAGCATCTTCACCGACTTCCCCATTGCCCGTAGCTGCTGCGCCATCTCGAGGGCTACATACCCCCCAAACGAATAGCCGGCAACAGCATAGGGCCCATCGGGATTCTGCTGCAGGATTTCGCTGATGTAAAACGCGGCAATGTCCTCCATACGATCAAACGGCTCGTCGGTCCCATCAAGACCCCGGGCCTGTAATCCGTAGATGGGCTGGTCGGGGTCCATGTACGACACCAGGCTGTTGAAATTCAGTAGATTAAGACCGATACCGTGGATGATATAAATGGGCGTCTTGCTGCCTTCCGGCCGAATCGGCACCAGCGATTTCCAGTGCGTAGCCGGTTTATCGGCGTCAAACAGCAGGGCCAGTTTCTGAATGGTTGGCGCGGTCATCAGCGTCGACAGGGGGAGTCGGCGACCAGTTACGGTTTCGAGTTGCGTCATCACCTGCACGGCAATCATCGAGTGGCCACCCAGCTCAAAAAAATCGTCGTCCAGACCAATCTGCGTCAGTCCCAGTGCCTCGCTCCAGATCTGGGCAATCTGCTTTTCGATGGGGCTCGTCGGCTGCGGCTTTCCGGGCAGGTCGGTCGGCGCGCCGGGTTTCGGCAGGGCTTTCCGATCGATTTTGCCGTTCGGCGTAATCGGCCATTGATCGATCCGTACAAAATCGGCCGGAACCATGTAGGCCGGCAACACATCGCGCAGCTGATTTTTCCAGTCGCCGACACGGCTGATAAACGTACCGTCGGTCAGTTCGGGAGCCAGCACGTAAGCCACCAGCCGCCGGTCGCCGGGGCGGTCTTCCCGCGCCATCACCAATGTTTCACGAACACCATCCTGCTTCAGCAACACCTGTTCGATTTCGCCCGGTTCGATGCGGTAGCCGCGAATCTTGATCTGCTGATCGATACGGCCCAGACAGTTGATTTCGCCGTCGGGCATGAACAGACCCAGATCGCCGGTGCGGTACATGCGCGCGCCGGGCGTAGCACTGAACGGATCGGCGACAAACTTTTCGGCGTTCAGTTCGGGGCGGTTCAGGTAGCCCCGCGCTACACCATCGCCCGCCAGATACAACTCACCCGCCACCCCGTCGGCTACCGGCTGTTGCTGTTCGTCGAGAATATAAATCTGCGTATTGTGGATGGGCCGGCCAATGGTAATAAGCTCGTCGGTGGGGAGAATCTGCTTTCCTGACGAGTAAATCGTTGTTTCGGTCGGGCCGTACATATTCCACAGCGATGCGCAGCGGGCAGTCAGTTTCTGGGCCAGGTCTTTCGGCAGTGGCTCACCACAGCACAGTACCTTCACCGGCAGCGGTTGCTCCCAGCCAGCGGCCAGCAACATTCGGTACGTAACGGGTGTCGCCTGAATCAGGCTAATCTGCTGATCGCTCAGCATCTGTAGCAAAGCACGACCGTCGCGGGTGGTTTCGGCATCGGCCAGCACCAGCGTTGCGCCCGTCAGCAGGGGCAGGTAAAGTTCCAGCCCGGCAATGTCAAACGAAATAGTCGTAACCGCCAGCAACCGGTCATCGGGTGTGATACCGGGCCAGTCGATCATGCTATCGAGCAGATTGACCAGGCTACGGTGTTCGATCTGCACGCCCTTTGGCCGACCCGTCGAGCCCGACGTGTAGAGGATGTACGCCAGATCACGGCCATTCAGCGGCAGATCGGGGGCGGTTTGGGGCAAGTCAGCCGATTCGGTCAGCAGCGTTTCAATCAGGCGTTCGGGTGTTTGCCCCCCTACCCCACCGCGCCCGTATTTGCGGGACGTCAGCAACAGTTTCGCGCCCGAATCGGCCAGCATAAACGCGATACGATCCTGCGGGTAATCGGGATCCAGCGGTACATAGGCAGCACCGGCCTTCATCACGGCCAGCAGGGCTACCAGCAGGTCGGGGGTACGGTCGAGCAATACGCCCACCACATCGCCCCGACCGATACCCGTCCGATGCAATGCCTGCGCCACCTGACTCGAAGCCAGATCGAGTTCGCGATACGTACGCTGCTGATTCCCAGCGACCAGCGCGACTTTGTCGGCAAACCCTTCGGCCGTTTTAGTCAGCAACTGTGTTAGCGGCTGATTGTCAGGATAAACAGCCGTCGTATCGTTCCAGCCAGCGATTTTTTGCAGCAGCTCGCGCTGATTGCCCAGGGCTATATCGCCAATACGAACGGCGGGATTGTCGACAACCGTTTCCAGCAGCGTCTCGAAACCAGCCATCATCCGGTCGATGGTATCGGGCCGGAACAGCTGCGTATTGTACGACCATTCCATCGTCAGATCAGCTACCGATCCGCCAATGTTCAGAAATAATTCGACCGTTTCGTAGGCGCGGGGGTTGCTGATAAACCGGTACGTCAGCCCCTCGAAAGCAATGCCTTCGATTAGGCCGAGATCGACGTTGACGAGTACCGGCACCATCGGCACGCGTGCGGGATCGCGGGGGATGGTCAGTTTTTTGAGCAGACTGCCAAACGTCAGTTGCTGGTGCTCAAACGCGTCGAGCAGCTCGCCCCTGCGTACGCGCAGGTAGTCGACAAACGTCAGATCGGGTTGCGGCCGACTGCGGAGGGGCAGCAGGTTGACGCAGTGCCCGACCAGCCGCTGATTATCCGTGGCCGATTGCCCGGCCGTGGGCAGACCGACGATCAGGTCGGTTTGGCCCGTCAGCCGTTGCAGCAACACCTCGAAGGCAGCGATCAGCGTCGTTACGAAACTGGCACCAGCTTTGGCCCCTACCTTACGCAGGGCCTGTCCCAGGTCGGCCCGCAACGGGTAATCCTGCCGGGCACTTTGAAAGGTACGCAGGGCCGGACGGGGCCAGTCGGTCGGCAGATTCACCGTCGGCACCGTGTCCCGGTACAGGTCGAGCCAGTACTGTTCGGTCTGCCGGTAAGCCGGGCTATCGGCGTACATCAGCTGTTGGTGGGCGTATCCACTAATCTGGGGCGGTCCGGACAGGTTGACGGGCCGGTGCTGCACCAGGCCGGAATACATGCGACCCAAATCCTGCAACATAATCCCCAGCGACCACCCGTCACAAACGATATGGTGCGCCGTCAGCACAAACAGATGATCGAGTTCGCCGAGTCGAAACAGGCCCGGTTTGAGCAGCGGCCCGTTGAGCAGATCGAATCGGTGTTCGGCATCGGCCCGCACATAGTCGGCCGTTAGCTGCTGCTGGGTGGCTGGCGACTGCTCACTGATATCCCGATAGTAGAGCGGAATTTGCCGTTCCGAAAAAATAAGCATCTGCTGCCCATCGGCACTGAACGCCGACCGCAGGGCTTCATGTCGCTGAATCAGCTGTTGCAGCGCCCGCTCGAACATCAGCCGGTCGAGCCGTCCCGAAAACCGGAGGGATACCGACTCATTATAGGCCCGGCTGGCATCATCGCCCCCCAGCAGACAGGATGCCCATAGTTCCTGCTGCGGTTCAATCGTCGGAGCTAGTAAGGCAATGGGCGGTCCCGCAAAGGGATCAAAATCAACGGCTGTTATCTGTACGTTTGTAGAACTATCCACCATGCCTCAGGCCATTAGGTCAACCTGTAAATATGCACCAGGCCGTTCAGGATCGGGCAAAAACCAAGCCGGGTTCCCCGCCGGGTCACGACCCAATCTGGCCCCGACCACAGGCGGCTTCGTCTGATACAGGGCTGATTCGGCACTGACCAACGGCGTGGGCGCTGCGACTTTGCCGGGGAAAAACGTCGCATCGATCATCGTGTCAACACTACGACAGAACGCGTCGATCACCGTATTTATCTCCTCGTCGGTATGCGCTTCGGTCATGAAGCAGGGGAACCCATCCCACACGTGAATCCCTTTTTCGCGCATCAGCGTGAACAGCAGTTCAGCGTACGGTACGTCTTCGGTAAACTTGAGTTTCCAGAGCGACCCGAAATGAGCGATAAACATGGGGAGCTGCCGCTCAGTCAGGTAGGCGTTCAGCGTATCGGCCAGGTAGGTTGTCTTACGGGTCAGGGCCTGCTGTAGCCCCACGCCCTGCTCGCGCAGGTGCAGCATCGACGCTTTGGCAGCGGCCAGCGCCAGCGGGTGCCGCACAAACGTCCCGGCAAAATACGTCACGCCCACTTCAGGTGCCGACGCGTCGCCGTACTGCCAGAAGCCTCCATCGAGCGCGTCCATGAACGACCGCTTTCCGGCGATGACACCGATCGACATACCAGCCCCGGCGACTTTACCGTAGGTCGCCATGTCGGCGCGGATACCGAGCAGGGCCTGCGCCCCGCCCAGGTGCATGCGGAAGCCGGTGATGACTTCATCGAAAATCAGCGCTGAACCCGACGCGGCTGTAATCGACCGCAGTTCGTTCAGGAAATCGATCGGGACAAATTCCGGGCGTCGGCTTTGTATCGGCTCGACCAGTACGGCCGCCAGCTCGTCGGCCCGCTCCCGGATGATCCGCAGACTTTCGTCGGTACCGTAATCCAGGATAAGCATATTCTGAACCACGTTGGCCATGATGCCCGATGCCGCCGGGAAGGTCTTCAGCTTTTTGGAGCCACGCACCAGCACTTCATCGACAATACCGTGGTATGAACCCGCGAACGCCACGATCAGCGACCGGCCGGTAATCGTCCGGGCAACGCGCATCGCGCCCAGCACCGCTTCAGAGCCGGTGTTGCACAGGGCTACCCGCTCCGAGCCGGTCAGTTCGCAAACCAGCTGGCTAACTTCACCGGCCAGTTCGTGCTGCGGTCCAACTTCAAAGCCTTTTTCGATCTGCTCGTGCAGGGCTTTTTTGATAAAGTCAGGCTGATAGCCGAACATATTGGAACCGAAGCCGTTCAGCACGTCGATGTATTCGTTGCCGTCAACGTCCCACAACCGGCTTCCCGCCGAGCGGTTGACAACGATAGGGTATACGATTTCCTTCGTCAGCGGACGGAAGCCCGACACCACACGCGGATCGGCCATCTGCGCCCGATGTTGCTGCGCATAGGCTTTACTACCGGCCGTTTTGCTGTTGTACCGCTGCGTAAGCTGATCGAGAAATTGCTGCTGTGTTCCCGTCAGTTCCAGTGCCTGCCGCTCGATTTTAGCCGTTGCACCAAATGGCTTTTTGTGTTCAGCCGCTTCTTCCGGCGTCAGTTCGCCCGTTGTCGGTACGGATAGCGTAGCGGGTTTTGCCGGCGGGGCTGGTGGTACTACAGGTTGCTGCACCGCTACCGGTTGTGGCGTCGGAACAGGCGTAGCTACTGGCGCAGGCTGTACAGGAACGCCCTGCATCAGGGCCACCTGCCGGGCCAGCAACTGAAGCTGCTGAGCGATCAGTCCCAGCGCGGAATCGCCACCGATTATACCGACGGGTACATTGCTGGGCGCTGCCATCACCGGCATAGGGGCTGGCATAACGGGTGGTGCAACCGGCGCAGGCTGACTAACCGGTGACGCGACTGGCACAGCAACTGGTGCTGGCGCGTACTGATCGGGGGGTAGCTGCTGATCGAGAAAAGCGGCCAGCTCATTCGGACTGGTCAGATCAGCGGTTAGCTGCCGGAAGGTGATGGGCGTACCAAACTCGTTCCGGAGCGTGATAGCCATTTGTGTCAGCAGCAAGGAATCGAAACCGAGTTCAAGAAAGCTTGTTTCGGGTGATACGTCGGCCATTTCGATACCCGACGCATCCTCCAGTAGTTGATAGATTTTTTTGATAAGGACAGGTGTACGCATGGGTGGTGTAGAGTGATTTTTCGTCGATTGATTCGTGCTGTAGGAAGGGGAAAGATCAGTAATTATCGACTGACTAACGGGGGCGTCGATCCAGCAGCGACGCCGGTCAAACGCGTAAGTCGGCAGTACCACGCGGTGCCTGTTCTGCCCGGCATAGAACGCCTGCCAGTCGATGGGCAGACCATGCAGGTACAGTTGACCGAGCGTAGTCAGGAGTGCGTCATAGGTGGCTTTGTCGTCGGCCTGCGTTGCCAGTCCAGCCAGGGCCGTTATCAATCGACCACTCGCCTGTTGTTTTGCCAGCGTAGCCATCGAACGGCCCGGTCCGGTTTCCAGCAATACCGGCTGATCGAGCGTCAGAATTGTGTCGAGCGCGTCGGCAAAACGTACCGTTGCCCGCAGGTGCGTCGCCCAGTAAGCTGGGTCGGTCGCCTGCGCATCGGTCATAAACGTGCCCGTCACCGTCGACACGATCGGCTTCTGTGGCCGATTGAGTGAAATTGTTTTAACGATCTCGGCGAACTGGGGCACGATAGCATCCATCATCGCTGAATGGAACGCATGACTGGTTGCCAGCGGCCGATTAGGTAGTTCGCGCTCGTCGAGCAACCGGGCAAAGTCGGCAATGTCCTCATCCTGCCCCGCTACCACGCACAGATGGCGGCTATTGATGGCCGCAACCGACAGCGTATCCGGCAACAACGGCTGAAGCTGATCGATACCCAGCCGCACCGACAGCATACTACCGCGTGGCTGTTCGCTGACCAGCCGCCCACGGGCCGCGACGAGCCGTAAGGCATCCGGCAACGTGAACACGCCCGCCAGATGAGCCGCCACGAACTCGCCGACGCTGTGACCACACAGAATCGACGGCTCAATGCCCCAGCTCATCCAGAGCCGGGCCAGGGCATATTCAGTTACGAACAGAGCCGCCTGCGTGTAGCGTGTATTACGCAACTGCTGCTCGGCTTCCGAGCTGATGGTATCGGGATACAGCACCTGCCGAATGTCGACGTCGAGATGCGCATGCAGGTGTTCGGCGCAGTCGTCGATCGCCTGCCGGAACGTGGGTTCGTAGTCGTACAGCGCCCGACCCATGTTCAGGAACTGCGCACCCTGCCCCGGAAACACAAACACCACATCGCCGGGCGCGCGGTTCAGCGTCTGGGTGTTGATGCCCGGCTTGCTGGCCAGCGTCTGGGTTAGCTCATCGGCTGAGGCAGCAACAGCAAACTGGCGGTGCGCGTAACCGGGACGGGTCAGGGGCAGCGTAAACGCAACGTTGGCCAGAGCGGGTGCGTCGGCCTGTTGCAGGTAAGTGGCTAATTGCTGTGTATAGGCGTCCCGGCTGGCAACCGACTTTGCCGACCATGTCAGCAACTGAACAGGCCGCGCGGGTTTGTCGCTGACCGGTTCCGCAATAGTTTCCGCGAACTCTTCCAGCACCACGTGAACATTGGTTCCCCCCACTCCAAACGAACTCACCCCGGCCCGACGTGGATTCGTCCGGCGTGGATTCGCCCGGTGGGGAGTCGTTTGATCTGGCGCTGTTTCGTCTTCCTGTGTCCAGTCGCGCAGGGTTGCGTTGACGTAAAACGGACTGTTGGCGAAGTCGATGGCCGGATTGGGTCGCTCGTAGTTGATCGACGGCGGTAGCTGCCGGTAGTGCAGACTCAGCACCGCTTTTATCAATCCGGCTACACCCGCTGCCTGCGTTAGGTGGCCCATGTTGCTTTTGATCGAGCCAATGGCGCAGTACTGATTCCGGTCCTGCGGGCCGAAAGCCGCCGTTAGCCCTTCAATTTCGATCGGGTCGCCAACGGGAGTAGCCGTACCGTGCGCTTCGACGTAGCTGATCGTAGCCGGATCGATCTGCGCATCGGCGAGGGCCATCCGAATCGAACCGGCCTGCCCATCGGCGTTGGGTGCCGTAAAGCTGCCTTTATTACCCCCGTCGTTGTTGACACCGATACCTTTGATAACCGCGTAAACCGTATCGCCGTCGCGCCGGGCGTCGTTCAGTCGCTTCAGCAGCACTACCCCCGCCCCGTCGCTGAAGACGGTACCGGTCGAGTCGGCGTTGAACGAGCGGGTGTGCCCGTCGCTACTGAACATAGCCCCTTCCTGGTACAGATGCCCACTGTTGACGGGGGCCGTGATGCTGGCCCCACCCGCCAGCGCCACTTCGCATTGCCCGCTACGCAAACTTTGCACGGCCTGCGTGATCGCCAGCAATGAAGTCGAACAGGCCGAGTAAACGCTGACGGCGGGACCACTAAGATTCAACTGATAAGCCGTCCGTGACGCGATGTAATCTTTTTCGTTGACGGTCATGGCCTGAAACGAACCGACCTGCGCCACCACATCGGGATTGGCCAGAACGTTGTTCAGGTAATACGTATTGTTGCCGCAACCCGCAAACACCCCCACCCGACCGCCGTACAGGTCGGGTAGGTAGCCAGTCGTTTCGAGGGCTTCGTAAGCGATTTCCAGAAAGATGCGCTGCTGGGGGTCCATTACCTGCGCGATGGCAGGGGTCAGCCCGAAAAAGCGGGCGTCGAACTGATCGGCCCCGTCGATGACGCCCCGCGCTTTTACGTACTGCGGGTTCTGGCGCATCGACACCGGAACAGCCACGTCGAGTTCGGCGTCGGTGAAAAACCGGGTGGTTTCCCGCCCTTCCTTCAGCAACGACCACAGTTCATCGATGGTACTGGCTCCCGGAAAACGGCCGCTCATGCCAATCACCGCCACATCAGTATCGTCGGCAGTGGTACGGCGGGGAGCGGTTAACTCAGATTGCGGCTGTCCATTTCGGACGTTGGTTGTCGGCTGGATAAAATCAGCCAGCGCACCCGCTGTCGGGTATTGGTATAGTTTAGTGATGGGTACGGTAAAGCCGTGTTGCTCCAGAGCCGCGATAGTCTGCTGCGCCAGCAGGGAGTTACCACCCAGTTCGAAGAAATTATCGTCAAGCCCCACGGGGTCCAGTTGCAGCCATTCGGCCCACATACCAACAATTTCTTTCTCCAATGCCGTGCGGGCCGGGCGGAACAAGGTTGTCAGGTCGGGGCGGCTGTGGGCGGGTGGAGGTAGCTGTGCCTTGTCGACTTTACCGCTTGTGGTACGGGGCAGGTCATCGAGCCGGACGTAATACGTCGGCAGCATGAAATCAGGCAACCGCTCGGTTAGTGCCGCACGGAGCAGCGGAACGGAAAAATCAGCCGCCGGAACGACTACATAGGCCACCAGTCGCTTGTGGCCGGGTACGTCTTCCCGCGCCACGACGACAGCCTGCTGTACGGTGGCCTGCTGCGCCAGTACTACTTCGATCTCGCCCAGCTCAACCCGGTTCCCCCGAATCTTTACCTGCGTATCGCGCCGACCGTGAAAGTCGAGCGTACCGTCGGGCATGAACCGGGCCAAGTCGCCGGTGCGGTAAAGTTTGGTGGGGCCAAACTGCGGGTGCTGCCAGTCGATAAAGGCGTCGGCGGTGCGGTCAGGCTGGTTGAGATAGCCATTAGCCAAACAAACGCCCGCAATACCGATTTCGCCAATCTCGCCCTCGCCCACCGGCTCAAGCTGTTCGTTGATAATGATGACCCCACAGCCCGGCACCACCCGCCCGATACTCGGCAGTTGAGGCCAGTTCAGCGCATCGCCCTGAAGCCGGTTTTCCGTCACCCAGACGCTTGCTTCGGTCGGGCCGTACACATTCATCAGCGCACAACCCGGCAGAGCGTCGAAAAACTGCGCAATGGCCGGGGTTATTTTAAGCAGTTCGCCACCGGTGATGATCTCCAGCAGGTGTGCCGGAAAACGGCGGCTGGCGACGGCAGACTCGGTCAGGTATTGCAGCACCACATACGGCAGAAATACCCGGTTGATCTGCTCCTGTTCGATGTAATCGAGTAGCCGACCCGCGTTGAGTCGGTACGAATCGTCGACGAGGTGAACGGTGCCGCCCGTCAGTAGCGGTACAAAGATTTCCTGAAACGAAGCGTCGAAACTCAGGTGACAGAACTGAAGTGTCTGCAAGCCCGGCTGACCGGCCCAGCGGCTCACTTGATTGAGCAGCATATTGACCAACCCCCGATGCGTCAGGCAAACACCCTTTGGCTTGCCCGTCGAGCCCGACGTATAGAGTACGCAGGCCGTTTCGCTCTGCACTGTAGCGGGTTGCGATGGACCATCGAAGGCTACACCCGGCCGAATTACGTGCAGGCCCAGTTCGGCAAACAACGGCTCGTCAACGGTCGTTGACAGGCAGTATTGCACACCCGAATCGTTGATGAGCTGCCGCAGGCGGGCGTCGGGATATGTGGGATCGAGCGGCAGGTAGGCTTTGCCGGCTTTCAGAATGGCCAGCACACCGACAACCATATCGGTACGGCGTGTGCAACTAATTCCCACCAGCTGACTATCGGAAGCTACCCGGAGAATAGCCTGACTAAGCACATCGGACTGCTCATCCAGCTGCCGGTACGTCAGGGTTTCGTCGAACATCCGCACGGCAATCGTGTCGGGGGCTGTACGTGTCATTGCATCGGCAACCAGCCGATGCACAGTGAACGAGTCAGGCGAAGACTGTAGCGATACAGCAGATGCGGGGTCTGACATACATCTTTTTTAATTGAAAGAGGCTAGAAGACGTCGGATCGAGTCGGGTACTACTTACCGGTTTGAGCGCGTCGGCTGCAACGACCGTTCGGTGTCGCTGTCGGTGCGCGGGGGGCGTTCGCTGAAATCGGCCTGTCTCGGCACATCGACGTAATTATCGTCGACTCGATTCAGTACCGTTAGCAGGGGCTGATTGGTGACCCGCAGGTACAGACTTAACAGCTGCTTTTCGGCCCGGCCCCACGCACTCTGCGAATCGACCACCAGCATCGACAATACGCTGGCTTTGAGGAGGTACACCGGAATCTGATTGCTCATCAAAGCGGGCAGTTCAAGCACGATCCGGTCGAACTGCGACGCGTCGAAGCCGCTTTCCGCGTCGATCAGGTAGTCAAACCCCGTTACATTCATAAAGTCGGGCCGGATGGTATACGGAAAGTACGTCACGCCCGGCCGGTCCTGCCGTCGTTCGCGGCCGCTTTGCCGGGGGTAGCAGTAGGCCACCTGCTGATCGGCGTTGGCGTAGGCATCGATCAGGCCATTGGCGAGCCACGTTTTACCCTGCTTCGCCCGTACACTGAACAGCGTGATGAGCGGGGGATACGGCTTGCCAGCCGCCTGCGCAATTTCGATGTTGATGGTGTTGATTAACTGCTCCATCATGGCCCGCGACGCCCGGGTTATTTTCGAATACACCTGCGGCTTGCGTACCACCGGGAACTGCGCCGTCAGTGGGCGACCCAGTAATACTTCGGCCTGTTCGGGCGACTGAATCCGCTTGTCGAGCCAGAAGCGCAGAGCCAGCAGCAGCAGGGCCAGAAACAACCCAACGCCACCGCCCACAACGACCAGCTGCATCCGCTTCGAGGACAGGGGCGACAATGGATAATCGGGGGCATCGAGCACTTCGAGTTTCCCGCCCACAGCTACGTCCTGCCGACGGGTCCGCGACTGCTCGACGTTCTGCAACAGGGCCAGGTATTCTTTTTCCGAAATTTCCAGATCGCGGTTCAGTTGCCGCAGCTGCGACCCCAGCGGCCCGAACTGATTAGTTTTGGCCTGGTATTCGTTCCGGCGCTTTTCGTACACTTTGAGCCGCGCTACCGATTCTTCGTACTCCAGGGTTTTGGCCATCCAGTCGTTCAGCATCGTCTGGGCAGGCATGGCGTCGGGCGTATTTCCCGCCGATGACATCTTTTGCGCGCTGGCTTTCAGATCGTTCGACAGTTGATCGACATTGGCCTGCAACCGGGTAACCGCTGCCCGCGACTGACCGTAGGCTTTCGCATTCGATAGCTGACTTTCAGCCGCCGTCAGCCGACGCTGTTTGTCGCTCAGTTCGTTGGTATTGGCGGTTGCGTTGCCCTGCTTCGCCAATTGCCGGGCTACCGCATCGACGGCGGCTTTGGCAGCATCCCGCTGCATCAGTTCGCGGTTGTAATCCTGATCGAGCGACTCGCGTGAAGCCGCTACGTTACGGGCTTCCTCGTCATAATCGAGCACTTTGTTGCGCATCGTGAAGTCGCGCAGCCGTCCTTCGGCCAGGTTCAGCTTGTCTTTGGCCGCCTTCAACCGGTCTTCGTAGTAGCTGACAACCGAGTTGGTTTCCGACGTCTTGAAAAACGAGTTGCGTCGGTTCAGCGCGTCGATTGCGTACCGTAGCGTTTGCTGGGCCACGGCCGGGTCGTTGGCTTCGTACTCCATCAGCAGCACGTCGTTGGTATTTTTACGGGCCGACGCGATCAGCTTCTCACCAATAGTATTGATCGAGTACGGCAGGCTCGACTTGAACAGCATCTCCTTAACGGGGTTGTCGGTTGCCAGTTTCGACAGGCTATCGAGCCGGTTCCAGAGCCGCAGTGAATCGGATTCACCCAACAGAAAAGGCTGCCAGTCGGCGGGGATGGCCTGGTGCAGCTGGTCGAATCCGGCCGTGCCCAGTACCAGCGTATCAGGCTGTTGCAGCCGCAAATGGTCGGTCAGCAGCGAGATACCGACCTGCAGCCGGGTTTCTTTCGAGTTCAACGTTGTCAGCAGGTTGTCGAACGCGTTGGATGAACGGTCCATCGATTGCCCCAGCCGATCCGTCAACAGTGTATAACCGGATGCCAGACCCGTGTATAGCGTAGCCTCCGAGCGGTAGGTTTTTACCGAATCGCGGGTGACATACCAGGCTGTGGCGGCCGTAACGACCGGCAGCAGGATCATCCAAAGCAGATTTTGCCGAAATAGCCTGAGCAGTGCGTCGATTGACATTAGTTGATGCGTTTTAGCCGTTGAATGGGTTGCCCCATGATCGTTTCAAAATAGCGGACATTCTTCAGAAACTCACCTTTAACCTGTTCAGAATACGACTTAGCCTGCGCATAGCGGTTCAGCGCATTGGCCAGCGTTTCGGCATTACCCCGCCCCTTCTGCGTTTCTGCTTCGGCAATGCGGTACGCTGTCAGCGATGCCTGTTCGTCGAGCAACCGGGTTTTCAGCACCTGCTGCGCCGTAATCATATCCTGGTAAACACCGATCAACGACCGCCGGATTTCCTGCACAATGATGTCTTTCTGCAACACCGATGCGCGGTAGTTCGAGTACGCCTGCTTCATCTGTTGCTTACGCCCAAACAGATCGAAGAGCGTCACGCGCAGATCGACGCCGAAGCGGTAGCCATTGGCAATCTGCGACACCGGGTCGACACCCCTGGGGATATTGACACCCGACGACACAATGGCCTGATTACCCGCCGAATAGTTGCCGTATGCCGACATATTCTGGAGTACCTGCAATTTCGAAATCTGGTAACCGGCGTCGAGCGAATTGGCAATCTCGCCCTGGTACTTCAACAGGGGCGAATACGTTGTGGCAATTCGGATCAGCTCCTCGAACGGCAGCAGCTGCACGGCGATGTCTTTGTCGACATCCAGAAACGACGTATCGCCCGTTACGCCCGTCGCCTGACCAAACGATACCAGCCCGCGAACGCTTTTTTGCTGCGCCTGCCCGAAGCCTACCTGACTGACCAGCAGCCCCACCAGTATTCCAATAGTTACCCGACCCAGAACAGATTTCATACTTACTTATAAAGGGCCAGGGTTTGCCGTGGGGAAAGCTGGTTCAGGTACCTGAAAACCATATCCCTCAAACCCTGGCCCGTTTGTTACCACGGTGCTTGTTCACCAGTCGGTCAACTGATGTCAGGCTGATACTGTCTGCGTTATCCACGTAATCCTACCTGCTCTAGTTATTCGGACTACTTTTCCCGGCAACTGTCACATCCGCGTTTACTAAACGGATTTGTTTGGCTGCAACTGAACGTCAGGGGTTCCGGTGTGGGGTGTGTGCATGAACCGGCGGAACGCTTTCCGCATGTTGAGCATAGCCCGGGCAAAGCGGAGCATCAGTACAGGCAGTACTAGCAATTCACGCACCGTTAGTCGTTTCCAGAGATAATTTGGCACCGAAATCGCCAAACTCAGGCACAATACCAGCAACAGGATGGGCGCAGCCAGCTGAAAAACGGGCTGCGTTGCCAGCAAACTTAGTGCCGATAGCAGTGTCAGTACGCCCAGCAGCAGTACGCGGGGCAGCACCATCGCCTGTAGCATCTTGAAGCCACTCGCCATCCGGCCGGCCGCCAGTTCGCGCAGACCAGGACGGAAATAATGGGTTAGAAACTGCCACTGAGCCGCAATCCAGCGGGTGCGCTGATTCTCGAACACCGCTTTGCTGGCTACTTTTTCGTCGTAGATGTAAGCGTCGGCGAGGTAACCGATCGAGCGGCCCGTCAGCGTGATATTCATTTCGAGTTCTTTGTCGTAGCCACCCATCGTGTGCAGGCTGGCCATGCCCGTCCGCATCAGTTCCGGTTCGAAGGCCATGCCCGATCCAATGATCGATGACGCCAGACCCAGCGCGCGGCTTCCCTGCCGAAACAGGTGATTATTTATTTCCTCGCTGATCGCGTCCAGCACGGCTACGCTCGTGTTTGTATTCTTGGCGACCCGGTGCCCCTGTACGGCCTGCCAGCCTTGCTCGAACGCCAGGTTGATACGGCTCAGGAAGTCGGTAGCCATGTGGTTGTCGGCGTCGGCGACCATCAGCACGTCGTACTGTCCGGCCGGAATCTGCGCCAGCGCGGCATTGATGGCTTTCGACACGGTCGACGTTTCAAACGACACCGGAATGACCCGGATCGGTAGTTCGGCCAGTTGCGCCAGTACCGACGGGTGAATCGAATCGGCAATGACGATCAGCTCGAAACGGTCGGTGGGGTATTTCTGCCGCAGGTTGGTCCGTACCGATTCAAGGATAACGGCGTCTTCCTTGTAGGCGGGAATCAGCACACCAATCTTTCGGTAGGTGGTTGGTGTGATGGCAGGGCTTACATCGTCAGTACCGCCAAACCGACCCGCGACGGCGAATACGGCCAGGAATAATACACTCAGCCCCAGATAAAGGAGAACAACCGCGTAAACAGATTCGAGTACAAACATATCGGTGGATGGGTAACAGCGTATTTTTTTGATGGGTTAGTGTAACCCGTCAGGATTAAGACAAAAGTGGCCTGCTTTGTCGCCGACCGGACCGATTTTTCGACAAATGACCCAAAACGGGGGGCATTCATCAGGAAATATAAGCTGACACTCGTCGCTTATCCGGCTTTTTTGACAACTGGTCCTAAATTGCCGGGGCGGTTTGGGCGGAGCGCCTACACAGTTTTGACTACTCCGGCGAGTAACGGTTACATAAATTCATAAAAAAGCAGGAATCCCGTTTTCACCGGATTCCTGCTCGTATGACCAACGCAATATCCTTACTTCAGCACCGACACGTCGATCACGGAATCGTCATAAACGCGGTGCGTAGCTTTCTGAAAATCAGCCGCGTCGGCTTTGTAAATATTATCAACGTAGGTCTGCGGGTTCCGGTCGATCAGCGGGAACCACGTGCTTTGCACCTGCACCATGATACGGTGTCCTTTCTTGAACGTGTGCAGCACGTCCTGCAAGCGGACATTGACCGGCGTCGGCTGGTTGGCAACGAAAGGTTCGGGCTTCTCGAACGAGTTGCGGAACCGACCGCGCATCACCTCCGACCGAACCATCTGCTGGTAATTACCGAGCGTAATGTTTTTGTTGGGCATATACGGGTGGTTCGGCTCGTTGGCCGGGTACACGTCGATCAGCTTCACAACCCAGTCGGCGTCCGTACCGGTCGTACTGACGTTCAGCTTAGCCATCAGTTCGCCCGCCAGCGTCACGTCGTCGGTGAGCACGTCGGTCTGGAAGGTCAGCACATCCGGGCGTCGGCTGGCAAACCGCTGATCTTCCGACATATAGTTGAATGGCGTGAAGCCCAATGTCGTGGTATTGTCTTCAGTGTACGGCACCGGTTTGGCGGGGTCGCTGACGAATTCCGAAAACGTACTGGCACTGCCTTTTCCACCCATATCGAGTTTGCCATTGTTCCGTAGCCCAAGCTGCATGGGCTGGGCGGTGGGCGCGGGCCACTTATCGAACGTCTTCCACTCGTTGCGACCCGTATTGAACAGGTACGCTTCGGGCAGACCCGTTTTACCGTCGCCGGGCCCTTTCAGAAAGTGGTCGAAGAATTTCGCTTCGATATTCCGCTGGTAAAACGTTGCGATACTATCACCGAAATACACGTTACTGTGCATCGTGTGGCCCGTTTCGCGCGACCACCGCCCGTGACCAAACGGCCCCATGACGAGGGTATTGTAGGTACCGGGATTGTTCTTCTCGACCGTCTTGTAGATCGTCAGCGGTCCGTAGAGGTCTTCCGCGTCGAACCAGCCGCCCACCGTCATCACGGCGTGTTTGATGTTTTTCAGGTGGGGAATGATGCTGCGCTTCTGCCAGAACTCGTCGTAGTTGGGGTGATTGACCGTCTCCTGCCAGTAAAAGTTGTCTTTGTAATACTTGTCGGCATTTTTGAGCGGACCGAGGTCATACTGCCACTGAAAGCCGTCTTTCGAGCCGGTGTTGATCATCTGATCGTCGTACCACGCTTTCGTTGTCGGGCCGGGGTGCTGAACGCCGAACACGGGGAACGTAAACAGATACGCCTGAATGAACGCGCCGTTGTGGTGAAAATCGTCGAAGAAAAAGTCCGATACGGGGGCCTGTGGCGACGAGGCTTTCAGGGCGGGGTGGGCCGCTACGGCCCCGGCGATGGTGTAAAAACCGGGGTAGCTGATGCCCCACTGCCCAACCCGGCCGTTGTTGTTCGGCACGTTTTTGAGCAGCCAGTCGATGGTATCGTAGGTGTCGGAGCTTTCATCGACGGCCAGCGCCGACTGCCGGGCGGGGGCTTTGCCGCGTTTTTTCTGCTCAGCCGCCGACGGCTGATCGGTCACGGTGGGCGTCATGTTGGTCCAGGTACCTTCGGAATCCCAGCGACCGCGCACGTCCTGATACACGAAGATGTACTTGTCGCGCATGAGCGTACCCGACGGCCCCAGCCCGTTCGGGTAGGTATCGGGGCCGTACGGTGCTACGCTGTAACAGGTGCGCTGCATCAGGAACGGGTACTTGTTGGTCGCCGATGCGTCTTTGGGCGTGTAGACGTTGGTGTGCAGCTTCGTCCCGTCGCGCATGGGAATGTCGTATTCCTGCTTCTGAAAATTCTCGCGGACGAAGGTGTTGGTAGGTCGGGTCGGTGGGGTCTGCGCCAGAGCGGGCAGCATCGCCACACACATCGACAGGCTAAGCAGCCATTGTTTCATGGAGTTGATGGTTTATGCAGGTAGTAAGAGCGACGGTAAAGATAAACCCGAAGTCCGATTTAGCCGAACGGGGCTGAAGATGGTTCGCGTTCCGTTAGTTCCCCCCCTGCCGGAGCGATGACTCCCTGACGATCAGTTCGGACCGCAGCACGATCCGATTTGTTGCCTGTATGTCCTGCAACCCATTCAGAAAATTAATCAGGCTCCGGGCCGCAATCTCGCCCATTTTTTCCCCGGCATAGTGAATGGTCGTCAGGGTAGGGCTTATCACCTGGGCTACCGGATCGTCGTTGAAACCGACAACCGCCATATCGCCGGGGATGCTGATACCAGCCTGTCTGAGCGCCAGCATACAGCCAGCCGCGCAGAAGTCATTGGCCACGAAAATACCGTCGGGCCGGGTGGGCATAGCCAGTATCTGCTGAGCAGCCTGATAGCCCGCTTCAAAACTCAGATCCGACTCGACAATCAGGCTGTCGTCGGCCGGAATGGCCCGTTCAGCCAGCGCACGGCGATACCCGGCCAGCCGGTCGCCGTACACATTCCGGCGCATGATACCGGTGATGTGCGCAATGCGCCGACATCCCTGTTCGAGCAGGTGACGGGTTGCTTCATAACCCGCCCATTCATTATCGATTGAGACACTTACGCAGTTTGGATGCTGAATAACGCGGTCGAAGAACAGAACGGGTACTCCCCGACGGATGAATGTGTCGAAATGATCGGTCGATTCCGTGTTATAGGCAACGGACACCAACAAGCCGTCGACCCGGCTGTCGAACAGCGTTCTGGCGTTGGCTACTTCCTTGAGTGCCGACTCCAGCGACTGCGTGATAATCAGGTTATACGCGGCATCGTTGGCCGCTTTCTCCATGCCCGCCAGCACCCGCGACATAAAGTTACTGTTGAGCCGGGGTACGATAATGCCCAGCGTCGACGTCTTTTGCCGGCGCAAATTGCTGGCAAACGTGTTGGACCGGTAGCCCATCTCCCGCGCCGTCGCGTTGATTAGTTCTTTGGTGTCGCTCCGAATGGCGGGATGGTCATTAAGCGCCCGACTGACTGTTGCCGGCGAGTAGTTTAACCGTTTAGCGATGTCGTAAATGGTAATTTCTTTGTTCATATCAACTCCCAACGGCCACGGTTAGTACCTGATGTCAGGTTGCGGACTACATCCTGCCCTATCCGACGTCTTGTGCAACTGGCCCGCAATAACCGGACATATCGCCTGTAGCTACCTGTTTGCCCTACCAGGTTCATCCGATGAAGGTAGTAGTTTCTGCCTAATCATCGATTGTCGCCAATTAAGCCGTCAAACTTGTTGCCAAATGCCGGATTTTTTGCAACCGATTGCATTTTCATTTTTTCTTAAACTATTTGCATAATAATAATACGACTTACTGGACTGGTGCTTCATAAAAAGTGCTGAATCCACGATTACTTACGGCGCTCTATGAATCGACTGCTTTTTATCGGCCTGCTGCTCCTTGCCCAAATTACGTTTGCCGATGATGGCTACCGGCTCTGGCTCAACTACGACCGACTGACCGATGCCGCTGCCCGCTCGGTTTATGCCCGCTCGGCTCAGTTTATCGCGGTCAGTGGCTCATCGCCCGTGCTGACGTCGGCCTCCGACGAGCTACAGACGGGACTGCGGGGCCTGCTGGGGACGAACGTACCCGCCATCGCAAGCGCCGGTACCCAGCAGGGCGGCATCGTGCTGGCAGTGGGCGTTTCCGGTGCCGATACCAGTGGCCTGAACGAGGAAGGGTACCGGATTGTGAAGCGGCAGGGAAATATTCTGGTGATGGGCAAAACGGCTGTGGGTGTGCTGTACGGTGCGTTTGCGCTGCTGCGGCACATCCAGACCGGCCATTCACTCGATACCATCAACCTCGTCAGCAATCCGAAAGTAAAGCTGCGGATGCTGAATCACTGGGACAATCCCGACGGCACCGTCGAGCGCGGCTATGCCGGTGGGTCGCTCTGGAAATGGTATGAACTGCCCGAAACCATCAGCCCGCGCTACCGTGACTATGCCCGTGCCAATGCATCGCTCGGCATCAACGGCACCGTCGTCAACAACGTCAACGCCAGTGCGCGGCTGCTGACGGGTGAATACCTGCCAAAGGTGGCGGCCCTGGCCAACGTCATGCGGTCGTACGGCATCAAGGTCTATCTGTCGGTGTACTTCGCGGCTCCCAAAACGCTGGGCGGCCTCAAAACATCCGACCCGCTCGACCCGCAGGTGCGGAAATGGTGGGCCGACAAGACGGCGGAGATTCACCGGTACATCCCGGACTTTGGCGGGTTTCTGGTGAAAGCCAATTCGGAAGGCGAACCCGGCCCGCAGGATTACGGCCGTACGCACGTTGACGGGGCCAATATGCTGGCGGCTGCCATGAAGCCTTTTCCGGGCGTGGTGATCTGGCGGGCCTTCGTCTACAAAGCCGACCCTAAAGCAGACCGGTTTAAAGCCGCCTACGAAGAGTTTACCCCCTTCGACGGCCAGTTTGCCCCCAACGTGATTGTGCAGGTCAAGAATGGGCCAATTGATTTTCAGCCCCGCGAACCGTTTTCTCCGTTACTCGGGGCCATGCCCAAAACGCCCCTGGGCATCGAATTTCAGATCACGCAGGAGTACCTCGGCTTTGCCTCGCACCTCGTCTACGAAGCCCCGCTGTTCAAGGAATGCCTGGAGTCGGACACCTACGCGGCTGGCAAGGGATCGACGGTGGCCCGGGTTGTCGACGGGAGCCTGCACGGCTATTCGCACACGCTGATGGCGGGGGTAGCCAACACCGGTTCCGACCGTAACTGGACCGGCCACCCGCTGGCGCAGGCCAACTGGTATGCCTTCGGTCGGCTGGCGTGGGACCATACGCTGACGTCGGAAGCTATCGCCGACGAGTGGATAAACATGACGCTGACCCGTCAGCCGCAGGCGGTTTCGCACGTCAGGGCCATGCTGCTCCGGTCGCGGGCTATTTACGTGGACTACAACGTACCCCTCGGCCTGTCGCGCCCCTGGACAGGTGTCCACTTTGCGCCGGAGCCCTGGCAGAACAGAAGCCCCCGCCCCGACTGGACAGCGGTGTACTACCACCGCGCCGACTCCGCCGGGCTGGGCTTCGACCGGACGGCAACGGGCAGTAATGCGCTGGCGCAGTACCGCCCGGAGGTACGTCGGCAGTGGGAGAATGTTGACAATTGCCCCCTGCCCTACCTGCTCTGGTTTCACCATGTTCCCTGGACCAAACAACTCTCGACGGGCCGCACGCTCTGGGATGAACTCTGCACCCGTTTTTATACCGGTGCGGACTCGGTGCGCTGGCTGCAACAGGAATGGACACTGGCGAAACCCGCCATCGACCCGGCGCTATACGCCGACGTAGCCGGGCGACTCGCGACGCAGCAGCGGGAAGCCATCTGGTGGCGCGACGCCTGGGTGTTGTATCTTCAGCCATTCGCCCACAAACCCGTACCTGCGCCGTTCAAACAACCCGAACGGACGCTGGATGAAGTAAAGAAATCAGTTGACAGTTACTTACTACGCTAGATGAATACGAACGAACAGACAGCCGACACGTCGCTGCTGACACCCACGCCATCCGTTTTCTCGCTGGAGGGCAAACGCGCGCTCATTACCGGCGGGGGCAGCGGCATTGGCTTCGACATTGCCCGGTGCATGACGCTGGCCGGGGCCGAGGTGATCCTGACGGGTCGCCGGGAGCAACCCCTGATCGACGCGGTCGATGTGCTCGGTCCAAAAGCCCACTATCTAGTCAACGACGTGACGGTGCGGACTGAACTGGAGCCGCTGGTCGATACGATAGAAAGCCAGCACGGACCAATCGATATTCTGGTCAACAACGCGGGCATCAACATGAAAAAACCCGCGCTGGAAGTCACCGACGAAGAATTCGACCGGGTAGTGCATACCAACCTGAACGCCGTTTTTTCACTCACACGCGCCTGCGCCACCCGTATGGTCGGGCGAAACAGCGGTGTCGTGATTATGATTTCGTCGATGGCGGCTTATTACGGTATCGACCGGGTGGCGGCTTACGGGGCGTCGAAGTCGGCGGTGGAAGGCATGGTCAAAATCCTGGCGTCGGAATGGTCGGGCAAGGGGGTGCGCGTGAATGCGATTGCGCCGGGCTTTATTGAAACGGCCATGAGTAAAACGGCGATGGGGGGCGACCCCGACCGCTTCGCCCGCGCCATGCGCCGGACACCCATGGGTACGTTTGGTCAGCCGCAGGACATTGGCTGGGCGGCCGTTTTTCTGGCGTCGGAAGCGGCCCGGTACATCACCGGTGCATCACTCCCCGTCGACGGCGGCAATTCAATTGGTTTTTAGACCGCGTTGTTATTATACTGGCTGTAGCTTTTTGTCATCCCGACGTCAGGACCGGGCCGTCGGGATGACAAAAGACACTGATAGTCAATCACTTAAAAATTCATTCATCGTTACAATTCCTTATGCAACGTACTCGTATTTCGCTGGCCGTGGCCGCGCTGAGTTGCCTTTATCTGTCGGCGTTTGCCCAGACCAACAACGGCAAAAACCCCATTTCGCAACCACTAGTATCACACATCTACACCGCCGACCCGTCGGCTCACGTGTTCAATGGTAAAATCTACATCTATCCGTCGCACGATGTTGACGCTAAAGACGTAAAGGAGGACGACGACGGGGGGCATTTCGCCATGCGCGACTATCACATTTTGTCGATGGATAAAATCGGTGGTCCCGTGAAAGACAATGGCGTCGCGCTCGACATAAAAGATATTCCCTGGGCGGGGCGGCAACTCTGGGCACCCGATGCAGCCTACAAAAACGGGACGTATTACCTGTATTTCCCCGTTAAAGACAAGCAGGATATTTTCCGGCTTGGCGTCGCGACCAGCAAAAGTCCGGTTGGTCCGTTCAAGGCGGAACCCGCGCCGATGAAAGGCACGTACAGCATCGATCCCTGCGTGTATCAGGACACCGACGGCCAGGCATACATCTACTTTGGCGGCATCTGGGGCGGGCAACTGCAACGCTGGGACAACAATCAGTACGACGCGAACGGAGCCCTGAAAAAGCCGGATGAAATGGCGTATCTGCCCCGCGTAGCCCGGCTGAACCCCGATATGAAAGAGCTGGCCGAGCCCGTAAAAGCAATTCAGCTGCTGGACGAAAACGGCAAGCCGTTCCACGAAAAAGACAATGCCAAACGCTTCTTTGAGGGGTCCTGGCTGCACAAGTACAAGGGCAAATACTACTTCTCGTACTCGACCGGCGACACGCACAACCTGTGTTACGCCATGGGCGATAGTCCGTACGGTCCGTTTACCTACAAAGGCGTGCTGCTGAAGCCGGTACTGGGCTGGACGAACCACCATTCCATTGTTGAAAAGGACGGCAAGTGGTACCTGTTCTACCACGACATTCAACTGTCGGGCAAGACGCACCTGCGGAACGTAAAAGTCACCGAACTGACCTACAACCCCGACGGCACGATCAAAACCATCGACGCGTATCGGTAAGGATTTTTTAGACAGGATTACAGGATGAGCAGGATTTGTCGCTGCGTGTTTTCCGCGATTACATCGCTCATCACCCTTTCTTTTAAATCCTGTCAATCCTGTAATCCTGTCTAAAAACCCACTCAATCGTATGAAAAACCTGACTTCTTATCTTGCAATAGCCCTGTCGGTGGCGTTCGTCGCACCGGAGAAAGGGCTGAAGGATTATTACAAAGACTACTTCCCGATTGGCGTCGCCGTTAATCCGCGGATGGTGCAGCCCGGCCCCGACGCCGAGCTAATCAAGGCGCAGTTCAACAGCATGACGCCCGAAAACGCGATGAAGATGGGGCCAATTCACCCCGAGGAGAATCGCTATAACTGGAAAGATGCCGACGCCATCGCCGACTTTGCCCGGCAGAACAACATCAAACTCCGGGGGCACACGCTCTGCTGGCACAACCAGACACCAGCGTGGCTTTTCACCGACTCGACCGGCAAAACCGTCAGCCGCGACGTATTGCTGGCCCGCCTGAAACGGCACATTACCGACGTCATGACCCGCTACAAGGGAACGGTTTACGCCTGGGACGTGGTCAACGAAGCCGTTCCTGACACCAGCACGGCCATCTACCGGAAGACGCGATTTCTGGAAATCATCGGCGAAGATTACATCGAGAAAGCGTTTCAGTACGCCCACGAAGCCGACCCCAGCGCGCAGCTGTTTTACAACGACTACAACACGGAAAATCCAGCCAAGCGGGAGCGCATTTTTCAGTTGCTGAAGAAACTGAAGGCCAAAGGCGTACCCATCAACGGCGTCGGCTTGCAGGCTCACTGGTCGATTTACGAACCCACCCGTTCGGAGCTGGAGGAGTCGATTACGAAGTTTGCCAGCCTGGGCCTGAACGTGCAGTTTACGGAGGTCGACGTATCGGTATACCCCAAAGAACACGAACGCCGGGAGCACCGCCCGACCGATAAAAGTGAATTCACCCCGGCCATGAACGACAGGCAGGCAGCGCAGTACAAGATGCTGTTTGAGGTGTTCCGCCAGCACCGCAACACCATCACCGGGGTAACGTTCTGGAACCTCAGCGACCGCTATTCGTGGCTGGATAATTTTCCGGTCCCCGGTCGCAAAGACTACCCCCTGCTGTTCGACCAGACCGGCAAACCCAAGAAAGCCTACGAAGGCGTCGTCCGCTTCTAACCTGTTTTTGTCATTCCAAGCCCACAATCTCAAGGCTTAGCGATCCCCCCCGCCCCCTGAAGGGGGAGATTTTTATCCGCGAATTTCTCCCCCTTCAGGGGGCGGGGGGGATCGCCAGCCGAAGGAAATTTGACCACTGCCAAAGTCAGTTCAAGAACTCAATTCCCTCCCCATAACCCGTCTTTCCCCGATGAAACAGTTCGTCTGGCTTTGTCTGCTCCTGCTGGTCAGCTTGGCTACACAGGCTCAACTGCGGTTACCCAGCCTCATTAGCGACGGTATGGTGTTGCAGCGCGATACCCCACTGAAAATCTGGGGCTGGGCCAAAGCGGGTGAGAAAATTTCGGTGCGTTTCATCGGAAAAAGCTACAAAACGACTACCGACGCGAGTGGGAAGTGGCAGGTCAAACTCCCGCCGATGAAAGCGGGCGGGCCGTTTACAATGGACATTGTGGGCAACACGCAACTCACCGTCAGGGATATTCTGCTGGGCGACGTCTGGTTTTGCAGCGGGCAAAGCAACATGGTGCATCAGCTGAACATCCACGATGTCACTTATGCCAACGAAATCGCGACGGCCAACTACCCGCAAATCCGGCAGTTTTGGGTGCCCACATTGACCAGCCTGCAAGGGCCACAGACCGACGTACCCAACGGGCAATGGAAAAAGGCGGTGGGGTCGGATGTGCGGCCATTCTCGGCGGTAGCTTATTTCTTCGCGAAGAAAATTCACCAGCAGTACAACATACCGGTGGGTATCATCAACGCCAGTGTCGGCGGAACACCCATCGAAGCCTGGATCAGCGAAAGCGGGTTGATTCCTTTTTCGGCACTCGAAGCGATGGTCGAGAAAAACAAAGACACCAGCTACGTCAACGGTCTGGCGCGTCGGCAATCGGCCATGCCCCGCCCCGCTCCGCCCGTCGATCTGGGTACGTCGGGTCCGGTGAAGTGGTACGACGAAGGGTACGTACCCAAAGGCTGGCGACCGATCAACGTGCCGGGCTACTGGGAAGATCAGGGCGTGAAAGACCTCAACGGCATTGTCTGGTACCGGCGCGAGGTCGACGTCCCGGCAGCTATGGTCGGTAAACCGGCGACCGTTTTTCTGGGCCGGATTGTCGATGCCGATGAACTCTACATCAACGGCAAATCGGTGGGCCGGACGACGTATATGTACCCCCAACGCCGGTACAAGTTGCCCGCCGATGTGCTGAAAGCCGGGAAGAACGCACTCGTCGTGCGGGTGACCAACAACGGCGGCAAAGGCGGCTTCGTCTCCGACAAACCGTACAGCCTGTTTGCCGGACGAGACACGGTCGATCTGAAAGGAACGTGGCAGTACAAAGTCGGCGTGGCATTCCAGCCCGTCGAGGGCGGTGGCTTCTCCGGTGGAATCAGTGCCCAGAACCAGCCGACGGCCCTGTACAACGCGATAGTAGCCCCCGAAATCAACTACGCCATCAAAGGTTTTTGCTGGTATCAGGGCGAAAGCAACGCTGGTCAGCCCGCCGAATACGCCAGCCTACTGCCCGCCCTGATCGCCGACTGGCGCGGCAAATGGCAACAGGGCGAACTGCCCTTTTTATACGTTCAGTTACCGGGCTTCATGGACTACAGTTACCAACCGTCGGAAAGTAGCTGGGCCGTTCTGCGCGAATCCCAGCTTGGCGCGTTGTCGGTGCCGAACACGGCGATGGTCGTTGCCATCGACCTGGGCGAGTGGAACGACATTCACCCCGACAATAAAAAAGATGTCGGCGAACGGCTGGCCCTGACCGCCCTGAAGACGGCTTACCATGAGAACGTCGTTGCGTCGGGGCCACTTTTCCAGTCGGCGAAAATCGACGGTCACAAAATCACGCTCAGCTTTACCAACGTGGGTAGTGGCCTGACGACCCGCGACGGGGAAGCCCCCGGCGACTTCGCCATTGCGGGTGCCGACAGGAAATTTGTCTGGGCCAACGCCAGCATCGAAGGCAACACCGTCGTCGTGTCGAGCGATGCCATCCCGAACCCGCAGTACGTCCGGTACGCCTGGGCCGATAACCCGGTCAACGCCAATTTGGTGAACAAAGACGGCTTACCCGCTTCGCCTTTTCGTACAGATAAGTGAGTAGCATAGACTATAGAAAGTGTGTAAACCCCTAAATCCCCTGAAGGGGGACTTTGTTCGTGCTTAGATAAAGTCCCCTTCAGGGGATTTAGGGGTTCGCAACCTGTTGATACTAAACTCTTAAACTCATGCGTACGTACCAATTTGTAGCCCTGTTGGTCAGCTTACCCATTTGGGTAACAGCCCAACGAGCTGCTATCGATAGCAGTAAGTACCCCCCGCTTAAAACCATGACGGCCGTTCAGGATCAGGCGACCATGATGCAGCAACTGGGCATCAAAACAGTACGCCCTGGCCCGAGTGGCAACGAATCGGACCCTAATCATGCCAATTACGACGAGGCAACGGCAAACCCGTGCCCACAGCTACCCGATGCGCTGACCACAAAGGGCGGCAAAAAAGTAACTACCGCCGAGCAGTGGTGGAAGGTACGTCGGCCGGAGTTGCTCGACAGTTTCGAGCAGGAAATGTACGGGCGGTTGCCGAAAACCATTCCGGCCGTGACGTGGCGGGTAAAGGTAACGGACAACGAGCTGGTGGGGCGTATTCCGGTGGTGGCCAAACAACTGATCGGCCACGTCGACAACGCCGACTATCCGTTGATCGACGTCAATATCAACATGGTGCTGGTGCTGCCGCAAAACGTAAAAGGGCCGGTGCCGGTCCTGATGATGTTCGGCTTTCTGCCCCCCGCGTTACCGGCCCCGGCCCAGCCGTCGCCCGCTGATCTGGAAGCAATCAACGCGACGTTCAAAGAACTGATGATCCGGCAAGACCCGGCAATGAAGGCTATTTTCGACCGGTATCCGGCTTATGCACCAATCACGCGACTGCCCGGACCCAACGTCTTTGCCCCCGCCCCAACCGGCGACTCACCCCCGACGGAGCAACTGCTGGCCGCTGGCTGGGGCTATTGTCTGCTGGAAGCGGGCAGCATTCAGGCCGACAACGGCGCGGGCCTGACACGGGGTATTATCGGGCTGACAAACAAAGGGCAAGTCCGCAAACCCGACGACTGGGGAGCGTTGCGCGCCTGGGCGTGGGGGGCGTCCCGTGCGCTCGATTATCTGGCGACCGAATCCCAGGTCAACGCCAGACAGGTGGGTATCGAGGGCGTGTCCCGTTACGGCAAAGCTGCGCTGGTTACGATGGCGTTCGATCAGCGGTTTGCCGTAGCCCTGATCGGCTCGTCGGGGAAAGGCGGGACTACGTTGCAACGGCGGGTATTTGGCGAGGCCGTCGAAAGTCTGGCCAGTAGCGGAGAGTATCATTGGATGGCGGGCAACTACCTGAAATACGCAACAGCCGAATCGTCGTTTGGCAGCAAAACGGGCTGTGATCTTCCCATCGATTCGCATGAACTACTGGCTCTTTGCGCCCCCAGACCAACGTTTGTGAGCTACGGCATCCCCGAAAAAGGCGACGCCAAATGGCTCGATCAGGTGGGCAGCTACAAGGCAACCGTAGCCGCCGGACCCGTTTTCAACCTGCTCGGTGCCAGCGACCTGAGCGTCAACAGCGCGTACAACCCCAGCCAGATGCCCCCCGTACTGACCAGTTTACTGGACGGTCAACTGGCCTGGCGACAGCACGATGGCGGACATACCGATGCCCCAAATTTCCAATACTTCATTCCCTGGGCCAGTAAGCGGCTCAATTACAGCCGGACACCTAAGTAGTCGATCAGATATTTTGTGGTATCTACCCCACCCCCAACCCCTCCCCGTTAGGGAGGGGAACAGTCTCATAATCAACTACTCCCCTCCCTAACGGGGAGGGGTTGGGGGTGGGGTAGATGCCGCAGGATTTTTGCATCAGTACTTAAATGATTAGCGCACAGCCATACTCATCGTGGGGCAACAAACCGCAAAAGGGCGTCTGGAATAATCCCCAGACGCCCTTTTTCATGGCTGATACTCATTTTACGTATTACCCCCAACCCCCTAAAGGGGGCTAAAACTGCTGCCAGAAAAAGTCCCCTTTAGAGGTTGTTTGGGGAAGGAGTTTTGTCATCCCGAGCCTGCGAGGGATCTTCGCTAACAAGCGGTTTTGCTTGCTTTTAACGAAGATCCCTCGCAGGCTCGGGATGACAAAGAGCGCCTTTTCGACTCGAAAATGCTTCCCCAAACAACCTCTTAGGGGGTTGGGGAAGTTAAATCACCCTATCACTTCCCCAGCGCGATAACCTTGTAGAAAGCAGGCTTGGGGTTGTCGTTGCGGTCGAACAGGAGCGGGTAGTTGGTCCGGCCGCGAATGGGCCAGTTATTCAGCCAGCTATCGCCGTCGTTGACGCCCCAGAACGTGACCCGGCTCACCTTGTCTTTGTGCTTGAGAAACAGCTTGAACAGGGCTTCGTAATCGGCGGCTAACTGCTGTTGTACACTGTCAGGCAGGGCATCGGCATACGGGTTAGACGTGGCGTTGGCCGTCATACGCTGCCCCACGTCGGCCCCCTGAATATTACGGGGCAGCACCTCGATGTCCAGCTCGGTAACCATCACCTTCAGGCCCAGGGCTGCGTACTGATTGATGCTTTCCTCGATCTCCGCCAGCGGCACCCGACCGACGTGCCAGTGCCCCTGAATGCCCACGCCATCGATACGTACCCCGGCGTCTTTTATCTTTTTGATGATGGCGATACAGCCGGCCCGTTTGGCGGGCTGCTCGTTGTTGTAGTCGTTGTAATACAGCTCCGTACCCGGCGAAGCCTCCTGCGTGAGCCGGAACGCATCGGTGATGTAGCTGTCGCCGAGGTATTGCAGAAACACCGACTTCCGCAGCGTCCCGTCTTCGTTGAGCGCTTCGTTCACCACGTCCCACGAAAAGACCTTGCCCTTGTAGCGCCCGGCCACTGTTTTGATGTGATCGGTGAAGAACGTGTGGAGCGAATCCTGACTGTGAATACCCCGAACAAAGCCTGGCAACTGACTATGCCAAACGAGCGTATGCCCGTTGATTTTGATGTTGTGCTTCTGCCCAAATTCGACCAGCTTGTCCGCCATCCCGAAGTTATACGTGTCCCAGCCCGGATGCAGCAACGCCGATTTCATGACGTTTTCGGGTGTCGCCATATTGAACTGACGGAAAATGAAGGCCGTCGTTTTCGGGTCGCGCTCCTCAATCTGGGCCACGTTCAGGCAGGTACCGATGCCGAAATCGGTTTTGAATACGTCTTTCAGCGATGGAATTGACTGTGCCAGCAGGCAACTCGGTTGTAATACCGCACTCAGCAGTAGTAAAGCCGATACGCATTGGTTTTTCATGGATTGGTTGAGTTTGAGGGATTGGCTTTACCCCTCCCGGTATTTTGTCCTCCTAGTGTTTTTGTCATCCCGAGCCTGCGAGGGATCTTCGGTAACAGGCGGTTTTTCTTACTCCTACCGAAGATCCCTCGCAGGCTCGGGATGACAAAAACACCGGGAAGACAAAAACACTGGGGCGACAAAACACCGGGAGGATAAAAGCGCCGGGAGGATAAAAACGCAGGGAGGATAAAAACGCAGGAGAATAGAAAGACAAGGGCGGATTACTGAAACAGCAACGGGGCGAACAGGTACAGGTCGTGCCGCCAGACGGGCCAGCTATGCCCACCGGCGTATTCGCTGTACTCATACTTGATACTCATATCGTCGAACTTTTTCAGCATGATCTGGCCGTTCTGATGGGCGATGTCTTCTTTGCCGCCCTGCGAAATCCAGAGGTGCTTCAAGTTGCTGTTGATCGTGCTGGCGTTGTCTTTCATAAACGCATACTGCGGGTCCGACAGCTTGGGGTTGTTGGCAAACCAGCCCGAACTGAACACGCCCAGATTCGAGAACATAGCCGTGTTTCGGATACCCGCATAGAGCGTCTGCAAGCCACCCATCGACAGCCCCGCCAGTGCCCGGCTTTTCGGTTCGGCGTCAACGCGAAAGTTGCTTTCCACGAACGGAATAACGGCCCCTTTCAGCTCGTTCTCGAAGGTTTTCAGTACGTTTTCGTTGAAGCCAGCCAGTCCACCGGCACTCGGTATATTTCCATCCATCATCACGATCAGCATGGGTTTGGCTTTCCCGGCGGCAATCAGGTTGTCCAGAATCAGATCCGTGCGTCCCTGCGTCGACCAGCCGCGTTCGTCTTCTCCCCCGCCGTGGAGCAGGTACAGCACGGGGTATTTCTGGCTGGCGTTCTGATCGTAGCCCGGTGGGGCATAGACATACATCTCGCGCCAGGCGTTGAGCGGTTTCGAGTAATACCGTTTGATGCGAATGTCGCCGTGGGGAACGTCGCGCAGGGCGTAGAAAGCTTCGTCGCGGTCGGGAATCTCGATGCCACTGGCCATCCGACCCATCCCGTAGAAGGTTTCGCTGGCGGGATCAGCTACGGGCAGGCCGTCGATCAGCAGCGAATAGTAATGAAACCCCCGGCTGATGGAATCGGTCGTGGCTGTCCAGGAACCGCTCGTGTCTTTCACCATATCGTATTTCTTGCCCAGGTCGACCTGCACCGTTTGGGCACCGGGTGCTTTCGTGCGAAACACGACCCGGTTGTCGGGCAGGATCTGCGGGTATTTGGCCGACCGGATGTTGGACGACGCGGGCGTACCCAGTACCGTGTATTTGTTCAGCGACGCGACATCAACGGGTTTAAACAGGAACTGCGAATACATATACAGTCCGTTTTTCCAGACCTTGAAGTCGTGCCCGCCCGGCTCCACATAGTACACGTGCGGTACGCTGTGCTGGTACAGGTAGTCGTGGGTACGTTTGCTGAACGGAATGAGTCCGTCGGCATCACCGCACGAAAGCCAAAGCAGTTTCAGCTGCTTTTTGGCGGCTTCGGGATCGGGGACCAGTTCCTGTGGCGTTTTCGTGTTGGGGGCCGACGAAAAGCCACCCACCCACGCGAATTTGTCCAGGTTACCCAGCCCGAAATTGAGCGACTGCCCCCCGCCCATCGACAGCCCGGCAATGGCGCGGTGCTCGCGGTCTTTCAGGGCCGGGTACGTTTTCTCGACGTACGGAATCAGGTCGTTGAGCAGGTCTTTTTCGAATGTCGCGAAGGCTTCGACTTTGTCTTTGTCGAAGACGTTACCCACCGCCCGGTCATCTTTCATGGCGCGTCCGTTGGGCATCACCACGATCATCGGTTCGAGCTTGTTGTTAGCGTAGAGGTTGTCGAGAATCACCTGCGGCTTACCGCCGGTGAGCCACTCTTTTTCGTCGCCCCCGATACCGTGCAGCAGATACAGCACCGGATATTTTTTCTTCTTCGAGAAGCCGGGGGGCGTGTATACCAGTGCTTTCCGAGTGGTACCCACCGTTTTCGACGCATACTGTACCGTATCGATCCGGCCATGCGCGATGTCGGTACGGGCTATATCGAACCCCATCGGGGCTTCTTTCTCAATCGTTTGCGCGGACACCGGTACGCCGAACAACAGCGTCAGGCCAGCCAGTAACAGTTGTTTTTTTAGGAATATAGACATGGTTTTTGGCAGAAGGGGGATTTGGTTTCTGTCATCCCGACGACAGAAGGGATCTCCGGGTATAGCAACTGAAATTACCTATTTGCGAAGATCCCTCCTGTCGTCGGGATGACAGAAAAATATCGAAATCAATTAAACAGCATGGGAGCCATTTCGTGCAGGCTTCGACGCCAGGTCTGGAACTCGTGACCAGTCTTGTCCGAAACGTACGCCACTGCCTTGTAACCAGCCGCTTTCAATTCAGCCACCGACTGGTTGACACCATCGGGCCGCTCCCGGCTACCGCAGCTAATGAACACAAGCTTCGGTTTTGTCTTGCCAGTCAGGTCGGCGGGCGCGTACAGACCGCCACTGAGCAGTCCATACGCACTGAACAACTCCGGCTTATTCGTCGTAATCATCTTGGTTTCCATGCCGCCCATCGATAGTCCCGCCATCGCCCGGTTGTCGCGGTTGGCCAGCGTACGGAAGTTGGCGTCGATGTACGGGATCAGTTCGTCGGTCAGGACGGTCTGGAAGGGGTCGATTTTAAACTCCCGGATTTTGCCGAATTTGACCTCGTTGGTCATGCCGTAAGTCATCACGATCATAAACGGTTTGCTTTTGTTCCCGGCGATCAGGTTGTCCATAATCAGGTTGGCGTGTCCCTGATTGCTCCAGGCCGTTTCGTCCTCGCCCCAGCCGTGTTGCAGGTACAGCACCGGGTACTTTTTCGACTTGTCTTTCTCATAGCCCGGCGGGGTGTATACAAACGCCCGGCGCGCCGTACCCGTGCTTTTCGACGGAAATAACACCTGCTGTACTTTGCCGTGCGGCACATCTTTCAAGGCGTAAAATTCCTGGTCGTGGGCGGGAATTTCGATGCCGCTTTCCCACCGTACGGAGCCGTAAAAATTCAGCGCGCCGGGGTCGTTGAACTTGCCGCCGTCGATGGTCACGTTGTAGTAGTGGAAGCCCTCATCCATCGGGCCTTCGGTGGTACCGGTCCAGAAACCATCGGCCTGTTTGGTCAGGCGCGTACCGCCACGCCCGCCCAGACCCAGACTTACTTTTACGCTGTCGGCTTTGGGCGCGTTGATGCGGAACCGGGCGTACCCCTGCGAGTTGACCTGCGGGTATTCCTGGCCCGGCTGGTTCAGCACAGAAGGTTTGAAGTCATCGGCAGGAGCCGACTGACTGGTTTGCGCGAAGCTGTTCGCGCTGAATAAGGCGGCAGCAACTAAGGCCGCCATTGTTTTGATAGTCATGGGGTTCAGGGAATTACATTGACAGTATGTAGAGACGCAACATCCTGCGTCTCCGCGCCCGGATGGTACGCTAACGCAAACAAAGTCAGTGGGCTATATGGATATGCTATTGCTGATGCATGAGGAGACGCAAGATGTTGCGTCTCTACAGAAACACACTACCTGAACAACTGCGGCAGGGTGTTGGCAAGGTACAGTTTGCAGTTCATCCAGGTATGCCCGCCGGGGACAATGAGCGGTTTGACGACCACTTTTTTATCGGTGAACATGGCGATATTCTGCTTTACTGGTTCGTACAGAAAATCATCCGTACCGACGCTGATGGTGAACAGTTTTAGCTGCCTGTTCAGCGCATCGGCGTTGGGCGACCAGTTCGAGAAATTAGCCTTGAACTCGTCGGTGGCGGTGTACGGCGCGTAGGAACAGACGTAGGCAAATTTGTCGGGATTGGTCAGGCCGATATTCAGGGTCTGTCCCCCACCGACCGAAAAGCCCGCGACCGCCCGGTGTTTGCTGTCGGCCAAAACGGGGTAGTTAGCGTCGACAAACGGGACGATATCGTTCACCATATCCTTCGTAAAGTCGGCCATCGGCGCAGGGCGGACGTTGCCGTAGGGCATCACGATAATCATGGGTTTGGCCTTGCCCTGCGCGATCAGGTTGTCGGCAATGAGGTTGGCGCGGCCCACTTTGGTCCAGGTTTCTTCGGTGTCGGAGCCGCCATGAATCAGGTACAGCACCGGGTACTTCGTTTTGCCATTGGGGTCGAAGCCGGGGGGCGTGTATACCAGCAGTTGCCGGGTCGTACCGAGCGTACCCGACTTGTAAAGTCGGTAACTGATTTTGCCGTGCGGTACGTTTTGCAGCGAATGCACCAGCGGTTTGTCGCCGGGAACGTCCACGATACTGCGTTTGAACCGCTCGTTGGCAAAAATGTACGTGTTACTGGGGTCGGCCAGTTCAACGCTGTCAACCCGAAAACTGTAGGGGTAAATGTCGGGCGTGACGGGCGGCACCGTGACGCTCCAGATGCCCGACGTGTCTTTCGTCAGGGCGACGGGCGCTTTCAGAAATTCGCCGTTCAGCGTCACCTTACCGGCTTTTTTCGAAAAGTACCGGAACGTGATACTATGGTCGGGGTGCACGTCGGGCGAGCTGATGGCCGGGGGACGTTGCTGGGCCAGTACGGTCATCGACAGCCCGAGTAAAGCCGGGAGCAGAAATAAGCGGTTTTTCATGGTCGGGGCAGGTTAACGGAAGAGTAACGGGGTGGTGTCGGCAACGTACGTTTTGACGTTCATCCAGGTGTGGCCACCATCGGTAATCAGGCTTTTGTACGCCACTTTTTTCGCCTTCAGGTAGTCCATGAATTCGACGGTGCCTTTATACAGAAAATCGTCGCTCCCCACGCTGACCCACAGCAGTTTAAGCTGCTTATTCGTCCGGTCGGCATTGCTACCGATCTGGCCGAAACTGCCGTCCATCTCCTGGGGCGACAGGTACGAACTGTAGCTGCACACCCAGGCGAATTTGTCCAGGTTACCGAAGGCAGTCCGCAGCGTTTGTCCACCTCCACGCGAGAAGCCACCAATGGCGCGGTTGTCTTTGTTGGCAATGGCGCGGTAATTTTTCTCGACGTACGGAATCACGTTGCCAGTCAGGTCACGGCCGAAATCGTTGGCCCGTTTCACCGCATCGGCCCCGTCGCGCACGGTCGGATCGGCGGGTTTGGCACCGCCTTGCTGCTCGGCAAGTCGGGCCGCGATGTTGCCGTAGGGCATCACGACAATCATGGGTTTGGCCCGCCCGGCGGCAATCAGGTTGTCGAGAATCAGGTTCGTCCGGCCCACCTTGAAGAAGGTTTCTTCGGTGTCGGTGGTACCGCTGATGAGGTAAAAAACGGGGTAGTTCACCTTCGGATTTTTGTCGTAACCCGGCGGGGTGTACACGACCAGCGAACCCGTCGTTCCTGCTGTCGACGGGTAGTATTCGTAGTTGACCGAGCCGTGGGGTACGTCCTGCAAGCTATGAACCAGGGGGGTATTGCCGGGGATGTCGACCAGGCTGGCTTTGAAGCGTTCGTTCGGAAAAAACGCGACGTTGGCCGGATCCATCACCGTGATACCATCCACCAGAAAGCTGTACGGGTAGATGTCGGGTTTGACGGGCGTCGTCGTCACACTCCAGATACCCTGCGCGTCTTTGGTCATGGCGAGCGGGGCTTTCTCAAACTGCGCACTCAGTTTCACGTCGGTAGCCACCGGTGCGAGGTACCGAAACGTAACCGAGTTATCTGGGTTGACCTGGGGCGACACGACCAGCGGCCCCCTCGGCGGCTGGCCGAACGTGACCCCGACGAGCAGCATCAGGGCGATAATCAGTCGAAACGAAATAGGCATGTTTTATAGGGTTTGGGGAAGGAATTCGATTACGTTAATTAGCCCGCTTTTGTGTTATCGCCCAGGATACTGAAGTCACTTTATCCAGTTATTCCGCTTCATCCAGTCGAAGAGCGGGTCGATCCAGCCGGGTTGCCGGAAAATGAACCCGTGATCGCCTTTGGGGTAAATGTGCATCTCGACGGGCACATTCAGATGCCGCAGTTTTTCAAAGTACACGATGCTGTTGTCCACGTCGACCACTTTATCGTCGGCTGCGTGAGTCAGGTACGTTGGGGGCGTGTTGGCCCGCACCTGTAGTTCGTTGGAGAATAGCTCGATGGTCGCGCGCGACGGATTTTTCCCCAGCAGATTATCCCGTGACCCCCTGTGGGCGAGGCTGTCCTGCATGCTGATAACGGGGTAGACCAGCACTTGAAAATCGGGGCGCAGAGTGATCTTTTCGGGGTTATCGATCAGGGCTTTCTCAAAATGCGTCGCTTCGGTTGAGGCCAGGTGACCACCCGCTGAGAAACCCATGATGCCCACTTTGTTTACATCGATTCCCCATTTGGCGGCCCCTTCGCGCACCCGTCTGATGGCCTGTTGCGCGTCCTGCAACGGCCCGATGGTTTTATCGACCATACTCGAATCGCTCGGCAGGCGGTACTTGAGCACGAAAGCCGCCACACCTTTCTGCGCCAGCGCTTTCGCCGTGTTGACACCTTCACCCTGATACACGACCACGCTATATCCCCCGCCGGGAATAATGACGACCGCTGTACCGGTAGCGGTGGCTTTGTCGGGTAGATAGACTTCCAGCGTCGGCTGCGTAACGCCCCGGTACACGCCCGGCGACGGCTGCACTTCCTTCACCGACGACGACTTTGCGTTGGGCACGTTGCCCGGATACAGGGGTATGATTTCCTGCGCCCGTACGGCCAGCGACCCCATAAATAACAAACCGGAAAGCAGGTGCGATTTTTTCATACAGACGAGGCCAGAACGACCCATTTACTGTTACTTTTTGACCGTATAACCCAGCAACGACAGCATCTGCATGGCGTAGCGTTTGCCCAGTTCCCGATAGCCAGCCGCGTTGAAATGCAGGTTATCGGGCGAATCCGTACAGCCCACCGACGAGATCACATGGGCCGTCGGGATGGTTTGCGGGAGCGTAGCGATGATCCGGTTCATCCCGGCGCAGATACCGCCCTGATCGGCGTTGACGGTTTCACCCGCCAGCAGCGGTATGGAATTGGGGGGCAGGTTAAGGTCGGCCAGGAGGTTGTCGTACACGGTTTTCACTTTCTTCGTCCACAGCGAATCGTTGGGATTCGACTCACCCTGATGCAGCAGAATACCTTTGATGACCCCACTCTGCTGCGCCCGTTTCCCCATCTCGACCAGCCGGGCATACGGATTACCGTCGTATTGGGCAATAAAATTCTTCATCCAGCCCGGCACCGTCGCGACATATGACTCGTACCTGTCTTTATCGAACAGGTCGATTTTACACCCACCGACGGCCACATTGATGACCCCTACGCGGACTGTCTCGGGCAGATGCGCCACCAACTCCCGGCCAAAGTAATCGGCAGGGGTCAGCCCGGTTTTGCAACGGCACAAGGGGGGAACCGCCGTGTACCAGTTACCCTTCGTGCGGCCCAGATCCGGGCAGTCGACGGCTTCCAGCACCTGAAACCGACGGTCGACGCCCACGGTATCCTGCGGTTCAATTTTGGCGTTCCCCTCCATGTTCGACTGGCCCAGGCAGAGATAAATGTGGAAGTTGGGGTCCTGCGCCAGGGCGGGAAGCGCCAGCATGAGCAGCCCCATGATCGAAGGGATTAGTAGTTTTATGTTCATAATAGATACTGATTTTACGCTTGTCGCCATTCCTTTTTTGTTATCAACAGGCTTTGTTCTCCGGCCGGTTTGTCATCCCGTTTTTGTCATCCCGCCTTTGTCATCCCGAGGTACGAGGGATCTTCGCTAATAGGCGATTTTTTTGCTCCTACCGAAGATCCCTCGTACCTCGGGATGACAAAGGCGGGATGACAAAAAAACATTCGCAATTCATTCTAATTAATCACTAGAGTTGTCATGCTTTCCACAGGGAAGTCGAGCGTCAGGGCGTTGCCGGAAACGGTCAGGGTTTTCTTGTCCAGCGTGGCGGCCGTTTTTTTACAGCCCAATAGCAGCCCGGCCAGCACAAGTACGTAAAGCGAGGTTTTCATGGAAAAGTGGACCGGGTTTAGCGCGTAGGTTGGTCGATGTGGAAATAGTCAAAATCAGCGTACCCGCCCGGCGTTTGCGTGGCGTAGTTGAACAGACCGAACCGGTAACCCATGAAATGCGGCAGGGTATACGGCAATTTGATTGGCTCACCAATGGGGTTCCAGCTTGTTCCGTCGAGGCTGTAGAAGAAACGGCCGGTGTCTTTCCGGTCGCGGAAATCGCACTCGGCTTTCAGGTACACCACCGACGCCGACAGCGGTACGCGCTGCATCTCCACGGCTTTGCCCGACGCGGCACTAACCATCACGATGGCTCTGCTCCCGCCGGTTTGCTTCACCCCTGCCAGGCCGTACTGTTTCTGCAACAGGCTAAGCCCCGCGAAGTCGCCGTCGTTTAGTTTCGACACGTCGAGCCGGGTCGAGCCGGTGCATTGGGGGCCGATGGTCCGCTGCGTAAGGGTGTTGCGGGCCATCACGAACGACGTATCGATCCGCCCCGTTTTCAGCCGCAGGAAGCCGCTGCGCTCCGTCACCGACCAGCGCGTGTTGTCGGGATTGTGGTTCCACTGCCAGACGAGCGGTAGCGCCGGGTCGCCCTTCTTGCGCGTAAATTCATCGGCATTCACGAGGCCCGGTATCAGCCCGTTGCTGGCGGGCAGGTCGAGCGTCGGCGGTACTTTCCCACCGACACCCAGCACGGGCCAGCCGTCTTTCCACTGCACCGGCACCAGATACGGGACGCGGCCAACGCCCCCAAAATCGCGAAACAGGTAAGCGAACCACCGGCCATCGGGGGTATCAATGAGGCCGCCCTGCGCCACGCCCAGATCCTGCAAGGCCACCCGCCCCTCCCAGGGACCGGTAAGTTTGTCGGCGCGGTGCAGGACCACGGTTCGCATACCGCCCTGCGGCCAGGTGATGTTGAACAGGTAGTATTTCCCGTTGACTTTAAACAACTGCGACCCTTCGGCGGGCAATCCCCGGCCCGGCCCCGACGGCGCGCTGGCGTTCTCGATGAGCACCCGTTCGGTGCCGGGCTTCACACCCGACACATCGGCGGTGAGTTCAACAATCCGGAGTTTACCCCCGCCGTACACCATGTACACCCGGCCGTCGTCATCGAAAAACAGGCTATGATCGTGGTAAGCGGGGGTAAACGAAACCGCTTTCCAGGGGCCTTTCTCGATGTTTTTCGTGGTATAAACATGGGTTTTACCCGTCGTCTGGGCGAAGGTCGTGGCGTAGTACATACCCTTGTGAAAGCGCAGACTGCTGGCCCACGAACCCCGCCCGTAGGTGCTCTGCCCGTTGGTCAGGTTCATCGCATCGACAGTGGCAAGGGTATCGTAAGCGTAGCTGACCAGTTTCCAGTTCACCAGATCCGTCGACTTCATAATGGGCAGGCCGGGGCTCAGGTGCATGGTCGTGCTACTCATATAGTAGGTCCTGCCCACGCGAATCATGGCCATGTCGGGTACGTCGGCGAAGATAACCGGGTTAGTGGCGGTCGGTGTCTGCGCCAGACAGGGGCCCGACAGCGCCAGCCAGGCCAGGCAAATCAGCAGGTAGTTCATGGGCGGCATCGGGTCGTATCGTGGCTAGTTGAGCGGCCCGATGAGTTCGATAAACGTACCGTCGGGGTCCTGCACCAGCACGAAATGCGCTTTGTCGTTCAGGGGTATTGGTGTGCTGCCCCGGAAGGATACGTTCATTTTCGTCAGCCGGTCGATGATTGGTTTGAGCGCCTTCACATTGATCGTGATGTACTGCATACCCGTATCGTCCTGAATGAATTTAGGCGCGGGATGACCCGCTTTTTTTCCGAAGCTCATCAGCTTCCAGTCGGTCGCGTCGGGGCTGTTTTCCAGCTTGAGAATCGTCACCTGCGTCGGGGTCCCGTTGGCCAGACCCGACCGTTTTGAAAACTCGTCGGTAATGGTAAAACTCCCGGTTTTGACCATCCCGATACCGTTGACGTAGAAATCAAGGGACCGGTCGAGGTCAGCGACCACCACGCCGACACCGATTGTTTTACTGCTAAAATTAGACTGCGCCTGCGCCAGTCCGCTTACCAGCAGACCGACCAGCACCAGGAGAACCTGTACCGAAATGCGTTTCATAGAATTGAGTAGAGTAGGGTTTATTTATACATCGAATCGGTACCGCTGTAGCGCAGATAATTGAACGAAGCCGCGTTGTCGGAAGCACTCCCCGACGAGGTCGCGTACAGCCCGAACACGCAGCCGATGAAGCCGCCCGCCACCTGCGTACTCAGAAACTTCCCGTCGACTTTGTCTTTCAGAAGTTTCCAGTCGTTCGGCTTTTCGGCCACGTAGAACGCATACGCATCGCCTTTGGCATCGATACGCAGCATTACCTTTTTGGTATCGGCCGAAACGGGTGTCTGAGCTAGCAGTTCCAGGTTTTTGTCGTTAGTGCTCTTAAACAGCTGCACGACGGGCTTGCCCTGCTTGGTCGATTTGGCGAGGAAATAGAAATGTTTCTCGTCCTGGAAAATGACCATTCCCGCCTTCTCGTCGGCGGATTTAGCCGAGAAATCCAGCGCGGTTTCGGCGGTACAGGTCAGGTGTTGCTGCCGCTTGCCGATAAACGACGGATTACCCAGTTCCGAGATCGTTTCCGGCTTGAGTTTCATCGTCAGGCCGTTGGCTTTGCTGAGGCTGAACGACTTCTCATCGCGGGTACGCAGGAAAAGCAGCGCTGGGTCGAGTGCTTTGTCGAAGGTGATCGTGTAGGCAAAGTTGCCGTTCTGGGGACGGGCGTCTTTCTGTTTGACTTCCCTGAAATTACCGACGTAGCTGTAGGCAATGGGCTTCTCGCCGTGCTCAATCATGGGCCAGTCGTCGGTCCAGGTCAGGGGGGCGATAAACGTTTCGCGCCCGGTGTTGTAGTAGTTACCCTCGTAAGGCCGGACCGCCAGAAAATCGAGTACCACTTGCCATCCGGCCCTTCAACGAACTGCGCGTGCCCCGCCGACGTGATCGGGTCTTTTCGGTCGGCGGGCAGATCGCGCTGGGTCAGAATCGGGTTTTTCTCGTAGGGTACATACGGTCCCCAAACGTCTTTACTACGTAGTACAACCTCCGAGTGATTAACCGACGTACCGCCCTCGGCCGCGTAGAGGTAGTACCAGTTGTTGCGCTTCAGAATATGCGGTCCTTCGATCCAGACGGGCTTCTTGCTCAGATCGACCCCACCGTTGACGAGCTGTTTTTCCTCGCCCACGACTTTCAGATTCGTGTAATCAAATTCGTACATCCGAATCGTCCGGTGTCCGGGATAAAGCGGCTTGCGGTCGGGCGCGTCGCTGTTGTAGAGGACGTACGCTTTATCGGTCGACTCGTCGAAATACACCGACGGGTCAATGCCTTTAACGTCGGGCAACTTCACCGGATCGCTCCACGGCCCCGCCGGATTCTTCGCCGTCACGATGAAGTTACCGTCGTGGTCGATGTCGGTGCAGGTGACGTAATATGTTCCCTTGTGGTAGCTGATGGCCGGTGCAAACAGCCCCCGCGTCATGCGTTCGCCCATAAAATCCATCTGCGACGGCCGGTCGATGACGTTGCCGATCTGCTTCCAGTTTTTGAGATCTTTGCTATGCAGCACCGGGATACCGGGAAAGTACGAAAACGTGGAGTTGATGAGGTAGTAATCGCTGCCCACCTTGACGATGCTGGGATCGGGATAAAACCCCGTCATGATGGGGTTGACCAGTGTCGTTGTCTGCGCCAGTGAAGCGTAACTCGCTCCGGTCAGCAGGGCCGCGCAAAGGGCCGTAATCATGCGTTTTTTCATGCGATTAGGTTGTATGTTTTTGGGTCTGGTGTTCCGTTCTCGTCGCTCGTTTCTTTCCGGGATTTTGCCATCCGGCTGGTTTTGTCATCCCCCATTTTTGTCATTGGCATTTTTTGTCATCCCCGTTTTTGCCATCCGGCATTTTTTGTCATCCCGAGGTACGAGGGATCTTCGGTGGCAGGCGGTTTTGTAAGTAGTCATGTCGAGTCTGTTACTCCCGAAGATCCCTCCTGCGTCGGGATGACAAAAACGCGATGACAAAAAACCGGATGACGAAAACCGCGGGATGGCAGAAAAAAGAGTTACCCCTGAATGTCATCGTTCAAAAAGCGCCATTCGGGGTTCGTGGACTGAATCAGGTCAACTTTCTTTTCTCTCCGCCAGCCCTTTATTTCCTTCTCTCGATCAATTGCGTTCCGAACGTACTGGTGATGTTCCCAGTAGACCAGCCGATGGCAGTAGAATTTACCCGCAAACTTCTCCGCCTGCCCCCACGACTCGTAATGCTCCTGCAACCGCCGGACTAAGTCGTTGGTCATTCCTGTATACAGCGCCGTTTTTTCCGGATTCGTGACGATATAGACATAGAAAGCATACTGGTTCATCTGTACAGGTTTTATAGTACGTTTATTCTATTTCCGGTCATTTTTCTTTAGCCTATTTTGTCATCCGGTTTTTTGTCATCCCGACGCAGGAGGGATCTTCGGTAGGAACAAGAAAAACCGCCTACTCCCGAAGATCCCTCCTGCGTCGGGATGACAAAAAACGGGGATAACAAAAAAACCGGATGACAAAAAACACGGGATCATAGGGGAAACACACTACTGCGCCGTCAGCGTGTAGGTCTTACCGCGCTGCGTGGGTATGTCGTAGAGCCAGGTAGGTTTTAGGGGCGGAGTTGGGGTGGCGGGGCCGGTTAGGGTAGCGACGATTGGGGTGGGCGTTTCTTCCGTCTGGTAAAATTCGTTCGGGTTTGGGCCTGATGCCGTTGCCAGCATTCCTTCGCTTTGCTTCAGTTGGTTTGGCGTCCGCACGCGCAGGTTACCGCCCAGCATCGACCGGATTTCGACGTTCACAAGTTTGCCGCCTTCCCAGGTCATCCCGACGATCTCGAAGCCGCCCCGCGCCCGGAGGCCGCTGATGCTACCCGTCGGCCAGACGTCGGGCAGGGCGGGCAGCAGATGTACAGCGCCGTCGTTGCTTTGCATCAGCATTTCCGTGATGCCCGACGTGCAGCCGAAGTTACCATCGATCTGAAACGGCGGGTGCGCGTCGAACAGGTTGTTGTACGTACCGCCCCCTTCCTTATTGACACCCAGCGGAGTCAGCTGACTCTGGATAAGCGTGTAGGCATGATTGCCGTCCTGGAGTTTGGCCCACCAGTTTACCTTCCAGCCCATGCTCCAGCCCGTCGAGACGTCGCCCCGGTGGGTCAGGGTCGTGCGCGAGGCATTGAACAGGTTGGGCGTGCGGTAAGCCGAAATCTGGCTGGACGGAAACAGGCCGTAGAGGTGCGAAATGTGCCGGTGCTTGTCGTTAGGGTCATCGATATCGTCGAGCCACTCCTGCAACTGCCCGTACTTCCCGATGTGCATGGGCGGCAGTTTGGCGCGCATCTGCCGGAGCGAATCAGCAAAGGCTGCGTCTGTTTTCAGGAGATCAGCCACGCGGATAGCGGTGCTGAACACGTCGAACACGATCTGATTGTCCATCGTCGTACCGGCATCTAGCGACGAGCCGCCGTGCGCCTGGGGTGCGTTTTCGGGCGATGTACTGGGGCTGACAACCAGCCAGTGATAGCGGGGGTCTTCAACCAGAAAATCGGCGTAAAACTGGGCTGCTCCTTTCAGGATCGGGTAGGCCGTAGTCAGAAAGGCCCGGTCGCCGGTGTAGAGATAATGTTCCCACAGATGTTGACTGAGCCACGCGCCCCCGGCCGTCCACATACCCCAGAACGCGCCATCGACCGGCCCGTTGATCCGCCAGATGTCGGTGTTGTGGTGGGCCATCCAGCCGCGTGCGCCGTACATGACCCGCGCCGTTTCCTTGCCCGTTTCCGACAGGTCGCGGATTAGACTAAACAGCGGCTCGTGCATTTCGGACAGGCCCGTCTTTTCAGCGGGCCAGTAGTTCATCTGCGTATTGATGTTGATCGTGTACTTACTGTCCCAGGGTGGGCGCATACTCCGGTTCCAGATGCCCTGTAAGTTGGCCGCCTGCCCGTTCGGTTGCGACGAGGAGATAAGCAGATACCGGCCGTACTGGTAATAGAGCGTCACCAGCTGCGGGTCGTTGGTCGAGCGGAAATTTTTCAGCCGTTCATCAGTGGACAACCTGGCCGCGTCCGTCGACGTGAGATCAAGATGGACCCGGTTGAAATAGCGTTGATAGGCCGCGATGTGCGGTTTGAGCAGAGCCGCGTACGACTGGCGAAACGCCTTGTCGAGCGTAGTCGTCACCCGCTCCGTTTCATTGCCGCTCAGGTCGTGGTGATTGACAAAGTTGGTGGCAATAGCCAGGTAGATCGTGGCGGTTGTGGCCCCGTTGACCACCAGCGTCTGCCCGTTGGCCGACACGGTGCCGCCTTTAGTTTTAATGCGGGCGAGGCTTTTGAATTTCACCTGGCCGGGTACGCCTTCGTGGTCGGAGGTGGTACCGGCCAGCATCAGTTCGTTGCGGTTGGTGGTGTTGATGAGGACGTTGGCGTGCAGGCTGGTAAACGACGTCACGAAGGAAAGTTTACCGGGCTTATCGGCAGATAGCTGTATGACCAGCACGTTGTCGGGCAGGGAAGCAATGACTTCGCGGGTGTAGGTCACGTCGCCGACTTTATAAGTCGTTTTGGCGACGGCCCGCTCGATGTCGAGTTCGCGGTAGTAGTCGGTAAAGGTGTCGTGACCGGCAAACGTCAGCAAGAGATTCCCGACGGGCTGGTACATCTGCCCGTGCGACTTTTTGGTGATGATCGACTTATTGGCCAGTTGTTCGGCTTCTTTCTGCTTACCGTCGAAAATCAGCTGCCTGATTTCGGGGAGCACCGCTTTCGCGTCGGGGTTGTCGTTGCGGTTGGGACTGCCGCTCCAGACAGTGCCTTCGTTGAGCTGAATTGTTTCCTGGGGTACGTTGCCGTAGACCATCGCCCCGAGCCGCCCATTGCCGACGGGCAGCGCATTTTCCCAGACCGCTTCCGATGGTTTCGTGTACCACAGTTTCAGGTTGGGTTTGTTCTGCGCCAAACCGACCGTCGTCATCGTGGTGAGCAGCAGCAGCCAGACAAGTCCTTTCATAGGTCATAAGAGCAAACTACGTATTGCAACTACTGCCTGCCCGGACAATCTTAATCAATTGTTCAGGCAGGCAGCAGTCTGGTCAGGTCAGGATGTTAGTAACCCGTGTTCTGCGGGAACTTGGGCCCGTCGATTACGCGGTCGATCTGGTACTGCGGAATCGGGCGAAGCATGTTGAAGTCCTGCACATATGGCGCAGCTTCCGGGTTCCAGGCTTTCACCCGACGCACCAGCGAGCGGGTCCGTACCAGGTCGTGCCAGCGCTGCCATTCGCCGAAAAATTCGCGGCTCCGCTCATCCAGAATAAAGTCCAGCGTCACATCGGACGGCTGAATGGTCATGGCCGTCACGGCGGCAGCGTTCTGGGCGGCCGAGTTGGTCCGGCGGTACCCCGCCCGTTGCCGTACCACGTTCAGCAGCGCGGCCGCCCGGGTGTTGTCGCCGGTTTTGAAGTAGGCTTCCGCGCCCGTCATGTACACATCGGCGAAGCGGTACAGCACCGCCGGGCGGGTCGAGGGGTCGTTGAAGTTAGCGCCCCGGCCGGGGTCCATGAATTTTTTCAGCGCGGGAAAAATCCCGTTGTTCCACAGGCTGGGTGGCACCACGATTCCTTTGAATGGCCGCGTACCAACGAACTGCGGAGCCCCCGTTACTTCATAATCAGGAAGCCACACGGCGGTATCCTGCCCCACGACCGTCGTATACCCGATACCCCGGCTGTTGTTGGCCGTACTGGCGGTATTGGTAACTGCCGTATTGGCGATGTACACTGTGTAAAAAGAGTTGGCAAACCGGGAATCGACCGTCCGGTTGGTGAAGGCCTGATCGAGGAAGTAGTTCTTGCCCGCGTTGTCGCCCGACGGCCATTTGTAGCTGTTGGGCCGCATCCGAACGTACGGCCGACCGTAGTACGAATCCCGGATCATGCCGGAAGTACCGTTGTTGACCAGCGTTCCCGACCCGTTTTTAAAGGAATTGACCCCGCTGTTGTTTGGGTAGTTCCAGTTGGTAAACCAGGGCGACAGGTTCTGCGCGGCCCCACCACCGGCGGCTCCCCCCACGGTATAGTAGCCGTATTTGGGGTCCAGCACGTGATCGCTGACAAACATGGTTTCCTTGCCGTAGTCATTGGCCGGGTTGAACGCATCGCCGTAATCCTGCCACAGGTCGAGGCCGTACGACGATTTGTTGGCAATAATGTCCGAACAGATCGTGGCCGCCTGCGTAAAATCCGAGGCCGTATTGTTGAGCCAGCCCCGGGTCAGGTACGCCTTGGCGAGCAGCAACTGAGCAACCGGTTTGGTAGCCGCCTTACCCAGAAACGGCGTGGTCGGCGTATTGGGCAGATCGGCAGCCGCTTCGGTCAGGTCTTTGATGATCTGCTCGTAAATCTGGGCCGCTGGCTGGCGCGACGCGGCCTGCGAAGGCACCGTGATAAACTCGGTATGCAGCGGCAGGTCGCCCCAGGTCTGCACGGCGTAGAAGTACCAGAAGCCCCGCAGAAACTTGGCCTGCGCCAGGTACTGCTTGCGGGTTGCGTCGGGCAGGTCGATAGTACTCCCGTACTGAAGTACCCCGTTCAGCGTATTGATATCCTGAAAAACAATCCCCCAGGCCGATCCGAAGTTACTACCGTTCAGGCCGTTGTACGTATACGGAACGGGCGTACCTGCGCTGGCTCCCTGGATAAATTCGTCGGTACCGGCCTGCATTTCGATGGTAAACCCTTCGGTTCCCCACTGCGAGCGGATGTCGTTGTAGACCCCCGCAATACCACCCAGTACCCCCGCCTGACTATTGAAGTAAGACGGTACAATCTGCGACTGCGGGTTCTCTTCCAGAATCTTCTCGCAGCCCGTACCCGATGCCGCTACAAGGCCCGCTACGACCCATACTTTTATTGATTTCATTGGAATATCGATCGTTAGAATTTGAGATTTACGCCGAACGTGAACTGCCGCACGGGCGGGTTATTGAGGTTTACCGCGATCTGACGGGCTGGTGTACCACCGTCGCTGGCTCCCTGTGGCGTCACCGTCGAACTAGCATAGCCGTTTCCTTCGGGGTCGATAGCCAGGTGCTGACTAACCAAAGGCGAGTACAGAATGAATGGGTTGGTAGCGTTGATATACACCCGGGCCGAGCTCATCCCGATTTTGCGAATCAGCTCGCTGGCGAAGGTGTAGCCGAAGTTGATACTTCTGACTTTGATGAACGAACCATCGTAGTAGCCCAGCGTCGAGCCGAAGTACGCCACGGCACTACCGGCGTCCGGAGCCGGGAACGCGTTGGTTGGGTTGGCATCGGTCCAGTAATCAGTTTTCACCTGATTGACCCGGCTCTGGTTGTAGAAGGCAAAACCACCATTCCCGCCCGCGTTACCGGTCAGGTACGGCACAATCACTTTCATGCCGATACGGGCAAACGACACGATCGACAGGTCGAAGTTTTTGTAGGCGAACCGGTTGGTCAGACCCGCTTCAAATTTGGGCTGGAAGTTGCCCAGTATTTGCCGGTCGTTGGCGTCGATCTTGCCGTCGCCGTTCAGGTCTTCGACCCGGATCTGGCCGGGGAATTGCGCCGGTGAGGTCTGCTTGGCGATCGCCCCGCTTTCCTTATCGGCGGTCTGCCAGATACCAATTTTCTTGTAGTCGTAAATCACCGAGAGGGGCTGACCCACAAACCAGCCCGCGCCGATGTTAGCCTGCTCTTCGGGCGTCGTCAGCTGGGTGATTTTCTCGCGGTTGAAGTAGTAGATAGCGTCGGCGCTCCAGTTGAAGCCCTTCGGATTGCGGAAAATATCGACCGTCAGCGCGGTTTCCAGCCCGCGTCCTGCCGTGCGACCCAGGTTTTTCAGTGTCGACCCGGCCCCGTTGCTCGGTGGCAGCGGCACCGACAGCAGGATGTTTTTCGTCTCCTGGCTATAGTAGTCGACCGAACCCGTAATCCGGTTGTTCAGAAATCCGAAGTCGAGCCCGATATCGATCTGTGCCGTCGACTGCCAGCTCAGGTTGGTAGCGGGCAGGCTCGTCACGGTGTAAGCCAGTTGCTGCCCAGCGGTGCCCAGACCGAAGTTATAGTAACCGGCCGACAGCGCGCCCAGCGTTGCGTAAGCCCCTACGTTCCGGTTGCCCGAAATACCCCAGCTACCGCGCAGTTTCAGGTTCGAGATAGCCGGTACGCTTTTCATAAACGGCTCTTCGATGATATTCCAGCCCGCACCGATGGCCGGGTAGTTGAAATACTGGTTGCCCGGCGACAGTGTCGATGAGCCATCCCGGCGCAGCGTCAGCGTCAGCAGGTAACGGTCGTTGTAGCTGTAGTTGACCCGGCCCATGTACGACAGCAGGCCCAGTTCGGCAAACGAGTTCCCGAAGTCTGAACTGGCAACGGGCGTGCCGGATGCCAGCGAAAAGTTCGACGTTTTGATGTAATCGGCGGGCACACCCGTGATCGTGAAGCGACTGCCCAGCGAGTGGTTTTTGGTCACTTCGTACAGGCCCGTTACACCGATCTTGTGTTTGCCGATCGTCTTGTCGTAATACAGCAGGTTCTGCAGGTTGACGTCCCAGTACTCGGTGTTGTTGATCTCCGCGTTGGACGACGACTGTACGGTAGCCTGGTTAAAATACGTCAGCGGGCCGTTATAGCCGTTGTAATTCGTCTGGCTGAAGTTCAGTCCGGCGTTGAACCGGTAGCGCAGACCCGGCAGAATATTCCACTCGGCATACAGGCTATTGAATGTACGCAGCGAACGGGTACGGCCCAGATACGAATCCTTCTTGGTCAGCAGCGTCAGCGGGTTAATCGTGGCCGCATCGATGGAGCCTTCCGCCGGAAACAGATTTACCGTGCCGTCGGCATTGTAGGGAGACGCCAGGGGCGTCAGTCGCACCAGTCCGCCCGGTACGCCATCTCCACCCGGTGTATTCTGGTAGGTCAGCGTGTTCAGCATGTTCAGGCCGACTTTTACGTTCTTACCGATGCGCTGATCGATGGTCGCCCGCAGCGTGAAGCGCTCAAAGCGCTGGCTGGGAATAATACCCGTTTCGTTGAAATACCCGACGCCCAGCGAGTACTGCGTATTCTCACTACCACCCTGCATCCCCAACTGGTGATTGGTCTGGAAGCCGGGTTTGTAGATCAGCCCCTGCCAGTCGGTCGAGACACCAGCCGCCAGGCCCGCGCTTTCTTTGGCCGTGAGCGGGTACGCCGTCGTGCCCGGTGACGACCGGTTGTAAGTGGCCGCATCGGCTTTGAACTGCGCGTACTCCTGACCGTTCATGACGTTGTACTTACCCATTATGGTTGTTACACCGTGGTATCCGTCGTAGCTGAACACGGGCTTACCCGTTTTGCCCCGCTTGGTCGTAACCAGGATAACCCCACCCGATCCGCGCGATCCGTAGATAGCCGTTGCCGACGCGTCTTTCAGGATTTCGAGGTTCACGATGTCATTGGGGTTGATGTCGTTCAGGCCCCCGTACGGAATCCCGTCGACAACCACCAGCGGCCCATCCAGCGCGTCACCCGTACCCGGATTGGTGCTGTTGTTCAGCGTGCGGTTACCCCGGATACGGATCTGCCCCTGCGACCCCGGCGTCGAGCCATTGCTGGTGATCGTTACCCCGGCGGCCCGGCCCTTGAGCTGGCTGACCAGGTTGGGCGCCGGTACTTCCTTGAGCGTAGACTCGTTCACCGACACGACCGACCCGGTAATGTCGCGTTTGCGCTGCACCCCGTAACCAACGACAACGACTTCGTCCAGCGTCTTATCGTCGGGTGCCATGCTGACGTTGATTACCGCCTGCGACCCGACGGCAATTTCCCTGGCGGCATAGCCAACCAGCGAAAACACCAGTACCGCCCCATTGGGCGCCGTAAGCCGGTAGTTACCGCTGGCATCGGTCGTGGTACCGCGCGTCGTCGACTTGATCTGCACGTTCACGCCGGGCAGCCCCTCCCCTTTCTCATCGACCACCCGGCCCGACACCTGAACATCCAGTATGCCCAGACCTGCGTCTGTGTGTAGCGGGAATCCAGACCGATGGTTCATCAGCTTGTGTACGTTCCCATCGGCGGCAAACGTGCTGGTGGCCAGACCGAGCAGCAACAGGCCGGGTAGCCCCACCGCTCGTTTAGATTTCACCCAATGGCCGGGTGCGGCTGTTTGATAAAGTAAGCGCATATAGTCGAATTGTTACAAAAGTTGGGGATTGAACAGTGCACGGATATTGACCCATATCGGGTTAATGTGTTTTATCGACACATTAGCAAACTGACGCAATGAGGCTATGCATTATAGAGCGGGTTGGCGTGATGACTGGGTGGGAGAATGGTTCGTTACGTTCTTTTCACCGGCCGGATAATCGACGGGATCGGTGCGCCGGATAAACTACAGGCAGGGCTTGTCCCTAAAGCAGATAAGCCCGACCAGCATACTGATACTATGTAAGAACTGGTCAACATTTATGCAATCGGTTGTAAAACATAAGTGCAATTATACAATGCTATCTTTATAAAAGAAAGCAATGATTTAGCAGAAACCGACTACTTTTTATCAAAATTATATAGTTAGCCGCTCCAGTAGTCAGCAAGCCCGGTCCAGCGCATGGGGCTATCGACCCCAATCAGGCATTGGCTATTCGGCCGAATAGCCTGTGTACGGGGGTCATTCGTAAGCCGGAAAGCGTTTCTGCCAGCTCACGGCTACATCAGTCGCGGTCTTCAGTTTAAACGCTTTTCGCTGGTTCCGGCCAACGCCTTCGAATTGTCGATTTCACTCTTATACACGTAACTTGTCCGTGTCAATCTAACGCAACCCGTAAACGGATAGCCAATACCATGAGAACGATCCGAATTATGGCGCACATCTCCCTCGACGGTGTGATCCAGCATGAAATTGATGACGATTTCACGTAGGGTAACTGGACAACACCATACCGGACGCCAACGGGGTTGGCAGCCGTCGTCGAGGCACAGGGCAGCCCGTTCGACCTGTTGCTTGGCCGTCGTACCTACGATAACTGGGCTGGTTTCTAGCCAGCGGTGACCGGTAGCCCGATTGCCGACGGTCTGAATGCTGCGACGAAATACGTGGCCACCCACAGACCGGAGAGTCTCAACTGGGGTCCGGCCAAAGACGTAGGCACCGATAGTATAGCGGGTATTCGTAGTCTCAAGGCAACGGATGGCCCTGATCTGATCGTCTGGGGAAGTTCAACGCTGACGTCTGTTCTGCTCGGTCAGCAACTCGTTGATGAAGTGGTATTACTTGTTTGTCCTGTGCTGCTGGGCCGGGGCAAACGCTTTTTTTCGGACAGTGCCGACCCGTGCGCACTGGCTCTCGTCGGCACAAAGGCTACGGCTACGGGTGTACTGATAAATACGTACCGGCCCGTCGGGCCACTGCAACCCTGACCCTTGCCGGTCGATATGCCCGCTCGCAACTGGCTGGTCGGTTGACTACCAGATACAGCCTCAAAGCCGCCGGTGATACCGCTTTTATCGGGTGATTTTCGTACTTTTCTATTCTAATCCCGTACGGCTGTACCAATTATCACCTTTTACATTTGCATCGCAATAACTGATCCCCCTGTCAGTATACACTGTAGTAACTTGTACTTTAGCTAGTTGACTGATCCGCCGGGGATTACAGGCCGTATTTTTGAGTAAGAACAACCATCTTGCAAACGCAATAGCACTATCAGACATGGCAACCATCAACTGTACCGTCAACGGTAAGGAGCATTCGTTCGAGGCCGATCCGCAAATGCCTTTGCTATGGGCCATCCGGGACATCGTGGGGCTAAAAGGCACCAAGTTCGGTTGTGGCGTGGCGCAGTGCGGAGCCTGCACGGTCCACCTCAACGGCGAGGCCGTCCGGTCATGCGTGACCCGCGTCAGCCGGGCCAACGGACAGAAACTCGTCACGATTGAGGGGCTATCGAAACACAACGATCATCCGGTGCAGCTGGCCTGGCAGGAGATCGACGTACCGCAGTGCGGCTACTGCCACTCCGGGCAAATCATGTCGGCGGCCGTGCTGCTGCGCGACAACCCCAACCCCACCGACGCCGATATCGACGCGGCTATGGCGGGGAATATCTGCCGGTGCGGCACCTACCTGCGCGTCCGCAAAGCGATTCACCTGGCCGCTGGCATGGACCGTAAAGTGAGCAGCAGCAACGAATAAGCGGTCCGGGTTACCACCCGACTGCGTTTCTCTTTTTTCCAGCATTTATGAAACATCGTTCTCCCCTGATTCGCCCGCGCTGGCTGAATCAGAACATGATGGCGCTACTGTCGGTGGGCCTTTTCACGACGGCCATCGCCACATCGGCCTTCACCGAATCGAAGGAGCCCACCCTCCGGCCATTGACGTCAGCCCCAGCGCCGGTCAAAAAAGATCCGGTCCGGAAGGATAGCGCAACGTCGGTGAAAGCGTTCGCTAGTGTCTACAAAGTGCTGATGAGTCCACGCTGCATGAACTGCCACCCCGCCGGCGACATTCCGCTCCAGGGCGACGATAGTCATCTGCACACCATGGCTCCGCAGCGCGGCACCGACGGCAAAGGCGTTTACGCCATGAAATGCACCAACTGCCACCAGTCCGCCAACCTGCCGGGCGTACATACTCCGCCGGGCAACCCCGACTGGCACCTGCCCCCGGCCACGGCCCGGATGGTGTTTCAGGGACGTACCCCGAATCAGCTGGCGAAACAACTGGTCGACCCCAGACAGAACGGGGGTAAGAACATGGCGCAGTTGCTCGAACACGCGCACGATGGACTGGTCGTAGCGGGCTGGAACCCCGGCGAAGGCCGCACGTTGCCGCCCATGAGTCACGCGGCCTTTACCAATGCCTGGACAACCTGGATTAAAACCGGTGCTTTCGCGCCCAAACCTTGAACCGATTATGGATACGCAATCCGTTTCCCGCCGGAATTTCCTGAAAGTATCGGGCCTGACCGGGGTCATGCTTTCGCTGGGTCTTTACGTACCTACCCACGCTGAAGACGCCGAGATTATCAACACGGCCGGGACTGCGAACCTCGGCACCGACATGAACGCCTGGATTCGAATCGATGCGCTGGGCAAGGTGACCATCACCGACCACCGGGCCGAGATGGGTCAGGGGTCGTATCAGGCCGTACCGCAAATCATCGCCGAAGAACTGGAAGTGGCGCTTGATGAAGTCGCCATTGTTTTCGCGCAGGGCAACAAAAAATACGGCAGTCAGATCACCGGCGGCAGCTCGACGGTGCGCGGGTCGTACAAAAACCTGCTCAAACTGAGCGCCACCGCCCGTCAGATGCTGATTCAGGCAGCGGCCAACCAGTGGAGCGTACCCGTTACGGACTGCTACGCCGAAGCCGGCCACGTGATTCATAAACCATCGGGCAAAAAGGCACACTACGGTACGCTGGTTGCCGATGCCGCCAAACTGGAACCACCCAAAGACGTGGTGCTGAAAAAACGGGCCGATTATAAACAGATTGGCAAGCCCCTGCACCGGCCCGATACCCCACTGAAAACCAACGGCACGGCGGGCTTTGGGCTGGATAAAACCCTGCCGGGTATGCTCTACGCGGCTGTCGAACGGAACCCCCGTATGCGCGGCAAGGTGAAAAGCTTCGACGACACAGCCGCCCGCAAAGTCCCCGGCGTAAGGCACGTAGTGAAGGTAAAGATGCTGGTATACAGCACGTATCGGGAAGGCGTCGCCGTCGTTGCCGATTCGACCTGGGCGGCTTTACAGGGTAAAAAAGCCTTGAAAGTAACGTGGGACGACAGCGGCTTCGAGCACCTGAGCACCGACGAGATTTATAAGCGGCAGCAGGAAGCCCTGCAAACAAAAGAAGGGCTGTCGCTCAAAAAGCAGGGCGACGTAGCGGACGCGCTGGCGAAGGGATCGAAAAAGCTGGACGTGGTGTACGAAACGCCCTACCAGTCTCATAGCTGCATGGAACCGCTCAACTGCACCGCGCACTATCAGGCCGACAAAGTCGAAATCTGGGGACCCATTCAGGCCCCCGACTGGGTGCAGGATTACATCAGCAAAGAAATGAACATCGCCCGTGACAAGGTCATCGTCAACATGACCTTTCTGGGGGGCGGCTTTGGCCGGAAAGCCTTCATGGACTATCCGCACGAAGCCGCGTTTATTTCCAAAGCAGTCGGCGCACCGATTCAGGTCATCTGGACGCGGGAAGACGATGGCACGCAGGGGCCCTTCCGGCCCGGCGTTTCGTATCGTTGCGAAGGTGCTCTGGCGGACGGGAAAATCAGCGCGTTTAAACTGCGGATGGCCGGTCAGAATCTCGGGCACTGGATGGGCGCGCCCAAAGACAAACCCAACGACAGCACCGACGAGGGTTTTCTCAAACCGTATACCGACAGCATCAAAAACCTGAGCATCGCCGACGTACCGTTCGAAACGCCCATCCCGGTACTGTGGTGGCGGTCGGTATACGCGTCGACCAACGGCTTCGCCTACGAGAGTTTTGTGGACGAACTGGCCCATGAAGCCCGCAAAGACCCGATGACTTTCCGGCGCGAGCACCTGCCCGACGAACGGGTGCTGAAGCAACTCGACAAACTAGCCGAGGTATCGGGCTGGAACAGCCGCAAACCGGGCGAAGGATACGGCATGGCCATTACCGAATGCTTTTCCAGCACCGTCGGGCAGGTGGTGAAGGTATCGAAAAAACCGGACGGCGGAGTGAAAATCGACCACGTCTGGGCGGTGATGGACTGCGGCTGGTACGTCAACCCCGACACCGTGAAAGCGCAGGTCGAGGGCAGCATCGTGATGGCTCTCGGCGCGGCCACGCAGCACGAAGTGACGTTTAAAGATGGTATGGCGGTCGACAAAAATTTCTATTCGTACCAGATGCCGCGCATCACGGATATTCCGCCCATCGACGTGTTTATTATGGACAACGACGCCGATGCCGGTGGGGTTGGTGAGCCGGGCCTACCCGCCTTCGCTCCCGCCCTGACCAACGCCATTTTCGACCTGACGGGTCAGCGCATTCGCAAGTTGCCGTTTAGTCTGGCCACCGTGTAACCGGAACGGACTTCAACGGTAGTTCGGGGATTCACAGCTGAATGAGCTTTCTGTCCTTCATCCGCGTCAGCCGACGCGGATGAAGGCTTTTTTTTGTAGCCCCAGGCTACCACAGACACACTCTCCGAGCCACCTTTTCCCGATCGCTTATAACGCGGCTGTACCCCTTAATCGGCAACGTCTATCTGCATTTCCAGCAGGGCAAAACTCAGACTCTTGCCGTGCGTATCCATTGTCAGTGAAGTTGTTACCCCGCCCGTAAGTGCCTGCTGGCACACAAACTGGAGCGCAGGCAGATTCGGCAGTTCGTACCGCGTAACCACCCCCGCTACGATATCGCTCAGGTGGTGTCGCACCCGCTCCGCCGTCACGTATTCAACCAGACGCGGGTAATCGTCCGCCCTGTAGGGGATAAGCGAGAGCGTCAGCGTATTGCCTTTGTCGCCCGCCCGGCTATGGGCAATGTCATAGATTTTGATCTTCATGCGTTGAACAGCGTAAGCTGCGGCCTCAGTCGGGACCGATCGATCAGGGTCGATACGATGCCCACCACGTCGTGAATGTACTTGCGGGCACCGCCCCCACCCGCCGGGCCGTTTGTGTAGAGGGCTTCTACTTCTTCGCCGATCAGCGCGGCCTGTTGCGCCGTCATCGCCCGACCGGCTACCCGCAACCGTATTTCGTAGGGTTCCGCAGCGTGCGCAAAGTTGGTTCGATGCACCGACGTACTACCGATGTAATCGATGCGAAGGTCGGCAAACTGATTTTGCAGCCGTTCGCGGATGATATCACCGGCCAGGGTTGCCCGGCCCAGCGCGTTGGCACCCGCGTACGAGAGTTCGCCCTCACCAATAAACCCGGCTTCGTATCCCACGCTTACTTTCAGCGTGGCCGGGCGGGCGTGCCCCTGCCCACCAGTCACCCGCACCTGGTCGGGTCCGGTCTGCTCCAGCCGAACCTGGGTAAAATCAGCCACTACGTCGGGCGTCAGGTACTGACCAGGGTCCATCACCTCGTAGAGAAGCTGCTCTTTCACCGTGGCCAGCGTCAGAATTCCCCCCGTACCGGCAACTTTACCGAACACCGCCGTTCCGTCCGACCCGACGTCGGCAAACGGGTGGCCGAGGTGCGCCATATCGGGTACGTCTTTTCGGCCGGGATCGGCAAAATACCCGCCCGTGAGCTGACCGGCGCACTCCAGCAAATGCCCGATCAACGTCCCCTGCCCCATCCGGTTTACATCGTCCGGCGACCAGTCAAATTCATGCATCAGCGGGGCCAGAAACAACGACGGGTCGGCAACCCGCCCGGTAACGATAATCGTTGCGTCGATCGCCAGAGCAGGCAGGATAGCGTCGGCACCCAGATACGCATTGGCCGAAAGCAACGGACCGGAGTCAGACAGGGGCTTACCTGTTTCGAGGGCCGTTTCGTCGCCCGACAGCAGGCCATACACATCGTCGCCGGACACGGCTGCCACGCTGACAGACAGATTCAACCGCCGGGCAACGTCACAGATTTTTTGGGCAGCCGCCAGCGGGTTAGCCGCTCCCATGTTGGTAATCAGGCGCACTTTTTTTTCGAGCAGGTGCGGCAGCAGGCTCTCGATACGGCGTTCGAGCAGGGGGTCATACCCCAGGCTGGCATCCTGCCGTTTGCGTTTCTGAGCCAGCGCGATGGTGCGTTCGGCCAGACATTCAAGCACCAGATAATCCAGTTGTCCCTGCTGCACCAATACGAGCGCCGGGTCGAGCCGGTCGCCGGAGAAACCGGCCCCACCCCCGATACGAATAGCTGTTTTCATAGGTGAATAGAAC